>NZ_JACHHD010000011.1 GCF_014202635.1 Faecalicoccus acidiformans
ATTTTCGAGACCCCCACTTAAATTTAAAGCGATACAAGAAAAACACCCCAACCAATTTAAAGGCTAGGGTGTACCCCAACATAATTTAATATATCCTCTTTTTTAGTCTTGGTGAAGATCATGTAAGATCTTTTCAATACGATTTCCTTGTTCTAAGCTAAGGTCTTGAACAAATACAAGATCTGGCATTTTTCGAATTTTGATCTTTTTCGCCAAATTTGAACGAATAAAACCCTTACTCTGGTTTAAAACACGCAATCCCGCATCATTCCGCGTTTGCTGTCCAAGAAAGGATACATAGACCTTCGCTAAACTTAAGTCCTTAGTACATTGAACATCTGTCACAGTGACAAATCCAAGTTTAGGATTTTTTAATTCGAATTGAAGGATCCTTGAAATCTCCTTTAACAAGATATGATCCATTCTTTCCGCTTTTAAAACTGCCATTATGCCTCCTGCACTTCTTGATCTTCATAAGCTTCGATAATATCGTCGACTTTGATGTCATTGTAATTCTCAATGGTCATGCCGCATTCAAACCCATTTGTGACTTCTTTCACATCATTTTCAAATCGACGAAGAGACCCTAATTTTCCTTCATATTGAACGATGCCGTCTCGTATCAAACGCACTTTACAGTCACGTCGAACACAGCCATCTGTAACCATGCATCCGGCAATTGTTCCCACTTTAGAGACTTTATAGATCTGTCGAACTTCAGCTTGTCCGATAACTACTTCTTCATAAACTGGCGCTAACATACCTTTCATTGCCGATTCAAGTTCTTCTAAAGCTTTATAAATAATATTGTGAAGACGGATCTGTACTCCTTCTTCTTCAGCTTTTTTACGAATTGCTGCACTAGGACGAATATTAAATCCATAGATGATAGCATTTGAAGCCATTGCCAACATAATATCCGACTCAGAGATCGTACCTACTGTCGAACGAATGACATTAACACGAACTGTATCAACATCCAATTTCTCCATGCTGGCTTTTAAGGCTTCAGCAGATCCTTGAACATCAGCTTTGATCAAAACATTGATCTCTTGCAGATCGCCTTCTTCCACTTTCTTGGCAAGATCTTCCAAAGACATGGCACTAGTTTGATTTCGCTCTTTTTCAATTTGTTTTTCTAAACGTTGATTCGCGATTTCCTGGGCCTTTTTATAGTTTGCATAAGCCATAAAGACATCGCCAGCGCGCGGTACATCATTCAATCCAATAATTTCTACCGGACAGCTTGGTTCTGCATGTTTGATTTCTTGCATACGGTCATTCGTCATTTTACGAACACGTCCAAATGAACTTCCGACGACAATACTATCCCCTGCATGCAAAGTCCCTCTTTGAACCAGTAAGGTAGCTACCGGGCCACGACCTTTATCCAACTTGGCTTCAATAACAGTCCCGCTTGATAAACAGTTAGGATTTGCCTTTAACTCTTGCATATCTGCAACCAGCAACATCGTTTCTAAAAGTTCAGGGACGCCTTCTCCGGTTTTGGCACTGATCTTTGTAAAGATCGTATCGCCACCCCACTCTTCCGGCATAATACCCAACTCTGCCATTTCTGACATGATCCGATCTGGATTAGCTCCTGGTTTATCCATCTTATTGACCGCAACAACGATTGGAACACCGGCAGCTTTCGCATGGTCGACCGCTTCTTTCGTTTGAGGCATCACACCATCATCCGCAGCCACTACGATGATAACGATATCCGTAACTTGCGCACCTCGAGCACGCATAGAAGTAAATGCTTCGTGTCCCGGGGTATCTAAAAATGTCACTTTACGGCCATTTACATTGACCTGATACGCCCCAATATGCTGCGTAATTCCTCCAAACTCTTCCCCCGTTACATTGGTTTTACGAATGGTATCCAACAATGTAGTCTTACCATGGTCAACGTGTCCCATGATCGTTACAACCGGCGGACGAGGAACTAAATTCTCTTCCTTATCTTCGATATGCCCTAGCTGTTCTTCAATATCATCCTCTTCAATAATGATCTCTTTATGTGGTTCGCAATGAAATTCCATACAGATCAATTCAATATCATCATCGCTAAGGACTGTATTGATCGTAGACATGTTTCCCATCATAAATAAAAATTTGATGATATCGGAACTGTTTCGTTTTAAAAGCTCAGCTAACTGGCCCACAGTCAAAGTATCATGATATGTGATTTCCTTTGGATACTCTACTTTTTTAGCAGGTTGTGGTCGGTTATTATTTCGCTGATTGCGATTCCGATTCGGTTTTTTCTTTTGTTTGTTGTAAGCCATCTGATATCACCGTTCCTTTTCTCTGTTCTAAGATCCGATCCGCCAATTGAGGATCGGTTATAGAAAATGCTACAAAAGATCGTTTCGTGATACGATCAAATTCACTTTGATCTACACCAAAACAAGGTATTTCATAAAATTGGCATTTATTCAATATTTTTTTCTTGATATTTTGCCCAATACAATTTGAATAGATAATAAGTTTTGCCGTCTGGTTCTGAACACTTGGTAAGAGTTGCGCTCCATAGCATACTTTATTTGCCTTGAATGCAATTTGTGCATACGTGATCCATTTATTCATCACAATATGTTTCCAATTGATCAAAGATCTCTTGCGGAATAGTAGTCTCTAAAGCGCGATCCAAAGCATGATTCGCTCTAGCTTTTTTGATAGTTTCTTTTGAACGAGAAACATAAGCACCATGGCCGTTCTTTTTCCCCGTAGGATCGACAACGATTTCCCCTTCAGGGGTACGGACAACACGAATCAGTTCTTTTTTTGGAAAACGCTCTTGTGTTACTACGCATTTTCGCATCGGTATTTTACGCATAGAAACTCCTAATCATCATAATATTCATCAAATTCTTCGTAATCGACATCTTCATCCCAAATGTTCTCTTCTTCCATTTGCTGGGCTTCGATTTCCGCAAGTTCTTCTTCAGAATAAATCGGACGCATTTGTTCAAATTGTTGTTTTGCTTCAGAAAGATCTGTTTTTTCTTCTTTTGTTTCTTTCGGTTCTTCATGCTTTTTCTTTGAAACTTTCGAAGTTGTTTCCTGCTTAGAAGAAGCATCTGCAAAATTTTCAAACTTAGATGTATACTCAACTGTTGGAGCGGCAGAAGCTTTCTCTTTGCGTTTTGCTTTTGCGATTCGAGCCGCTTCTTCCATTTCATCCATTTCTTTTTTCTCTTGTTCTTTTTCAAACAATGTTGTCGTATTTTGAAGTGGTGCTTCGTCTTCAATATCCAATATTGTATCGACATCCTCATAAGTGAAATCTGCAACATCAACGTTTTCAATTTCCGTATCGGCTTTATTTAATTCTTCAATACGCAATTGTTGTTTATATGCGCGTTCCTTCGCCTTCTTAGCTTCGTATTCTTCTTGCATCTGCTGAGAAATGGCACGATAATCTATTCCTAATTCATCCATTTCTGAATCGGATTTGATATCGATCTTTCGATTTGTCAGTTTAACAGCTAAACGAGCATTCTTTCCTCTTTTTCCAATCGCCAATGACAATTGATTTTCTGGTACGACAACGATCAACCCATCTTTTACTTCTTCATTTGGAATTACCGCAATAGCTTCACTAGGACTTAAAGCGTTTTTGATCAAATCTGAAATATTATCTGACCATTCAAAAATGTCGATCTTTTCACCATGCAGTTCATTGATGATCATCTGAACACGAGAACCTCTTGGACCAATACAAGCACCAATAGGATCAATATTCTCGTTATAAGAATGCACTGAAATTTTACATCTTTCGCCAGGTTCACGCGCAATGGCTTTGATTTCAATGATACCCTGGTAAATCTCTGGCACTTCTTTTTCAAACAATCGCCGAACAAATACAGGCGTCGCCCGAGATACTAATACTTGAGCACCTTTCGTATCTTTATTTACTTCTGTAATGACTACAAGAATCTTCTGCCCTTCACGATATACTTCTCCAGGAATCTGCTGACTTTTTTTCATCATAGCCAAAGTTTTACCGATGTTAACGATCACAAATTTCGGCTCAACTGTTTCAATCGTTCCCATCACCATCTCATCCACTTTATCGTTATACTCTTCGTAGACGATCTGTTTTTCAGCTTCACGAATCTTTTGTTTGATCACGTTTTTAGCTAAAACAACAGCTGCGCGATCAAATTGTGTATAATCGACTTCTTCATCGATCATATCTGAAATTTGAACATTCGGATCGACCTTTTTCGCATCCTTTAAAGAAATCTCTAATTCATCGTCCTCAACATCTTCTACAACGATTCGCTGATGATAGAGGTGAATTTCTCCGTTCACAATTTCTGCCTTTACATACGCATCTGGAATCTCGATGTGTTTACGATAAGCTTTGATCATGGCTTCCTTCAATGCGTCCTCAACAATTTCCGGTGTTAATTGTCGATCCGTTTCAATTCCCTGTAATGCTTTCGCAATGGATTCAACTTTTAATTTCATATTAATCTCCTTAAATTTTAACAGCAGTTCGTATCATCAAAATATTATTTCGATCAATATCGATCGTTTTCAATCTCGTTTTATTTCGATATTCAATCTTAACAAATTCATTGTTTACTTCCAAAAGATTTCCAGTCACAGAATCCAAACCGTCTTTTGGATCTTTTAACTTACAAAAAACATATTGATCAATCGCGTTTTGAAGTTGTTCTTCATTTTTAAGTTCTCTTTCAGCACCTGGCGAACAAACTTCTAACATGTATTCTGACGCAAACCAATCTTTTTGATCAAGAATCTCACTGATTGCATCACTGCAAATTGCACATGTATCCAAATCCATCGATCCGTCGTCTTTTTCAACACTGATACGTAAAAGCGGGGGTCGTTCTGAACTTAACCATTCAATATCATACAAATGACATCCTTTTGTTTCTAAGATTGGCACGATCCACTCTCTTAGTTTGTCCATACTCTCTCCTTTTCAAAATGAAGGAGTGGGAAATCCCACTCCTTTTTGTTTATCCATCGATAATTTAGCACACTTACGAATTAAACGCAAGATGATTATTTGTTTTCTTCAAGTTCTATATGCCGTAAAATAATCGTTTCAATCAACTCGGCTGCCAGCTGCGGATCATCGTTGCAGACAATATATTTGTATTGATAAACCATTTTCATTTCATTAGCTGCTTTAGCAAGACGTTGCTGTACGATTTCTTCTGCTTCTGTCCTTCTTCCTCGAATTCTTCGCTCTAATTCTTCCATAGAAGGAGGAACGATGAAAATGCTGACCGCATCCGGACATTTTTTCTGAACTTGGGTTGCTCCTTGAACTTCAATCTCCAACAGAACATTTTTCCCTTCATCGCGCAATCGATTTACTTCTTTTAAAGGTGTACCATAATAATTGCCAACAAATTCAGCATATTCCAACAATTCTCCATTCTCGATTGCTTTCTCAAAATCCTCACGTGATGTAAAGAAATAATCTACACCGTCAACCTCTCCTTCTCGAGGCTTCCTAGTCGTCATAGAAGTTGAATAAGCAAGATTCAGTTTTTGATCTTGCGAAAAAATCTTTCGTATCGTTCCTTTACCGACTCCACTTGGTCCGCTCAGGATGATCAACAACCCACGTTTCATTCCCATTCTCCTTTTCATACATTTTACACCACTTCACCATACTGTCAAAATAAAGTTTTGAATATGATATAATATTACACAAAAAAGGGGTGATCATATGGCGTTAGACGGTTTGTTGCTGCACGTAATTCTAAAAAGGCTACAATCTCTATGCCCTTGTAAAGTCAATAAAATTCAAAACATCTCAGATGAAGAAATATGTTTTCACGTATATACAAGACACGGAAACGAAAAAATTGTTGTGAATGCACATTCCAATTCGAATCGCATTTATTTAGATCCTTATGCTGTTTCATCTTCGTTACAGCCCTCCAATTTTGTAATGGTTCTAAGAAAATGTTGCAGTCAAGCAATCTTGGATCAGATCCAACAAATCGGATTCGATCGAATATTGGAATTCACGCTTGTCAATCGCGATGAGCTAGGGGATACAAAGAGATATAAACTCTATATCGAACTAATGGGAAAATACTCAAATATAGTCTTGGTCGATCACAACGGAATCATTATTGATGCTCTGAAACGAATCCCTATTTATGAAAACACCAAACGAATGATCCATCCAGGTGCTCAATATACTCTGCCTGATCCAGGTCAAAAAAAGAATCCATTATGTATCGATCAAATTGATCGAAACACTTCTTTAGTCAATCAGATTTATGGCTTTTCACCACTATTGTCTAAAGAGTTCTTGAAAAGAATGCAAGAAGGCGAAAAATACGAAGAAATATTACAAGAGCTTCTTAACTCTAAAACTTTATATATTTATAAAAAAGATTTTCACTGCCTTGCCATGACACATCTGGAAGAAATTCCTAAACAGTTCGAATTCATGGAAGGCTTTCATCATCTGTATGCTGCTGAAGAACAAAAGAATCGCATCCGCGAACAATGCCAAGATGTTTATCGGGCCGTAGAAAAAGAACTCAAGAAGGCTCAGAAAAAACTGCCAAAACTTCAAGATACATTAGAGCTTTCAAAAGATTATTGTAAATATAAGTTGTATGGCGATCTCTTATTTGCTTATATGGGCCAAATCCAAAAAGATCAAACTGTCAAAGTTCCTTCTTTTGAATCCGATGACATCATCGAGATTCCTTTGGATATGCGCTATGATATTAAACAAAACGCAAATCGCTATTATCAAAAATATCATAAAGCTAAACGTTCAATTTCGATCCTACAAGAACAGATTCGACAATGTGAGATGGATATCGCATATTTTGAGCAGCTTCATGAACAACTTCGTCATTGTACGATTCAAGACGCACTAGAGATCAAAGAAGAATTGATCAAAGAAAGAATCTTACGTCCGAAAAAAAACACTTTGACAAAAAGGGGCAAGAAAAAGCCAAACGTTTTATGTTTGCAGATCAATGACGATTTGATCTATGTGGGCAAGAATAACATTCAAAACCAGACGATCACGTCAAAGATCGCAAATAAAAAAGATCTCTGGTTTCATGTAAAAGATTATCACGGATCCCATGTACTCTTAAAAGCCGAAAAACCAACTGAAAACCTTATACGGATGTGCGCCAACTTGGCTGCTTATTTTTCAAAAAGTAAAGATTCCAGCAGTGTTCCGGTCAATTACTGTCTTGTATCCGAGTTAAAAAAAGTCCCGGGAGCAAAAACTGGATTTGTTACAATGAAATCTTATAAAACAATCTTTATTGACCCGCAGGAAGTCCCGATTGAAGAATGGATCCAAACATATAAAAAGATCTGACTGTAAGCCAGATCTTTTCTTCTAACCTTTCAGTTGAATAGTTGATCCATCCGGTCCCGGTGTATTCTTTAAGTAATCGATTATCTCTTGCTTCTTCTCTGCTTTGCACGGTTTACAGGCAATTGTATCCATGTCTCCAGAAACCAAAGCTTCTGCCATACCGGAACATCCAGGAAATCCACAACCTCCGCAGTTATAACCAGGGAGCATAGATGTCACCTCATCTACTCGTTTGTCTTGTTCGACTTTTAAGAATTTATCTGCGAATCCCAAGCCAAGACCAAGAACCGCACCTAAAATCAACATCATGACCACAGCCATTAAGATAGTTTGTATCATAATTAATTTCCTTCTTTCTCCTTATGAGCCGGATTATGCAAACATGCGTAATCATGACAACCTTCACAATCCGCCTTTAAGTTTTCACAGCCTTCTGGTAAAGGAGTCTTTTTATTCATTAGATAAAGACCGATGTAAATACCCACCAAAGCCGCAAAGAATAAAACAGCTAAGATATATTTGATCATACAATGCCTGCTAAGCCGCTAAATGCCATCGACATAATGGCAGCACAAATCAAAGCAATTCCATTGCCTTGAAAAGCTTTAGGAACATTGCTTAGATCCAAACGCTCTCGAATGGTAGAGAAAATATAAAGCACTAATGCGAAACCTAAAGGTGTTCCAACAGAGTAAACTAGCATATGAGAAAAGTCATAAGCGTTTGTAATGTTGATCAAACAAACATTCAAAACAACACAGTTTGTGGTGATCAATGGCAAATATACTCCTAGCGATTTATATAGGCTTGGACTATACTTTTTGATAAACATCTCGGTAAGCTGCACCAAGGAAGCGATGACCAAAATAAATGTAATCAATTCCATGAATTCAAGGCCTAGCGGTACCAATACCAAATAATACAGTCCATAGGTTACCAGGGCTGCAACTACGATAACAAATACAACCGCTACTCCCATGCCTAGGGCACTCGATTGTTTCTTCGAAACCCCCATGAATGGGCACATTCCTAAGAACTGATTCAAGATAACGTTATTGATCAGTACACAAGTTACAAGTAAAGTAATCAATTCACCCATACTACTTCTCCTTTGCCTTTTCTTTAGCGTCTAAATGCGTTTTGTAAGCACCCACGGCAGCCGCTAAACACGCAAATGTGATAAAAGCACCTACCGGTGAACCGAAAAGACTAATTGTAAAATCTTCCGGAAACAATGACAAATCCAAAATCACTTGAGCCGTATTAAATGGGTTTGTTATCAAAATACCTCCAGTCGATAAGACTTCACGAATCACTGACATAGAAAGTACAGCCAACGTATAGCCGCATCCCATGCCGATGCCATCTAACGCACTGTCAAACACTCCATTTTTACTCGCAAAACTTTCTGCACGTCCAAGAATGATGCAGTTTACAACGATCAGGGGAATGAAAACACCTAGACTTTCATTCAATGCAGGAGCAAACGCTTGGATCAACATTTGAATAATTGTAACCAGCGTTGCGATGATCACGATATAAACCGGTATACGAATCTCATCCGGTGTAATTTTACGAATCATAGAGATGATCACATTTGACATCGTCAAGACGATAATAACGGAAACTCCCATACCGATCGCATTATTGATGCTTGTCGTAATCGCTAATGTGGAACAGATTCCCAAAAACAGTGAAAATACCGGGTTGTCTTTGATCAATCCGTTTTTAAAATTCTGAATTCGATTCATAGTCACCCTCCTATTTCAACTGCGAAATCGTCTCGGCGGCTTCGTGGATACCATCTACAACCGGTTGTGAACTTACTGTCGCTCCAGAAATCGTATCCAATTCACCGTCAGCAAGATTTCCTTCTAAGGATTCTTTAAATGGATCTTCCAAAACTTGTGTTCCTAGACCACTCGTGTCTCCATTAGAAATCGCAACAAATTTATCAATCGTTAAATCAATAGAATTGATTGAAACTAAAAAAGTAGTTCCGTCTTTGTATCCGGGAACGCTCATATTAAAAATATAAAGATCATTATATTTATAAATTTTATTGATCGTTGTGGATTCAAGATCGGATATATCGACTGCTTCAAAAGACGAAGTATCCGCATCCGGATACATTTCCAATAAAGATTCTTGTTCTTGTCTTTCGTTGTTTTTAGCTATAACCGGTTCAGTGATCTCATTAAAGAATGCTAAAGCGCCACCGGCCAATACAGAGACTATCGCAAGGAATAATGTCAGATGTAATATTTTTTTCATAGATCTGCCTCCTGTGTGATATAAGCTGTAGTTGATGAAGATTCTACCGATGTCACAGGTTCAATCGAGCTTGCAGCATAGAAAGTGATCGCAAGACCAATAACTCCCAAGCAAAATGAAATCATATATGCTTTCTTCTTGATATCAAGTTGTTTTCCATCCAATGCATTTTCAATCATTGGAGTAAACATGTTCATCAACAAGATTGAATACAAGCATCCCTCTGGAAGATTCGCTTTCAAACGTAATAATACAGTGATGATGGCTGCGCCTAAAGCAAAGATCACACGACCTTGTGCACTGGTTGGCGAAGTCACAGGATCTGTTAACATAAATACGGCACCAAAAACAATACCTCCAGTAACCATATGCAGACATGGATACCAGATAAATCCAGGGATACCATGATAAGCATCGATACCGCTCAATAAAGCAACAACGGCAGTCATGATAAAAATAGATCCCAGATACACAACCGGTACTCGCCAATCAATGATCTTTCTTGCCGCAAACCAAACACCTATCAAAAGAATCGCAATTGTAAATGTTTCTCCTAAAGCTCCATCATAGAAACCAAGAGCTAAATTTCCAAATCCACCAAATTGATCTAAGAAAGAATCTAGAGCATTACTTGAGGCAGGAAGCCAATTGAAGGAATTAGCCAGTGTTGTTGTTGGTGTAGCTCCCGTTGTAATACCATTAGTTGCTGCCCCTGTAAATGCGGCAAAGATCACAGCACGACCAACTCCCGCTGGATTAAAGATATTCTGACCGAAACCTCCAAAAAGAAGCTTTCCAAAAACAATCGCAAAGATCGTAGCAACGATCAAGGCATAACAAGTCATAGTGACAGGTACCATCAATGTTAAAATGATGCTGGTAACCCATCCGAAAGAAGTTTTCAAGTATTCAATCGGATTTTTCTTGTAGATCTTGGCGAAGATAGATTCACAAATAATCATTGTCACCAAAGAACTGATCAATAAAAGAATCACGTGCATCAAATATGCACTGCCATAAGTTGTTGCATAATAATAACAAGATAAACAAAACAACAGCATAAGACCCAGCGTGAGTTCAGCCATGATCTTTTGTGTCGTCAAGCGTCCTTTTAAACTAGGACTCACATGAAAATTAAACTTCATCCTTTACACCTCACGCTTTTTTCTTTTTTAAAGAAACGATTCTCTTCGCTTTCCGAACGTTCTCTGTAACATCAATGTGGCTTGGACAAACATAAGTACATAGTCCGCATTCGATACAGCTCAATGCCCCACGTTTTTCCATCTCTTCTGCATTTCCCATTTTAACTGCCATAGAGATGCGCACCGGCTGTAAACCGCTAGGACAGTGATCACTGCATCGTCCGCAACGCAAACAAGCAATTTCATCATCTTCCACATGTTTTAAAACCGTGATGGCATTAGTGGCTCTGTCAACGACAAACTGATCATTTACAATCGTTTTTCCCATCATAGGACCACCTGCAATCAAACGAACGCTATCCGAAGTATATCCTTGACAAGCTGAGATCAATTCAGCGACTGGTGTACCAACAGGGCATACAATATTGTGCGGTTCTTTAATTCCGTCTCCGGAAACAGTAACCGTTTTTTGATAGATTGCATCTCCATCTTCAAAAGCATCCGCAACTGCCATAGCCGTTGAAGCATTTGAAATAATAGCGCCTGCTTCTCCAGGGAGACGATCATATTCTTTATGCAAAATCTCGCGAACCAAAACACGTTCCCAACCCATTGGATAAACATCCGGAACGGAACGAACAGAGATTCCATCTTTCGATTGCAAATGGCTTTGTACAGCCTGGATCCAATCCGGATGTGTTTTTTTGATTGCAATGTAAACATTAGAAACATTGGCCATCTTCTTGAGAATCTCGCACCCTAAAACCAGGCGAGAAACATTTTGCATGGTATGGGCATAATCGGCCGTGATATAAGGTTCACATTCAACAGCGTTAATAATCACGCATTCCATACCCTCTGTTTTTTGGTATTTGATATAGGCTGGAAATCCGGCTCCACCAAGACCGACGATTCCAGCTTGTTTTATTTGTTCTACACATTCTTCATGAGATGCAGACCGATAATCTAAAGGTTTCAAAGCCTGAATCTTATTCTGAGAATCTGACAATTCGATCACCATATGATCGATTGGCTTTAAACTAGCGCTCATTCGCTTTTTCAGCCCACGATAAAATCCGCTGACGCTAGAATAGATTGGAACAAAAAATCCAGAACGAGTGATAGCTAATTTTGTACCAATCTCAACTTTATCTCCTTCCTGGACTAAAACTTCAAGATCTGTATTAGCTCCGGCTGCTAAAGGAATATAAACTTCCTTCGATGGCGAAACATGTAGGATCTCTTTTTTATCTGTCAAATCTTTATGACCCGGAATAAAGTGGTGCATCGGGCCAAGAAACAATGACATTGTCATCCCTCCTCAAACAAAAATCACTCCTTGATATTTTATGCCTTTTAAATACGAACTTCAAGCTCTTTCCAAAGAACCTGATAACAGGAGAAGAATAGAATCCATAGACAATTTGAAAGCTTTTTTTTATAATACTCCCATGAATAAAAATCATTCTGTACGGAGTTGGATACTCATTTCGATTTGTTTTTTTATTTTAATCGCAAGCATCTCTTATTATTTATCAAATGCAAGCTCAAAAAACAGCACTTCGCAACAAATCACCTTTACTGATGTAGGATTTGATACGGCCATTACTTTCGAAGCAAATTGTTCTAAATCTGATTTTGATCGGTATGCATCGATCGTCTCTGAAACTTTTCAATATTACAATCAACTTTTTGACCAGTATCATTCTTATGACGACATCAATAATGTATATACGATCAATCACAGTGCTTATTCTGAAGCTGTTGCGATTGATTCTGAATTAAAGTCTTTGATTCAAACCGCGATGGATTTTAATGAAATTAACAGTAATTTTGATTGTACGCAAGGAGATTTGTTAGATCTTTGGCATTCTTATCGTGAAGAAGGCTTAACATTAAATGCCGATGGAAAAGATGGAGAGTTGCCCAGCGATACAGAAATTCAAAATGCGCTACAGCATGGCGGTAACGACAAAGTGATTCTCCAGGGCGAAACAATTCAGTTCTCAGATCCGGACACAAAAATAGATCTTGGAGGAATAGCCAAAGGTTACGCCACACAAAAAGTAAAGGAACGTTTGGAAGAAGAAGGATGCAGCGAAGGCTATATCAATGCTGGCGGAAATGTTGTTTTGATTGGAAACAAAGACCAGGAGCCATGGAAAATAGGAGTCAAAGATCCGGATCATGAATCCTCTTTGATCGAAGTAACATCACAAAATCCCAAAGCGTTTGTGACAAGCGGCGACTATCAGAGATATTACATAGCAGATAATCAGGTGTACAGTCACATCATTGACCCTGATACCGGCTATCCGCCTGTATATCATCGCAGTGTTACTGTCATCTGTGAAGACAGTACGTTAGCCGATTTATTAAGCACTGCATTATTTTGTATGTCCCTTAAAGATGGAAAAGCATTTTTATCCGAATACTATCCGGAGGTTCAAGCGATTTGGATTGACAACATCTCAAATGACGCAGAACAGCCCATACTGCAAACTAAAGATTATAACATCTATGCAACAGATAACTGCAAAGACCAAATTGATTTAATTCAATAAAAAAACCGCAGCAAGTTTTTGATCTTGCTGCGATTTTTATTCTAAGAATTCAAGATCTGATGACAACGATCACACAATCCATCTTCATTTTCACTGGTCGTATAATTCCAGCAGCGAGGGCATGCATGACCCTGTGCATGTTCAACTTTAACACCACAGAATTCGTATGAATTCAATTCTTCATCTGAATAGTCAAACTGAGAAACAATGAGCCACTGCTCTGGCTTCTTCAAAATCTCATTCATGATGCCACGAGTATTCGCGTCCACGTGCACACTCACTTTAGCTTCTAAAGATTTACCGATATCGCCATTGGCCCTCGATTCTTCTAACGCTTTTAAAACATCTTTTCTCACTTTAAACAAAATATCCATCTTGTCTTTTAAAGCCTGCGAATCAAACGGCAAATCCAATGATTTGAAGGTAGTAAGATGAATCGACTCTGAATCAAATTTCATAAAATCATTGATTTCTTCGCAAGTATGACAAAGAATAGGTGCCCAAAGTCTCGTTAAAACATCGATGGCATGATACAGTACGGTTTGTACTTGTCTTCTTTGTGGATCTTCCAACTTTTCAATGTACAAAATATCTTTTGTATAATCTAAATAATAAGAACTAAGTTCATTTGTCATCAAATTGCTCAAAGTCTGGACAACATCGGCAAAGCGATACTCTTTGTATGCTTTTTCACAGCTTTGAACCACATCGTTCAAACGAACTAAGATATATTGATTTAACGGCTCTAATTGATCAAAAGGTAAGCAATCATCTTTGCTGAAAGTATGATCATCTAAATTGGCCATCAAGAAACGGAATGTGTTACGAACTTTACGGTAATTTTCACTCACTTGTTTCAAAATGTTTTGTCCCATGGAGCAATCTGCCTGATAATCTACACTGGATGCCCATAAGCGCAAAATATCGGCACCATATTTTTTCGTGATCTCACTAGGGGCCACAGCATTCCACTGCGATTTAGACATTTTAACGCCTTTTTCATCCATGACGAATCCATGAGATAAAACTTCTTTATATGGAGCTTTCCCATAAACAGCCGTTCCAACGATCAAGGACGAGTTGAACCATCCTCGGTATTGATCAGATCCTTCAAAATACAAATCTACAGGATAATCATATCCGCGTTCAACCATACACCCTGTATGCGAAGATCCAGAATCAAACCAGACATCCATAGTATCCGTTTCTTTCTTGAAAATTCCATTTGGAGAATGCTCGTTCGTATACCCTTCCGGAACCAAATCCTTGGCTTCTCTTTCAAACCATACATTCGAACCATATTGTCCAACTAATTCAGCTACATGATCAAAGATTGCATTATCCATCAATGGTGTACCATCTTCTCCGTAGATGATCGGGATCGGAACACCCCAAGCGCGCTGTCTAGAAATGCACCAGTCACCACGATCAGCAATCATATTATGCATGCGGCCTTCCCCCCACGCAGGAACCCAGTGAATGGAGTGGATCTGATCTAAAAGCTGATCGCGAATCTTATCAATAGAAGCAAACCATTGCGTAGTGGCACGGAAAATAATAGGCTTCTTTGTACGCCAGTCATGAGGATAAGAGTGAGTAATGAATGTTAGATTCAATAAATAACCTAACTCATCTAATTTCATCGTGACTGTCTTATTTGCATCTTCTACATATTGTCCTGCTAACCATTCGCCGCAGTCTTCCATCATGCGACCTTGTTCATCGACATTACAATAAACCGGTAAATGATAACGCATACCTGTATTAAAATCGTCTTCACCAAAAGCAGGAGCCGTATGAACACAACCAGTTCCGGCATCTGCAGTAACGTAATCAGCTAACATTAAGAGACTCTCTCGTTCTGGATACAATGGATGCGTACAAGTAATGAATTCAAATTCAGAACCTTTGAAAGTTTTAACGATTTGATAATTTTTACATTCGAACTTTTCACAAAGAGAATCCACAAGTTCTTCCAACATAACGAGTTTTCCCTTTTCTGTATCGACCAGAGCATACGTCATATCTGGATGAACACAGATTCCCAAGTTACCTGGAATTGTCCATGGTGTCGTCGTCCAAATCACAAAATATGTGTCTTGGTCTAAGACTCCTTTTCCGTCTTTAACTTGAAATTTAACATAAATCGTCGGTGATTTGATATCTTTGTATTCAACTTCAGCTTCCGCCAAGGCTGACTCGCTGCTTGGTGACCAATAGACTGGTTTTAAGCCTTTATAGATCAAACCTTTCATGGCCATATCTGCAAAGATTTGAATCTGGTGTTTTTCAAAATCTTTTTGAAGAGTGATATAAGGGTGATCATAGTCCCCGATAGAACCCAATGATAAAAAACCTTTTTTCTGTTTTTCAACTTGCTCCATCGCAAAGTCATAACAAATTTTACGGAATTCAGCAATACCGATTTTTTTACGATCATATCCTAATTTCGTAACAGCCGTTTCAATAGGAAGTCCATGCGTATCCCACCCGGGAATATAAGGGACTTTCTCGCCCATCATAAAATGAGATTTGTTGATAACATCTTTTAAGATCTTGTTTAAGGCATGACCCAAATGGATATCCCCATTGGCATAGGGAGGGCCATCATGAAGCACAAAGGATTTGGCATCCTTTCTGCGTTCCAACATTTTTTCATAAAGCTTTTGGTCTTGCCAACGTTTTTGAAATCCAGGTTCTTTTGTCGGTAATTTTCCACGCATTTCAAAACCGGTTTTAGGCATATGCAAAGTCTGTTTGTAATCCATCATTTCCTCCTTAAAAATAAAAAAACGTCCTCTCCAAGGACGTAAAAAACGCGGTACCACCTTAGTTCACTGATCGATGTCAATGCACCTCATTTCGATAACGGAATGATCCGGAACCTCTTACTAGATTGCTTCAGAAGTTCAGCTCAGAAGGGATACCAAAACCTTTCCTATGCAGTCATCACACCCTATCGACTACTCTCTGAATAGGAATTCTGATTTTGACTTGTCTTCATCAAAGCCTATTTGTATTTTTCAAACGATAGAATCCACCGATCTTTCTTTGTTTTAGAAAGAACGCCTAAACAATGAAAGCGCCCGATTCCTCGAATAGAAACGTAATCATTATGGCATAATTGTTCATTATCTTCAAGAATAACATCATTCAATTTTACATTTCCCTGATCAATCATTTTCATTGCTTTAGACCTGGAAACATTTGCTAAAGAAGCGACAATGGAATCCATTCGAAATGAAGAGACATTAATTGTGATCGTTTCAAGAACTTGTGTATTCCATACAAAACTGTAATTTTCTTCAAAAGCGACAGGCGAATGTGCAACATAACGAAGTTCATTTTGGATCCACTCAGATATTGGCTGCTTGCAAACCAAGGCAATTTCATGATCAGAAACACAGATATCCCCAATTTGATCTCGTTCCAAGCCAAGATTCATTAGAGCACCCAAAACATCACGGTGAGACAATCGACGCCTGTCATAGGAATACGAGCTAGATAAAATCGAATAATCAAAGTCTGATTCCATTGGTTCGAAAGATATAAAAGCATGTTTACGGACTGCTTGATCGTATCCTCCATAAAAAGAAAGAAATAATTGATTCTTTACCAATTGTTTCACGATCTCCTGCTCAGTCGGCGTCAAAAAAGAGGTCACCGCCGGACGCCGATATCGTATGACCGAATAAATCTGATCTTGGATATGAGCGGCAAAAACTTCATGACCTCTTAAAATATTCGCTCTATTTTTTAAAATATTATTCGTCGAAATCATCTGGATTTCCTAAAGAAATCGTTCCTTGAACTCCAATTTCAGCAGGTGAACACAAAATGACATTTTGACCAATCTTTTGAATTTTACCATCTAAAGCAAAAACAACACCAGTTAAAAAATCAATGGTACGCTGTGCATAATCACGATCCAATTTGTGCAAATTCACAACAACAGCACGACCTTCTTTTAACCGAGTTCCAACTTCTTCTGCCTCACCAAAACTTCTAGGTTCAAATAAAACCATTTTTGTCTTTGTGCTCAAAGTAGCAGAATTTGTTCTGCTTTTCGGTCTTTCATATCGATTCTGAGGTTCAGCCTCCGTTTCAGTCGACATTGTCTGCGCTACAGGCTGTTCTTCGTATTCTTCTTCATCTGCGTCAACAGGTGCTACGAAATCTTTTACTTTATCCATAAATCCCATGGGTAGTACCTCCTTATCTCCAACATTATAACATAGAATGTAAATTTGAAAAGAATAATTCAATGAAATAAAACAGTAATAATGTGTTTGAAATCGTCAGCAGATAGAAGCAATTTTTGATTCTAAATCATGAACACGATATTTATCGAGAAAATCATATTTAACCATTTGACCAAGCACTTGATAAGCCCTCTGCTTTGCTAATTCAGGATTGTTGCTTAAAGAATAAACGCTAGGTGCATTAGGTATTCCTGCCAGGACTATCGCTTGTTCATCACTCAAAGCGCCTGCAGGAACACCAAAATAACCAAGAGATGCTTCTTCAATGCCATAATAGCCGTCACCAAAATAGATCGAATTCACATAGACCTCTAAAATCTCATCTTTTGAATATATGTCTTCTATCTTTAAAGCCATGAAAAATTCAGCAATCTTTCGCACAAAATCTTTATCTTGTGAAAAATAAAGATTCTTAGCAAGCTGTTGCGTGATTGTTGAACCGCCTTCTACCAAAGCACCCTCTTTGAGATTTGTCAAAATGGCTCTTCCGATTGATTCGATATCGATTCCAGAATGATGATAGAAATCATGATCTTCCACTGCAACTACCGCATCTAGATATACAGGAGATATATCTTGGAGCGATATATAGTTTTGCTGATTCTGGATCTCTTGAATTTTATCAGGTAAATCTTGTTGGGCAAGAGAATTTTTATATTCGCTATAACCCATAAATGTCAAAACGCCTAAACCCATCAAAACGACAAGAAGAAGCCCTAAAAAGAATATGCCTATCTTTTTCATATCTACTTCACGATCCTATAATAAACTTTTGATGTCAAGAGATATACAATGGAATAAATCACAACAAATACCAAAAAGCAAATCAGAGTCACGGTCACAAATAACTTTGTATCATCAAAGTATAACAATCTAAGTAGTTTATCGATCAAAGGAAATGCAAAACAGATATGAATACCGGCAACAATTAATGGTAAAAAGAAAACCGTTAAAACTTGGGAATTGATCGAGCGTTTGAGTTCTCTTTTTTCCAATCCAATGTTAGCCATAATTTCAAACCGATTACGATCCTGAAGTCCTTCTGTGATTTGTTTATAATACATGATCAATACAGCAGCAACAACAAAAAGCATGCTCAAGAAGATTCCCAAGAATAAGAATCCTGCATATAAAGACATAACTTCATGATACGAGGCATCTTTAGTACTTGTATAAACGTAAACTAAATCTTGGGTCGTATCGCCCTCATCTATATTCAAAGTTCGAAATAATGAAGCAATCTTCTCTTGAGAGCGATTGTCTTTGTCACAATTAAAAGAAAGCATCGTTGTCGGAGTGCTGTAGGCGTTTGAATACAGCATTTCCTGGATCTTCTGTATTTGAAGAACTTGAGTATAATCTGACATTACGACAAAATAATTATCATTTATACTCGTGCCAGCTTCCTGTGTATCCATAAAGTTAGATAATGTATCTTTGACACAATAGCTCACATCTCCCACTTTCAAATAATCATCGGTATATTTTTGATGTGTTCCATAAATGAAAACTTCATCTTGTTTCAAAGTCAGTTGTTGATCCATCGATGCATTGTAGTCCTCTAAAGGAATAAAGTACAAAGATACAACATCCCCAACATTCGAAAGTGAAGCTTGGGAAATATCCGTATCCAAAGTTCCATTCTCCAAAATACCGCTCATGGAACTGTATCGATAAAGCATAATGTCTTCAGCTTGAACTTTGTTTTCTTCTAAGACAGTCATTAACTGGACCTTTGATGAATCCAGATCATATCCTCGCATCGCGACTTGAACTTCCCTGGGAAAACGCGAACTGATGATCGAATCGATACTCATCCATAAAGATACTGTTGTTGACAGCATCACTAAAATCATCGTAGATAGAATACAGATATTTGCCAGTCCGACAGCATTTTGTTTCATTCGATAGATCATATTGGAAACGCTGATGAAATGACGAGTTTTATAATAGTAATTTTTGTTTTTCTTTAGCAGTTTTAGAAATGTGACACTGCCTGCAATAAAAAGAAGATAAGTTCCAAAAATCACAAGGACGACTGCGATAAAGAAAAATGTAAAAGCACTCAGAGGGTCTGTAATTGATACAGCCAAATAGTAACCAAAGCCCAGGCACCCTAAACCGGCCAAAGAAAAAAGCCATTTTGTTTTTGGTTCTTTTTCACCCATTTGTTGTGAATGAATCAATTCAATAGGATTGGTCATCTGGATCTGAAATAAAGAAAAACAATAAATCAACAGATAAATCAATGAAAACAATACCAAACTGTATACAATACCAGTCACAGAAATGTAAAAACCAAATCCGGCATCAAAAGAAAGCATTCTCAACAAGATAAGATAAGATAGTTTGTCGAATAAGATTCCTGTGCCAATACCGAAAACCAGAGAAAATACCAAACTGATCAAAGTCTCATAAAAAATCACTCTAGCAATATGTTTTTTCTCCATTCCCAAGATATTGAAAATCCCAAATTCATGTTTCCTTCGTTTCATCAAAAAGGAGTGTGTATAGAACAAAAATATGATTGAAAAAATCACGATTACACCCACACCAGATGATAATAACATCTGAACGTATTGGCCTCCCACCAAAGCAGTGATGCCTTCATTATGGGACAAAGAGTATACAAGATAAAAAATCATTACGGTCAGTGAACTTGAACAAAGAAACGGAAGAAACATTTTTCCATTCTTCTTTAAATTATCGACAGCCAGACGGAAGTAAAAATGTTTAAGCATGTCGAACACCGCCCGTTGCCAAAAGTGTTAAAGTATCCGATATCGATTCATACATTTGATCAAGAGAACGATCTCCACGATAGATTTGATGAAATACTTCCCCATCTTTGATAAACAGTACTCGTTTCGCATGAGAAGCTGCCTTAGTTGAGTGTGTGACCATTAATATCGTTTGCTCATTTTGATTCAATTGATCAAACAACATTAACAGTTCTTCTGTCGATTTGGAGTCCAGAGCTCCCGTAGGCTCATCCGCCAATATCAGTTCCGGATTCATAATGACAGCGCGAGCAACTGCAACTCTTTGTTTTTGGCCACCGGAGATCTCGTAAGGGTACTTTCCCAAGATCTCACTGATCCCCAATTGTCTTGATAAAGGTTTGAGTAAACGAAACATCTCTTTTGGCTTAGTGTTCGATAAGACAAGCGGTAAAAGAATATTATCCTGATTTGAAAAATTATTGAGTAAGTTAAAATCCTGAAAGACAAACCCAAGGTTATTTCTTCGATAAGAAGCCAGCATTTTTTCAGGAATTTTCGTTAAATCTTTTCCGTTCAAATAAACAGATCCGCTGGTTGGACGATCCAAAGCAGCCAAAATATTTAACAGAGTCGTTTTCCCTGATCCTGATTCTCCCATGATTGCCACATACTCCCCTTTTTCTACATTAAGGTTTACGTTCCGCAATGCCTGCACAGAATTTGTGGAAAAACGCGAAGAGTAGACTTTTTTAACATTTCTTACTTCTAACAATGACATCTCAATTCCTCCTTACACACTCTCAGTTTAAAAGAGAAATCATTCTTCAGACATAGATTAAGCTAACAATAATTAATCTTATCTTACAGTTTTGTAAGATTGTTCAAATGTTAAAAAGACCTTCGTATAGCTTTCAACTTGCGACTCGATAGAGATTTGACAAGAAAGCTTTTTACAGATTTCTTTGCATAGATAAAGGCCCAAGCCGCTGGCTCTTTTATCCTGTCTGCCATTAAAACCAGTATAGCCCTTCTCAAAGACACGAGGTATATCACTGGCTTGAATGCCTATGCCATTGTCTTCTATGACTAGCTCACGATCCTTTTGAAGATAGATTTTGATTTGTCCATAAGGTTTTGTATATTTCAGTGCATTCGATAAAAGCTGCTCAATAACAAAGACGAGCCATTTCTCGTCGCTTAAGACAAAAAGATGTGTTTCTTTAAAGATAAGAGAAATATTGCGTGTAATAAACTCAGAAGAAAAATAACGTATACTCTGCCGAATTGTTTCATCGAGGTCTGTTTCTTTAAAAACATAGTCCGTCTGCGATGCGTTCATACGAAGATATGCCAGAACCATATCGGTATACTGATTGATGCGCAAAAGCTGGCTCTTTAGTTTCTCTTTTGAAAGATGATCTTCCTCTAGTAGAAGCTGCATTGCAGAAATGGGTAATTTGACCTGGTGGATCCATAAAGTAAAATAATCCATATGTTGTTTGAATTGTTCTTCGTTTTGATCAATCGCTTCTAGCCGGGCGCGTTCGATCTTTTTTAAAAGAACCTGGTATTCAATACCCGGCAAAGTAGAATCATGAAGATCCATAACCTGATCAATAGCTTCGGTCTTGATCAAAATGCGCTGATCGTGCCGCTTTTTATAACGATAAAAGTCAGTCCCAATTAAAACTAGAAAGAAGAAAAGACATAGAAGCGTTCCGTAAAAAAGAATTTCTATGTCAATTTGATATAAAAAACAAAGTATGCTTAAAGTGAAAAAACTGACAGTGAGAAAAAGGAGCCAGTAACTATGATCTTTGCAGTACCAAAATAGAATTTTCATACTTTGTACCCCATTCCCTTAACGGTTTCAATGAATCGCTGGCAACCTATAGAATCCAATTTTTTTCGTAAACGGTTCACATTCACGCTTAATGTATTTTCATCCACATAATAATCTGTTTTCCAAAGATAATTCATCATTTCATCGCGGGAAACAATCTTGTTTTTCTGCTGAAGAAGCAGCATCAGAATCTTTGATTCATTCCGTGTTAATTCAACTTCATGATCGTTAAAGACCGCACGCGTTTCCTCTGGAAAAAAACGAAGTCCCTTATGTTCTAAAACAAGTGTTTTGCCAGCGAAATCATAAGTTCTTCTAAGTAACGCTTGAATCTTTGCCTGTAAAATCTGCAACTCGAAAGGTTTTGTGATATAGTCGTCAGCACCTTGACTCAATGCCATAACAATATTCATATTGTCAGCAATGCTCGAGATAAAAAGAATCGGAACTTTAGAAATCTTGCGTATCTCGCCGGCCCAGTGGTAACCATTGAGAAAAGGCAATACAATATCCATACAAACAAGATCTGGATGCGTATCCAAAAATACCTGAAGAATATTTTTAAAATCTTTAGGAATAATGACTTTATAGTTCCAACCTTCAAGAAAATCTTTCATCTTTTGTGCAATAATTTCTTCATCTTCAATTAATAATATCGTATACATAGCTTTATAATAACAAAAAAAGTGCCCGAAGGCACTTGTTGAATCTATTCGGTTTCAATCAATCCATAACCGCCATCATAGCGTTTATAAACGACAGCAATCTTTTGCGTTTCATCATCTGTATAGATAAAGAAATCATGCCCTAACAATTCCATTTTCATGATCGCATCATCTAAGCTCATTTCAACAGGAACAATGGATTTTGTCTTAACTACTTGATCATCCGAATCCAAATCATCATCCACTTCGTCGATAAAGGCTTGGGCTAGAGAATCTTTGTTCTTACGAGTCAGACGAGTCTTTTGACGACGAATCTGATCTTCTAGTTTGTCGATAACTTTATCAACCGCATTATACAGATCATCATCCATAACTTCCGCACGGAGGATTGCGAATTTTGTGGGAATCGTCACCTCGATTTTCTGCTTATGACGATACGTACGAATCAAAACATTGGCCGTATCTTCATCGCCAACAATGAAATACTTGTTGAGCACTTCCAATTTTTTGTGAATCTTATCAGAGATCCCTTGCGTAACGGTTACATTTTTTCCTACTACATTGATTTTCATAATAGGTACCTCCTTGTTATTGAAATTATACCACAGTATAACTCAAATGAAAATCAAGGACCCTTCATTATAGGCCATTTAGGAATCAAGATCTAAATAAACATTTTTAAGCTTCTTTAACTCTCTCACATAAGTCTGATAGAGGTCTTTGGTCATAGAACCATCACTTGGAAAAGGAAAATATAAAAAACATTTTTTATGAAGCTTATTCAGACTCATCTGTAAGACAAGGATTTGTTGAAGCGGGTCCATCTTTTTATATAGAGATAAAAAATGAATCCGAATCTCTTCAATATCTTCATTTCGATCAGCAGCTTCTAAGGACTCTAAAAAACTTTCATAATCTTTAAAAAAAATGTCGATGCAATTAGACATAAGCTTCCTCTTTCTTTATTTTGACAAACTATCAATAGTCTATCAAATTTAAATATGAATAACCAGGAAACGGCTCGAAATTAAAATAGAACGAAGAAACTTCAACAAATGACTAGAAATTTATCTTTTTATTTTCTTATAAATGAGATAAACTTGAAAAAAAAAGAGGTGAAAATATGCAATATGGACTGATTGGCGAACATTTGGGTCATTCTTATTCAAAATTGATTCAAGAAAAATTAATAGACAACTATACTTATGAGATTCATCCTGTTAAAAAAACGGATCTGGATGCGTTTATGAAAAAGCATTCTTTCCAAGCAATCAACGTTACGATCCCATATAAAAAAGACGTGATTCCTTACCTTTATCAATTAGATGATGCTTCCAAGAAAATAGGAGCAGTCAATACTATCGTAAACCGTGAAGGAAAACTTTTCGGGTATAATACGGATTATTATGGCTTTGATTATATGGTCAAAAAACACGGAATATCGTTTGCGAACAAAAAAGTTCTCGTTTTAGGAAATGGAGGAGCCAGCCAGGCGATACAAGCCGTCATTAAAGACAATGAAGCAAAAGAACTCTTAGTAACAGATATCATCCTCAGTGGTGATGTACTCTCTATCGATTCCGTCTACCAAAATCATAAAGATATCGATATTGTTGTGAATACGACGCCTTGCGGTATGTATCCCCATGTTGATTCCGCAGCGGTGGATCTATCGAAGTTTATTCACATTGAAGCAGTATTTGATTGTATTTATAATCCAATGGATACAAAGTTTACGCTACAAGCTAAAAGCTTAGGAATTCCAGTAGCTGTCACTGGATTAGAAATGTTGGTCGGACAAGCAAAGAGGGCCTTGGAGCACTTTAAAGACATTCAAATCGATGATCGGGAAATTGACAGAATCTATCGTGAGATTTTATTCGAAACATCTAATTTGATCACCGACTGCACAAACTCAGATATACTCAACGATCTAAGCAATCGTCTTCATAAAGAAATACGATTTTCTAAGCAAATTGAAAAAGATGCAATTGAAAACAGCCTGATTCTTGTCGTTTCACAAGAGGAAATCTCGGCGCATCAGGAAAAGCTGATTTCGAATGGCTTTATCGTAAATGGAGATTCAGCCGATACAATCATAGCTAGATTTAAATCTGCCATTCAAAAATTCTAAATAAAAACCAGAGATTTTGAAATTGAAAGTTCTCTGGTTTTTTTATCGAATTTGAAAAAGCAATTAGATCGAATTGTGTAAGATATCTAAAACAGAATTCAAATCTGTCACATTGATTTGTCCTGGTGCACTGGCAGCTCTAGCAGCTCCAAATGTCAAGCAAGAACCAAACACTTCCCCAGCCAATCTAGAAATAACACCATCAGCGCCCATTGACATTGTGATAATTGGTCGATCGGCATACTTCTCATTCATATCCAATGTTGCCTTTAAAAGAGTTAGAACATCTGATTTTGACTGCGGCATTAATGCAATCTTGGGAATATCCGCTTCTTTTTCCTGCATCAGTTTCAATCTGGAAATGATTTCTTCATAATCTGGCGTCTTATCGAAATCATGATTACTCATCACTACATATACGCCATGTGCGTGGGCATACTCAACGATCTCTTTCACTTCGTCATCGCCAGTAAAACATTCTACATCCACAAAATCAATCTGTTTAGAATCAATCATTTGTTTGTTCAATGCAACATAATCTTCATTGGAAATGGCCATTTCCCCGCCTTCTTTACTGGTTCTAAAAGTAGCCAGAAGAACGGTATCTGATAACATTGTCCCAACAAGTTGAATTGCTTTTTGGGCTTCTTCTTTTTTTAATATATCTTTGAAGTGGTCCATACGCCATTCAATAATGTCATATGTCAAACCCTCCAAACTCTGGATTTCATTTTTTAGACCCTCTAGATCTTTTCCCATGATTGGGATGCAGATTTTTGGTTTTCCTTTACCAAATTCAACATTCTTAACTGTAATAATCTTCATAATTACCTCCACTCAACATTTTTTAAAGGCTCGTCCTTTGCACATAAAGGGTAACAATCCTTTATTTATCGTGTCTTTTTGATAAAGCATCTCGATATTTCACTCTTTTTGGTGACATTATCGCCATTTTGATGAACTTTAGAACTTTATCATATCGGTCTTTAGGCTCATTCATAATGAACCAAAATAAATTCATCCAGTCTTGCAGATTTTCTCTGTCGTAACCTCCATGTGCTCTCATAAATTTTTAAAGTAACATATGGAGATGATTGACTGGATATAATGGATTCTCTTTATCGTTCAGCTGTTTTATTTTATTAGATAAATATACTTCATTTTTTAATCCCAGTTCTTCAACAAGTATGTTATGAGATTTTTCTTCATCATGAACGATTGTCGAACCTTCGGCTATATGTTTTCCATAGGTTCTGATTGTCGAGGTCCTGGATGGTTTTGATGTTCCTGTCACTATGTAGATGGATGCCTTATCATTGCAGGCAACCCCTACTCCTATTTTGTTCCTGGATATTCCTCGCAGTTCTTTTCCGTCTTTTTTGATCTTGTTCTGTTTGGCTTTTGAAAAATACGTTTCGTCTAAATATACAGTACCATCCAACACTATATCATCTTGGATCCCTTTTAATACTTCAAATACTTTAATAAGCCAGTATTTAGCGGTTGTTTCTGAATTCCTGTTGTCATAAGCTGTGGAATGGAGTGAATGAAATTCAAACAAATGCAGAAGATATTCGATCCATTCCGAAATAGGTATTTTCTTTGAATCAAAGATTGTATTTGTTAATGGATTAAATTGATGATGACATGTCTTACAAAAAATAAATCTGAATTCCATCTTTTCTATGCCCATTTTTAGTGAATTCTGAAGAATCGCATAGCCTACAATTTTCTATAGGTAAAGAGTTTATAAATATTATTTCTTCCTTTGACATCGTACGATGTTTGGCATCATACCATTCAGAAACTGTAGATTCGACTAAAAGTTGATCCGTTGTTTTGGCTTCGGATTTAGACCACGAAAAAGAACGTAAAGGTGTGTATTTTTTACGTTTCTTAGATTTCATTGTTTTGGCGGTTCAGAGTTTCACGAGATGAACAACCAGAACCGCCAAGTTCTCTTGATGGTTATTCACCTCATGAAGCTCCTCAAGAGCTTGCCTTTCTGTAAGCGTCTAAATTATACCACCAAGATTTCATTTTTAATATTTATTCATCCTTTATGTGCAAAGGACGAGCCTAAAAAATTAAACCCTCAGAAAAATGGATCATGTATTCGAAAAGATCGGGTCTTCGTCCGTATCTTGACGAAGTGTTTAAATCTGTAAAAATCACACCCAATATTCAATGTGAAATTGTTGAAGATACCGCAGCTTTAGGTTTGGTCGCCATCAATTATGGCATTGCATTAGTCCCAAATATCAATATCATTAAGCTTTATGATTTAAAAGTCATTAACATCGAAAACAAATTAGAAGATCGAAAGATCTATATGGCCACTTTAAAAAATCGTTATTTGACGCCGTCTGTCAATAAGTTTATTAACTTTATGATCCATAACACTTTTAACAATCAAGAGTTTGAAAATAAATAAGAAAATGTTTGATTTTATATGTAAGAGTTGGTATTATTTTTACATGAAAGTATTTTCTTCTAATTACTTTTACTTTTTTAACTCATAGCCCTGCAGACATTTTAGAATTGATTCAGGGCTTTTCAAAGTGTTAACTCCTTTATAGTTAACACTTTTTATTTTATCAAGGAGAAGGATATGAAAAGAGGATTAATCGGAAAAGACTTACGAGGAAACTTTACACAAAGGGTTTCTAATGCATTTGGTTTATCGAATTATGAAATGGTGGAAATGAATGAAGAACAAGTTATTGATTTTGTAAAAGAAAAAAATTTCGAGGGAATCAATATCACGTTCCCTTATAAAAAATTGATTTATGACTATGTTGATGTTCCCAGTAAAAACGCACAAAAAATTAAGGCAGTCGATACGATCATTGTTAAAGATGGAAAAACTTATGGTTATAACACAGACTACGATTCATTTTACTATTTGATCAAACGACACAATATCAATTTTAAAAATAAAAAAGTTCTGATATTAGGAAATGGCGGATCTAGTTCTGCCGTACAAGTGATTGCGAAAGAAATGCAAGCATCAGAAATTAACGTAGTCGATATTGTTGAGAGCGAAGGCAGTATCTCATACATTGAATGCTTTGCCAAACATTTAAATTCAGATATCGTGATCAACACTTCCCCCGTTGGTATGTCACCAGATATTTTAAATGCTCCAATCGCAATGTCATTATTCTCAAACTGCGAAGCCGTAATCGACCTAGTCTATAATCCTATTCTAACCACATTGGGTTTCAATGCTCAGGAATTAGGAATCACTCGCGTGATCGGAATTGAAATGGAAGTAGCGCAAACCAAATATGCAGTTGAACTGATCACGGGTCAAAAGATATCCGATGATAGAATCGATGAGGTGATCCATGAAATCTTAATAGAAAAATGTAATATTGTATTGATTGGTATGCCAAGTGCCGGGAAAACATCTATCGGACAACTTCTCTCAAAACGTCTTAATAAGCCTTTTATTGATTTAGATGATGTTGTCGTAGAGAAAGCCAAGATGCCAATTCCTGAAATCTTTGATCAAAGCGGTGAAGCCGGTTTTAGAAAACTAGAATCTCTGGTGGCTGTGGAACTTTCTACCTTAAACAACGTAATCATTGCGACTGGCGGAGGAACCGTCAAAAATAAAGCCAATATGGATAGTCTGCGTTTAAATGGAATCGTATTCTTTATTGACCGTGATCTGGACAAGCTGATTTCTAGCGATCCTAATCGCCCGTTGTCTTCAAGCAAAGAAGCTTTGCGAACTATGCATAAAGAGAGATATCCACTGTATCAGAAATATTCAAATGTAGTTGTCTTTAATAACGAAGAAATGGATAAAACCGTAGAAGATATTGTAAAAGGATTCCATGAGACTGCCAAGCAAGCTGTAAAAAAAGATTGGAGGAAATATTGTGATCATCACTCTGAAAAAAGAAGCTAAACCCGAACAAATAAAGAAATTAGTTCATCGTTTTGAAAACATGAATTTAAAGGTTACCGTCATTTATGGAGAAAACTATAATGTATTTGGTTTAGTTGGCGATACATCGAAAGTAGATGAAAAAAACATCATGGCCAACCCTATCGTCGCCAATGTGCAACGTGTAGATGAGCCCTATAAACTGGTTAATCGAAAATTTCATCCCGAAGATACTATCGTCGATGTAAATGGAATCAAGATTGGCGGAAAGAAGCTGACAATGATTGCCGGCCCATGCAGTGTCGAGGGTAAAGATCAAATTCTGAGAATAGCAAAAGAAGTCAAAAAATGTGGAGCAGATATGTTGCGAGGCGGTGCCTATAAACCGAGAACAAGTCCTTACGCTTTTCAGGGGTTAGGAACTCAGGGGATTCTGGATCTTTGTCAGGCACGAAAAGAAACAGGTTTACCCATCGTCAGCGAATTAATGGCAACCGAACACTTGCAAGAGTTCGTTGAAAATGTAGACATTATTCAGATCGGGGCTCGTAACATGCAAAACTTCGACCTTCTCAAAGCTGTCGGAAAAACAAAAAAACCAATTCTGTTAAAGCGCGGTTTAGCAAATACAATTAATGAATGGATCATGGCAGCTGAGTATATTATGTCAGAAGGAAATCCGAATGTAATTTTCTGCGAAAGAGGTATCCGAACTTTTGAAACAATGACACGAAACACCCTGGATCTGGCAGTCATTCCCATCATAAAATCAAAAACGCATTTACCGATCATTATCGATCCAAGCCATGCCGCAGGAAACTGGAAACTTATCGAATCCTTATCATTAGCATCCATAGCAGCCGGAGCTGATGGATTGATCATCGAAGTACATGATAATCCGGAATGCGCTTGGAGCGATGGGGATCAAAGTCTGAAACCAGAAAAGTATGCAAGTTTGATTCAAAAGGGAAAAAAGATTGCTCAAGTTATTGGAAGAGAATTATAGAAAAAAACAGTATCACATCAGATACTGTTTTTCATTGCTTGTTTCGATGAGGTCAATCCGTCTTTTATAATCCGGCATAACTTTGCACAATTGAGCATAAAACGCTGGTGAATGATTGGGCTCAACCATATGGATAAACTCATGACAGATGACATATTCAATAAACTCAACTGGATAATGGATCAATTCAGAATTTAAAGTAATCGAACCTTTATCCGGGTGACAAACTCCCCAGCTCGAAGACATCCTCCGAATCAAAATCTTTGGTTTTTTTGTTAAAATGGGTTGAACGCGTAAAAAAATCATATCCGAGATATCGGATAAAACATCTTTGGCTGTTTGTTTCAGAAAGTCTTGATACACTTTCTCCATCAATGTGCAGTCTTTTGCCTGTATGATCAATTCATGTTCGCAAGTTGAGACATGATTTGAAGAGCCCGTTACTTTTCGAATTTGAAAACTGCGACCAAACAGACGAACTGATGAACTCTTCAGAGGAAAATACAATTCATCAACATGCTCTTGAATGAATTTTTCAATCGATTCTTTCGTGCAAAAAGGATTCGCATGAATAATCAGTTTCCCTTGAGGAGTTACTCGCATACGGATTCCCTTTTGTTTTGTTATCTTGACAGAATATTCCGGAATGGAATGATTCCGAGTTGTATGAATTTTTTTTGACATAAATGAGCCTCCTAAAAACCATCTCAATATGTCCCCTTAATGCTCGATAATAATATCATAACTATAAAAAAAAGTGTATACGAAATCTAAAAAGAACAAAAAAACTAAACTTTTTCGATAAGAACTAAAATGTGATAGTATGTAACAGGTGATAGAAATGAACAATCCTTATCGGAATTCTAACGATAATAAACGATATCAGACCATGAACTATTATTTTCGCTCCAAGTATGGTACAAAGGTCGCCAAAGTTCCTTTAAACGCGGGCTTTACCTGCCCTAACAGAGATGGCACAAAAGGAATCCTTGGATGTACTTTTTGTTCTGAAAAAGGGAGTGGCGACAGTATATTAAAATTTGACCAGGACCTGCAGACTCAATATGAAAAAGGATTAGCGAGAATGCAAAAAAAATGGCCCCGCTGTTTAGGGTTTGCCTACTTCCAGTCATATACCAACACATATGCCGATCTTGATACAATCAAAAAAATCTATGATCCGTTCTATGCTCGAAAAGATGTCACAGGAATCTGCATTGCTACAAGAGCCGATTGTCTGGCTCAAGATGTCTTGGATTATTTTGCCGAGAAAGCTAAAGAGAAGGAAACATGGCTTGAAATAGGACTTCAAAGTATTCACAATAAAACAATTCAATTCTTGAACCGGTGCCATACCACAGAAGAAGTCTGGGAAGCACTGGATCGAATCAAAACCACTGAAATCAAGAGCTGTATCCACATTATTAATTCTTTACCCAACGAAACCAAAGAAGATATGATCGAAACTGTTAAAGAGCTTTCCTGTCATCCATTTGATGCGATAAAGATCCATATGCTTCATCTGATACAAAATACCCAGATGGCAGAACAGTACAAAGAATGTCCCTTCCCTCTTTTATCTCTGGAAGAATATGTTGATGTCGTTGTGAAACAACTGGAATATCTGCCTTATGATTGTGTAGTCGAACGATTAACAGGAGATGGCATGGCAAAAGATTTGATTGAACCAAAGTGGACAATCAAAAAAACGATTGTCACAAATGAAATCGATAAAAAAATGGTTCAAGAAAACACTTGGCAAGGAAAAAAGAGTCGGATATCTTATTGATCCGACTCTTCTAATTTTACGCAATAGTAATTCTTCTTTCCTCTTTTTAAAATCATATAATCTTTTACACAGCATTTTTCAATGCAGATCTTCATCAAAGGATCCGTAACTTTCGTTCCGTTGATGGCGATTGAATTGCCTTTGATCCACTCTCTCGCTTCTCGCTTACTAGATGCGATATGCGTTTGAACCAAAACGTCTTCCAGCAACAAACCGCAAGGACAATTGATCTGATCCATCTGTCCTACAGCTTCCAATTTCTGTTCTTCATTCAACTCGGAAAAAGAACCTCTAAACAAAGCGTTTGTGATCTTTAAAGCGGAATCCAATCCTTGTTCTCCATGAAGATCCTTTACAACATTGGCCGCCAACGCTTTTTGAGCTTCCCGTTTGTGTGGTTCTTCCTTTAATGAAACTTCCAAAGCATTGATTTCATCAATCGATAAGAATGTCAGTTTCTTCAAATATTCAATAACTTTTGAATCCTCTGTATTAAACAAGAATTGATACAGCTCATATGGACTTGTTTTTCTAGGATCTAACCACACCGTTCCGGTCTCACTCTTACCAAATTTTGTCCCGTCGGCCTTTGTAATCAAAGGCATAGTCAATCCATAACATTTCACATCCGCACCGCATTTTTTTCGAATCAGCTCTAATCCTGAAGTAATATTCCCCCATTGATCCTGACCGCCAATCTGCATCGTGCAGTTCCGCGTTTTATATAACGTATAAAAATCAAGAGATTGAAGGATCATATAAGAAAATTCTGTATAGCTGATTCCAGAATCCAGACGTTTTTTTACTGTTTCCTTATTAATCATGTAGTTTACATTGAACAGCTTCCCATAATCTCTTAAAAAATCGATAATTGTGATATCTTTGGTCCAATCCAAGTTGTTGACCATATCAAATCCCCAAAGATTCGAGATTTGTTCATGCAAAGCATCATAATTCTTCTGCAGTACTTCCGGTGTCAACATATTTCTTTCGCCCGTGGCTTTAGGATCACCGATAAATCCGGTTGCTCCGCCGACTAACATAATGGGGTGATGTCCATGCATCTGCAGACGTTTTGCCATCAATAAAGAACTGTAATGTCCGATGTGTAAAGAATCCGCCGTCGGATCGGTTCCAATGTAAAAGGTCAAATGCTCATTATTGATTGCATCTTCTACATCTGGACTAGTAACATTATCGATCAATCCACGCCATTTCAATTCATCAAATAGTTTCATATCATATCCTCCATAAAAAAAACGTCCTGAATAAGGACGTTTGCACGCGGTACCACCTTACTTCATACAATAAGTATGCACTCTAGTCTTTAACGCAGACCTACGTCAAATGAAGCTCCAAGGTGTATTCCACAGATTTTCCTACAGCTTTGCACCAGCCAGCTGCTCTCTGACAAGAAAGATTCTGTGTACTCTTTCTCTTCATCGCTGTAACTAAAATTATACGGATTTAATAATAAAAATCAAGGCAGTCCTTTTTAAAACTGATCACTTTATTTAGGATTCGATTGAAAAAAAGAACATATATTTTTCCACCTCGAACTTGTCACAATAGCACCTAAAACCAGTAAACCAAAAGAACCCCCTAAACAGAATCCTTCTATAAAATCTACGATCGGACTGTTAACAAAATGAATCCATTCCATGATAAAATAGACACTGAAAATCAAACATCCAATTACAAATAAAATGTGATACGCTTGCAAAGTTACCTTTTTTTCTTCTGCAGTATATTGTGCAATCTTCTTATAACTTTCCTCTATGCTCTCTTCCCTGTCACACTGCGTTTGGCCATTTAACATGTCTATTAGTTCAATTTGATAAAAATCAGATAATTCAATCAAAAGATCCAAGTCTGGAAGATTAGATCCCGTTTCCCATCGAGATATGGTCCTACGAGATACATTGAGTTGTTCCGCTAACTGTTCTTGGGTTAATTGTTTATCTTTTCTCAATTTTCTTAAAAAGTTTCCGATTTTAATTGTATCCATGTTATCCTCCCTGCATCTTTATTGTATCAATTGTATATTCTTTAACCAGGACACGAAACGTCCACTTCCAAAAAAAGAGACGAAAGAAACGTCTCTTTAGTCAGAAATTTTCATTTTTATTACCCGAATGATCTGAATACAGATGAAGGATCCCAAAGCACAAAGCACGATAATTCCAACATCACTAAGAGTTAGATCCTGCGCAATGGTGAAAAGACCATGCAGTCCTGGCACCAGTAGAATCAACATCAATAATCCTGCACCGATCACAAAAGCTAAACAGCTGTAAATATTGACGGAAAGTTTAAACAACGGAAGATCCGACCGGCTCGAGAACCCATGAAGCAAACGCGAAAGGCACAATGTCGCAAAAGCCATCGTGCTGGCTAATGAAGCTGAAGACTGGAGCCCTAAATAATACGCCGCCATGACAAACACAAAGATGATCAAACCTTCTGAACCAATTTTTAACATTGTTTTGCGATTCAAAATAGAATCATCGCTCTTGCGTGGTTTTTGACGAAGAATATCGTCTGTTCCTTTTTCCATTCCAATCGCAATAGCCGGTAAAGAATCAGTAATCAAATTGATAAACAATAAATGAACCGCTGTGAATGGAGTCGGCAAAAATAATATTGAGGTAAACACAACAGCCAAGATGGCCGAAAAATTGCCTGATAATAAATAGGTGATCGCATTCTTAATATTGGCATAAACATTTCTGCCCGTAATGACAGCTTTCACGATGGTAGAAAAATTATCATCCATCAAGATCATACTAGCCGCATCTTTAGAGACTTCTGTTCCCGTGATTCCCATCGCAACACCGATATCACTTTGTTTTAGAGCAGGAGCATCATTGACCCCGTCCCCTGTCATCGCAACGATCTCTTTTCGCTTTTGCCAAGCTTTTACAATTCGAATCTTATGTTCCGGAGCTACACGTGCATAAACGGAAACTTTCGGCAAGACTTGATCAAGTTCTTCGTCATCCATTTTTTCCAGCTGTGCTCCTTCTAAACAAATATCTCCTTCTTTAAAAATACCAATTTGTTGTGCGATGCTTTGCGCCGTGATAGCATGATCCCCAGTGATCATAATGGGCTTGATCCCGGCAATTCGACATTTTTCGACAGCATCCTTACTTTCTTCTCGAGGAGGATCCATTTGAGCAACCATACCCACAAAACAAAGTTCTTTTTCATCAGAATAATCTAATTCTCTAGGCTCCATATTTTTATAAGCAAAGCCCAATACACGAAGTCCTTTTTTGGCATATTCTTCATTCTTCAAAAGAATCTTTTCTTTATCTTCTTTTGTTAAGGGACGTTTTTGATCATGGATCAAGATCTGTGTGCAACGCTTTAAAAGTTCATCTACGGCGCCTTTGGTGTAAAGATGAAATTTAGAATTGATCGACATCATCTTTCGGGTAGAATCAAACGGAATCTCATATAACCGTTCGGTCTCTACAACATAATCATCATCTTTTTTTCCGTAATTATCAAACAGTTCAAGCAAAGCGATTTCAGTTGGATCACCAATTTTACTGTCTTCGCGATAAATTGCATTGTTACAAAGCAAGCACTCTTTCAACAAAACATCATGACAATGATCGCTGGCATCTAAGGCTTCTGGTGCAAAGGCCACCTGATTCGCAAAAACATCCATTACTTTCATCTTGTTTTGGGTCAATGTTCCTGTTTTATCAGAACATATAATAGAAACACATCCCAAACTTTCAACAGCATTCAATTGTTTGATAATAGCATTTTCTTTGACCATCTTTTGCGTTGAAATAGATAAAACGATCGTAACAATTGAACCTAATGCTTCCGGAATAGCTGCAACCGCCAAAGCAACTGCGATCAACAGTGCATCTAAAAGATCTTCATGTGCAAACACGACATTAATACAAAGGATAATGGCACAGATCACGCAAATACTGATAGTCAATTTCACTGAAAATTCATCTAAACTTTTCTGCAATGGTGTTTTTCTTTCCGATGCATTTTCAATCATAGTTGCAATATGACCAATTTGGGTATCCATCGCTATAGCATTCACAACATATTTTCCGGTTCCGTTCGTAACCAATCCGCTGGAGAAAACCATATTCGTTTGGTCTGCCAGAGGTTTTTCCCCCTGTAATGCTGCAACGCTTTTTTCTTGCGGAAGAGATTCACCAGTCAAAGCACTTTCATTGATTTGTAAATTTGCAGCTTCCAGAATACGCCCATCGCCTTCGATAACATCTCCAGCTTCAACACAAACGATATCTCCGATCGTCAACTGATCACTGGAGATTTCTTCAACTTGTCCGCCACGTATTACCTTAACATGCGGCGTTGATAATTTTTGCAGGCTCTCTAAAGATTTACGTGCTTTTAATGTTTGAACCGTACCTAAAATCGCATTGATAGTGATTACAACCAAAATTACGGCGGTACTAACATATTCCCCTGATATCGCTGAAATCAAAGCAGCACATATCAATACAATAACCAACAAATCTTTATATTGTTCTAAAAAGATGATGAATGAACTTTTAGGTTTGGATTGATTCATTAAATTCAATCCATACTGGTCTTGGCGTTTCTTTACTTCTTCATGGGATAACCCCTCTAGGCTCGTATCCAATGTTTTCAAAACATCTTCTGGATTTTGATTGTATATCGACATAAGCGTCCTCCCTTATCAAAAAAATAGACAAGATCCATTAAGAACCCTTGTCCTTAATGAGTCTTGTCTTTAAGATTGTCCAGAATGTAACATTCGGGTATGTTGAACAATCACGCGTATTACGAGACTACTCCCTCATTGCGGTTATTATATCGAAGTTAAAAGTAAAATTCAATCATTATCATTCAATGATTAAATTCTGAATACCATTTTCTTTGGCAACTTGATAGAACCCATTCATCACTTCACTGGAATACAGCTTTGGATTGTCATCAAAACAGTACTCCATATCTAAGTAAGCATATTTCGATTTAGCCAAAGGATTATAATTCAAGATTTCATAATGAACATCGGGATAAATTGAAGTCAAAAAAGCAGAAATCTGAGAGATATTTTCTTTCGTTGCGGTCATTGTGGGAATCAAAGGTGTACGAACGATCACCCGATCTTTCTTTTCAGAGGTCAACAAATATCGAATATTATCTAAAATCATAGAATTATGTACACCGGTCCATTTTTTATGCTGGTTCGAATCAAACACTTTACAATCCGCATAGATTTGATCAAGATAGGGTAACGCTTTTCGCAACCATTTTTGATCAACATAAAGGCTGGTTTCTATGGCAGTATGAATACCTTCTTCTTTGCATGCAATCAAAAGCGAGAGCAAGCCATCCGGCTGTAGAAATGGCTCGCCTCCCGAAATTGTAACACCCCCGCCATAACGAAAAAACGATTCATCCTTTTTTATTTCCTCCATTATCTCTGAGACGGAATAAGAGGAAGAATCAAATTGCAGCGCTCTAGTAGGACAAGCATCAACGATAGTTTCCCAATCTTCTTCCGCATCTCGATTCAGACAAAGTTGTCCATCTTGATATGTCACACCGTCACTTTGACAAGCATGAACGCAACTCAAACAATGGATACATTTATTCTCCATATATAAAATTTGCCGTTTCGGCCGTAACCCTTCCGGATTTTGACACCACTTGCAACGCAGAGGACATCCTTTTAAAAATACCGTTGTTCGTATTCCTTGCCCGTCATGAGTAGAAAAACGTTTTATATCAAAAACTTGAAGATTAGATATTGTCATAAGATGTCCTTGCGATGATTTCATTTTGAAGATCTCCAGCCAACTCCGTAAAGTATGCTGTATAACCTGCAACTCGAACTGTCAATGAACTATATTGTTCAGGATGTTTTTGGGCCGCCAATAAATCTTCACGACGAACAACATTAAACTGGATATGAGGGATCTCAAGATCGACAAATGTTCTTAAGAAACTGCAGAATTTTTGAATGCCAGTTTCTGTTTTAAAAAACTCTGGTAGAAACTTCATATTCAACAGTCCGCCATTCGTTGTACAATCGTCATTTAATCGAGATACCGATTTTAATACTGCAGTCGGCCCTTTTAAATCTCGTCCATAAACCGCCGATAAACCGCCATCTGCCAATGGTGTCTGCGAGAGTCTGCCATCGGCACTGGCGCCAACGTTTTGTCCCATTGGAACGTGAGCGCTCACTGTATACATTCCACTATGGTAGAGACCTCCGCGATAATTTGTGTAATTTCTCAATGTATCCCGGAAAAATTGAGCCCATTTTGCACCTAGCTGGTCAACCCATTCAACATCGTTTCCATACTTTGGAACACGATTTAACAACATTTGTCTCATGACTTCAAATCCCTTAAAATCATGTTCTAAAGCTGTTTCCAGGTCAATGGCTGAAATTCGTTTCTGATCATAGACCATCATCTTGATTGCCGCCATAGAATCGGCCAAATTAGCTACCTGGATCATTTGAATGCCAGATAAATTATAATGCGCGCCACCGCGAGTTACGTCCATTCCCTTTTCCATACAGTCATCGATCACACTGCTTAAAAACGCAGTCGGAAGAATATCGATATGGGCTTTTTCAACCTCTTCACAACAAGGAATCATTTTTTTGATAAAATACAACATCATTGTTTGAAAAGCATTCTCAAGATCTTCAAAGGTTTCATATGTGCTCAAAGATCCTAGATCCGGTCCTAGTTGATCATGAGTAATCAAGCATCGGCCATGATTCAGCGTCAGCTCTAACACCTTATTCATGTTGAACATTGCCGCGTCGGACCATCCTAAATTATTCCCCTGTGTTGTCAATTCTACACAGCCCACAATTGCATAATCTTTCGCATCTTTCGATGAAATTCCTAATTTCTGTAACTCATGAATGATTGCCTTGTCATTAAAGAATTGAGGCATTCCGCTTCCTTTAGAGACAACACGGACCGCATGGCGCAAAAGAGCTTCGTTAGTGTGTTCGTGAAGGCGTACACTTAAATTCGGTTGCGGAAGCCCAAGATCCTCTTGAGCATCCAGGAATAAATGGCTGAGTTCGTTACAGAAATCATTTCCATCCTCATCCACACCGCCAACTGCAATATTGAATCCAATTGGGAAACCTGCGAAATATTTAGCAGAATTTTTATTCCGTAAATAAACGATTTGATTGAATTTTAACCATAAGCATTCAATGATCTCTAATGCTTCCTGATCGTTGATCCGTAATTCATCAATGTCTTTTTTATAATATGGATATAAAGTTTTATCCAAACGTCCTGGTGAGAAGCTGGAAGCATTGCTCTCCATATGTAAAACTACAAATAAGAACCAAAGAGACTGTACAGCTTCATGAAAGGTTTGTGCAGGTCGTTGACTCAGATTTTTACAAATCTCGGCAACTTTTTTCATATCGGATGCATACCTTGGATTTTCATCAGATTCCTGGTTCAAAAGATCATGATAACGCATCATAAAATCTTTTACACCATCCATAACCAGGACAACTGAACGATAAAAATCTTTTTGTTCTTCCGCACAGGTCAGTAAATGTTCTTGTGCTTCTCTTTGAAGACCAGATGGACCTTTTTCGAGCCATTCTTTTACATTTGGACAAATATGCCCTTGAGCATGGTCTTTCTGATTGATCTTGACAACTTTACTGATTGCGTCAATCTCTTTACCGGCTCTGGATCGCAGTACATCTTCCAAGCTCTTACCCTTCCAATAAGGAAGGATTTCTTTTCTGAATATTTCTATATCTTCGTCGCGAACTAAAAACTTATCCTGCGGACGTGTAGAAATCGTCTCTAATTCTCGATCAACCCAACTGATTCCGCTTTCCGGAAAAACAACGCCATATCGAACCCCTTTGGTACGATTTCCTACGATCAGTTCTTCTGGTTCGATTCCGATTTCTAATTCATGAAGCGAATTATATAGAGAGTAAGCTCGTTTCATCTGAGCAGAATCCGTTTCATGTTCTTTGTAAGTCCTAGTAATGATCAAAGCTTGTTCAATACTGACAAAGCGCGGCTGTGACAACATTTTGTCCTTCAAAATCTGAATTCTTTCCACTGGTGGTCCCTCCTTAGTCCAAATATTCAACACCATATTTCCGGCAGTATTTCCGTTGTACACTATTTAATTTTTGATCCGTGATCAATCCGGTCACAGAATCAATTGTAGAATACTTATAATTTCCGATTTGATTAAATTTTTCATGATCTGCCAATAAATAAATGATCTTAGATCGATCGATAACCATCTTCTTTGTCACACCGTCTTTAGCCATATAAGTATAGACGGCATTTTCCTCTAAATCTAAGCCCACGACTCCTAAGAATGCCGCGTCAAAGTGAAAGTTTTCAAGCATTTGATCCGCAAGACTTCCTACAAACCCATCTTTTCCATAATCTAGTTCGCCTCCGATAAAAATTACGTTGACATCGCTAGAAATTAATAAATTAACTGCTTCTAAAGAATTTGTAACCACTGTGATATTAAGATTTTGTTGTGCAATCTGACGAGCCAACTCAACAACAGTTGTGCTTATATCAAGGAAGACAACATTTCCCTCTTTAATCAAATCAATGGCTTTTTGTGCAATTACTCTTTTTCCCTCTAAATTCAGTGTCTTTCTTTCCGATGCTTTTTTTCGATTTACATTCTGCTTTGTCGGAATTGCACCACCATATATCTTTTTGCACTTTCCCGCTTTCTCTAAAGTACTCAAATCTTTACGAATTAAATCCTCAGTCACATTGAATCTTTCGCTCAGTTCTTTAACTCGAACACTGCCCTTTTCAAGCATTTGTTTTAAAATCAAATCCTGACGTTCCTCTACAAACATATCATCACCAATTCAAGTATAACAGAATAATAAAAAGTAATAAAGAAAAATAATAAAAAATAAAAAGGCCTTTTGGCCTTAATCATAAATACTCTCTTGTGTAGTGTGCAAAATCTCTCCAGTTGAACCATCGATCGTATAATCATACTCAGTTTGATCTTCGATCACCTCGATTTCGTAGATCAACTTTCCATACTCATGATCCGTATCGGTTCCTTTGATCGATCCGTTTGGATGTTGTTGTAAAGCAATTTGTTGAGCTTTCTCTAATCCGATATCTGTTCCATCCGTAGTGGCAGTCTGTGAATTATTTGGGCAATAATCATTTGTTTGATTGTTTTGTGGATAAGACGGTAAAGATTCTCTTTCAAAACTGCTGACTTGTCCAAAGCCACTGATTTGCACCTCAAATTTTTCAGTATCCGTCTGGATCGTAAACTCGTATTCTGAAAGAAGAAAATCTTTCTCCACTTTTTCTTCAACGATTTTTGCATCAGAATCTCCCACTTGATCTAAGGCAATTTGCCGAGCTTCATCTAAATTCGTCTGCAAGAAAAAGAATGCACCGATCCCAAAAACTATAACAATTATAACAATAACAGCAATTAAAACTCCTTTTTTCATAGTGTCTGCATCCCTTCTTGAATTTATTTTATCAAACTCTAGAATTAGACGCTACTCATTAGCCTTTCTTAAAGAAAAAAGTCTTGGAAAATCACCCAAGACGCAGTCTTTCTATTATTGGATCCCTATGATCAAATACACGTGATCATTTTCTCTTTGTACAGATTCAAACACATCGAAAAGCTGTATCAGTTCTTCATGGATCGTAGTTTTTTGAATCAGCTCAATAACAATATCTTCATGAATGGAATTCATCGCAACCTTTAAGGACTGAACACTTAAAGATCCGGACTTTGGAAGTTCTAAAATCGAATAGATATCTTCTAAAGACTCCTCTAGCGATTCATAATTTGTTAAATTTATTGTATAACGTTTCATAAAACTCCTTTGAACATAAAATCATTCAATTGGATCAACGACATGATTTTTACGAGAAAAATCAATGATCTTATTTAAAATTCGATACAGATTTTCACAGTCTTCTTCACCAAGTTCATCCAAAAAGCAGCTTAGAGCTTCCTGGTGTTCTTTCCACTTTGATAGAATTTTTTCACGAATAGTATCCGTGACTTGAATGGTCACAGTACGACGATCCTCATTTGATCGAATTCGTTTGACCCATCCGTTTTTTTCATATCCTGAAATAATTTGACTTGCAGCAGCTGGAGTTACTCTTAAATTTTGAGCTAGATGAGACATCGTGACCGGCTCTTTTTTTTCTTGCATAAGAATATAAACCAAAATACTCAGATCTCTGGATCGAAACCCTTTGATGGGGCCGCGGTTTTTACGAGTAAATTCCATTAAAGTCAACATAGATTCATTGATCAGTTCTATAGTTCGTTCTTTAGACATAAGCTCTCCTTTTATTAAGTATCTTAATCTTTTAGTAACTAAATACTATCACTTCCTAAGATAATGTCAACAAAAAAGGTCTGATAAACAGACCTTCTAAGATTTTAATTTTGATAAGACATCGTCGAGACTAGTTTGCGTCAAAGATAACTTTTCTTTATACATCTCTAATTTATTTCGTTCCTGGTCTACTTTGGCCTTTGGCGCTTTAGAAACAAAGTTTTGGTTATTCAACATACCCTCGGCTCTTTGAATCTCTTTTCGAAGATGATCGATCTCTTTTTCGAGTTTTGCTTGTTCTTCTTCCAAGTTCACAAGATCTCCCATGCGAACTTTTAAAACAGCAGAATCAAGAGTTCTAGTCAATACATCCTCATCTTTGATTGTTTCAAAAGATGCATGACACATGCGATCGATCATTTTCCGATAATAATCAGACAATGATTTTGGTGCTCCATTTTCATCAACGACATCAATACTTAACGATTCACTTGGTTTTACATTATATTCTTGTTTGATTTCACGAACTTTTGTAATGATGGACAATGCCAAAGATACGGATTGACGGTCATGATGTGAAAAATCAATTTGAATCGGAGTTGGCCAAGTTTCCAGATTGATACTTTCTGCCGTGTGTGGCAAAGACAAATAGATCTCTTCTGTTACAAACGGCATAAATGGATGCAGCAACTTACAAATATTCATCAAAACCGTGTATAAAACACCTTTTGTAGTAGCTACAATATTCGGATCTTCGCTATACAAGCTTGCCTTGCTCAATTCAATATACCAGCTGCAGAAATCATCCCATACAAAGTTGTATAACTCGTTACCAACAATAGCAAACTCATATCGTTCCATATTCCCCGTAACATTTTCCAAAACTTGATCAAATCGATCTAATATCCATTTGTCCACTTCACTTAAATGATCAAAATCAAAGTGCGGAATATCTTCATTCAGCTGCATTTGAACAAAACGAGCCGCATTCCAAATCTTGTTAATAAAATTCCAAGCAGAATCAAGCTTTTTTTCATCAAAGCGTAAATCCAATCCTGGTGTTGAATTGGTCGTTAAGAAAAAGCGCAACGCATCGGCTCCCTTATCTTGAATCACATCCATCGGGTCAATACCGTTACCTAGTGATTTTGACATTTTACGGCCTTGAGGATCGCGGACCAAACCATGAATCAAAACATCTTTAAAAGGACGATTTTTCATGCAGTAACGAGTCTGAAAAGCCATACGTGCTACCCAGAAGAAAATAATATCATAACCTGTAACCAGGCAATCATTCGGGAAATAGCGTTCAAGATCAGCCGTGTCTTCTGGCCAGCCCAATGTAGAAAAAGGCCATAACGCACTTGAGAACCACGTATCTAAAACATCTTCATCTTGAATCCAATTTTCCGGATCTTGAGGATCCTCCATTCCTACATAAAGCTCTCCGGTATCTTTATTAGTCCATGCCGGGATACGGTGTCCCCACCATAGCTGACGAGAAATACACCAGTCCTCAATATTCTCCAGCCACTGTTCGAACGTTTTTTCAAAACGAGAAGGAACAAAAGAAATCTTCTGATCTTCGATTTTTTGATTTTTTAAAACTTCGTCTGCCAATGGTTTCATCTTTACAAACCATTGTTTACTCAAATATGGCTCCACTATAACTCCAGTTCGTTGAGAGTGTCCGACAGGATGCACGTGTTCTTCGATATGATCGACTACACCAGCTGCTTCGAAATCTTTTACTAAAGCTTCGCGACATTCAAAACGATCCATTCCCGCATATTTATGAGCCATTTCATTCATGGTTCCATCTGGATTCATGCAGATAGGCATAGGGAGATTATATTTCTTAGCCAACATAAAGTCATTCGGGTCATGAGCTGGCGTACATTTCATCACAGCCGTACCAAAATCCATGTCAATATAATCATCTGCCATAATTGGAAGAGCGTCTCCATTGGCGGGATTAATCGCATGAAGTCCGACGATGTCCTTATATCGATCATCATCGGGATGAACAAAAATTGCTTGGTCGGCAAACATCGTTTCTGGACGTGTAGTCGCAATGACCAGTTCCTGTCCCGTTTCTACGACTTTATATTTAAAATAATACATATGTCCTGGTATTTCTTTATGCTCGACTTCAATGTTTGATAAAGCCGTCTTCGCTTCCGGATCCCAGTTGATGATTCGTTCTCCTTGGTAGATGAGACCATCATTATATAGATCTACAAACACCTTGCGAACGGCTTTAGACAATCCCTCATCCAAAGTAAAGCGTTCGCGAGAATAATCTAATGAAAGACCAAGTTTTGCCCACTGTTTACGAATCGTAGCCGCATATTCTTCTTTCCATTCCCATGCTCTATCTAAAAATTTTTCTCTTCCGATATCATATCTTGAGATACCTTCATCCTTTAATCGCGCATCTACTTTTGCTTGGGTAGCAATTCCGGCGTGGTCCATCCCAGAAACCCACAAAACATCATAGCCGCGTAAACGCTTGTAGCGGCAAATAATATCTTGTAAAGTTGTATCCCATGCATGTCCCAGATGTAATTTTCCAGTTACATTCGGTGGCGGTATTACAATACAGTAAGGATGTTTTGATACATCCCCCGCTGTGAAATAACCCTTATTGACCCATTGGTCATAAATGTTGGATTCAACTTTTAAATGATCATATTTTGGTTCCATAGTTCTTTTCCTCCAAACAATAAAAAAACACATCCCTTAGGACGTGTAAAACGTGGTACCACCTAAATTCATATGCGATAAGCATACCTCATTACCGATAACGCTGGTTTGCGATGTCTTCTACTTTTGTTCAAAGACCAGCTCCTAGACTACCTTCATCTTGTCTCCGGATCCTTTTTCACCATCCAAGGACTCTCTTCACCTTCCCCAAGACTACTCCTTCTACTCAACGCATTTATGAATATAGTTTAGGGGAAAGTCAGAAAAAATTCAAGTAGATCCTTATATCAAGACCTGATAAACTAACATCACATAGAAAATATAACTACACGATGCCACAACGGTTGTCAAGGATACCCCACACGTCCCCAACAAGAATATAATCCCAATCAATAGCAGCGAAAAAGAAATCACTTCGAATCGTTCTTTAGTCTTTGCCGGGTTGATTATCGATTTGATGTAACCTAATAAACTACATGCGAGACTGCAGAAGCCTAATATATATAACATTATATCACCCTCTATCTAAATTTATCTTAGAGGATGCTTGTTAGTATTAAGCTAAGTGAAAGTTAAGATTAAGTAAAAAAAGTATAGGCAAATCTTTGCCTATACTTTCTAATGCATTATTGTTGAACTTTTGATTTAACGTATTCCAAAACTTCTTCAGCTGTCTGTTTTTGTAAGCATTCTTGAGCCAAATCTTGCATTTCTTCATAGCTCAAAGATTTTACAACTTTACGAGCTTTTAAGATCTGAGTTGCGCTCATAGAGAATTCATCCAAACCTAACCCTAAAAGAATAGGAACAGCATTTGGTTCGCCAGCCATGGCACCACACATTCCAGCCCATTTACCTTGCGAATGAGCTCCTTTGATCGTATTGGCTACTAAACGCAATACACTTGGGTTGAATGGTTGATACAAGTACGATACATGTTCTGACATACGGTCAGCTGCCATAGAATACTGAATCAAATCGTTAGTTCCAATAGAGAAGAAATCAGCATATTTTGCGAACTGATCTGCTAAAACCGCTGCCGCTGGAATCTCAACCATCATACCAACTTCAATATTATCAGCGACTTGAATACCCTCAGAAATCAATTCTTGTTTCACATCTTCAAAGATTGCTTTCGCATCGCAGAACTCTTTAACAGTGGCAATCATAGGGAACATGATGCAAAGTCTTCCGTAGACGGAAGCACGGCACAGCGCACGCAATTGAGTACGGAAAATATCTTGTTCTTTTAAACACAAACGAATGGCACGATATCCCAAGAAAGGGTTCATTTCCTGTGGGAATTCATAATAAGACAAGTGTTTATCCCCACCAATATCCAAAGTACGAACAACAACTCGTTTTCCTTGCATGCCTTCTAAAACTTGTTTATAGGCTTCAAACTGTTCGTCCTCAGTTGGGAAATGATCCGAATCCATATATAAGAATTCTGTACGGAAAAGACCTACACCTTCACCACCATTTTTAAGAACGCCTTCAACATCTTTGAATCCGCCGATATTTCCAGCCAATTCAACTTCATGGCCATCTTTCGTTACCGATTTTTCAGTGACTAAAACTTTCAATTCTTCTTTTTCTTTTGCATAAGCTTCCGCTTTTGCTTGGAATTTTTGTACTGTTTCTTCATCAGGATTTACAACAACTTCACCATCCAAAGCATCCAAAGCTAACACATCACCTGTTTTAACCGCGTCCATAACACCTGGGCAGCCGACAACAGCTGGAATTTCCAAAGAATTTGCCATGATGGCAGAATGACTTGTTTTTCCGCCAATCTCCGTAGCGAACCCTTTTACATATTCATTTAACTGAGCCGTGTCGCTTGGTGTTAAATCGTGGGCCACGATAATCGAATCTTCAGCGATGCTTGTGAGATCCGGAATCGTCAAACCTAACAGATTGCATTTCAAGCGGAACGTAACATCTTTTACATCCGCTGCACGTTCTTTAAAATAATCATTATCCATGCTTTCGAACATAGAAATCATCATAGAAGCAACTTCTTCTGTTGCATATTCGGCATTGACTGACTGGCTTTCGATCATTCCTTTGATTTGGGAAGCAAGTTCTGGATCGCCTGCCATCATTAAATGTGCATCAAATACAGCCAATTCTTCTGGGCTGAGTCGTTTTGCGGCTCGTTCCTTAACACCTTCGATATCCTTTTTTGTCTTTTCCAAAGCTTCATCAAACTTCTTAATTTCTGCTTGAGGATCGCCTTGTTTTTTCTCAATCACAACATTAGGCGTTTCAAGCTTGTAAACTTTCGCAACGGATACTCCGGCGCTCGCAGCAATACCTTTTAACATGATAAAACCCTCCTGTTTATACATAAATATACTATTTGCTCGAACAAATTTTAACACTTTTGTCAGCTATTTACAATTTTTTAAAACGGTTTCAAACTATATGTTACAGATTTTCTTGTGTAAATCCGCTTTCTTTAATACAGCGCAACAGATAATCTTTTTGGTTTTCTTCTTTGAAAACAATATGAAAATACAATTCTTCATCGATTTGGCGAATCTTTGCTTCCATCACCGGAAATCCTTCATCTTCATAAACTATGGTCCAAATCGATTTTCCGTCATACTGGATAGGATTCTGATCCTCTAATTCATGAATCGAAGAACAGATCATCGATTCTTTTGAAACTTGAATAAAATAATCCCACGCATGTTCTTCAGTGCGAGGAGACATTAAACACATCGCTTTCAAAACCGGATCATAACTTCGCTCGCAAGCCCCCAAAGCAACAACTTTACTGTTTTCAAACAGATGATAAACTTCACGCAAACGATATTGGAACACTTCTTGCTCCATTTGTTTTGCGTTATGAAGACGATTCTCACGGCCAAGTAAAGACACATACTCTTGATATTCTCTAACAGGATATGTTAAAGAAGGATCTTTTTGAAATGCGATCTCTAAATAATCACAAATCAAATGCGCCATTTTTAAAGTATGATCATTCATTAGGGAAAAAGGCCCGTATCCTTCTTTCGCCATCAACAACAAGGCTGCATTTTTGTAATACTGGGCAGTTTTATCCCATGTGTTCCATACATAAAAATTATCCATTAAATCTTCCGGATCCATATGAATCAATTCTTTAGTATCTAAATATCCTATCGGAGTAGCAATGGCGTTTTCTTTTTCCAAGGGAAGAAAAAATGTTGAATCATAAAGATAATTCTTAAAATACAAGGGTCGTTTTCTTACAAGTTCGCCGCGAAGATATTCAACTTCATCTTCATATAAATGGAAGATGCGATGAAAGTCTCCATCTTTATCCAGTTCCAAATCATCAATCAGTTCATAATCTCCCGATAATTCATGCTGGATATCTAAGAACAAATCAACGCAAAACGCATGAAAGCCAGGTCCGCCATGGCGTGTATTTGCATACATTACGACTTGACGATCCTCTTCACTGACTTGAATCTTTCCCTGAGGACAAACATCTAACTCTACAATTTCCCCACGTTCTTCGATCTGCAGTTGTTCGCGATGAGCCAAGGCACTGAGAACTTGATAAAGTTCATCTTTTTCTTTTTGATTTCGATCCTTACAAAGCAATTGAACAAACATTGAAATCTCCTTTTTGATTATTATATCAAAATCATTGACTAACTGTGTTATAATAACACACATGAATCAATGTGCAAATAATTGGAAAGACTATGAAGTATTAGATACGGGCAATAAAGAAAAGCTGGAACGCTGGAACTCGATTATCCTGCGCCGTCCAGACCCTGTCTGCGTGTGGCCGATCGATCAATCCAATCTCGATTGGAAAAAAGCAGACGCGATCTACCATCGTTCAAAAAGCGGTGGCGGACATTGGCAAACGGTAAAACCCATCAAAGAATTCTGGACGATTGGCTATAAAGGTCTGCGCTTTAAGATTTCCCCTACCGGTTTTAAACATACAGGCTTATTTCCGGAGCAAGCTGCAAACTGGGACTTTATGATGGACATTATTCAAAAAAACACCCTTCCGGAATTCCGTGTTTTGAATCTCTTTGCCTACACCGGAGGAGCAACTATGGCTTGTGCCAAAGCAGGAGCTACTGAAGTGGTTCATGTGGATGCCAGCAAAGGTATGGTTCAATGGGCAAAAGAGAATATGCAACTATCTCATTTAGAAAATCATAAAATCCGCTTTATTGTGGATGATGTAGTGAAATTCGTAAAAAGAGAACAAAGACGCGGTCGTACTTATCATGCCATTATCTTAGACCCGCCCAGCTATGGTCGCGGTCCTAAACAAGAGCTCTGGAAACTGGAAGACCAAATCTATGAGCTTTTGTTGGAATGCCAGAAATTGCTCGATAAGGATGCACAATTTTTGATTATCAATTGTTATACCACCGGGTTTACGATATCCGCTTTGCATGAAATCTTAAAACGAACGATACAAAATAAAAATGGCGGACAGATCGAATGTGGAGAAAATCTTCTCCCTGTCAGCCATAATCAAGGCGTTCTTCCTTGCGGAATCTTTGGACGTTGGACTAGCGACTAAAAACATAGTCGCTTTTTTCTTTGATCGAATAGGTTGAAAAATAGAGTTCCTCCATCGGAATCCATTCCTTTAAAAAACGATCTATCAAAGATGGTGATCGCTTTTCTAAACGAGCTTTTTGTAAGTCCTGCGAGATATCCAAATAAATCTTTAATGCATTCAGTTCTCCAAAAGCAGGATGATGACTATAACACCCTTCAATAATCAGAAAGGGTGTATATTCAAGATGGATTGGCTTTCGATATGTCTGTGTATGGCAATCAAAAGGACGAAGAAAAAGATCTTCCTTTTTTAGAAACGGTACAACTACTTCGCTATAAAAACGTTCGTGATCAATATTACCCCCTGGTGTACGTAAACGCTCTTTCGTTTTTAAAGAAGAGGGTAAAAAATAATCATCCATATGAATACAAGGGCATTCAAAAAAAGAAGATAGATAGCGAGCAGCCGTTGTTTTACCACTAGCACAAGGTCCGTCGATCAAAACAACCTTTTGCATAGAAAAAGCATGGAGACAAACCTTAAATAGCGAAAAATAATCTACATACTCTTTTCTAATCACTCTGTAATGGGGAGAATAATTCTCTTTAAAGATCTGACTGTGACTCACCGGCCCCCGATCGAAGAAGCCATATTTGGCCAGCGCCTGATCAAAGGCTCTGTGAGTATGTCTTGTCTTTGCGCTTTCTATCAATAGTTCGTTCCATAAGAGAAGGTCTTCTTCTTTCATTTCAATCAGAGGCATTCGTATATAGCCGTTACCTATCTCCTGTACAGGAAACCAGGCAGCTTGTTTCCACTCTTCCACCAAACAATCATACGCCACTTGTTCATCCTTGATCATATGCCCATTGCCTAAGCAAGACTGATAGATCAGCTTATACAGATCCTGACTGGTTCCTAAAGGATGTAATTCTTTTTCGTGATGAATTGCCTGTTCTAAATCCATAAAATAAATATAGTTCAAATTGGTTGAGATTTCCATAAAAAAAGACTTTCTGATTTGATAACAAACCAGAAAATCTCTAAAATCAACTATTCGACATCGAACACAGAAACAACAACACCATCGTATGTGTCATTGATAAAATCAACCGTTTTTTGTGTTTCTAAAACATCTAACAAGTCCTTGATTTTCTGTGAATCTTTATCTTCTTTTCGAACAGCTATCACATTTGCGAACTCATCAGCAGCCTCAGAATCTTTGTCTTCCGTAACTAAAAGATATTCTGTGATTTTGGCATTTAATGCGTTATTACCATTGGCAACCGCAAAATCAACTTCTTCTAATTTCGTTGGGACAACTTCAGCGGCCAATTCTACAATTTCTACATTATATGGATTTTCTACAATATCGGCCTTCGTTGCTTCCAATCCTTTACCTTCAGCCAATGTAATGATTCCTTGTGCCTGTAAAAGCTGCAGGGCGCGTGCCTCATTTGTCGTATCATTTGGAACGGCAATCTGCGCTCCATCCGGCACATCACTTACATCGCTATGTTTGGAAGAGTAGATCCCTAAAGGTTCAAAATGAATCTTTGCGGCTGCAACCAGGTCATCATCATTTTCACAGTTGTTCGCAACCCAATCTTCCAAATATGGGGTATGTTGGAAATAGTTACAGTCAATTTCCCCTTCATACAAAGCTTGGTTCGGCTTTACATAATCAGAAAACTCAACGATTTCAACATCGTAACCTAATTCTTCTAAATCCGGTTTAATATTTTCAATAATCTCTGCATGCGGTGTCACACTGGCCCCGATTTTGATTGTTTTATCATCGGAAGATGAATCCGCCCCACAGCCTACAAGAGCTGCACTCAAACATAATACAGTTAATCCTTTAATAAGTTGTTTCATATTCTCTCCTCTTTTCTTTCTAATGTGTAGTTTTTTTCGCAAGATAGTTTCCTATCGTTTGAACTAAAATCGTTAAAAGTACCAAGACAGCCAAACTAACCCATAATATATCCCAATTATATTGATTATAGCCATAATTGATACAGAACACACCCAAGCCGCCGCTTCCGGTGACTCCTAAAATGGCAGTCAATCCGATCATAGAGATCAAAGTGATTGTAGAGCCGCGAATAATACTCGGAATGCTTTCTCTTAAATATACTTTCCAAATGATTTCAAAAGGTCCTAATCCCATGGCCTGGCTGGCTTCAACTAAACCTCTATCAATTTCAGAAAGAGCCTGTTCCATCTGCCTTGCACAGAATGGTGCGGTTCCGATGATCAAAGGAATAAAAGCTCCTTTTAATCCAATCGAAGTCCCCATGATCAATTGGGATAATGGCGTTAAGATCATTGCTAAGATAATAAACGGAGCGGCACGAAACAAATCTACGATCTTTCCTAAAATCGTATAGAGTACTCGATTCTCCAAGATATCCCCTGGCCTTGTAACGACCAATATAGCCCCTATGATCAAACCCAAAATCAAAGAAATAGAACCGCTGATTAGAATCATAAGGAAAGTCTCATAGATTGATTCCAAAAAAACATCGAATCGGTCGATAACATTCGGCATGATCTGGATGAGAAAATCCATCATCACTTCATCACCTCCACCTGTACTTGATTATTTTCACATAATTGTAAAGCCTTTTGCATATTTTCTTTTTTTCCTGTTAAAACACAAATCAAAGTACCAAATGGAACATCATGCACAATTTCAACATTTCCGAAAATGATTGAACAATCGACATTGTATTCTCTAGAAATCGTTGAAATCAAAGCCTCTTTTGTATTCCCACTTTGATAACTTAATTTCACTAACGTCTGATTGGAATCGATTTGAACAAGAGGGTGTTCATTTTCCAAAAGCTCATTAATCTTTCCCAGATTGTTGGTTGTGTTGATAAAATTCTTAGTGACCGGCATTGAAGGATGTGAAAATACTTCAACGATATTCCCTTCTTCTACAACTTTGCCATTCTCCATAACAGCGACTCGATCACAAATATCTTTGACAACAGCCATTTCATGAGTAATTAAGATGACGGTAAGGTTTAATTCTTTGTTGATACGGCGAATGAGTTGCAGGATCTGTTGTGTGGTATGGGGATCCAAGGCTGAAGTTGCTTCATCACATAGAAGAACCTTCGGCCTGGTAGCTAAAGCTCTGGCTATCGCTACCCGTTGTTTTTGCCCTCCGCTTAGTTGTGACGGATAAGAATCTTTACGATCTTTCAACTCGATCAATTCTAATAAAGAATTTACACGTCTTTGAATCTCGTCTTCTTTCATTTTCATGTGACGCAAAGGAAACGCAATGTTTTCAAAAACAGTTCGGGAACGCATCAGATTAAAATGCTGAAAAATCATTCCCATTTCTTGTCTTTTTAACCGTAATTCTTTTTCGCTTAATTTGAGAAGATCTTTGTCATCAAAATAAACGGCGCCTTGTTCTGGTTTCTCTAACAAGTTGATACAGCGTACGAGTGTAGACTTACCTGCTCCAGAAAATCCAATGATTCCAAAGATTTCACCATCTTGGATCTCAAGACTGACATCTCTTACGGCATGAACATTTCCATTTCGAGTCTGAAAGGTTTTTGTTACATGTTCTAACTTGATCATTCTGTCTTTCCTTTCTAAAATAAAAAAACTTTCATCCGTTATAGGACGAAAGTTGAACTTCGTGTTACCACCTATATTCGTAAAATGATCGCTCATTTTACCTCATCAAGTACAAACATACTCTATCACGATAACGGGTGAACCCGTCAAAGTCTAAATATCGACTTTGCAACTCCAAGACCATGTTCCCTAACAACCTCTTTATCCTCTTTCAGCGCTCAAGGACTCTCTTATTAAAGAAATACGATAGGTACTCTTCTCTTCAACATCATTTATGCATAGATAATATCAACGTCATGAAAGAATGTCAATCGTTTTCTGAAAAGTTTTCAGCCACTAACAAACCATCCACTGTGGATAAAATTGAATTCCGTTCTTAATCATTCTGTGAATCAAAGGTCTGCCAATGGTTTGAAAATAATGCTCGATCGTCGGAACTTGTAAAATCAAGATATCTGCACATTTTCCAATTTCTAAACTCCCGCGATCGTTTAGATTAAAATCTTTAGCCGGTAAAGAAGTCATTCCTTCTAATAAAGTTTTAGAACTCACCTGCATCATCGTAAAGAGATAGTGACAGATAGGCTGAAAGGAATAAACGTACCGATTTAAAGATCCGAAACCACAAGAGAGTAAGAAATGTTCCGGTTTGTGTTTTAAATAATCCGTTTCGGTTTCAATCAATGGGTAAGTACTCTTCTTCTTGATTAAAAAAACATCTTGCGTAAGCTCTTTTCTTTGCACTTTCGGATCGTAAGTCAATAAAGTCAAGATTCCATTTTGAGACATGGCATACAATGCCGCATTATTCTCACGCAATTGATCGCCTAAACGAACATTACGGAAGCCTTGATAATGACAGTCAATCATGGCCGGTATCACTGTCTCTCCAACAGCATCAATGACACGAGTCGTTGGATCGATCCATTTCATATAAGATCCTGTCCCGATATCAATGATCTTATCATGATGAATTGCGATAAAGGCATGTTTCAATACTCTAAACAAGGAATCACACGTATAACAGTTTTCAATATTTTTAATTAAAAGTGTCGCTTTCATAAATAAATTTGCCTATAATTCATTATATACAAAAAATGCTCAAAATGTGAGGTGAGTTACATGTTTTCATTTAACAGAAAAAAGAAAAAAGCACTAATACTCACAATTCACGGATTTGGAAAACAGAGACATCAGGAATTTGACTTACTTTGCCGATATCTGAAAGAGAGTGGCTGGGATAGCATACAATTTGATATCTATTCTCTTAAAAATCCTGAAGATGCTAATCTTGAACAATGGATCAAACGTTGTGAAGAACAGATGCGCTCAGCTCTGAAACTTAAAAAACCCGTGATCTTGGTTGGTTTTTCTATGGGTGGCGTTATTGCCAGCTATCTAGCTAGTGTATTTCCGGTACAAAGTTTGATTTTAGTAGCACCTGCTTTCCGGTATTTTGATATCCAAAAACTTGGCAGTTATTCTTTGCATGCATTGCGAAAAATTACCGCGAAGGAAAAAAACGTCCCCAGTTCATTACAAACTCGAACATTCATGGATCTTGTCGATCAGTATAAAGATTCTATTTATCATGTTACATGTCCCGTTTTGATTCTACATGGTACAAAAGATGAAGTGATTCCTTATGAGAGTTCACAATCCATTTACTATGACTTGAACACACAAAAAAAATGCCTCCTTCTAATTGAAGGAGGAAAGCATCGCATGCTGTATGATGGACTTGGTCACGAGAAACCATGTTTCAAGATCATAGAATCCATGTTAAATGATGAACTCTTGTGATTATTTATGCTCGTTCAACAACTGCAGCTTGAGATCGAGCAGTTTTTTTGTAAGATCCACATAATACTCTTGGGGGTATGCGAAACGCTTGATCTCTTCCCAAATCGTATCTAATTCACGTTTCGAATATTCCCGGATCCCATCCAAGCTAGGACACTGATATACGACCTGTCCTCGCTTAAAAATAGGGACTAAAAGTTCCCGCAATTCATAAGTTCCGCCCGGAATCACTTTATATTTCCATCGCGACATCGGATGATAAATCGTCAAATCTTCGTTTTCATCAAATTTTTCATCCACGAGTGCCAATAAATCCGCTTGCGCCATTCCTGTTTCATGATCATAAATTCGGTACACTGTTTTCATCCCTGGATTAGTTACTTTTTCAACATTGTCGCTGATTTTTATTTTAGGAATCATCTCTCCATCTTTTTCAATCGCAACCAGTTTATAAACGCCGCCAAAAACCGGAGAATTTTTTGAACAAATCAAATTTTCTCCTACGCCAAAAGAATCAATCTTTGCGCCTTGTTGATGAATCAGTGATTCAATCACATACTCATCCAATGAATTTGAAACGACAATACCACAATCCTGCATTCCATTTTGATCTAATTCTTTACGCACTTGTTTAGAAAGATAAGCCATGTCACCTGAATCAATACGAACGCCTTTTAAACGATAACCGTTCGGCTCCAAATAATCCTTTGCGACACGAATGGCATTTTTAATACCACTTTTAAGAGTGCTGTATGTATCAATCAATAGGGTGCAATTATTTGGATATGTTTTAGCGTAATACAAGAAAGCATCGTACTCTGTTGAAAAACTCTGAATAAAAGAATGAGCCATCGTTCCTAAAACCGGAAGGCCGTATTCCTTGCCGGCATATGTTGTGGCAGAACCCACACAACCGGCAATATAAGCAGCGCGTGCTCCATAAATGGCTGCATCAAAATTATGAGCTCGTCTAGCCCCAAACTCCATGACTGCCCGTCCCTCGGAAGCCTGTACGATTCTTCTTGCCTTAGTTGCGATCAAAGTCTGATGATTCAACGCCAATAACAGGGCAGTTTCAATCAGTTGCGCCTCAATAATGGGCGCTTTTACACGAAGCAGCGGTTCATGAGGAAAAACAGGTGTTCCTTCAGGGATCGCATAAATATCTCCTGTAAAGTGAATGGTGCTCAAATAATCTAAAAAATCATTGGAGAACATCTGTAAAGAGCGTAAATACTCAATATCTTCTTTTTCAAAATGTAAGTTTTTAACGTATTCGATCACCTGTTCGAGTCCGCAAAAAAGACACAAGCCTCCATTATCCGGATTGTTTCGATAAAACAAATCAAAGACAACTTCCTGATTTTTATCTTGATTAAAATAACATTGACTCATCGTGAGCTCATAAAAGTCCATAACAAGACTTAGATTCCGCAGTTCTTTCATTTAGTCCTCCCTAATATGAGATACAACCATGATCCCATTCATTTTCATATTCGCTAACGCAAACCGGTTCCAATCATAAGCATCATGTACATCCGGGATATGATAGGTATCAACACAATCGACCGGCAAGATGATTCGATTACAGCGATCATATTCATTCAGCCAGGCGTTTAAACTCAGCGCAAATTGAAGAATACATAAATCCGTGCAACATCCAGTGATCACAATATCCGAATGGTTGTCCAACAAAGGTATTATTTTAGAAAAGCCTTTGGCATGGAATGTATTTGTACTATTTTTATATAAAACATCCTTAACATACGGACAAAGCTCATCAATGACCTTAGATTCTTCACTTTCAGTAATACAATGAGGCGGATACGATTGAAACTCTCTGGCATTCTGAGAATGTGAATCACAAACAAACCATCGAGGTCCGGAAAGTTCCTTTAACAATTTCTGAATATTTGGGGTAATTGAATTGATTTCAAGATCGTGCAAAGGACCGTTTTTCACAAAGCCGTTGATCATATCCACCACAAATAAGATGGGGCTTTTGATTTCATTGACTGAAATTGATTCATAGAGATTATCTTTTACTCTTGCCATAGATGTTCCTCCTAGAAAAAAAGAAGTTCTATTCCTGAACTTCTTCCGTTGCGTCTTTTAAAAGAGCCTCAAGTTGGGTCTGAAACTCGGGATTTTGTTTGATATATTGTTTCGCAGCTTCTTTTCCTTGGCCGATCTTCTCACCTTCAAAGCTGTACCAGGCACCGCTTTTTTTCACGATATTACGATCGACACACAAATCCAATAATTCAGAAATATAGGAAATTCCTTCTCCATATACAATTTCCAAAACCGCTTGTTTAAAAGGTGGAGCCACCTTATTTTTTACGACTTTGACTCGTACTTTGTTGCCAACGATATCCGTTCCATTTTTGATAACGTCTGCTTTACGAATATCGATGCGGACAGAACTATAAAATTTTAGAGCTCGCCCGCCTGGAGTTGTTTCAGGATTTCCATATACGATTCCAACTTTTTCGCGTAACTGATTAATAAAGATTGCCGTACATTCATTATGATTCATGATACCAGCTAATTTTCGCATGGCTTTGGACATCATACGGGCCTGTGATCCAACTTGCTGATCACCCATTTCTCCATCGAGTTCAACCTGAGGAACCAATGCGGCGACACTATCCACAACGACAAGATCCACCGCCCCGCTTTCGATCAACATCAACATAATGTTCAATCCTTGCTCACCAGAATCAGGCTGTGACAAAATGAGCTCATCGATATTAACTCCTAAATTGCGGGCATAAATAGGATCGATTGCATTTTCTGCATCAATAAAAGCGGCACGACCGCCCATTTTTTGAACTTGTGCAATGGCATGGAGCGCTAAGGTCGTTTTCCCACTGGATTCCGGGCCAAAAATCTCGATAATACGTCCTTTGGGATATCCTCCAATTCCCAAAGCCTCATCTAACAACAAGGATCCACTTGGTATGGGTTCCACATCCACGGCTGCTCGATCCCCCAACTTCATAACGGCGCCTTTTCCATACTCCTTCTCAATTTCATGAAGGACATCATCTAACAGTTTATCTTTATTTTCTTCTTTAGGCATATTTTTTCTCCTCATCTTCATTAATGACTTGGATCAGTTTTATGATCATATCACTAACAACATTTTCTCTGACTTTATTACGATTCAATCCCATATAATGGAATTCAAAAGTTCGGACTTGAGTTTTTGTTGCGATTGCACAACAAACCATTCCGGCAGGTTTATTCTCTAATACGTCCGGTCCAGCATTTCCGGTAAACGACACACAATAATCTACATCCAGGATCTCTCTTGTTTTTTGAGCCATTTCACACGCACAAGCAAGAGAAACAACTCCGTCTCGAGCAATTACTTCTGGATCCACATGAACGACATCTGTCTTAATTTGCGTCCAATACGTAACGATGCCGCCTTTTAGTGCTCGACTGGCACCAGGAATCGATGCGACAGAAGAAGAAAACAGCCCTGCCGTCAAGCTCTCACATGAACCAATCGTAATATTTTTCTCCGTACAGATTTTCACAAGCGTTGAAGCATTCATTACATACTCTCCAAAACAAAATCTTTGAGCTGTGCAAAATAGATCAAACCACTAAATAAACTCATCAAACATGCAAGCCATAATAATATTTGATCTAGCGGAAGTCCAAGATATACAAAAGGCCAATTCTTCAACAGCAAAAAGAGAATTGCAAACATCTGCAACACTGTTTTTGCTTTCCCATATATTCCTGCACTAACAACTTTTCCATGTTGACTGGCTAGCATCCGCAATCCATCAACGATCAAATCCCGGGCAATCATGAGTAAAACAGCCACAATATTGGCTTGATGCGTATACACTAACAAGATCAGCATCGTATTGACCAACATTTTATCCGCAATGGGATCAAAGAACTTCCCAAAAGACGTGATCAAATGATACTTTCTGGCAATCTGTCCATCGAACATATCGGTTAAAGAGGCCAGCATAAAAATTAGAAAAGCTAATACATCTCGCAAAGCCAAACCATTTGTTGCACTGATCACGCAAAAATCTTGCGGAATCACTAAATAGATCAAGACCACTAGCGGAACCATGGCAATACGACCAACGGTCAGTTTATTCGGTAAATTCATAAGCAGTCTCCTCCGCTGCATTTTCATTGACAGCTGTTTGTCCATCCGAACTTGTTTGACTTTCTTGTTCAAGTGTCTCGTTTGAAACAACTTCGATATAGAAAGTAGCAGGTGCGCCATAAGCCCAATATGTCGGATTAAAAGTCACATTATTATCGGCAAATGAAAAAGTTGTACCTTCACCGACATAAGTGCCGACTTCGACTGCAATCGTGCAAGGTTCAGTCACTTCAACTTCTTGTTCAAATGTACCCGAATATAATTCGTCCACAGTGCTTTCATCCAAAGGCACATCATCTTTATAAATGACTACAGTGCTTTCTTCTGGTAATTCTATCTTGATCGTAAACTTTTGTGTAGTTTCTAAAACATTAGACATTTGATATATGTTTTCTTCCGGATTCGTTGAGGTTAGAACGATTTCCTGACTTTCTCTTTCCGATTGTCTTTGTTGAGCAAGACGATCTGTCTCTTCTTCTTTTTCACGCAATTCTTCTTGGCGCAAAGCCTCTTCCTGTGCAGCTTGATTCGAGGAATGTAGATCCATGATAAAATTAAGACCGACAATTAACCCTAGGATCACAACCCCGCCCACGATCCAAGTTTTAATATTCTTTCTGTTTTTCCATTGAATATTTCTCGATAATGCGGAAATACTCTTCTGATACCGGCTTCGGCCTGGATGTTTTGAATGCTGTTTTGTTTTTGATTTTCCATTCGGCATTTGTGCAATCAGCTTTTTTTGTGCCTGTGATAAGGCCATCGACCGCTGACGGGCGTAAGCATTTATATCCGCATCGACTTCATCTTTGATTACGATCCAATTTACCCCAATCGCATCACAATAAGCGTGCACAAAATAACGTACGAAGGAAAAATCATCTGAAAAAACATCCAGATTATGTTGTTCAATGGCCTGAATATATTGTGGTGCCAGTCGTGTTTGACTTGATACATATTCAATCGATAGATTTAAATCTTGACGTCTCTGTCTAAGAATATGATAATAGGCCACTCTTTTTCCCCCTTTAGCCTTTTCATTATAACAAAAAGCAAAACGAATTGTTTAAAATCCAATGAAAAGATTTATTTTTTTGATTGGATTCTTCGCAAAGAAACGATTGTTTCCACATGCTGTGTTTGTGAAAACATGTCAAATGGCCGGATCCTTTCCACTGCATAAACAGTTTCAAGATCAGCTATATCTTTTGCTAAGGTACTCGGATTACAAGAAACATACAGAATTTGATCCGGTTGTTTTTTTAGAATTGCCTTTTTCATAGGAGAATCCAATCCTGAACGAGGTGGATCTACGATCAATGCATCAACTTTATCAATCTTGGAAAAGAGGCTTGCCGCATCTCCTTGTTTAAAATAGACATGATCAAATCCATTGTTTTTCGCATTTGCATTTGCATTCTGGACCGCATCATTGATCCATTCAATTCCATAAACTTGTTTCGCTTTAGGAGCGCACAACAAACTCATGGCGCCGATACCGCTATAGGCTTCAACCAAACTTTCACATGGTTCGAGCCACTCTCTGACTGTCCGATATAAGTTTTTTGCCTGTGACGTATTTAATTGGAAAAAAGATCTTGGAAGTAATTTTAATTTTAAATTATCTATATGTAAGATCATATTTCGCTGCCCGCCTAAGAAATTCATCTGTGATCCAAAGATATCGACACTGTCATGAATTTTGATACTTTGCCATACAGAGCATACATTCTCTAGGTTCAAAATATCCTGAATCATTGATTGAGAAAAGTGCATTGGCGTACTCACTAAAATGATTTGAATCTTCTGTTCAAATTCTTTTATTACGATATGGCGTAATCCTTGTCCGTCGCCTTCTAAACAAGGTACATTGTATTTTCTTAAACAAATCAACAATTCAGAACGAACACGTTCTAATTCTTTTTCGTGAACTAGACACCGATCTATAGGCAGAAACTTTTGAGTACCCGCTTTAAACATTCCCGTTTGAATTTCCCCGTTTCTTTTTTGAACGGGTAGTTTACAGCTGTTGCGATAGCCGAAAACTGAATTGTTTTTCACAAGCGGTTCAATTTTCCCGTTATAGTTCGCATACTTAGCCAAAGCTTGTTTTAAGATAGACGCCTTCATTTGACATTGCCCTTTATAGTTTACATGCATCAGTGCACAACCATCGCATTGCGCATGAGGGCAAGGCGAAAATCGACGATAACTGCTTGATTTCAACACCTTGATAAGACAAGCATTTGAATAATGTTCAAATCTTTTTTCAATCTTTACATCCACTAATTCTTCAGGAATCGCTCCCTTGACAAAGACTGGTTTTCGATCTTTAAAACCGATCCCTTCTCCATTGATTCCCCATTTTTTTATATTTAGTTTCACGATTTCCTCCATACATGAATCATAAAATCAAAGGTAACATTTAGACTGGAATAAGAATCAATCTTATCCAGATCACTTGCTTTTGTCCGATATCGATAAGGTGTCATCTCTAACAAAGAACGAAGATCTTTCACCAGAAAAACCCTTTTAATATTCTGAATATCTATACAGGTAAATCCCGGCCGAACATGTAACGGTTCGGGATTTAGGTAAGCATTCTCATATAGAATTGACTTCAGCTCAAAACAATGAAAGGGACCAGGCCCTACTTGAATCAAATAGCCTCCCGGCTTTAAAAGACGATAAAACTCGTTCTTCGCATCTGGTGTAAATATTGTGGTAACTAAATCAAATGACTCATTCCTAAAAGGACAATCATATATGCTGGAGACGATATAAGTAGACTTCTTATCGTGTTTTGCAGCATATTGAATGGCAGCTTTGCTCAGATCCACGCCATAAACCGTGTTTACACAAGAAGCAAACTCTTTCGTATAATAACCTTGTCCGCAACCTGCATCTAAAAGAGTAAAAGCCGAATATTCATGAATGATCATCTTTAACGCATCTCTTAGAAAATCATAATATCCTTTCTCTAAAAAAGCTGTACGGGCTCTTACCATGGCCGGATTATCTCCTGTCATCTTTTTTTGTTTTAAGGAAAGATTGACATACCCTTCTTTCGCTTGGTCAAATGTATGATGATTTTTACAAACAAATTGATGATTCTCGCACGATAAAGGTTCTTTACAAACTGGACATACTAACATGTTGTTAGTGTACACCAATTCATATTCAGAAAAAAGAACCTTCATAATTATCTTTTTACAAATGATTTCATTTTGAAAACCGAAATCAAATTTAAAAGAATTAAACAAGTCGAAAAGATTCATAGCATATGGGCATAATATAATCCAATCCACTCCTCCAGTCCTGCCAAGCGCAATCATAATAAAACGCACGCAACAGCAATGACAAAAAAGAGAACTTACTTCTTTTGGAAAGCAAGCAAAAGATTACATACCGTAAACTAAAAATACGATCAACATTGTTATCCACATAAACTACTGTTTGATAAAGTAACAGATCAATGAGATTCATCTCGTCATATTAAAAAGATGATGCTGTGGACACAGCATCAATTAATATAAGTCTTGGTCTTCCTTTTGTTGTGGATGGATCCAGATCGATTCAGCTGATTGGATACATTCTTGAACCAAGGATTCAAAATCAAAAGATTCTTCATATTTGACACATCGGTCAACTCTTGGCTTTGTAACAGGATTCTTTGGAGTGAAAATGGTACAGCAATCCTCATAAGGAAGGATACTAGTTTCATAAGTACCGATTTTTTTCGACAATTCAATAATTTCAACTTTATCCATACAAACCAACGGACGAATCATCGGTATATTGACAACAGAATTGATGGCAACCATACTTTCCAAGGTTTGGCTGGCCACCTGCCCTACACTTTCACCGGTTGCCAATACCAATGCCTTTCGCTTTTGAGCCAGTCCTTCCGCAATCCGCATCATCATTCTTCGCATCAAAGTGATTGCATAGCTTTCATCCGCATGCTGATAAATCGCAAGTTGCAAATTAGTAAAAGGTACTATATGCACTAACAGATCCCCTTGGTATGCCGATACGATGGAAGCAAGATCTAAAACCTTCTGCTGAGCATTTTCGCTTGTATAAGGAGGGCTCGCAAAATGGATACATTCGATTCGAACCCCTCGCTTCATCATTAAATAAGCGGCAACCGGAGAATCAATACCTCCCGAAAGTAAAACCATTGCTTTTCCGCCGACGCCCACCGGATATCCTCCGGCCCCAGCCATGCGATCCGTCATAATATATGTCGAATCACGATGTACTTCAATCACGATCTTATAATCAGGATGGTGTACATCGACTTTCCAGGCGCTGTTTTTCAGAATGGCTCCAGCCACGATTCGATTGATTTGATCCGAAATAACAGGAAAATTCTTATCGGATCTTCTAGCCGCAACTTTAAATGTCTTAGCGTTGGAAAAATCCAAAGTCTGTAAACAAGCATCTACGATCGCATCTATATCACTATCCACTTTAATTGCAAAACTAAAAGAAGAAATCCCAAACACACGAGACAAAACATTTGCTACCTCGTTTGGATCTTCTTCCTTCAAATAGATATACATACGATCATGTTGAGATTCAATCTCTAAAGTCGAAAAAGACTTTAAAGCTTTTTTGATATTCTCTTTTAACTGACGAATAAAAACATTACGGTTTTTTCCTTTTAAAGAAAGTTCTCCATAACGAATTAAAATATGATCATAGCGATAATCCATAGGTATTTAATATCTCCTTACAAATTTTGATAAAACGTTTACCTTCTTCCAACGAATTGTTTCCATCGAAAGAAAGACGAATCATATGAGTTGCCCGCTTTTCTGATAATCCCATATGAATCAACGTAGAACTCTCATTCGCTGAACGAGAGGAACATGTGCTTTTGGCACTAACACAGATATCTCTTTGATCTAAAGCGTTTAACATAACTTCACTGGTTATTTGATCAAAAGAAATATTTAAAATATAGGGTATTGCCGTTTCGGGGGAATTAATATGCACTCCAGGAATATTCATCAATTCAGAACGCAAGAAGAAATTTAGTTTGGATACTCGATCATAACTCTCTTCCTTTTCTTCTAAAGCGAGACGAATCGTTTTGGCAGCAACGATATTGCTCGGCGCATTGCTTGTGCCTCCTCGAAGCCCCTGCTCTTGTTGGCCGCCTTGAATCAAAGGCGTCAATTTAAGATCATGATTTTTGATCAGTAAAGCACTTCCTTTTAAACCATGGATCTTGTGCATAGAAACAGTCGCAAGATCTAATTGATTCCATGGAATATCAATTTTAGTAAAACTTTGAACACAATCTGCATGAAAAACACATGTTGGGTTTTGGTGAACGATTTCCGCAAGCTGCGATATAGGATTGATAGCTCCCATTTCGTTATTGACATGCATGCACGAGACTAAAATAGTGTCCTTACGTATATACTTATTTAAGACATCCGGAGTCAATATCCCCTGTTCGTTCACAGGCATTCTCTGTACTTCAAATCCCATAGATTCCAGCCAAGAGAAAGAATGATCCACACTCGCATGTTCAACGTTGGTCGTTAAAATATGATTTCCTCGATTTCTGTATGCCAGACAATAGCCTAAGATCGCAAGAGAATTGGATTCACTTGCACTTGAAGTAAATAAAATCTCATCCGGTATGCGGTTCAGCATCTGAGCAATCTTTTTTCGGGAAGTTTCCATCTTCGCATGCACATCTCGACCCGGCCGGTGCATTGCGTCTGGATTCGCAAAAGCAGACTTTAAAAGTTGTTCATAAACACGACAAACCTCTGTACGTACAGAGGTTGTCGAGGAATTATCAAAATAAATCATGATTATTGCACCTGATTCATAACTGCCGGATCTTTACGAGAAACAAGCTTTTCGTAGATTCCAGGATGCATGTTCTCAATAGCTTGAATCGCAACTTTTAAAGCCTTTGTATATTCACCGTTTTGATAATACAATTCAGCTTTTGTAAGCTCGGTGTCCATTACCGGGTGTGAACTGCGGAAACGATTTCCGAAAACAATTGCATTTTCGACCATGACAGCAACGCCCGTGAGATTATTTGCGTTGTTGTAAAGTTTGTAAATAAAATCAATCGCATCTTGTAAATCCGCATTTAAAGTTTGAACATCTAAAGGGCTATGGTCCAAAACGACACGAACACGTTGGATCAAGCGTTCTCCTTCCTTGATATCTTCATCAAATTGACTCGAAATACTCGGCAGCTGGCGCATAGCGGCGTTTAAACGAACTTCATTCAAAATCAACTGTAATTTGATCAGCTGCTTTTTAGCTCGGCTTTCATCGCTGCTTGCCCCTACCAACATACGTTTCATAGTCTGGATCTGTTTTTCAAACTCATCAGATTCCGTTACAAAATCTCTATAGTTGTGAACCAATTCAGTGCTTGGTCTATCATCGGTGTCCAGCTGTTTTAAAACCAGTTCTCGTTTTTCTTTTAAGCGAGCACATTGTTCATCGGCTAACCGAAAATGTTGTGTCCAATCCTCTAGACCAAAACGATCTTTTATATTAGCATAAAGGCTTTTGATCTCCAATAATTCTTCTTCAATCTGGTCAAGAATAGAAAGCTTGGCGCTTAGATCGCCATGAATTTCTTCAAAAGCACTCTTTTCCTGATTGATATCATCTTGTAAAACCAGAATAGAATCTGTAATAGAATTCAGAATTTCATCAGCCTGTGAGATCTCGCCTTGATCCAGATGAATGATAGCTTCTTCAATTTTTTCATTAAATTGATTCAATCGGTCTTGTGGTTCTAAGAAGGCAAGATCAATACCTGCTTTTTGCGTATCATCGATATTTGTTGATACTTCTTCGATAGCACGCGGAATAATTGTTTTTGCTTTTTCATACAAGCCTGGATAAGCCGCAACAACCGAACTGAGAGTTTCAACTTGTTTACGGATTTTATCACTTTCATCTTGCGCTTTGTTAAACTCAGAAGCATACATCCATTCTTCAAAGTTTGTAAACTGGTTTTCGATCTCTTCCATACGAGCATCAATGATCGCACTGGCAGCGTAGAAACTGCTTCGATTATCCTGATAAACCGTTTTTATGCTGCGGAAACGCTCTTTGACCGCACTGGCCATTTCACGGATCTCACTTTCTTTTTGAAGAATGTGGTCCAAGCTTTGATTCACAATTCGAATACGTTCTTTTGTATCATCGAGCAAAGATTCAATTTCATCCATTTTTCGCATCGCCTTCTTGGTACGGCGAGAATCAAGGAGATTATCTGCATCTGTAAATAGATCTTCAATCGTGGCTACGCTTTGCTGACATGTATTATATTTTGAAGTTAAGTTTTTTACGCGTTCCATAACATCATCATTGACGCGTGCGAACGCGCTGGCTTTATTGAATTTAAATGCCAATGAATTGTTTCGAATCTCATTTACTTCAACTTCCAATTCAGATAGACGTTTGTCCGCCTTACGACGGCGAATCATGCGTGTTAGGATCCAAATCAAAATCAAAAGTAAGATGGCAACCGCCATATATATCATTACAGTCGTTGAAATATGTGAATTAATAAATGAAAGCATCGAATTTAAAACATTCATTACTGCATCCATATTTGTACCTCCCCAGTAAATCTCTCATATTATAGCAAAACTTTAATTTATATGCATTAAGAATTGAATTTTTCTTGATTTAATTAACTTGTTTTGATATTATTTTTAAGCATAAATTGATAGCAGCATACAAAGCTGATGATTACGCGTTGGAGCCTAGTAGGGTGATGCGAGTAAGCTACTAGCTGATAGCGGAAAAGATCGTTCACAACACGTCCATCAGAGATTTGTACTGCTATTGTTTTATGAAGATAAAACAATAGGAGGAAATTATGTCTAGAAACACAGGAAGTATCTGGAAAAAGTCTCGTCGTTTAGGATTCTCTGTTCTGGAAACAGGCGAAGAACTGAATCGTCGTCCTTATGCTCCAGGTCAGCACGGCAAAGGACGTCGTGTTAAATTAACGAACTATGGTTTGCAGCTGCAGGAAAAACAGCGTATTCGCCACACTTATCAATTAAGTGAAAAACAATTCTACAACACTTACAAGAAAGCCAGCAAAAAGGCTGGTGCATCTGGTGAAAACTTCTTGATCATGTTGGAATCCAGACTAGATAACCTTGTTTATCGCATGGGATTTGCTCGCACTCGTCGTGGAAGCCGTCAGTTGGTAAACCACGGACATATCTTTGTCGATGGTAAAAAAGTAGATATTCCAAGCTATCAAGTTAAGCCTGGACAAGTTATCGAAGTTCGCGAAAGAGCAAAAAACATGGCTTGCATCAAGGAAGCTTTGGAAGCGAACACAGCTACTGTTGATTATGTTGAAGTAGATAAGGAAGCAAAAAAAGGAACTTACACTCGTTATCCTGAACGTAATGAATTATTTACTTCTCAACCAATCAATGAACTGTTGGTTGTTGAGTTCTACAATCGTTAAAAAAAATTCCCGATTTGGGAATTTTTTTATGCATTGCGGATAAACCCAATATGTTCAGCCACAAATACTGTATTGTAATATACTTTATCCTCTTTATGAAAAGGTCGACTTGCGATTCTGCCCTTAACGCTGATCCAAGACCCTTCTTTTGTCGCATTACATAAAGTTTCTGCCAACCCTCTCCAGACTTCAATTTGAAATGTATCCATCTCATAAACTCCTTTTGCATTTGCATAAGGCCTTTCTACATTGACCCATACATTGCATACTTTCTCACCAGAAGGAATTTCTCGCAATCGAGGCATTTCTTTGATTTGACCTACAATACAAAATACATTCATGATTACCTCCCTATCCGGTATGGGAATCTACCCATATCTATCACCTGCCTTCGTACTCATTGTAAATAGGTTTAAAAATTCAAACAAACGATCTAAAGGCTCTAAACAAGTATATTGATGGGACTTTTACATAAGAAAATTGATCTAAACATTAAAAAAATCCTCTTTTTAGAGGATATAAGTCTAATCGAGACCTTTTATAAGTATTTGGCTTTGATGAGATAGATCCAAATTAGAGACTGCTTCAAAAGTAGAGTTCGCATCTAAGGAAGCAATCCAATCTAACTGCTCCTTTAAAGATATGCCCTGAGCCATGGATTGGAAAATTTCAATCGCGAGCTCTTCAAATCGATCAAATAGACGAATCTGCTGCGCATACAATCGATTTTGTAAAGCCGTGAATACAGCATCCGGAATTTTTTGATTTTGCATCTGCCACAATACATGCTCAACGATTTTATAAAATTGATTTGGCAATGGTGTCTGTGCATAAAACAGCAGATGAGCATGATCTGGCATGATATCGGCTTCCGCTCCACAATCCAAACTCAAGATACGTTGATCGATCCAAGTCTGAAACTCAGCTGAAAAGGTTGAAAAAAAGGCATCAAACGTCAGTTGAATCTGTGTCTCTAATAGAAACCGGATTCGTGGGTCTTTCACAGGTTCTAATTTTATCGCTAAACCCACATACTGGTTACTGATATCCATCGTCTTAACAAAAGAAGGAGATGCCACATTCAAATCTTCTTTCAAAAGACAAAGACGATTTTTTCCCAAAATGTTGGATTGCAAAGAACCCTCGATCTCTTTAATCTGATCAAATAAAGTTTGCGGATCTTGCGAAGAAACACCGATCAAAGCCATATTTTGCGGAGTGTAATGATTCAAATAAAATGATTGCAAAGTCTCTTTATTCATCGAAAGAATATCCGCTTTTTTTCCAATTACATCCTCTTTCATCGGATGTTTATTGTATAAAGCGTTCCATACAGACATCAAAAAACAAGAATCGGGATTTTGATGGACCATATCCCATTCACTGAGTATAATGCCCTTTTCTTTTTCAACAACGTCATCTGTCAGCTCTAAATTTTGTACAAAGCGCAATAAAAGTTCCAACGGTTCTTTAGGATCTTCGGTTGTCGAAAAATAATACGCTGTCTCATAAGGACTTGTAAACGCATTAACTTGACACGATAATTGTGCAAATTGATCCGACACATCTCCTCCACGATAGTGAAACATAACATGTTCTAAAAAATGCGCACAACCAGACGGATAAAAAATCTCTTTACTGCCAACCCGTTGCCTGCGATCGATTCCCCCACATTTTACTCCGCACAAGAAAAAAGAACGAGAAAAATCCGGCTTATGAACCAAAGCAACACGCAGGCCGTTTTCGCATTGATACTCAAAAAATTTAATATCAAGATTCTTCATTTGAAGTTCCCTCCACGATTGCAACAGAACACTGCCTGAACTTAGAAGCTGCAAGAGAAATTTGATCTATAGAAACCTTATTGATCATAGCAATCTTCTGAGAATCAGACAAAGAATCTTTCAAGAACTCTTCTCGAAAAGCTTGATTGATCAATCCGAAGGGATCATCTTTTTGAATGCGTATCGAATCGACCCATTCTTTTTTGGCACATTCTAAAAGATCGGCAGAAAAACAAGCATTCCTTAACAATTCTATTTGTTCATCAATCAGTTCTAATACTCGGTCAATATGTTCTCGCGATGTTCCGACTTGAATTGTCATGATTCCGTCAAAATGAATCAACGAAGCATAGATAGAATAACAAAGACTATATTGTTCGCGAATGGTTCGAAATAAAAGATTGTTTGTGCATTGTCCAAGAACAAAAACAGCTAGAACTTCAGCCATATGATCATCAGAATCAATATCAATATTTGTAGAATATGCTAAACAAAGAATCGACTGCGATCTAGATTTGAAGACTCGTGTTACTTTTTTTGAAGATTCTTTATAAAGATTAGAAATTCGAGAAATGTTAGATAATTGATTGATTCTTGAAAAGTAGGCAAACACTTTAGAATCTGCATGTCCACAAATAAATACCTTCTTCGGCTTTTGTTGAATCTGTTGAAGAAGACTTACACAATCCTCAAAACAAATCTGATCCAAATCATCTAGAGAACCGTAAAGAGAATGTGAGACCGTGTGCGTAGGGCTCAACAATGACAGACATAAGTTCATCGCATAAGTTTCAGGATCATCCTCCAGTTGAGAAAGACGTTCCCGAAGAAGAAACTTCGCTTCATCAAAACTATTTTGATCGATCAAAGTATGATAAAGAAATTCATCAATGATATCAATCCAATTTTGGGAATCAAAATCTTTAGGTAAAACGCCGTTTTGTATATACTGAAATCTTTGATCTAAAAGAATCTGATTCCCTATGCCGCTCAAATGCACGGAATACCGAAAAGAATAAGACTGTCCCAGACGAATTGCGATTTGACTCTTTGTCGGGTACTTTTCAGTTTTCATTTGCATCATCAAGACCAAAAGATTCAACAGAGTCACCCTCTTGATATCAAAAGGAAGAACAGTTCGAACCGAAATAGAATTATTAAGAAACTTTTGTGTTTGAATATATTTCATATGGTTGGTATTTTAACATAAAAAAAAGAAGGAACAAGTCCTTCTTCAATAAATTCTGATATATTAAATTATGTTGGGGTACACCCTAGCCTTTAAATTGGTTGGGGTGCTTTTCTTGTATCGCTTTAAATTTAAGTGGGGGTCTCGAAAATCTCATCGCTCTTGATAGAATGGGTACGTTCGATTCTATCAGAAAGCGAGGTAT
>NZ_JACHHD010000012.1 GCF_014202635.1 Faecalicoccus acidiformans
AAAAGGGGTCAATTCACAGACCCCTAAAATGGTCCCCTAGATTGACCCCTAAATAGACCCCCAAATTGAAGACCCCTAATTATTTTGGATACCCAGGTGTTTTTTTTATGCGAGATATTAAAAGGGTTTTGGAAATGAGATCTCAAAACCATAGTCAGTGACAGATTTCAGCTGCTCTTAAAATATCAAGAGATGCAGCGAGAAAATCTTGATATCTTCCAGGAGCTTTTTTATTGCATGCAATTGCCGACTCTTTTTAGTTTTTTATAGTTGCCTCTTTTTTTTTGGTTTGCGAATCTCTTTATCCGGACGAGGAATCTCTCGTGTGAAAGCGTCATCTCTACGTGCTCATAGGATCCTATTTCGATTAAAGTGAAAGTTTGATATTCTATTGGATTGAGCGCTATCTTATGAACGATTCTATTAAATTTTGATTGATGATTTGTCAGAACCCAGTTAACTAGACCCTTTAAACTTTGTGGATATCCAATAAGAGTCGACATATGTAATCTATGTTAGCTCTTTTCTAGTCGAGGTTTTCGAGGATCTCTTTAACTTCTTTATCCTGGGTTAAATTAGAACAAATCATTAAACCATGGGGCTCTCTAAGAGTCCCATGGCGGGTTTGTCACTTTTTATAGACATCCCGGCGATGCCCAATTTTCACTAATAAAATGATGAGTTTTTCATCTTCAATATTTGCGATAATTCGATAATCTCCTACACGATATCGCCAGAAATTAATGAGATTTCCTTTTAAAGCTTTCCCTGTAAAAAAAGGATTTTCACAATTTTCTAAATTTTTGTTAATCCAATTAACGAGCATTGTTCCGGTGTAACCGTCCATTTTTTTTAAATCTTTAAGCGCTCTTTTAGAAAATTCAACGTGATATTTTTTATCCAATTTTTAACATCTCCTTTACCTCATCCAAAGAATATGTTTTGGAATCTTTTGAAAATTCATCGTAAGCCAGTTCTGCTTCTGCAATATCAAATTCATCTTCTATTTTTTCAAAAAGTGCTCTTTTAAATGCTTCTCCTACAGAAATGCCATGAATTTTAGCATAACTCTTTACTAATTCTTGTTCCCTTTCCGTCATTCTTATAGATGTACTCATATGTATCGCCCTTTTTCTCCCTCTTGTGTAATACATTGTATCACATCGATGCAGATTATCAATCAAAAGTCCCAATTTTTATAATAAATTGATTTCACTTTAAAATATATATTTTATCGATATGCTTAATGAGCTTAATGGTTGATTTTTATGAGATGGTTATCTTATTGGCATAATTTTCGATTAATAATCTTCTCCTAGCTCATCCAGAGCATCATCTACACCATTTCTATAATCACTGTCTTCACTGTATAAGTCATAGTCATAATCTCCATCTTCAATCACGGCATTATAACCGTCGTTATAAGTGCTCCAGGAAAAACCTTTGTTTGAAGAATCAGGACTGTTTTCTTGTTTTGGTTTATCTTCTTTTTGAGATGGTGTGGAGATATCACAATGGCTAGGATCTGGCGCATCAAAATATTCGTATTCGTTAGTATCTTTCCAATAAATGTAAAACGGTTCTTTATCAACGCTTAATGAACTAAAACAAGAACTATGATCATCAAATCCATAAGAGTGATCATTGCCAGAGATTGAAAAGTATCCCGTATCACTTTTAAAACTGATTTGGACAGTACTTTCATCATCTAGGCTTAATCGATTTCTATAGTCACTATACTTACTTTGATAAATGTGATCCATTTCTTTCATAGTAAAGAACAATTCTCTGGCAAGATCTTCGTTTGTTTCTATATTTTCATAGTCTTCTAAAGAGTCAGAAGAAACAATAATTGAAAAGTAATAACTTTTGTATTCTTCAAAATCAAGATTTTTTTCTAATGAACCTAGGGATACTGTAACATCATCCATCCCGCAAGTTTTCAGATCTTGTTGGAGAGGAGAGATGAAGTCTGATTGGATTTGTTCTTTTACTTTTCCATCAATAAGACTTTTCTGATAGTTTGGATAAACATACTGATATCCAACAAAACATAGAATAAGAATAATGATAAAAATGAGCGATTTCTTTTTTAACATAATGAAGATCCTTTTTAGATAAACAATAATAATCCCGCCATATATATTATACAGTCTATTTGTTCCAATACTTTCACCGTAATACATCCTTTCTTTTTTGAATGATTCGACACAATGATTTATAGAATTCTTCTAGATCTTGTTTAGGCGGAATTCCCGATACAGATCCATCTCCAGTCTCTATGATGATCCAGGAACCATCTTTAAGCTCTGCGTAATCAATGGTGTAAAAGCGGCTGTCTAGAAATTGATATTTCTGGATCAGCTCAACAGGAGGCATAGGAGCGTTTTCTGGCTGGTCTGAGTTTTGACAAACACTGATGATGTTTTGATCAAAATAGAAGACTCGGACTTCGTTTGTATGGTTTTCATATTTTTTCAAATCCACATATTCCTTGATACAGATGCCTCCAGTCAGAAGATTTCCCCGGTATTGATAGAACTCTTTCATATACCGATCAAATTGGTTTTGATCAAAGCTTGCGTCAAAATACTTAGGGAAACGAGAATCTTTAACAGATTTCACAAAGTCTTTGACGATAAACTTAGGAAATTTTTTGAGAACATCCTGAATATAGATTCTCTGATAAAGAGGAACTGTTAAAATGCGAGTGTATCCTCTTTGATCTTTGGATAGATATGAGGGAACAGATGAAACTCTTCATACATTTCTGGCGTTGTGATTAAGCTTATGTTTTGTTTGCGTAACTGTTGATAAAACGCAGAATAATGTTCTGGAGTCATCATCCATTCCCGATAGACCGCAGATGTTTCGTTTTCAGGAATAGAAGAAAGCTTTAGTTTTCTGTTGTTGAACCAGGCATCATAGTCAAATAAAAGAATGTCGAATTCTTTTGTTTGAAGAGCTGCATCGTATTCAGTTTTAAGGTCTTCATCGACTTGATTTCTATCGAAAAAGGATGAAGGGAATAATAGTGTTTTCATAGCTGGTTTAAAACTCCTACGAAGACAGGGATAAATTGTTGGGTGACAGAATCAAAATGCATGATTGCATAAATAAAGGGTCGATTTAAAATTACACTTCTTGAATCATATTCAAAATCAATTCCGTAATCCATGGTCGCAATGGTTTTCGCGAATGCCACGGTCTTTATTTGAGAAAATTTGATCTGAGATTCATGGAGTATTTTTTCAATTCGTAAATGCACTGAAGTCATTCCTGAAAAATCAGCTGCCTCTGTAAACAATTCATGGATACCCAGGTCTCGTAAGAAATTCGTAAGATCTGTTTCGTATTGGGATTCAAATTGGGGCATGGCAATTTCGACATCTGCCGGATAAGCAGAATTAAAAAGTTGTGTGAAATTGCACTCTTCTATACTTCTTAATAAAGAGTCATAATTCTTTTCTTTGGGCAATAAAGCCATAAACGCATCTGCTGATGTATAGCTTTTGATGAACCCTGTAAAAGATTGATTCTCGATATACATTCTTTCAATTCTGCGCATCATTTGACATCGGCTTTTGGAACCATCTTGATTGGTAAACCAGTCTCTATCGATATCTTTGAATGGTTTTGACCAAGTACTTTCAAAAGAGATGGTGTTGATAAAATTGATGAGTCCCGTTAAATCATCTGTTTTACAGATCTTGCCCGTAAAGCGTTGAATAAAATTAGGAACCAATGTATCAAAGATATCTTTTTGTATATGGATCTCATTGGATGTGCGACAGGCCTTGCTTGTTTCGAATAGTTTTTGTATGTCTTGATTTGATAAGTTACAGTGGATGGAATTTAAGATCTCATTTTTAGTTTTACCTTGGGTTGCTTCTGCTAAAAGAAAGAGAACTGACAAGATGGACAAAGGAGAGATAAGGGGGTTTGCATCTTGTCCATAAGCAGTTCTCTTAAAACAAATGGATGTGAATCGATGGATATCTTCTAGATCCAACATCTTATCGTAAGCTTCTTTCGTCTAAACGGCAGACAACACCTTGCGGTAAAACATAGAGGATCGTACCCCTGGCATTCTTGTGAATCTTATCGTAAAGACGTCCGGCACTGTAGCTTTCACCCAGAACGGTATAACGGCTGTTCGCTACATATCCCACAGTATCAAGACCATCCATCTTGACGGCTATGGCTTCGTTGTCATAGTCGTTTTTGCGATCTTTGACCAAACGAACCGGCATACCGACCTTCATAAAATCAGATCCGTAATAGTGATTGGTACCAGCAATCGTAAAATAGATCGGTTTTCTCATACGAACAACCTCCTTTCTTTGTATCTTTATTATAGGAGGTCACATGTACTAAAAATTGGACTTATCTAAATAGGATATTGATTTTTTAACCGTTTGATCTCATTTTTCATCTGTTGGACAACCGATTCCGGGCCAGTGATCTGGATTCCTTGTCCCAAAGACATGATCCAGCCTAAGAATTGATTGCTGACGGAGACGGGGACCGTGGTCTTAAAATGATCTTCATCGATTGGGGTGATGGGGATATCTTTGCCAAAGCGATCGATCAGGATGCCGACTTTATCATTTTCGGCCTGAATGGTCACATTGGTCTCGATGCCGCTGAACATGCCGAATAGACTCTTGGTGTATCTTGGCAATTTGAATTCCTTGAACTTGTTTTTTCCTTTTCGAGGCACCGGCGTCACTTCCACCTTCAACATCTTATCGACCCGGTAGTGTTTGATCTTATCTTCTTTTTCATCGTAGGCAACCAAGTAATAATTTTCATCGTCCCACATCAAGGCCCAGGGACTGACTTGGTAGTTCGATCCGTTTTTTCTTAGCTGCATATCTTTTTTGATATTCCACTGGAAGTATTTAAATTGGATCTGACATTCCTTTCCAATGGCTTCATGGATCTGATCGACATTGTAGTAGATGCTTTCGTTCATCGTTTTGACCCGGCCCGAGATCACCACCTGTCTTTGAAGCTGTTTGCCCTCATACTTGCTGACAAGAGATTCGAGCTTTTTGATCAGTTCTTTGGATTTTTTATCGGTGATGAATTTGGCAGATTGTACCGAGTCCACTAAGAGTTTTAATTCCGGAAGTTCAAATTCTCGGGAACCTAAATGATAATAATAGTGTTTTCCTTGTTTCCCGGAAAGAATATCGAAGCCAAATCTTCTTAATTCATCCAAATCTACATAGACCGTTTTCCGGTCTGCATTAACACCATAGTCTGCCAGTTTTTCTAAGATCTGAGGCATGGTCAAGCCATGCAGGTCATCGGTTTCTTCCGATAAAATCTTGACCAGATACAACATTTTTAGTTTTTGATTTTCACCTTTTCGTACATTTGCCATAGTTGTTTTCTCCTATCTCGAGAATAGCACGTCTGTTCCTGCGCCACAACATTACGAGGTTCTTTTTTTGGGACAGTTGGCAAGCAAATCATTCTTCAGTAAAATAATAAAAGAACAGGAGGTTGTGCGATGAAAAAAAGCTGGGGCATCTTTTTAGTGATCTTATGTTTGATTGTATGGATTGCTTATTTGAGTTTTCCGCACGAAAAACCAAGGGGCGGGATGAGCGGCGATGTTTCTGTTCTTGCCGAAGAGATCGATCTGGATTCTTTGCCCGAGTATAGCGGGCATGCAACCATCGAGATCAATGACAATGTTCCAGATTTTGAAGAATATGAGATCGAAGAAGCTCAGACTTCCTATGAATCATACAGTGAGTTGGATGCCTTGGGGCGGTGCGGCAAGGCCGAGGCCAGCGTCAGTCTGGATACGATGCCGACCAAAAAACGCACCAGCATCAGTTCTGTCAAACCCTCGGGCTGGGAAAACGAGAAATATGATTTCGTATCCGGAGAATGGGTCTATAATCGCTGTCATCTGATTGGTTTTCAATTGACAGGAGAGAATGCGAATTCCCAGAATTTAATTACGGGAACACGTTACATGAATGTGGAAGGTATGCTTCCATATGAAGACGAAGTGGCTGCCTATGTAAAATCGACTGGGCAACATGTTTTGTATGAAGTGACGCCGATCTATGAGGATTCGGATGATCTGGTCGCTTCCGGCGTTCATATGCAGGCATGTTCCGTCGAAGATGACTGCGCGTCTTTGGCATTCAATGTCTATGCTTACAATGTGCAGCCCGGCATTGAGATTGATTATCGTACGGGTGAAAATTGGGAAGAATAGCTTGAAATCCTGTCGTGTCCATGGTATGATGCTTGCGCACTTACTTTAAACTCAACCGAAGTTTAAGGCGGAAGGAGGATACACATGAAACAGGGAATTCATCCGAATTACCATCGTGTTAAATGTATCTGTACCTCTTGCGGCGCTGAATTTGAAACAGGAAGTACGATCAAAAAAGACGAATTGCGTGTAGATACTTGCAGTAACTGTCACCCATTCTTCACTGGTCGTCAACGTTTCGCAGCTGCTCAAGGACGTATTGAGAAGTTTAACAAGAAATATGGTCTGAAAAACGGTCAATAGTGATACAATAAAAACAGCGTAGAACACGCTGTTTTTTCTTTAGATAGAGGTGAACATATGCATATTCCGTCCAAACGCATGGAGGTTTTTGCTCCATCGATCTTTACAGAACTTAAACAGATGAAATTAGATTATTCGAAACGAACAGGGAAAGACACCATTGATTTCTCTGTTGGATCGCCCAATATTGCTCCAGAGCCATCTATTATGAAAGCTTTGCAGGATGCAGTTTGTGTCCCGGAAAACTATAAGTATGCGATCAATGAATTGCCGGAAATGAAAAGTGCAATTCATGACTGGTATCAAAACCGCTATGGGGTCCAGCTCGAAGATGATGAGATGATTTGTCTTCAAGGGTCCCAGGAAGCTTTAAGCACTTTGTTTTTGGCTACTTGCGATGCCGGAGACATCGTTCTGGTGCCAGATCCTTACTATCCGATCTTCAATGACGGCCCTAAGATTGCCAATGCCAGCGTAGAATATATGCCGCTGTTGGAAGAAAATGATTATCTGATTGATTTTGATGCGATCGATCCTAAGATTGCCCAAAAAGCCAAAATGATGATCGTCTCTTATCCTAACAATCCGACTTGTGCGATTGCTCCGGATTCTTTTTATGAAGACCTGATCGCTTTTGCGAAAAAATACGACATCATCGTATTGCACGACAATGCCTATAGCGAACTGGTCTTTGATGGCAAGATAGGAAAGAGCTTTTTGTCTTTTGAAGGCGCGAAAGAAATCGGGATCGAATTGAATTCTTTTTCTAAGACCTTTGGAATGGCCGGGGCACGACTTGGGGTCTGTGTGGGAAATCGTGAAATCATCAAAGTTTATAACACTTTAAAATCCAATATGGATTATGGAATCTTTTTGCCTGTACAATATGCCGGTATTGAAGCTTTACGCCACGGAGGAAAATCTATCCGTTCCACTTGCCAGGCCTATCAGGACCGGCGCGATCTGATCTGTGAAGAATTTAAAAAGGTCGGATGGGAGATTCCCAAAAGTCCAGCTACGATGTTCGCATGGGCAAGGATCCCGGATCACTATCCTGATTCTTTGGCCTTTGTCACGGATCTTTTAGAGAAGACCGGGATCGTTGTGACTCCAGGACAATCGTTTGGTAAACAAGGATCGCGATATATTCGAATTGCCTTGGTTCAAGATGCGGATAAGATCAAGGAGGCTGCTGACCGCATTCAAAAATCTAAGATTTTTCAAACCCAGTAACAAGAAGTGGATAATTATTGATTCGTCAAACTGTTTGAATAAAAAACACAATATTTGGATAAAAATCCGCGTATTGTGTTTTTTTCTTTGATGAACTCAATATAAGTATCTGAAGTTTGACTTTCTTTTATTCGATCAAAACATTATAATGTTTAAGACAAAAGAGGTTGAGCAACAATGAAAAAAAAGATCAAAGAACAGATTCAAGCCGTATTTTTAGATATTGATGGAACGTATTATGATCATGAAAAAAACAAAGTTCTTCCTTCGACGATGAAAGCCATGCGAAAATTAAAAGAAAGAGGGTATAAAATTGCCCTGTGTTCTGGACGACCTTTGCGAATGGCACAGGAACTTTCGATTTTTGATGGTGTACAATGGGACGGGTTTATTGGAAGTGCAGGGAATACCGTCTATGATGAACAGATTCAATTGATCGAAAAAAACGGTTTTTCGAATGCGGAATTGAAACGGATCTTCTCCATTGCCAAAGAAAAAAATCTGTGTTTGTATGTCAATGGAAGCTCTGCATTTTTAACCCAAAAAGATCCAGCAGCTATGCGTGTTTTAGAACAGTTTCATGTACAGATTCCAAACGAGATTCGAGATTGGGATCCAGAGGATGTTGTTGATATGATTTCTTTATTTAAAGGGTATGACTATGACTACTCTGATTTCTTACAAATTCCAACTGTTAAAACGCAAAAATCATCCGGTTGCATTGTCGATTTGATCAAAGAAGGAGTAAGCAAAGTCAAAGGAATTGAATCTCTGTTAAAATATTGGCATATGGAACAGGCCCCTTATATGGCCTTTGGAGATTCTTTAAATGATAAAGAAATGATCCAAGAAGCGACAATTGGAGTTGCCATGGAAAACAGCGATCCTGATTTGTTTGCCTATGCGGATTTTATTTGTGGTCCAAGCGATCAAGACAGCATCGCTTTGACCTTGCGGCAGTTTCGGCTGATCGACTAAGGAGGAAAAGTCCATGGAAAAAAGATTGTTTATTCCTTGTGAGGATCATGAACTTCCAATGATTCTCACCTATCCGGATACTTTGGGCCCTTATCCTTGTATGCTTTGTCTGCATGGATTCTTGTCCTACAAAGAAGGCGATGGGCATTTGCTCCAAAAGAGTGCGCAGTACTTGGCTGAACACGGGATAGCCAGTGCACGTATTGATTTCTGCAGTATGGGAGAAAATCGTGCCTCCCGCCAAATGTATGGAGTTGATATGTGTATCAAGGAAACACATGCGACATTTGCGTGGCTTCAAAATGACCCAAATATTCTATCCGACCGAATCGGATTATTAGGGCATAGCTTAGGAGGGCGTATAGCCATCTTATGCGCAGATCTTCCCAGTTTTTGTATCATTACACTGAATGGGGCTTTAAAAATAAATCAACCAGGGGCATTTTCTTTGCCCGTTGAAAAAGAAAAGGAAATCCAATCTCAAGGGTATACCATCATGTCCACCAGTGATGGGCGTGTAGAATTGGTGTTTTCTTCATTTTTAAAAGATCTGTCTATTCAAAATGATACAATTGATCATTATAAGAATCCGATATTGGTCTGTGTAGGCGCAAAAGATCCTACCGTAGATCCAGCCAACAGTTATGATTTTGTGCAACAACGAAAAGATCGATCGACCGATTTATGTATCATTGAACATGCGGACCATACCTTTTTAGCCAAGACGGGAAACTATGCCACGCTGTATGCTTTGCTGGAGCAGATCGTGGATTGGATTCAAGAGAAGCTGTGAACCGATGCATCTTATTGTTTTAAATTCTTTATGATGGATGGATTATGTTTCAGAATGCTTTCTATGGTTCGACAAGTCTCTAAGTTGGAACAGTCTTTGCAGGTGGAGACTTCTTTTTTTATGGCGCATTTTCGGATTTCACACATCGTTTCACAGAATATTGTTTTCGCTCCGGGCATACGGCAGTCTTCACAGTGAATGTGTTCCGGCAAAATAGGAGCCTGGTTGAGCCGGGCCCATTTTTTGGCGGTGGCTTCCTTTAGCTTTTGATCGTTGTGGATGGTTGCCAAGTATGCATCACAGGTTTGGCAATTCAATCCGCAATAGGCAATTTTTTTTGTTCATAATGCAATCCTCTGTTTCTATTTCAAAGTGTATCATTCACCAAGAGGTTCTATAATGGACAATCGTATGAAGCTGTCACGAATCATCTTTTTTGTCGTATTTAGAAATATGAAATGTCCTCGCTGCCAAAATGAAGATCCGAACTTCTTTGCCTATGACAAGGGTGTGTATTACTGCCGCAAATGCATCGTCTTTTCCCGCGTGCAAGTTGGCGATACCATTGAACCGTGTCATTTATCGCATCGAATATGGAAAGGAAAACCAAAGCTTACCTATGCACTGACAGAAAAACAGAAACAATGTTCGACAAAAACGTTGAATTATCTAAAACAAGGAAGAGATGTTTTTGTCTATGCCGCAACAGGAGCCGGCAAGACTGAGATTACCTTCGCCAGCATTTCTTATTATTTATCCCAAGGGAAGAAAGTGGCTTTTGCGATCAGTCGTCGTCAAGTCGTCTTAGAGATTGCCGAGCGCTTACGCAAAGCCTTTTGTGAGCTCAGTGTTGTAGAAGTGGCTCAAGATTATACCCAGGTGACGGATGCGGATTTGATCGTTTGTACGATGCACCAGCTCTATCGCTATCCATATGGTTTTGATTTGCTTATCCTGGATGAAGTAGACGCTTTTCCATATGCCGGCAATACCTTATTAGAAGCCATTGTAGATCTTTCGTGCATTGGGCAGAAACTTTATTTGAGTGCCACACCTTCTTCTGAAATTTTGGCTCAGATCGAGGCCGGAAAAATGGAGGTTGTCAAACTTTTTGAAAGACCGCACAAACACCCTCTGGTGATTCCTAAAGTGATTCAAAGAGATCCTTGGAGGCAAGTTCTCTATCTTTTGATCTTTTGTGCCCGTTGTCAAAAAGAACATAAACAAGTGTTGGTTTTTGTTCCTAGAAGACAAGATTGTTTCTGGATGGCTTGGGTTTTGCGCCTAGTATGCAAAGCTGTAGGAATCCATTCGGCAACGCACGATAAGGATAAGATCTTGGAAGCCTTCCGTCAAAAACAATACGATGTTTTAGTGTGCACGACCTTATTAGAACGCGGCATCACGATTGGCAGCGTGCAGGTTGCTGTTTATCAAGCCCAACATATCGTTTTCAGCACAGCCAGTCTGATTCAGATCTTTGGCCGTATCGGAAGAACGTTTGATGACCCAGCAGGGAAAGGAGTCTGTCTATGTCAGTATGCGAGTCAATCCGTTCGCGAATGCATCAAACTCTTAGAGTGGATGAACGATTCTGCCTCATCTGCAATGCCTCCTTAGATGAGATACATTCTTTCGAGGATCTCTATGCGAAACATCGAAAAATCTGTACGGACTGTCAAAAACAGTTTAAGCCTATCCGGAAGATCTTCCGGATTCAAAACCGAGAATGGCATATTTTATATCAATACGATGATTTTTTAGAGAGACTGTTCTTTCGCTATAAAGAACAAAGAGATATTTTGCTGGCACCGGTCTTTTTGGAAAGAGTCCAAGAGCGTCTAAAAATAATGAAAAAGTATCAGGTCTGTGGTTTATGCTCAAGTGACCAGCATCGACTCTATCGCGGTTTTGAACCTTTGATCGAACTTTTTAAGCCCTATGGGATCGAAGTGCTTTCTCCGCTTTACAAGACGAAGCCCGTCAAACAAAGTGCGCAATCGAAGACTAAGCGAAAACAGATCCAGGCAATCTTAAAACGAAAAGAGCTATATTCTTTATCGAACAAAAAGATTTTGTTAGTGGATGATGTTTGTACGACCGGATCCAGTTTGGAAGCGGCTTGTCAACTTTTGAATCCGCAGTGTGTTTTTGTTTTGGCTGCTCATCCAAAATGGCTGCAAGCTCATGCATCAATGGGTATAGAAAAAAAGAGTTCCTTTTGGTAGAATGATGCCAAGGAGAAATATATGGCAGGAAGAAAAGAAAACGATGAAATTTCAAAACTTTTAGATTCTTTTGAAGCGGATGGAGCTTTGGAAGAAAAAATGGAAGGTTTTGCGGCTAAAAAGCGTCGTCAAGATAAGTATACGCAACAAATCAACATGATCGATGTGGATGATACGCAGGAGACAAAAACTCCAACTGCAAATGATACCATAGTTTTGCGTCCTGCTCGCCCTCAGCAGGCAGAATCGGAAGCGGGCGAGACTGTGATGTTCGATCCTGATCAGATCGAAGAACAAACAGAACTTACGAATAAGACCGTTGTGATCAATGATGATGAGATCCAATCGTTATTAGAACAAGAACAAGGGCCGAAACTGAGACGCGAAGTCAAAGGACATTCAAAAAAACCAGTGGCCAAGATGCGGAAAAAGAACGATAAAACGGTAAAAATCGTTTTGGCAGTTTTAGTATCGCTTTTAGTCGTAGCGGTGATTGGAACCGGTGCGTATGTTTTGTTGAATGGTATTGGAGAAAATACAGAAACTGAAAATGATCGCCAGGCAGTGGCCTATGAGCGTATTATGGACTGGCTGGATACGGTGGATGATGATTTTACCGGCATTGAAGATATGGAAGAGTATTACAACCGTCTAAGCGATGAGCAAAAAGAAGAAATCGATGATTTGTTGAAGAGTCGTACAGGCTATACTTTTGATGAATTGTTGGCTCGGGCGAAATCGGACGAAAAGAAAGATTCTTCTAACAACAATACGGAAATCGCAGAACTGCGCGCAAAACTTTCTACTTTGCAGACGCAGCTTAGCAGCGCTCAGTCTACTTTGGATTCCGCCAAAAGCACATTGACGACTCGTCAATCGGAATATGATGCCTTAGTGGAACAATCGCAAAATGCCGCGAATGCCCAGGCGAATCTGGAAAGCGCACAGGCGGCTGTCGATGAGTGTGAAGCACGTCGTCAAGAGCTCTTGAACAAGCAGAGTGCGGGCACGATCACCGAAGAAGAACTGATTGAATTGGATAATATTTATAAAGTCGACTGGCCTTCTTTAAACGATGCTCTTGAACAGGCACAAAGAGAAGTGAATAATGCACCATCAGTATCGCAAGATCAGTTGAATAGTGCTTCCCAAGCTGTCAGTCAGGCACAAAGTGCAGTCGATCAGGCACAAAGTGCGGTCGATGAGATCAATTCTCAGATCTCGCAGATTCAATCGCAGATCAATGAGCTGGAATAAGGGTTGAAAAACCCTTTTTCTTTCTTTAATAAATCAGGAAATTTTGTTAAGATGTTAGAAGTGAATAGTTAAAGAATGGTAAAGGACGGTGATCGCATGCGGAATGCCATCGTAATGGCAGCGGGAAAAGGAACGCGGATGAAGTCTTTCCAAAGCAAAGTGATGCATCCAATTATCGATCGGCCGATGTTAGGATATATCATCGATGCCTTGCGGGCGGTACAAGTCGAACGAATCGTGATCGTGGTCGGCTACCAGGCCCAGACGATCCAAGAAGCGTTTCCCGATTGTGAGTTTGCCTTGCAGGAGCCGCAATTAGGGACGGGACATGCCGTGATGCAATGTCAGCAACTCAAAGATGCCACAGGGGATACCTTGGTAATCAATGGGGATGGGCCGTGTATTCAGCCGGAAACTTTAGAGAAGCTCTTTCAAGCAAACCAGGATGCTTCCTTGACCTTGTTGACATCGATTCTGGATGACGGGGCACATTATGGCCGTATCATTCGCGATGAAACAGGGCAAGTTCAAGCCATAGTGGAAGCAAAAGACTGTACGCCGGAGCAATTGAAAGTCAAAGAAATCAATGCCGGAATGTATTGTTTCAAGAATGAGGATCTCTTTAACCATATTCATGAGTTGCAGCCAAACAATGCTCAGAAGGAATATTACTTGACTGATATGGTTAAGATCTTGGCTGCACAAGGAAAGAAAGTCAATGGGATGGTCATTGAAGACCGTGATGAAGTCATGGGAATCAATGACTGTATAGAATTATATAAAGCATATACCTGGATGCGCGACAAGATCAACTTGGAATGGATGAGGCAAGGCGTCCAAATCGTTGACCCACAAAGAACTGTGATCGGCAAAGATGTCCAGATTGGACACGATGTCTTGATCGGACCGAATGTAGAAATCTTAGGGAAAACGATCATCCATGACTATGTCACGATTTTGCCGGGTTCCATAATAGAGGATGCGATCATAGGAGAAGGTGCTGTGATTGATTCCAGCAAGGTGGTTGGTACGAGCGTCAAAAGTCAAGAAAAAGTAGGACCGATGGCGTTTATCCATTCAGGATAACCGACGATCTGGTTTTAAGGAAGTACAAAAACGACTGTAGAGAAAGGGAAGGAACAATCATGGAAAACACAATCGTATTTGGTTTATCATCCAGCCAGGAATTGGCTCAGAAAATTTGCGAAGAATTAAATATGCCGCTTGGGAAATCCAAAACCAATCATTTTGCGGATGGTGAGATTCTTTTTGAACTGGGAGAAAGTGTTCGAGGAAAACATGTTTATTTCATTCAGAGTACAAACCGTCCTGTCAATGACAACTTAATGGAGATCTTAATTGGAATTGATGCCTGCAAGCGTGCCTCCGCTGCCAGTATCAACTGCGTGATTCCTTATTTCGGATATGCCAGACAAGATCGAAAAGCAAAACCGCGTCAGCCAATCACCGCTAAACTGGTGGCCAGCTTATTAGAAAAAGCAGGAGCTACCCGCGTCGTTACAGTGGATTTGCACGCTAATCAGATCCAAGGATTCTTTGATATCCCGGCTGATGACATCACAAGCATGGGCTTGATCGGTGATTATTTCAAACATAAAGCCGATATCGTAGATCCGGTTGTCGTAAGTCCGGACCATGGCGGAACCGTCCGTGCTCGTAATTTGGCCGATATTTTGGGCGCTCCGGTTGCGATTATCGACAAGCGCCGTCCAAGACCAAATGTCGCAGTGGCTATGAATTTGTTAGGGGATGTAGAAGGCAAGACGGCTATCTTGATCGATGACATGGTCGATACGGCTGGCACCTTGGTATCAGGAATTGAAATGTTAAAGAAAAAGGGAGCCAAAGATGTTTATGCGGCTTGCAGTCATGGCGTTTTGTCCGGACCGGCTGTAGAACGCTTACGCAACAGCGAAGTTAAAGAATTTGTCTGTACCGATACGATTGATCAAAGTGAGAATGTCAAAAATCTTCCGCAGGAAGTCGTTCTTTCCGTAGCTCCATTGATTTCAGCCTTGATCCAAGCGGTAGAAACCAACTCTTCTTTGAGTACGGCTTTGTCGCACGCTTTTGAACGATAACATGAAAGAGACATTGTTTATTGGATATCCCAAGTGCTCTACTTGCCAGAAAGCGTATCAAGCTTTAGAAAATTTGGGGATCCATGCGACCTACCGTGATATCACCAAAGACAATCCGACCAAGGAAGAGATCCAAAGCTGGATCGATCAAGGAGTGTCTCTTGATAAACTGTTCAACACCAGCGGGATGAAATATCGTGAACTGAATGTCAAAGAAAAACGCCAGAGCGCTTCTCAAAAAGAGTTGATAGAGCTGCTGGCGAGCGATGGTATGTTGGTCAAACGCCCCATTGTGATCCAAGGGGATACAATTATCGTAGGAAAAAAAGAAAAAGAATACGCATTATTGGAAAAGGCTTAAAAAATTAGATTCAATCTGTGAACAAAGAAGCGACTCATTCAGTCCTTTGAGTTCACAGATTTTTTTTGCGACATATTCGACATACTTCGGTTCATTTTGTTTGCCTCGATAGGGTACTGGTGTCAAATAGGGTGAATCTGTCTCTGTCAAAATGCGTTCGATTGGACAAGCCAATACACAATCGGGTGCATGACGGGCGTTTTTAAACGTTAAAGGGCCCGCAAAAGAAATCAGTGAATCCATCTTCAGGCATTCTTTCATGGTCTCTACGCTGCCGCTGAAACAGTGAAAGATGATTCGCGTTCGGGCATGTTTTTTTAATATCTCTAGGCAATCCTTAGTGGAATCGCGCATATGGATCGAAATAGGCAGATGTGTTTGATTGGCTATTTCAATTTGTTGAATAAAGAGTTCTTTTTGCAGGTCATTGAAACTGGTATCCCAATAATAATCTAGACCGATTTCACCTAAACAGTCGATTTGTTTAGCGGCGGCCAGATCGTAAAGAGCTTTTAAGTCCTCTGATGTTATTGTTTTGGCATCGGAAGGAAACCATCCCAAGGCTACCTTAAATCGCGGGTCTCTATCTTTGACTTTTTGAGCTCTATGGAATTCTTCTAGTGTAGTGCACATGATCATGCAGCGGGAAACTAAATCCATATTTTCTAAAACTTCATCGATTCTTTCATAAAGGGGGTCGCAAGTGATATGAGCATGAGAGTCTGTATACATTGTTCATTCCTCCTGATCTTATTTATTATAACAGCGCAGACAAAGAAAAAGTGCAGGAATTCTGCACTTTCTACATTGTAATCCAGCCTAGAACATTGGCGACAGAGCTCAATAAGATAATCGTGATACAGATCGGCGCCACATATTTGATGATGAAGTGATAGATTTTTTTGCGCTTGAACTGCGAAGAAATCTCAATCTCTTCGTCGATTTTCTTTAAACCTACGACTTTCACAACCAAGAAACAAGTTGCTAAGGCCGATATTGGCATCATGACTGAGTTCGTTAAGAAATCAAAGAAATCTAAGAACTGCATTCCGAAGATCCGAATCGAATCCCAGACGCCAAATCCTAAACAAGAACAAGTTCCCAAGATAATCATAACAACCGCCATGAACACACAAGATTTTTTGCGGCTCCAGTGGAGTTCGTCACCCAAAGTGGATACGCTTGTTTCCAACAAAGAGATCGCGCTGGTCAAGGCTGCGAACAGGAACATTAAGAAGAAGACAACTCCGACAAAGGTCCCGATTCCCATGCTGGAGAATACCTTCGGTAAAGTGATAAAGGTCAAAGATGGGCCAGCCTGCAACGTAGACATATCGCCACCGGAAAAAGCGAAGACAGCCGGAATGATCATCAGACCTGCCAACAAGGCAACGCCGGTATCAAAAAATTCAACTTGTGAAGTACTCTTTTCTATATCGACATCTTTTTCGATATAGGAACCATAAGTGATCAAGATTCCCATGGCGATAGAGAGGGAATAAAACATTTGACCCATTGCCGAAACCACAGTCATTAGGGAGAAATTGTCAAAGTTAGGGATCAAGAAGTATTTAACTCCTTCCCAGGCACCAGGACGAGTGACCGAGTAGATGGCAACAATAATGGCCAATACGATCAGGATCGGCATCATTATCTTGGAAACTCGTTCAACACCTTTATTGACGCCGCCCAAGATGACGGAAAACACTAGGACAGAGAACAGGATGAACCAAAGTTCTACACTGCCTGAAGAGGATAAAAAAGCAGAGAATGTTCCGTCCTGGGCTAACAAGGTCGCATTGCCCAAGGCATAATCAAAGAGATATTTCAGGACCCAGCCGCCAATAACACAATAGTAAGGGCAAATCAACATGGGGATGATGGCAGTGAACCAGCCGCCTAAACGAAAAGGCAAGGTCTTGCCGAAAACATGAAAGGCACCTACCGGACTCTTTTTTGTCATTCGCCCTAGAGCAGTTTCTGATACAATCAAGGCATAGCCTAATGTAACCACCAGGATCAGATACACGAGCAAAAAGATCCCGCCGCCATATTTGGCGGCTAAATAGGGAAAACGCCAAATATTTCCCAAGCCGACAGCTGATCCGGCAACGGCCATTACATAACCGATCCGTCCTGAAAACTTGCCTCGACTATTTTGCGAACTTGAAGAAGTTTTCTTATCCATATGAGACCTCCTTTGATAAGGTTTCTAGTCGTATCTTTCATTAAATACTATTATGAAAAGGATTTCAATGAAAATCAGGAAATCCATGTAAAAAAAGACAAGGTTTATGAAAAATGTAAGAATTAAGACAAGATATCTATGATACGATAAAAACAGAGGAGGCTTTCTTTATGGTGATCGCTTTGTGTTTTCCGGGAATCTTCTATATTCTCTATGGGATCTATATGATTTGCAGAAAGCGCATGATCAATTTGCGTGAAGATTTTCGCAGTCAATCTTGGACTTCAGAATATATTACGGAACAAGGGAAGCTTGATATTATTTTTGGGGCTCTTCTTTTTGCGGACAGCGGGGTATATCTCTTATTAGGAGGGGTGGCCGGGTTTCTCTTCCTGATTCTTTTGGGGATCCTTTGTATCCTGGGACAATATCGTCTGTTCCAAAAATATAAGCAGAAGATTGAAAAACCGCGGTGATTTTGCGGGAATTGACATCCGATACAAGTTTTGATAAACTTTCGTCAGTATGAGTAGCACAGAAGACCCCGGTCGAAGTTGCACGGGGAAACAATAAAAAAGAAAGACATAACCTGAATTCCATCAGGCTATGTCTTTTTGTGCATTTTTGGAGGATATTATGTTTTTTGCGTTAGGATTGCAGGTCGTCTTGATCTGCGTGAATGCGATCTTTGCCGGCGCGGAGATCGCCGTCGTCTCCATGAACGGAGCGACGTTACAAGCACGTGCCGAAGAAGGGAATCGTCGCGCCAAGATCTTGATGAAGTTAGTCGAGAATCCATCAAAGTTTTTGGCAACGATTCAGGTAGCCATTACGTTGGCAGGATATTTAGGTAGTGCCTATGCGACAGATAGTTTTGCGGATCCTTTGGTGAAACTCTTGAATTCCTGGAACATTCCGATCTCGGAGGCCACACTGCGTTCTTTTTGTCCATTGGTGATCACTTTGATCATGTCCTTTTTCTCGATCGTATTCGGGGAATTGGTGCCGAAGCGAATCGCGATGCAGAATAAAGAAAAGGTATCTTATGCTTTGTCGGGGACTCTATCTTTTATCTCTAAAGCCTTTGCCCCTTTGGTATGGTTATTGACCAACAGTACCAATTTGGTTCTTCGTCTTTGCGGCATCGATCCGGACGAGGAAGAAGAAGTGACCGAAGAAGAGATTCGTATGATGGTCAATCAAAGCCTTTCCCAAGGACAGATAGAACAAGATGAGAATGTGATGATCCAAAACATCTTTGATTTCAATGATGTGACCTTGGAAGAAATCTGTACGCATCGAAAAGATGTAGTCGCATTGGATGTCGAAGATGAATTGAGCGTATGGGACGAAGAAATCAACCAGACATCTTTTGACTGTTATCCGGTTTATCGCGAAAACCAGGATCAGATCGTAGGTGTATTGGATGCCAAAAAGTATCTTCGTATGGCCAACCGCACCAAAGAAGAAGTGCTCTTGAATGCGGTATTGAAGCCCTTGTTTGTCTTAGAGGGTATGAAAGCCGATCATCTTTTATTAAAGATGAAACAGACAAAAAAATCTTTTGCGGTCGTCTTGGATGAATATGGAGGATTTGTCGGGGTTGTCACGTTGCGCGATCTTTTGGTCTTATTAGTGGAAGATCTGGATGAAGAAGGACAGTCCAGCGAATCTGACGGTATCCTCTTACTAGAAGAAAACATGTGGCGAATCCAGGGAGATGCCATGCTGGAGGATGTCAATAAGATTTTAGGGCTGCAGCTCAGCGATGAAGAATACGATACATTCAGCGGTTATGTACTGGATGCCTTAGGCGGCAGTTTGCCGGATGATAACGAAAGCTTTGAGCTGGATCTGGAAGAAATGATCATCAAAGCGAAGATGGGAACGGAACACCGCATAGACGAAGCGGTGGTTCGCTTGAAACCAAAACCCCAAAAACAAAACGAAGAGGAGAACGATTGATTCTCCTCTTATTTTTTTAGGGTAAAGGTAAAGGAATTGGTATCGCCCCGATATTTTGAGATCGAGTATTCGATCGGAATTCCTTGGGGATCCCTTCCGTAAGAATGAAAATAAAACAGCGGATCTTTCTGGTTGATCTGCAGCAAGTCGGCTAATGTCTCATCGGCGCTGACCACCTCTAAATGACGAGTGATCGAGGCAATCGGATGATCGCAGCGGGCACATTGATCATAGAAAGATTCTTTACTGAAATCCAGATCCAGAAAATGCGCAAACAAGGGATAGGGCATGTAGGTCGTCACAAAGACATTGGGCGTATGATCGATATAGCGCAAACGGACCAGTTTCAAGACTTCATCGCATCGCAAGATCTCTTTGATCTCGTCCGAGGCTTCTTCTTTTTGAAACGTCAGCACTTTGGTTTGGCTCGAATGTCCTTTTTGATGGATCTCGGAATCAAAGCTGCTGATGGTTTGGGTAAATCCCTGATCGATCTTAGGAGCGCAAACGATGGTTCCTCGTTTCCGGCGCTTTTCCAAGATGCCTTGGTCAACCAGCAAACTGATGGCCTGACGGATCGTCGGCCGGCTGACGTGGTATTGGCTGGCCAGTTCCATCTCTGTGGGAATGGTTTCACCTACCGGATAAAAGCCGGAATCGATCTTATCGAGCAGATCGTTGCGGATATCTAGATACATTGCGGACATAAATGCCACCACCTTCTATACATAATAGTAACATTTTATTTATTTCTGTCAATTTATATTGACATAAACATTACATAATGATACATTGTCCTTGACAAAAGGAGGTATTGGATATGAATTCATCCAATCTGACAAAAGAATCACTTGCGAAACTGTTTGACCATACCTTTTTAAAAGCGTATGCGACCGATGCCGATCTTGCGAAACTTTGTGACGAAGCTAAGGCAATGAATACGGCGATGGTAGCCATCAATACGGAATGGACGGCTTTTTGTAAAGAACAGCTCAAAGACAGCGATGTGCATGTCGGCGCTGCCATTGGATTCCCGTTAGGCCAATGCGGGCTGGAAACGAAATTATTTGAATGTCGTCATGCGATCGAACAAGGAGCCGATGAGATCGACTATGTCATCAATATCGGACAGGCGAAGATGCATCATTGGGACTACATCAAAGACGAGATGGAAAAGATCGTGGCCATCTGTAAAGAACATCATGTCCTCAGCAAGGTCATCTTTGAAAACTGTTATTTGGAAAAAGAAGAGATCCAGAAATTGAGCGAGATCGCCAAAGAAGTAAAACCTGATTTCATCAAGACCAGCACCGGATTTGGAACCGGCGGGGCCACGGCAGAAGATGTAAAACTGATGAAAGATACCGTAGGAGACGTAGTTCAGGTCAAAGCCGCCGGCGGCATCCGCAGCTGGCAGACATGTAAAGCAATGATCGATGCCGGTGCTACCCGCATCGGAACCAGCTCCAGTATCCAGATCTTAAAAGAATTTGAAGAGGCAAACGCATGAAACCCCTCTTATTAAAACCTATCCCGGATTATACGATCTGGGGCGGCAATACATTAAGTCAAGCCCGCGGGTATGATCAAAATTATGGAACGTGGTGGGAAGTCTCCGCACATCCTTACTGCACCAATGAAGTGACCAATCTGGAAGAAAGTGTCACGCTTCAAGAATTGATCGACCGCGATCCCGAAGGGATGCTGGGAAAAGGCTACGGCCTTCATGAAATGCTTCGCTTGGCGTACCTGGATTCCATCGACAGATTGAGCATCCAGGTCCATCCTTATGATGAATATGCCTGGGAACATGCACAGGATAATGGAAAATTTGAGACTTGGTATATCTTGGATGCGAAACCAGGCGCCAACCTGGTCGCAGGAACGACCGTCTCGGATCCGGAAGTGATCCGCAAAGCCCTGGAAGATCATACGTTAGATCAGTATTTACGACACTGGCCTGTCAAAAAAGGCGACTATATCACGATCCCGGACGGAATGCTTCATGCGTTGGGAAAAGATATCGTTGCCTTGGAAGTGGGCACCAATTCCAATACGACGTATCGCTTTTATGATTATGGCCGCACGGATGCGCAGGGAAATGCGCGCCCGCTGCATTTAAAGGAAAGTTTTGATGTGGTTGACTTTTCCAAAGAACCGCACTTTGTACCGGCCCAGCACAAGACGCATCGCTTAGGCGATACGCCGGTTTTAACCGTCGATGAAATCTATGCCGATCAGGATCAAGTGATCGATGTACAGGATACTTATGGCATTCTCTCGAATGTAGGCGAAGAAAAGATCCAGGTCATCTGGAAAGATCAAACGATCGAAGTGGCCCGCTATAACAGTCTTTTCATCCCTCACAGTGCGCAGGAAGTGACATTGAAAAAAGGGGCTCATGTCTTATTCAGCCAACCGAGAAAGAAGGACTAAGATGAAAACAATTTTAGTAACCGGAGCCAATGGATACTTGGCCAGTTATATCGTGCGCGAGAATCAAGACCAGTTTCACTGGATCAAGATGACCCGCAAGGATGCCGATCTCAGCGATCCGCATGCAGTTTATGACTTTGTTTCCCGTCAAGATTTTGATATTTGTTTCCATACGGCAGCCAATGCGACGACGGCTCTTTGTGAAGAAAAACCGGATCTGGCGCATAAGATCAATGTGGAATCGACCCAGTCGATCATCCGGGCGTGTAAAGAAAAAAAGGCTCGTCTGATCTTCTGTTCTACGGAACAAGTCTTTAATGGTTTGGTCAACGAAGGACCGATCAAAGAAGATCAAGAACCATGTGCCGTGACTGTTTATGGACAAAACAAGATCGAATGCGAAAAATACATCCATCAGGAACTGGAAGATGCCGTGATCTTGCGCTATTCCTGGATGATGGGACTTTCTTTTGATGGCATCAAGGCCAGTCCGAGCATTGTCAAAAATGTCATGAATGCACTGATCCATCATCAGCCGACCTTGTTCACATGCAACGAAAGAAGATGCATGACCTATGCCAAATACTTGGCTAAGCAGTTCAAACAGATCTCGGAATTGCCGGCCGGCACCTATCATGTGGCTTGTGAAAACGATAAGACGACGTATGAATCGGCTCTTTATGTCGCAAACCGTTTGGGTTGTGATCCTAAAGCCATTGAAGAATTGATCTTGCCGAATACAAAACGTTATGCCGATCGCTTCCGCGATTATCGTTTGGATGCGGCCAAACTGAAAGGCTATGGCATTACGTTTGGCACCTTTGAAGAAAATGTCGAAGAAGTTTTAAAAGATTTTGGCTGGATCTAGATCCTAAGGCTCCGCTTGGGGCCTTTTTCTTTTGTCAAAAAAAAGATCCTCATGGAGAGGATCGTGAGTTAGGAAATGTTTTTGTTGAATTCTGGATCGTTCTGGAGTGATTCGCGCAGTTCAGCCGGGATATCTAAAATTTCCAGTGCTTTTTCCAATGTCATATCCGGGAGATTCTTCATGAGATTGCGAACACTTTCCTGCAGCGCCATATTTTTGCCTTGGCTAATTCCTGTACTGAACGCTTGGCCCCATGCCTGGTTCCATAATCCTTCACTGAATGTACACATATTTCTCAACTCCTTTTTTATCTCAGTATACCATGTCTTTTTTTAAAACGAGCCCCTGGGCATGATCATAAGCGGCTTGCGGATCGATTTGCCCGTTGTTTACCGGCATCTCGCTGGCCACCACGACATACTCTTGATGATCGATCGTGATTTGATCTTGGATCACAAAGCTGGCAATATCGCCCGGTTCATAAACATAAAGCGTCGTCTTTGGGTCATTGACATCCAGGACAGGGATCTTTTTTTCGACCGAGAATGTTTGGATCTCTATCGATTGAGCATCCGCAAAATCTTGGCGGGCATCCAACAGATAATAAAAGTGAGCGGCTTTTTCGCCCCAGTATGGATCGCTGGCATATTGGACATTGATCCCGCTGGCCTTATTGCCAAACCAGGAACCGTGATAACGCGAGTCTAACAGATTCGCATAGCCGTTCTGAAGGAATCCGTAAGCATGTTCGTAGATACAATCTTGGATCGAAGAATAGACGGTAGCGCTATCCGGGCTGGCATCATAGGCGGCATGGCCAAACAAGTTGTGGTTTACGATCGCATATTCACTTCGTCCATAGCCGCTTTCATTGACGGCCGTCGCAAACATCATGGAGGCATTGATCCCGATCTCTTCTTGTATGGAAAGAAATTGATCGCCAGATTGAACTAATACACTTTGATTGTCGGAACATGGGAAAGTTGCGGCTTGCTGGTTGATGCCATAGTCGGCCAAAAAAGCGTCATAATCAGCACTTGTCAAATGAGTCGATGAACGATGCGGCACATACTGATAGAAATTATAATGCGCTTTCGGATTGACGGCATTTTCGTGAGAGTTATGTCGGACATCATCTGTCATTTTCGAAAGATCCGTGTAAAAGTAGTTTCCATCATAAGAATAATAGATCACACCCTCATCCATAAAATCCGGTGCCTGTTCCAAAGAAAGCGTATTTCCGTTTCCTTGCAGAAGATCCGTGGAGATAAAATGATATAAAATATCTTCACTGACATAGTAGTAGGAACAAGAAAGGCTTTCATCAAAAAGATACAGCTGGATATCTTCGATAGATACCCACGCTTTGACGCCGCTGATCTGTATCAGTGCCTGACTTCCATCCGATGAAGTGTCTAAGTATAAGGCATCGGCTCCATAAGCGCCGTTGGTATAGCCGGCGGCATCGCTGCCATCCACCGTATAGAGCGTATTCTCCGAACTTGACTTGGTGTTGAGATTGACAAAGCCTTCAGACAAGGCCACGACTTTTTGATCTTCTCTTTGGATGTAGGCTACTTCATCTAGAGAATCCATCTTGAACTGGGCAAACAAAAAATGCTTGTAGACACCTTGTTCTTCGACGCCTTCTTTTGTGACGGCCATGACGGTAAAGACACCGTTTTCCGTCAGTTTCAAGCCTAGAAAACCAAGACCTATCAAGCCGATCAACAGGCCTAAAATCAATACAGGTCTAGAGATCCTTCTTCGGGATCGCGTTCTTCTTTTTCTTGTCATGCATCCAGTGTAGCACAATCGATATTAAACTGTCATTTAGACGGCTTCTGTGTTAAACTGTTGAAGTTGAAAGGATGTTGAGATTATGGCCACTATGGAAGAAAGATTGGATGCGATCGTAGAACGATATAATACGATCAATGATGAGATGATGAAACCGGATGTCGTATCTGATCGTAAACAGATGGCAAAATTGGGAAGAGAACAAAATGAGTTAACGCCGATCGTAGAGACGTATCAAGAATACAAACAGGCAAGAAACGAATATGCGGATGCGAAAGAATTAGCGAAAGAAGATGACAAGGAACTTCGTGAATTGGCGCATGCCGAAATTGAGCGTTTAGAACCGGCAATCCAGGAATATTTAGATAAGCTGGAATTATTGCTTGTACCAAAGGATCCTAATGATTCTCATAATGCTTTTATGGAGATCCGCGGTGCTGCCGGCGGGGATGAAGCCAATATCTTTGCCGGAGATCTGTTCCGTATGTATGCTAAATATGCTGAAAGCAAAGGCTGGAAAGTGGAAGTGACCGATTCCGAAGACAGTGAAGCAGGAGGGTTCTCCATCATCACTTTCAAGATCACTGGCCAAGGGGCTTATGGCATCTTGAAATTTGAATCGGGATCTCATCGTGTGCAGCGAGTTCCTAAGACGGAAAGCCAGGGACGTATCCAAACTTCTACAGCAACCGTATTGTGTTATCCGGAATTGGATGAAGAAGATTTTGATATCGATATGAATGATTTGGAAATCGAGACCATGCGTGCATCCGGGGCCGGTGGGCAGCACATCAACAAAACCGACTCCGCTGTTCGTATCATCCATAAGCCGACCGGAATCGTAGTCAAATGTCAGGATGGTCGCTCGCAGCACGAAAATCGTGCTACTGCCTTGGCGACGATTGCAGCTCGTGTAAAAGAAGAACATCAGCGCGAGATTGATGAAAAAGCCGGAGCCGAAAGACGGACAAAGATTGGGACGGGAGATCGTGCAGAAAAGATCCGCACCTATAATTATCCGCAAAATCGCGTAACAGATCATCGAATCGGTTATACGGTCAATCAGCTGGATCGTATTATTGACGGTCGTTTGGATGATTTGATGAATGCTTTGCAGATGGCAGATCAAAAGGCTAAATTGGCAGGAGAAGAACTGTGAATTATCGCGAATATATCAAAGAAGGAAGAGAACGCTTATACAAAGCCGGACAGGGCGAACAGGCGGCCCAGCTTTTGATGGTCGAGCTTTGCCAACATAAAGGGATTAACTTGTATCTCGATATGGAAGAACCAATCGATGAAGAAATTCGTGTGGACTATCTGGAAGCCATCCATGAGATGGAAAAAGGAAAACCCTTGAGTTATGTTTTGGGGTATGAATCATTTTATGGCTATGACTTTATGGTAAATGAGGATGTATTGATTCCCAGACCAGAAACGGAAGAGCTGGTGGGATTGGTTCTTTCACTGTATGATGAGCATTTCAGTGATCGGGACCATGTCGATGTCTTTGATGTGGCAACAGGATCTGGTGCCATTGGGATCACTTTGAATCTGGAAGAGCGAAAGATGGATGTGATCGCCAGCGACATCTCTTCGAAAGCGATCGATGTGGCTTATCAAAATAATGAAAAATTAGACGGCCATGTTCAGTTCATAGTGGGAGATATGTTAGAACCGTTTATTGATCGGGATCTGCATTGCGATATCTGCGTATGCAATCCACCCTATATTCCATCTCATGAACCGATGGAACACAGTGTTGTGGACTATGAACCGCATGTAGCCTTGTTTGGCGGAGAAGACGGTTTGAAATTTTATCGCGAACTGTTTGAAAAAGCCGATCAAGTTTTACGTCCTCAGTCTTTTTTGGCCTTTGAGATCGGTTATGATCAAAGGGAAGCACTGAGTGCCTTGGCCAAGAGTTATTTTCCGGACGCCAAGATTCAGGTCCATAAGGATATGTCAGGCAAAGACAGAATGTTAACGATTGAAAGAGGGTTTTAGGATGATGTCAAAAAATGCGCCATGCTGGTGCGGTTCGGGGAAAAAATATAAGCATTGCCATGAGAAATGGGATGATACGATCAATGTACTGAAACTGCAGGGGAAGATCGTTCCCGGACATGATCTGATCAAAAGTGAAGAAGATATGCATTGGATCAAAAAAGCTGCCAAGATCAACAATGAAGTCTTGGACCTGGTTCAAGAAAAGATCCATGCGGGCATGACGACCGAAGAAATCGACCAGCTGGTCTATGACTATACTACCAGTCATGGCGGGATCCCGGCATGTCTTGGGTATATGGGATTTCCCAAGAGCTGCTGTACTTCAATCAATAATGAGATCTGTCATGGGATTCCAGATTCTAAGGTCGTATTGAAAGAAGGGGACATCGTCAATGTGGATTGTACGACCATCGTGCATCGCCATTATGCCGATGCCAGCCGGATGTTCTGTATCGGGGAAGTTTCACCTGAGGCCAAAAAACTGGTGGATGTGACCAAAGAATGCCTTCAGATTGGAATCGATGCGGTTCGCCCTTGGGGGCATTTTGGAGATATTGGAGCCGCGATCCAGGAACATGCACATAAACATGGATACAGTGTAGTGACAGATTTCTGCGGTCATGGAGTCGGCAATGCGTTCCATGAAGACCCTTATGTTCATCATGTCGGCATCAAGAATACGGGTATGGTCATCGCACCGGGGATGGTATTTACGATCGAGCCGATGATCAATGAGGGAGTCAGCACTTTATATATTGATAAAAAGAACAATTGGACGGCGTATACTAGTGATGGGAAATTGTCGGCCCAATGGGAACACACGCTTTATGTCACCGAGAAAGGCGTAGAAATCATTGCTTATTGACAGGACTGTAATGGCTTACAGTTCTTTTTTATGAAAATTTTTATAAAAATTATGTAAAAAAATGCTTTCTTGACCAAGACAACCTTTCATAAACTTGTCATCCAACCCTATTAGGAGTAAAATGAACGCATAAGGAAAGGAAGTATACAGCATGGAAAAATGGACACAAGAACAGTATGCAGCCCGTTTACAAGAAATGAAACAGGAAGCACATGACAAAATGTGGCTCTATATCGAAGTCAATGCCAAAGAGTTCATGAATGAATGCGAACCTGGTGTAAAGGGAAATACTACGACTTGCTGCAAAGCTATGTTGGATGCTATGTTGGAAGGGGACGGATTTATCGTTGAGCCAAAAGTCAAAACAAAAGTGGCTGGCACTCTGACAATTCGTTATTATGTGGATAACCTGCATCCTGGACGCAGAAAATATTCAGAAGTTAATAACTAAGATAGCATTAGACATGAGAAGGATCTTCGGATCCTTTTTTCTTTGATTTCTTTCCCCTTGTAAATCATGTATAATAAATATTAATAAAAGGACTTTACATCATGGAAAAAAATGTTATCATCACCATTTCTCGTCAATTCGGTTCCAACGGACGTGAGATTGGCCGCCGCTTGGCCGAATACTTGGATATTGGCTACTACAACAAAGAGATCATGGAAGTCATTGCCAAGGACCTGGGCATTGATGCGGACTTTTTCCGCGAAGAAAATCGCAACGCCCAAGGCCTCTACTCCTTGCCGGGACGCAATAAGCTTTCCACGATCACGGAGCTCTCGGTCAATTCCGAAGTGTATGAAAAGGCCAGTCAATTGATCAAAGGGATCGCCAGCCGCGAAAGTGCGGTGATCGTAGGGCGCTGTGCGGACTATATTTTAAAAGAGCATACCCCTAAGATCCGCATCTTCTGCTACAGCAACATTGAAGATCGTCTGGCTTGGAGCATCCAGGAATATCAGGTGCCGAGCCGTAAAGCTCGTAAGTTCGTTCATGAGAAAGATAACCGACGTGCCGGATTCTATGAATTTTACACCGGACAAAAATGGGGATCGAGTTCCAATTATGATTTGATGATCAACACTTCGAATATGTCAGTGGATGAAATCGTTGGCATGATTGCCGAGCTTTATGATATCAAATTGGGAACGAAGAGCTTCAAAGGAGCCTTCAGTGACCAGTATCTTGAACACAAGAAAGTTTCATTTGCCGATTTGGACGATGCGCAAAATTAAAACGGAAGGGAAAATTACCGCTTCCGTTTTTTTATGGGATCTGAATCATCTTTTGGAGATGGAAAGAATAGATCCATTTTTGGATCGGTTTGTCTTCCATCAAAGACAAGGCTTGTTCATAGGTGTCTAACTGTCCTTTATAAGCCGTGATAAAGTCTTGTTCCTGATCGAAATGATCGGTCTTAAAATCCAGGATCACGATTTGATCACTTTCCCAAACTACCAGGTCCATAAATCCATGGACGATGGAACCATCCATCTGTACGATATAAGAACATTCAAATTCATGCGGCTCTTTCATCCACACTTGATAACGAGCATCCTTATTTAAAGATAAGAACTGAGTTTTATCAATTTCCCGCAGCGCATAATCTTTCTTCTGCGCAAATTCTTTGATCTTAGATTCTTGATACGGATACGATAATTGGGCGGCCATCTCGTGAAACAGCGTTCCACGAACCGAACCCAGCGAAGGATGCAGATCCACGGATGGCCAGGTTCTGGACTGTTTGGCTTGGCTGGCCGTTTGATCTTGTACACAGGTCCATGGCTTGGTATAGATTGGGATCGGCTGATTAGGGGCCGATTTTTTTTGAGCGGCTGGTCTTTCGTAAAGCGTTTGCACCTTTTCAAAATGGACCAGGGGATTCTGGGCACCATAGTAGGTGTGAAAAAACCATCCGGTAGGGCCCTCTTTTTGGGTGAGGGTATAAAGCGATAAGGGGCTTGCGTAATCTTCGGCTTGCGAGATCGCATCCACTAAGATCAGCTCTTTTTCGGCACGCGTGGTCGCCACATAGAACACACGCATCTCTTCTTCCAGTTCATCCTGGCGTTTCTTGGCCAGGAAGGCCAAATGACTTTTCCCTTTGTATTTTAGATTGTGCTGCGAGTCGATTTCCGCAAACGAACATCCTAATTTTTCATCGATCAAGACGGGCTGACTGGCATCGCGTTCCCGGTCTTCATGCGTCGAAAGAATATAGACGATCGGAAACTGCAGTCCTTTGGAATGGTGCATCGTTTTGATCGAAACCACATCGGCATGTTTTGAATAGGGTGAAGCTTGCGCCAGCGCATCAAAATCCGAAGCCTGCTTGTGGATGCGAATAAATTCTTCGACCGAACAAGTGTCTTCTTTCTCACTGGCCATCCGTAAGAAAAGATCGAGGTTGGTCTTATCTTGCGGACTGGTCTGGTCTTGATAAAAATTGCGATGGGCATAGAGCTTTCGAATGAGATCGCATAACGGCAAATTACGATACGATGCCAATTCATGATAATCCTGCATAAAGGAGCAGTCTTTGATTTTTTGATATAAAGAAAGACCTCTTTCTTTGTGAAGCGTCGCTTGGGCCAGGTCGTCTGCAGAAACTTGACATAGTCCCGAAAACAGAAAGGCACAAAGACGGATATCATCATCCGGATCCAGGATCGCCTGCAAGGCCGAGAGGATGACCAAAACGGCGGCATTGGTATAAAAGCCGTGATCGATCTCCGCCAGACAGGGGATGTCATAAGCTTCCAAGGCATCTTTGATGGCTTGCTGCGGGCCGTGGCTGCGGGTCAGGATACAGATATCGCGAAAATGGTTGCCGTTTTCTTTTTGTTTTAAGATATCTTGTGCCAAGATGTCGAGCCGATTTTGGTTCAAGGCACTTTTGGCCTGAAGGAGTTCGACATCGTGTTCTTGGGCATAAGGTTTATATTCACTGTAAAGGAAACGAACTGGATATTGCGGTTCTTGTTTTTGGCGGTCGGTACCGGATTTCGCCAGGTCGATTGTGGAAAACTGTTCCGAGACTCCTTCGATATTCATGATCTTTTGATAAAAGTCATTGTTGAAGCGAATGATGGCGTCCGAAGACCGGTAGTTTTCATCCAGGACGATCGTGCAGGAATTCGCATCGCGGCTATGCATATGGCTGGCCATGATCTCGGGCTTGGCATAGCGAAAGCCATAGATGCTCTGCTTGATATCACCGACCCGGAAGACATTGTTTTCGCGGGCGAAACAAGCGACGATGCTTTCTTGAAGATCGTTGGTATCCTGGAATTCATCGACCAGGATCATCTGATATTTCTGGCGCACTTCTTCGGCAATATCTTTTTGACAAAGCAGCTGGTACGCAAAGTGTTCCATATCTTCAAAATCCAGTGCTTCTTGAGCTTTTTTTAAAGCCTGGAAACAAGCTTTGGTCTTTAAAGAAAGCGTACAGAAGGTCTCTTTTTCCTTTTGAAGCAAGTCGCTGGTTTCAAAATAGACATCTTCTTCAAAACACATTTCTGCCACTTGTTTTTCAATCTTTTTAAAATGCTCGGCAAGCGCTTTGACATCGATTTCATCGTATTTGTTCTTTAGGCGCGGAGAGCCTTGGATCGCATGAAAAAAGGTTTGCCGAAAGGCGGCATAATCGCGGTCTCGCAAAGCTTCCAGGCAAGCACTGAGATCTTCTTGTTTTAATAAAAGATCCTCTGTTTCTTCGATTTCCTCTAAGATCTCTTCCAATACGATCAACATGGACTGGATCTTCGTTTCAAAGGATTGATAGAACCAGGTCTCGATCTCAGGATTTTCCGGTTGGGTCAGTTCCTGGATCCATTTTTCTGGATCGGGTTTGGACCAGGCCGTCTGGATCAGTTTTTTGATGCTTTGAAGGATCTCATCTTCTTTTTTGCCGAAGCCGTCAAAATAGTGCAGGAGATCAGCCATGGCATCCGGATCGATCTGGGCACAGGCTTGTTCGTATGCTTTTTGAAAGAGCTCGTAGGACAAGCTGGGATCCAATGTCGTATTGGCCATCTTCAAAGAAATGGGGATCCGATAATAATAGTTTTTAACGATGGACAAACAGAAACTGTCGATCGTACACAGGCTGCTGGTTTCTAAAAGTGCCAGCTGTTCTTTGATATAGTCGGTGGGTTCTTCGTTTTCTAAAGCGATCTGCAGACGGGTCTTCATCTCATTGGCGGCATCCTTGGTAAAGGTCATGGCCAAGATCGAATCGATCGAGATCTTGTCTTTTAAGACCAGGTCGCAAAGGCGCTGGACCAGCACGCTGGTTTTTCCGCTGCCGGCACTCGCAAACACAAGGACGTTTTTATCGCGGATCTGAATGGCTTTTTGTTGAGCTGGGCTAAATCGCATGCACATTCTCCTTTTCTAAACGGCTTGATTTTTTGACTTCCTGCGCGCTGTTTCGACAGATAGATCGATATGCACAATACGTACAGGCATCTTTGGCGTGTGCGGGTTGGATATTTCCTGATTGAATATCCCTTAAAAGGTCAAATAAGATGGTTTGCCACTGGGCCTGGATCGTTTCAAAAGAAAGAGCTTTATCGCGTTTTGCGCCAAAGCGGGAAGGCTCATCGGCATAGATCGAAAGATCTTGAAACCGGATCCCGGCAAACGAGCGCGATTCGAGAGCTTGTTCGCTTAATTCTTCCAAAGCGGTTTCCTCGATCTCCGGATATTTTTTGCGATAGTTGATCTTACAGGCCGAAGCTTCCTGCAGGGAAGTATTCAAAGAAATGTAGAAACAGCCCACCGGCAGCTGATGATGCATCGATTCGTACATGACGGCATATGTGATCAGCTGCAAGGCTTGTCCGCTTTCAAAATCAGATAGGGCAAAGGTGCGCTTTCCGGTTTTGTAATCAAAGATCATAAACGAAGTTTGCGACGCATCGATCCGGTCGATATAGCCATACAAAAGGACAGGGGTATCGTTCCACATCAAAGACATGGAAACTTTACATTCTTGGGCATGGGTCGTCATGTGCCATTCTTTTTCAAAGGCCGCAAGGCTTTGAAGAAGCTTTTTCATCTTGCGGAAGATCTCCTGGATCTGAGTCTGGAAGAAAGCTTGTTTTTCCGGATGGATCTTTTGGGCAAAGGAAAACTCCTGCTCGATCAAAGAGAGCAGTTCTTTGTGATCGACCGCTGTATAGGCTTTTTGATGTTTTTGGATCAGCTTTTCTAAGATCGCATGATAGATCGATCCTCGGATCCGGATATCTTTTAGATCTTCTCGTTCTTGAAGATGGAGGCCGTAGCGCAAAAAGTGCTGGAATGGGCAGCGGGCAAAACTTTCTAAACGCGATACGGAACCTACAAACTGGTGTGCATCAAAAAACAGGGCACGTGCCGTCTCTTGCCCGCAAGTAAACTGCGGCTGGATCCAGCGCATCGGATCTTGAAATTCTTGAAAAACCGGGCCATGCCCAAACCATTGTTCCAGTTCATGGCTTAAGGCGTGATCTTTGCCGTTATAATCCGATTCCGCAACCAGAACATAGAGATCCTGGCAGTTCTCTAAGACCGTCCAAAGCTGTTCTCTTTGTTTTTGCAGCCGGGTGGAAAGTGCAGGGAAGTCACAAGATGCCAGATAAGCTTCATCAAAGATTCCGGTATGCATGGCAAGGGCCGGGAAATGGGCCGCATGGGCCCCGCACAAAAAGACGGTGGAAAAGAAAGGGGTGATCTCCTTTCGGCTTCCGATCAAAACGCCTTGATGGTGCTTTATGGATTTTGAAGGCATCTTGGCTTCGATGTAGTCTTTGAAGAATTGAAGATCTTCAGCGGTCCGGATCTTTTTCCAGCTCTGTCTGAGCTGTTCCTGGATCCAGTAAAAAGCATTCAAATTATCTTCCGTACAAGGCAGTTGGCTTTGGATCGTCGTCAAGATTGCATCTAAAGTATCTATGGACCAGTTTAAGATCGCATCATGCTCCTGAAGCCAGGCTTGTGTTTGTGTGAGATGATGTTTCAAACTTTCAAACTCTTCCTGCGCAAACAATGCGTTTTCTTCATAGACTTCCGGGAAGGGATAGGCTTGTTTCCACAAAGCGGGAAAGTTTCTAAGCGTGCTTTGGATGATCTGCCGCGTTTGGGGATAGAGCAGATTGATCAGTGCCAGATAATGATCCAGATCGGATTCCAAAATCCAGGAAAGCGCACTCAAAAAAGCATCCGCAAACGGATTTTTATGGTCTGAAGACAGGATCGTATAGGGGATCTGGTGCTGATCAAAGATCTGTGCCAAAACTTGTTTTTCCGCATTGTCATTGCAGCTGACAAAAACGTCGGAAGCTTCAAGGCCCTGGTCCAGAATGGTCTTGGCAATCTGCTGAGCTTGTTTGCGGGGATTTCCGGTTGACCAGTAATGACGGTTTCCAGGGTCGTCAAGTTTTAAGATCTGGGCATGGCTTGCCAGTAGTTTTTGGATCCAGAGCTGTTCGGATTCCGAATATTCATAAGGCAAGATCCATACATCAGAGGTATCTAAGTCTTTGTCAAGAATTTCCGGAATCTCTTGTTGCCAGAAAGGAAGATCTTGGATTTGTTTGAGCAGGACTTTGAGATCTTTTTGTTTTTGTGTCTTTTCGGGCAGTTTTTCAAAGTCCAGTGCATAACTTTTGGCCAAGCCCGCAAAGTCGGCCAGTTCCTGAATAAAGGCAAAACTGGAACGGCTGGCATAAAATGCATTTTCTTTCGGAATCGCCTGGCAACAATCGCGTACCTGATAATAAAAATCGATCGAAATTTGGGGTTCGGCTTTAAAAAACCGCTGGATATAGCTTTGAAGGCTCAAGATCTCAAGACCTAAGGTATTTCCGTGGGTTTTCAAGACTTCCTGGTAGAGGGATAAATGTAAAGATGCGGGAGCAATCAGGATCCCTTTTTGTGGTAGATTCAACATACTTCCTATTTTATCAAAAGCGGCAGGTCTTTTGAATTTTTCTGAAATATTTTTAAAATTTCGCTACAATAAAGGCATGAAAAATCCATTGAAGAAGAATGTTCTGTTTTTTCGATCCCATCAAAATATCTTGTGGGATATTGTGGTGTGCGGAGCGTTGCTGCTGGTGGTGAGCGGCATAGGCAGTTTGTTTTATCGCTTGCATCTGGATGGGGCAACGATCATTCTCTTATATCTTTTAGGGGTCATGGTCGTTTCGATCTTGACGACGGCGCGTTTGACCGGCGTGCTTTTTTCGATTGCCAGCGTGTTGATCTATAACTACTTGTTCACCATTCCGCGGTTTACGTTTCATGCCTATGGCCGTGATCATTTGGCGACCTTTATGATCATGCTGGCGGCCTCGGTTCTGGCAGGATCCCTGGCTGTCCGTCTCAAGAACAATGCGAAGGCGTTTCGGCAGGATGCTTACAGTGCCAAAGTGCTGTTCAATACGTCCCAGCAGCTTTCCAAAGCCAAAGGACCCGATCAGGCGTATTCTTGTATGGCCAGACAGCTTCAAGATCTCTTTGGCTGCGGCGTGATCGTGTATCCCATCCAGGATGACCAGATCCAGGAAACGATCACGGCGGGAACGATCTCGCAGAAGATGTTAGAAAAAGAACAGATGCATGAGGTTCAAAAGGTTTTGAAAAAAGGCGGTTATGCGGGCATTGTAGCGGGCCGGCAGGCTTCTTATGCGCCGGTGCATCTGGAAAAAGAAGTTTTGGCTGTTGTCGGGTTGGAGAAGGTCTTAGAGAATATCGATGAATTTGAAGAAAATATTTTCTTGTCGATCTTGGGTGAGTGTGCCATGACATTAGAAAACCAGCGGGTGATCAAGGAACGTCAGGAAGCGCGGATCGAAGCGGAAAACGAACGCTTGCGGGCCGATTTGTTGCGTATGATCTCTCACGATCTAAGAACGCCGCTGACTTCGATCTATGGCAATGCGACCAATCTGCTTCATCAGGAAGAACAGATGGATCCAGCCGTGAAAAACCAGGTCTATCAAGATATTTATGATGATTCACGCTGGTTGATCGAACTGGTGGAGAACCTGCTGGCGATCACGCGTTTAGATCAAAAACAAGTTGATCTGCACCGCAGCCAGGATGTTGTGGAAGATGTGATCGAAGAAGCTTTGAAACATGTAGAAGGGCATACACAAGGACATAAGATCGTATTTGAACGTAAAGATGACTTTTCTTTGGCATATATGGATAGTCGTCTGATCATGCAGGTGGTAGTGAACTTGATCAACAATGCGATCAAATATACACCGTCGGGCTCTACGATCACGATTCAGACAGAATCAAAAGATTCGGTTGCATATGTGACAATCATGGATGATGGACCGGGGATCCCGGATGAACAAAAAGAACGTGTATTTGAAATGTTTTATACAGGAACTGGCAAGCTGACAGATACGAAACGCAGTCTTGGATTAGGTTTAGCACTGTGTAAAAGTGTGATTGAAGCGCATCATGGGGAGCTGATCTTAGAAGATAACCAACCTCATGGGGCAAAATTTACCTTTAGTTTGCCGCAAAGTAAGGAGGAAGCAGAAAATGAAAATCTTGGTCATAGAAGATGATACAACCGTTCGGCATTTGATCGTAACGACATTGGATACTCATGATTATGAATATCTGAGTGCAAAAAACGCTGAAGAAGGTTTGGATCTGGCATCGCAGGAAGAACCCGATGTGATCTTGCTGGACTTGGGATTGCCGGATCTGGATGGTATCGAAGTTATAAAAAAAATCCGCGTCTGGTCCAATATGCCGATTATTGTGATCAGTGCCCGCAGTGAAGATGCGGACAAAATCGAAGCGTTGGATGCCGGAGCGGATGATTATTTGACAAAACCGTTTTCGGTGGATGAACTCTTGGCCAGACTGCGCGTGATCCAACGGCGTCTGGCGTATTTGAACGAACATTCTCCGCAAGAGGAGATCAGTTTTACCAACGGCGATCTTCATATCGACTATGGAGCTGCCAGTGTGACCATGAAAGGGCAGGAACTGCATTTGACACCGATCGAATATAAGATCTTATGTCTGCTGGCCAAAAATGTCGGCCGGGTTCTGACCCATAAATATTTGACCCAGGCGATCTGGGGCACGTGCTGGGAAAGCGATATGGCTTCCTTGCGTGTCTTTATGGCAACCCTTCGGCGCAAGATCGAACCCAAGGGAACCGATGTTCACTATATTCAAACACACATTGGAGTTGGATATCGCATGATGAAGTTATAATCTCAGAACGATTCCTAATACGGCGCATAGGCAAATCAAAGCGATCGGGTGCAGCTTTTTAAAGATTTGTAAAAGCACCAAAATAATCAAAAATAGAACAAAGTGCAAAGGAATAAAACTCGACAAAGAAAGAGTTCCATCAAATATAACTTGAAGGATGATCCCCAGTCCTGCACTGGCGATCATGGCAGCCACCGCAGGGCGCAATCCGTAGAAGACGTGCTGCACATAGGCAGAGTCCTTAAATTTTTTTAAGAATTGAGCGATAATGCAGATTACGATGATGCTGGGAGCAACCAGGCTCAATGTAGTGATGATACCGCCCAGGATCGATCCGCCTGTGGCATGATAGCCTACATAAGTGGCCATGTTGACACCCATGGCTCCGGGTGTGGATTCGCTGATGGCGATCATATTCATCAACATGGTTTCGTCAAACCAGCCATAGGCATCGATCATCGCATAAAGAAAAGGAATCGTTGCCAGTCCGCCGCCTAAGGCAAAAAGACCGGTTTTAAAGAATTCAACGATCAAAGAGATCCAAATACTCATGATTTATCTCCTTTCTTCATGCGAATTGTCTGAATCAATAATCCGGCAGCGCCTGCCAGAATCACGATCCAAACAGTAGAAACGATAGAAAAGTAAGTCAATATCAAAGCAACAATGAAAATCAAAAGTCCTAGTTTATCCTTTATGCCGGTTTTCGCAAGTTTGATGACTGCGTTCAGGATCAGTACACAGACAGCGATCTGAATCCCGGCCAGCGCATGTTGTACAATGGCAAGGTCGGCAAAGTTTTGAAGAATGCTTGCGATCAAAAGAATAATCACGATGCTGGGGAAGACGATTCCTAGAGTGGCGATTATGCCGCCCAAGATTCCTTTCTTGTAGTAACCGACAAAAGTGGCTGTATTGACGGCAATGATTCCCGGAGTGCATTGTCCCACGGCAAAGTAGTCCATCAGCTCTTCTTCTGTGGCCCAATGTTTTGTATCAACGATTTCTTTTTGGAGCAGTGGCAACATGGCATATCCGCCGCCAAAGGTAAAGGCGCCAATCTTGGTAAATGTCCAAAATAATTCTATATATGTTTTCATGGGTGAAATTATAACTTATTTTAAGATGAGTGAAAAGAGGCTAATATGAATTGGGTTCAAGAGGTAGAAAAACGCATTAAACGACAGAATCGGATTTTATTTGCGAAAGATTCTTTGTATCTTCAAGATCTCAGAGATTTGCTGGGGACTCAAAATCATCGGGTGCTTGTGTTATGGGCCTTGGATTTAGCTGAAGAAAGTGTGCAGGCATGGAATAAGAAGCATCCGGATGAGCTCCGCCCAATGCGAGCTTATCAAGCGGCGCAAAACTGGTCTATGGGCAAGATCAAAATGAGGGAAGCACAAAGAAAGATCTTAGATTGTCATGCCGTTGCCAAGGAGATCGATTCTTTAGAAGATCAGGCTATCTGTCATGCGATTGCCCAGGCATGTTCCGTTGTTCATACACCGGGGCATGCGATTGGTTATCCTATGTATGATCTGACATCGCTGGTCTATCATTACGGGTGGGACAAGTGTATATCTCCTATCGAAGATCGCAAAGCATTCTATATCGATCGCTTGTTTTACTGGAGCCGGCAAATTGATCAAATTCAGCGTCCTTGGGCTTCTTTTTTATAGAGCTTGATTTTCCACTAGCGTTTTTTTTAAGTTGGTGATAAAATGAGGTCACGTCAAATGGTGCGTTGGAGAAATGGTTAACTCACAGCCCTCTCAAGGCTGCATTTACGGGTTCGAACCCCGTACGCACTACCATAGTCAATCAAGGGACTGTGTAAAAACTTCGGATATGCAATCGAGGTTTCACAGCCCTTTTTTTTATTAGATTAAAAAAAATTAGCACTTTATGCTTTACAGTGCTAAAAAGAGTGTTATAATATTAGCAGAGTTAGAAATAGAGTGCTAACTCGATAGAGATTCATAAAACTATTTTGGAGGTGACAGTTATGAAATTCTATCCAGGATTTAGAACTTTTGATTTATTTGATGATTTATTCAATGATGATTACACAACAAACACTTCATCTAATCTTTTGAAGACCGATATTACGGAAAAAGATGGTTACTATGAATTGAATATGGAAGTGCCTGGCATTAAAAAAGAAGATATTCAGTTAGAGTTAAAAAATGGATATTTGAAGATTTCGGCTTCTCGTCAAGGCAAGAATGAAGAAAAGGATGATCAGGGACGTATTATTCGTCAGGAACGTTTCAGCGGTTCTTGTTCTCGTAGTTTCTATGTGGGAAACAATGTCAAACAAAGCGATATCAAGGCTAACTTCGACAACGGAGAATTAAAGATCAGCGTTCCAACACAGGCCAAAAAAGAAGAGGAAGAAACAAAGTTTATTCCTATTCAATAAAAAAGGGAAACCTCTGGAATGAATAAAATCCAGAGGTTTTTTAATGTCCAGACATCGGGATTATTTTGTAGAAATATTCAGGAGCGATTGAAAGAGGCTCTGACTTTGGCAAAAATTTAGAATTGGTGCCCGTTGCCTAGATGCCGGCATTAGAAGGACTTTTTAATGAGGAATTTGGTCTTTGAGACGGAGACAGAGTTTCATGGTCAAATAAAGCACAAAGACATCGATGGGATACATCACGATATTTTTGATAACTCTGGCACTTAATAGGACCCAGAAACTGTCGCCGTACATCATCGATAACCATAAAGGATTCAAGAAAAGATTAACGATTAAGACGACTGAAAGGCGAGCAAGAGCACAACGAAGGACACCGATCTTTTCTTGCTTGTAGAAGAAGAGTGCATAGAGAAGGGCGATGACGACCGCGTTGATCATAAACCAGGGCTGATAAGGGCCCGTAGGCCGCAAGATATAATTCACTGTATCTAAGATAAAGGCGGAAATCATATTGGGGTAGGGCCCATAGAAATAACAACTGGCCGCAACCGCAATGGATCCAAATGAGATTTTGAGCATTGGAGTCAGTTGAATGGAGAACAAGTTGAGAATCACGTTCAAGGCACAAAACAGGCTGACTCCCACTAAAACACGAACATCTTTTAAGGCTTTCGTGTTTTCTTTAAAGATCGCAAAGTATTTTTTCATAATAAAAGACCTCCTTTCCCATTCGTGCAATGGAAAAAGAGATCGGTTTTGCCATTACAACAGCGGGATGCAAAATATGTATCGCAAGATTCCTTTTCGTTTCCAAACCAACTCCCCGTGTTTGGAACACTTAACGCACATATTTTTACTCTGCTACTAAGGGCAGTATACTCCAGAAAGAAAGGAAAAGAAAGAGATAGTTAATTTAATTTCTTTGTCTATCGAGGCTGCTTTGAAACGAACTGTTCATTCAATCGCTGTGAAGTATCGACATAGAACAAGGAATCTGTTCAGGATGAATCCGATTCGATTTTAGGACATAAAAAAGGAAGCCAGATCGAGATAAAAAATTGCGAAAAAGTTCACAACGTTTTTCGTGCAATAGCTCTTTATTTGATTTATACTAAACACGAAAGAGGTTGTGAAAAATGATAATTAATGAACTAGAAGGAAAAGTCAAAGGTAAAGGCATTCGAATCGTCTTTACAGAAGGATGGGACGCCCGCGTCCAAAAAGCGGTCATTGACTTGAAAAAGAACGATGTCGTTAACCCGATTTTGTTGGGGTCTCCAGGACAGATTGCGGAATGCGCTGAAGAGAATGGATTGGATGTTTCAGGGATTGAGCAAATCGATCCTGCAACTTTCGACAAGCTAGATGAAATGGCCATGAGAATGGTAGAACTTCGTCGTGGTAAGATGGATTTGGAACAGTGCCGTAAAGCAATTCAGTCCTCTAATTACTTTGGAACGATGCTGGTAGAAATGGGTTATGCAGATGGTCTGTTAGGCGGGGCTACATATTCTACAGCAGATACGATCCGTCCTGCTTTACAGCTGGTCAAAACTGCACCAGGACAGCCATTGGTAAGTTCTTGTTTCTTGCTGGTCAAAGGATCTGAACAATATATCATGGGAGACTGTTCCATCAATATCAATCCGACACCGGATGAATTGGTAGAGATCACCGTTCAGACAGCACATACAGCTAAACAGTTTGGTGTAGAACCAAAAGTGGCTCTTCTTTCTTATTCCAGCATGGGAAGTGCCAAAGGGGAATGCGTTGCGAAGATGACAGAAGCGGTAAAACGTTTGAAACGTATGCCGATTGACTTTGAGGTTGACGGAGAAATGCAGTTCGACTGTGCCGTGAGTGAAGAAGTAGCTTCTTTGAAAGCGCCTGGATCTACTGTTGCCGGGCATGCCAATACATTCATCTTTCCGAACTTGTCCAGCGGAAACATCGGATATAAGATTGCTGCCCGCTTAGGCGGATGGGAAGCCATTGGACCGGTATTGCAGGGATTGAATGCACCGATCAACGATTTGTCCAGAGGATGTACATCGCAAGAAATCTATAAGATGGCTATTGTTACGGCCGCACAAAAATCACTGGGAATTTAAAAGAAATTCATTTCACTGTCGTTTCTTTTTGAGACGACAGTTTTTTTGTTATATACTGAGAGCATGAGAAAAAAAGAAATATTCCCTTACGAAATAGAACCAGGGGCCATTATGGATTATGTGGATGACAAATTCATGCTGGTAATCAAAGACAATGAGTGGTCATCCGAAGAAGTACGCTTGTTGGATAAAGGAGCTAAACTTCAGTTTTGTTATACGATGGATATTGCGATCTTTGTTTTTGAGGGTGGCGATATCGACAGCAGTGATTTTTATTTTAATATCCAGGAATGCGATCAGGCAAAGGCGCTTTTGAATGCGCAAAAGCTGGATATCGAAGTGCTGCTGGTCAATCAAAAAAATCAAATCTGTTGGAAAAAGAAAAAAACATTGGATAAGGAGAAAACACAAAAGATTTTAGAATGCTTGCACCGTCAATCTCAAATTTCTTTTGCGCCTGGAGAATTCGATGTTAATGTGGAAGGACTTCAAAGTGCTTATGAACCCTTTGAATTGGAAAAATATGCCGTGGTAGAGCTTGCGTTTTAGGAGGATGCGTATGAAAGCAATTATTACAGTAATCGGAAAAGATAAAGTAGGAATTCTGGCGATGATCGCCAATGAATGTGCCAAAGAAAACATCAATATTTTAGATGTGTCGCAAACGATCGTTGATGGTTTCTTCACGATGACGATGAGTGTGGATATCCAGGGGATGGATACGGCTTTGTCTATTTTCAGCGATCGGATGGATGGCCTTGGAAAAGAAAAGGGCTTGGTGATCCGTGTTATGCATCAAGATATCTTTGATTCGATGCATAAGATCTAGGAGGACAGGATGCAGACACAGGAAATATTGGAAACGATCAAGATGATCGATGAAGAATATTTAGATATCCGTACGATCACGATGGGAATCTCCTTGTTGGATTGTATGGATACGGATATTCACAAAAGTTGTGAAAAAATCAAGAATAAAATATGTACATTAGCCAAAGATCTTGTCAAAGTCGGCAATGAATTTGAAAAAGAATACGGGATCCCCGTTGTCAACAAGCGCATCAGTGTAACCCCGATTTCTATGTTAGTCGCCTGTTCGGGCGGAGATCCGGTCGAATATGCTTTGACGCTGGAAGCTTGTGCGCAAGAATTAGGAGTGGATTTTATCGGAGGTTTTAGCGCTCTTGTGCAAAAAGGGTATGCTAAAGGGGATAAAGAACTGATCGAAGCGATCCCTCGTGCTTTAGCTTTGACCCAACATGTTTGTGCCAGTGTCAATGTGGGCTCTACCAAGGCCGGAATCAACATGGATGCCGTCAAACAAATGGGAAGAATCGTCAAAGAGTGTGCTCTGGCTACGAAAGAGAATAACTGTTTGGGAGCTGCCAAATTGGTTGTTTTCTGTAATGCTGTTGAAGACAACCCGTTTATGGCGGGTGCTTTCCATGGCGTGGGAGAAGCGGACTGCGTATTGAATGTAGGTGTCAGCGGGCCAGGTGTCGTACGTGCGACATTGGCCAAGGCGGATAAAAACTTGCCGATGGACAAACTGGCAGATCTGATCAAACGTACGGCGTTTAAGATCACGCGAATGGGGCAGTTGGTTGGCACCGTTGCTTCTCAGAAATTGGGTGTTCCTTTTGGAATTGTGGATCTGAGTTTGGCGCCGACGCCGGCAATTGGAGACAGCGTAGCGTATATTCTGGAAGAAATGGGATTGGAAACGTGCGGAGCTTATGGAACAACGGCATGTCTTGCGATGCTCAATGATGCTGTAAAAAAAGGCGGGGTTATGGCCACTTCAAATGTGGGCGGTCTTTCGGGCGCTTTTATTCCAGTCAGTGAAGATGCGGGTATGATCCATGCGGCTAAGGCGGGTGTACTGAGTTTAGAAAAATTGGAAGCGATGACAGCGGTCTGCAGCGTCGGATTAGATATGATCGTTATTCCTGGTGATACCAGTGCTTCGATTATCAGCGGAGTGATTGCCGATGAAGCTGCTATAGGCATGGTTAATTCCAAAACAACGGCGGTTCGAATCATTCCGGCGATTGGAAAAGAAGTTGGAGAAGAACTTGATTTTGGCGGTCTTTTGGGATCGGGTCCAGTGATGCCGATTCGGCAAACAAAAAATGATGTGATGATCGATCGCGGCGGAAGAATTCCGGCACCATTGCAGTCATTGAAAAACTAATCATTTCTTTTCAGAAAATCCTTTCCATCTTTTGGTTGCAAAATCGGATTTCGTGTGTATAATTATCTCATAAAGACGAAGAAAAGAAGGAGTACAGAGGCTTTTCTTTACAGAGAGTCTGCGGATGGTGCAAGCAGATAAGAAAGAATCTGGAACGTGTCTTGGAGTTGCGTTGTCGAAATCGGGAGGCAATGTCCGTGTGTTCGCGTTAAGAACGAGGTGTCATCCAGAGACATGGATGGAATTAAGGTGGTACCGCGAGTCAATCGTCCTTTTGAAAAGAAGGACGATTTTTTTTATGGAGAGGGTGATGCGAATGAATCAAGAAGATCGACGACGATGCGAGGCATTCGCATCGCTTTAAACAAAAAAAGGAAAAGAGAAAGAAGAGGTTAAAGAATATGACAAGTAAATTTTTGAAAATGGGATTAGCAGCCGCAATGGCAATGGGAGTAGTCGGATGCTCAAGCAGCGCTCCGGCCGAAGAAACGGAAGACCAGACTGTGATCACGATCGGTATCTCTCCAGATTATGAACCTTATGAAAGCTTAAATACCGATAATGAAATGGTGGGCTTTGATATTGATATGGTTGCCTGGTTTGAAGACTATTTAAATGAAAACGAAGATACATCTTATAAATTTGAATTTAAACAGATGGATTTCGACAATATTGTCACTCAGATTCAAGGGGATCAGATCGATCTAGGTATCTCTGGCTTTACTTATGAAGAAAGTCGTAAGGTGGAATGGAGCGAACCTTATCTAGGATCTGCTCAGGTAGCTGTTGTGCCTAAAGGATCTGATATCACTTCGATCGACCAGCTTTCCGGAAAATCAATTGCGGCACAGACAGGAGCAACCGGAGAACAGGCAGCTGCTGACGCTGGAGGAGAAGTGACCGGATTAAAGAATGTTCAAGATATCATGAATGCTTTAAGTGCCAATCAGTATGATGCCGCTGTGATTGACTCCGGTGTTGCCAAAGCTTATGAAGAAAGTGGAAACTTTACTGTTCTTGATGGTGTATTGATGGATGAGAAGAACTATATCATTGCCAAAGAAGGCAATACAGAAATGATCGATTTGGTCAATCAGTGTATTGAAGCTTTCATTGCCAGTGAAGACTATCAGGCAATGTGTGAAGAATACGGTTTGACAGCCGTTGAATAAAACGAAAGAAGAGGGATAGTATGTTTTCTGCCTTTCATGAGGTATTTACATTTGAGACTGCTCTGTATTTTGGAAAAGGAGCGCTCATTTCATTGGGGATGGCCATACTATCCCTGTTTCTCGGTTTGATCCTGGGGATTTTAGGGGCCAGTGCCAAACGTTCCAAGTACAGGCTTTTAAGATGGATTGGAAATATCTATGTTGAAGTGATCCGGGGAACGCCTATGTTATTGCAGATCTTGATCATTTTCTCGGTGATTCCTTCGATTTATACCGCTATTACCGGCGAGGTTTTACGAATCAACGTTTATTTGATTGGTATTATTGCCATGAGCATCAACTCAGGTGCTTATTCGACTGAATTGATTCGCAGCGGGATAAACGGGGTGGATAAAGGACAATGGGAAGCTTGCGAAACGCTGGGCCTGAGTCAATGGCAGACGATGCGCTTTGTCGTTTTACCACAGGCATTCAAGTTGATCGTGCCGCCCATTATCAGTGAATTTGTGACCTTGATCAAAGACAGTTCTTTGACCAGCTGTATTGGAGCCATTGAATTATTGAAGAGTGCTCAAATCGTGGGAGCTGAATATTATGAAGTCATGTCGCCGTATTTTTTGGCGGCAATCTTCTACCTGGTGATGACGATCAGTATTTCCTATATTGGAAAACATGTAGAAAAGAGGTTGGCTGTCAGTGATTAAAGTTGAACATGTGACAAAGAATTTTGGTTCCCTACATGCGGTAAAAGATGTTTCTTTGGAAGTGAATCAAGGGGAGATCGTCTCTTTGATCGGGCCTTCGGGTTCTGGAAAAAGTACGCTTTTGCGCTGTATTCATGGTTTGGAAAAGCCGGATTCCGGCAAGATCTACATCAATGACGAAGTGATGGACCCTTCAGATTCCAAAAAGTATCGCGAACAAAGAAATCGCATGGGGTTTGTATTCCAGCATTTCAATCTGTTTCCAAACATGACCGTTCTGGAAAACTGCAATCTGGCTCAGATCCAGGTGGGAGGAAAGACCAAAGAGGAAGCAGAAAAAACTTCGATGGAATATCTAAAACGCGTTGGACTGGCAGATAAGCGCGATTCCTACCCGAACAATTTGTCTGGCGGCCAAAAACAGCGTGTGGCCATCGCCCGTGCTTTGTGTATGAATCCGGAATTGATGCTCTTTGATGAACCGACCAGTGCCTTGGATCCTGAAATGATCAAAGAAGTATTGGAAGTTATGAAAGATCTTGGAAATCAGGGAATGACGATGATCGTAGTAACTCATGAGATGGGGTTTGCCCGCAAGGTGGGGAATCGGGTCATTTTTCTAGATCGCGGAGAGATCGTGGAAGATTCTCCAAGTGAGGAATTTTTCTCACATCCACAATCTGAACGTGCCAAGGATTTCCTCAGCAAGGTTTTCTACGAATGAAGTTAAAAGATTTTAAAGTCGAACAATGGATGAATGAGAACGAAGGACAGGCGAAGTATAATCTTACCGATACTTGTGCTTCTTCTTTTTCTTTGCAGGAACTCTTGAATATGGGGCATCTGGACCCCTCATCCATTCTCTTAGATTATGGAGAAATCGTAGGGAAAAAAAGTTTACGTCAAGAGATTCTGAATCTGTATCAAAACAAAGATCTGGAGCAAATCACAACGACTAACGGCTGTCTGGAGGCCAACACTTTAGTCATGGATACGTTGCTGGAACCCAAAGACCATGTCATAACTTGCGTGCCGGGTTATCAACAGTTTGTCAGTTATCCTGAATCTTTGGGTTGTACTGTTTCTTTGGTGCATCTGGATCCCGCAAAGGGCTGGTCTTGCTGCGTGGATGACTTTTCTAAGCATATTGGCAAACATACAAAATTAGTGATTTTGAACAACCCTAACAATCCGACAGGAACGGTTTTTACACTTCCTTTTTTGGAAGAGCTGGTTGTTTTGTGTCGTAAAAATGGAATCTATATTCTTTGCGATGAGGTCTATCGAGATCCGCAACATTTAAAAAGTATAAGCGATCTCTATGAAAAAGGAATCTCCACCTCTTCTTTTAGTAAACTGTATGGGCTCGCAGGCCTTCGTTTGGGATGGATCAAAGGACCGCGGGATGTAATCAAAAAGGTCAATGCCCGCAGAGATTATGTAATGATCTCAACGGGAGATCTGCGAGATACTTTAGGGTTGATCGCATTACAGAATAAGGAAGAGATTTTAAAAAGAACCCGTTCGATCTTACAGATCAATAAAGAGTTTTTACGTTCTTGGCTGGAAACAAATCCAGATTTTTCATGCGTAATTCCCGCAGAAGGGACGGTTGCGTTTTTACAGATCCATGGCATGACTGATTCAAAGTCCATGGCTCAGCAGCTTTTGGAACAAGAGGGAATCTTTTTTGTCCCCGGCTCGTGCTTTGACCAGGAAGGGTATATGCGTTTGGGGCTTGGTCAGGATCCACAAAAGTTTCAAGCAGGATTAAAGGAACTGGCCATTTTCTTGAAAAGCGTAAAACCATTATGATAAACTGAAGACATTAAGGGGCTGATTGAATCATGAAAAAAAGATGGGGCTTTGTGTGTCTTTGTCTGCTGGTGACGGGATGTGCCAGACTGAGCGATGTCGATGAGAGCTTTTTAAAGGAGACAGAAGAACCAGAGGTCGAAAAAGATGAAACACCGGTAGTCATGAAGTGTGATTCTGAAACGCAAGGGTCTTTGACTTTTGAATCTAAAGGGGATCAGATTCAAAAAATGACGCAGTCTTTTTCGATGTCTTTTACGGATCTTGGCATCAATGAAGATCTGGATCAGAATGCGATCAAGGAAAAAATAAATCAGTCTTTGGATTCTATGTATCAAGATTTGGAAGGTGTCCAGGCTGTAGGAGAGATTGTTGGAGATCACGTAGAGATTACTGTGACGATCGACTATACCGCACCAGATCATGAGCAGCTGATGGAAGCCGGCCTTTTAGAATCAGGGAAAGTCGATAGTGCATATATTTCTCTGGAAGAAACGCAAGAAAGCTATGAGGATTCTGGCTATACTTGCACAATAGAATAAACAGATCTAGAGCGGCAAGACCGCTCTTTTTGAAAGAGAAAGGAGGGATTCTATGCGATATTATATTGCGGACTGTCATTTTTTTCATAAAGCTTTAAATACGCAGATGGATCAAAGAGGATTTGATTCTGTAGAACAGATGAATGCCTATATGATCGAACGCTGGAATGAAAAAGTCAGAAAGAATGATGAGGTCGTAATCTTGGGGGACTTCAGCTGGGGTTCTTTAGAGGAAACGATGGAAGTTCTTTCGGTCTTAAAAGGAAAATTGTATTTGATCAAAGGAAACCATGACCGCTTTATTAAAGACAAAAATTTTGATCCGGGACGGTTTGTGTGGATCAAAGATTATGCGGAATTAAATGAAAACCGTCGGAAAGTTGTTTTATCGCATTATCCGATTGCTTGTTACAATGGGCAGTATCGCCGGGATGAAGCAGGGAATCCCAAAGTCTATATGTTGCACGGGCATATCCACAGCACGCAAGATCAAGTGTATTTGGACGCCTATCAAGATTTTATCCAAAAACAGATTCGTCCTACGATTGGCGGAAAAATGGAGCATGTGCCTTGCCAGTTCATCAACTGCTTTTGCATGTATTCTGACTATCAGCCGATGACCTTGGATGAATGGATCGAGATCGACCGCAAGCGTAGAGAGAAGCTTGAATCATCGATCTGTATATAAATACTGAATTATGTTTTTCTTGCCGCCGGGTAAGAAATGCAGCGCCTTGTTTTCTATCGGTAGGCCTTAGAAGATAGAAAAAGAAGGCGCTTTTATTTTGGGGGAGATAAGATGAAACTGAAAGCGAATTTTCAAACGTTTATGGAGTATACATTTTTAAGTGTTTTGGGATCCTTGGGGGTATCTTGTTATATATTGGCAGATACATTCTTTATTTCTTTAGGGTGCGGAGCCAATGGCTTAACGGCTTTAAATCTGGCGGTTCCGCTTTATAACTTTATCCACGGAACAGGTTTGATGATCGGGATGGGAGCTGCTACCAAGTTTTCCATTTATCAAAGCCAGAAACAAAAAAAGGAAGGGAATGTGATTTATACACATGCTCTGATCCTGGCTCTTGTTTTTTCGCTCTTCTTTGTAGGACTTGGGCTTTTTGCATCGTATCCGCTGGCATCTTGGCTAGGTGCTGATGCGCAGACGCTGGAGATGACAAATACTTATTTATATTGGCTTTTGTTGTTTGCGCCTGCTTTTATTTTGAATGATATCTTTTTATGCTTTGTCCGAAATGACGGCTCTCCTAAGTTGTCCATGATAGCGATGGTCATTGGCAGCTTGTCGAATGTGGTCTTGGACTATGTCTTTATTTTTCCTTTGGATATGGGAATCTTTGGTGCTATCTTGGCAACGGGTTTGTCTCCTTTGATCAGTATCAGTATCTTGCTGGGACACCGGATTCAAAAGAAGAATACTTTTCATTTAGAGAAAGGGCCGATTCAGCTGCCATTTCTTAGACAGACGCTGGTCATTGGCTTTCCATCGCTGGTGACTCAGTTATCGGGCGGGATCGTTATGATCGTGTTTAATTATCTGATCTTAGGATTGGCAGGGAATATAGGGGTTGCCGCTTATGGAATCACCGCCAATATCGCTTTTGTGGTCGTGGCTATCTTTACCGGGATCGCGCAGGGTGTTCAGCCTTTGACAAGTGCTTTTTACGGAGCAGGAGAGTTGGCAAAGTCCCGAAAAATGCTGAGATATATGTTAGCGGCCTCTTTAGTCTGTTCGATGCTGCTTTATGGTCTTATCTGCGGATTTGCACCATGGATCACGGCTGTTTTTAACAGCGAAAATTATCAGAGTCTTCAGCAGATTTCTGAAACAGGATTACGGATTTATTTTTTATCGTTGCCTTTTATGGGCGTGAATATTGGGCTTTCTTTATACTTTGCTTCGATTGAAAAGGCTATCCCTTCTTACATTCTTTCACTTTGCCGCGGGTTTATACTGATTCTTCCCATGGCTTTTTTACTGGCGGCTTGGCAAGGCATGACCGGCATCTGGCTGACATATCCGGTAACGGAACTTTTGACGACTTTGCTGGGAATCTTTCTCTACTGTGCACAAAAGGAAAAAAGAGAGAAGAAAAGCCGAATTTTTATGTAAAAATTTGATAAAATAGAATTGACTTCTTGCGTTTTGTAAGCTAGTATTATAAATTGCATAATAGTCTAAGGGGGAAGTGCGCCTTGGGCTGGAAACGCAGAACAAAATCAACGAAAGGATGGCATGCATGGGCACAAACAAAGCGTATCACATCCTCGATTGCGGAAAGAAATCCACACGTCGAGATTATTCCAAAGTTAGTGGGAAATTGGAATTACCAAACCTTGTTGAGATCCAGACCAATTCATTTAAATGGTTTATCAAGCAGGGAATCCAGGAAGTATTCGAAGAGATCTACCCGATTGAAAACTACGGGAAGAATATCAAATTAAACTATGTCAGCTATCATTTTGGGCAACCAAAATATAATGCTGAAGAATCCATGTACAGAGAATGCAACTACGCAGCTCCCCTTTACGCAAAGATGGAACTGGAAATCACCGATCCAGATACTGGTGAAGTTGTATTGAAAAGCGAAGAAGTCTATTTAGGAGACTTCCCTTTAATGACGGAAACAGGAACTTTTATTATCAACGGGGCTGAGCGAGTGATCGTCAGTCAGATCGTTCGTAGTCCGGGTGCTTATTTCTCGGAGAACTATGATGAAAAAACAGGGAAGGAAAACTATGCCTGTGAATTGATTCCTAGCCGTGGAACCTGGCTGGAGTTCATGACAGAGCAGAAAAAGACTTCAAACGGGCGCACGATCAATGTGTCAATCGACCGTCGTCGTAAGGTTTTATTTACGATCTTATTCAAGGCAATCGGAATGTCATTGAATTTGGAAGTCAATGAAAATACAACCGACACGACACAGATGGAGATCTTCTTAAAAGCTTTGGGCAGAAATTGGGAAGATGTCGCTACGGATCCGGAAAACCGTGAATATATGGATCTGTACTTGCTCTTATATACAGCCTTCTTTGGGAAATATGAAGAAATCGAAAATACTCTGCTCAATGATAAGGTAAAGACGACGCAGGAAGCTTTGTTGTCTTTTTATGAAAATCAGCGTAGTGATGAGATCCCTACGTTGAATGGATCGATTACTTTGATGCAAGCAAAATTCTTTGATCATCGCCGTTATGATCTGACGAAGGCCGGCCGCTATAAGTTGCGCAAAAAATTGAATGCGATTGCACGTATGGATGGAATGACGCTTGCTCACGATATTGTCGATGTCAATGGCAATGTCTTTATGGAAAAAGGCACATTGATCCATCGCGATGAAAGAAATGCTTTACGTGAAGAATTGGCCAAAGGATCGTATTGTGTTCCTTATCCATTCCGCAGCGAATTCCATGAAGAAGATATTGTGAAGATCCCAACATCTTATCATACCGGATTGATTGGCCGTATCTTAGCGGAAGATGTGGAAGTTCAAGGTGTTCTTTTAGATCGCGGAATGGTTTTGACAGCACAGGATGTGGATCTGCTCCAAAATGTTGAAGTAGTTTCAGTCTATGCCGGTTTAATTGCCAAACCAGTTGTCTTGACGGCAGAGAATAGTGAAGCTGTCTTTAACTATGGACAACGTTTATTCGCATTAGGCCGTTTAACGAATGCGAAAGGGCTGGATGTCGTAGATGAAGATATGGAACCGGTTCAGGAACGTTATATGGTCGGTGTAGAACCGGATCGCTTGGAAGAAGAAACGGTGATGGCAGTCCGTCAGCGTGCTTTAAATGAAGAAATCACCGCATGGCTGATCGGTGCGTGTGTACAGGAAGTATACGTGAGCGATCAAGAAGGCGATACGATCAAAATCTGCGGAAATGATCCGTTCGCTCAAAAACATACAATCACGATGTCGGATATGTATGCCTTCTTCTCATACAATTTGAATGTCATGGAAGGGGTAGGAACCACAGACGATATCGATATGTTGGGCAATCGCCGTATTCGTTCTGTCGGAGAATTGATCCAGAATCAGTTCCGTATTGGTTTATCTCGTATGGAACGTGTAGTAAAAGAGCGTATGTCGATTCAGGAACTGGAAAATTTGACGCCGCGTAAACTGACAAATATTCGTCCTTTGACAGCCGCTATCAAAGAGTTCTTCTCTAGTTCTCAGCTGTCTCAGTTTATGGACCAGCAAAACCCATTAGCCGAATTGACAAATAAACGTCGTATCTCTGCTTTAGGGCCAGGTGGTTTGACGCGTGATCGTGCCGGGTTTGAAGTGCGTGACGTTCATACTTCTCACTATGGTCGAATTTGTCCGATTGAAACGCCTGAAGGACCAAACATCGGTTTGATTTCTAACTTGACTACATACGCCAAAATCAATGAATATGGATTTATTCAGACGCCATATCGTATCGTCAACAAAGATGGTACGGTACAGGAAGAGGCGATTTATCTGAGTGCCGATGAAGAAAATGATTATTTGATCGCACAGGCCAACGAGGTTCGTGACGGACGATTGATCAATGAACATGTCGTTGTCCGTAAAGGCGGAGAAACGATCATTGCCAATCGTGAAGACGTAGAATTGGCTGACGTTAGTCCAAAACAGATCGTTTCGGTCGCAACTGCCTGTATCCCGTTCTTGGAAAATGACGATGCTTCTCGTGCCCTGATGGGTGCCAACATGCAGCGTCAGGCCGTGCCATTGTTGAGACCACATTCACCATTTGTCGGTACCGGAATCGAATACAAGATTGCGAAGGATTCTGGCGTAGGAATCGTTGCCAAAGAATCGGGAACCGTCAAATATGTCGACAGCCTTCGTATTGTTGTGGAAAACGAAGAGGGCCAGGAACGTACATATCAGCTGCGTAAATTCGCGCGAAGCAATGCTTCAACATGCATTAACCAGCGTCCAATTGTAGAAGCTGGAGAAAAAGTAGAAAAAGGCGATATTTTGGCCGATGGACCTTCCATGGAAAATGGAGAACTGGCATTGGGACAAAATGTTACGATCGCTTATATGACATGGTATGGTTACAACTATGAGGATGCGATCATCATGTCGGAACGTATGGTCAGCGATGACGTTTATACTTCAATCCATATTGAAGAATATGATATCGACTGCCGCGATACGAAATTAGGTCCGGAAGAAATCACACGTGATATTCCGAATGTCGGTGAAAGTGCAGTGCGTAAACTGGATGAGAACGGAATCATCATGGTGGGTGCTGAAGTAAAAGAGGGCGATATCCTGGTTGGTAAGGTAACACCAAAAGGACAGAGCGAAGTTTCTCCGGAAGAAAAACTGTTGTTGGCAATCTTTGGTGAGAAATCACGTGAAGTTCGCGACAATTCGCTAAAAGTGCCTCATGGAGGGGCCGGTATCGTACATTCGATTCGTGTCTTTAAACGCGGAGACGGTTCGGAGCTTCCTCCGGGAGTCAATATGCGTGTCAAAGTGTATATTGTCCAAAAGCGTAAGATCTCAGAAGGAGATAAAATGTCTGGCCGTCATGGAAACAAAGGTGTTATCTCCAAGATTCTGCCGATCGAAGATATGCCGTTTACAGCAGATGGAACACCAATCGATATCATCTTAAATCCGTTTGGTGTACCTTCTCGTATGAATATCGGACAGATTCTTGAGATCCATTTGGGATATGCGGCCAAGAAATTAGGTGTTAAATTCGCAACACCAGTATTTGACGGGGTTTCCAATGAAGAATTGGCAGATATTATGAGAGAAGCCCAGATGACAAGCGACGGAAAACAAGTGTTGTTTGATGGACAGACTGGACAGCCGTTTGATGAACGCATCAGCGTGGGTGTCATGTATATGATCAAGTTGGCTCACATGGTTGACGATAAACTGCATGCCCGTGCAACTGGTCCATATTCTTTAGTTACGCAGCAACCGTTGGGTGGTAAGGCTCAGAATGGTGGTCAGCGTTTTGGAGAAATGGAAGTTTGGGCTTTGGAAGCTTATGGAGCCGCTCATACGCTGCAGGAGATCTTGACAATCAAGTCCGATGATATTCAGGGACGTATCAAGACTTATGAAGCAATCATCAAAGGAAAGGACATCCCAGAACCAGGTGTACCAGAATCTTTCCGTGTCTTGGTTCACGAATTACAAGGTCTGGCGATCGATGTTCGTTTGTTAGATGAAAACAATCAAGAAGTTGACTTAAACCCTGATGATGAGGATGAAGGTGTCGTTCAAGTGGCTCCAATGCCTCAACAAGAGTTGGTCAACGATTTAGAAGAAGCACAGAAAGAAACAGAAGAGGAGGCTGAATAAGAATGTCAATCAATAAATTTGCCTCGATCCAGGTTCGTCTGGCTTCTCCGGAAACGATCTTAAAATGGTCGCATGGAGAAGTCACGAAACCAGAAACGATCAATTACCGTTCTCAAAAAGCCGAACGTGACGGATTGTATTGTGAGCGTATATTCGGCCCTACAAAAGACTGGGAATGTGCTTGTGGAAAGTATAAGAAAGTACGTTTTAAAGGTGTAGTTTGTGACCGTTGCGGTGTCGAAATCACAAAATCGAGTGTTCGCCGCGAACGTATGGGACACATTCATCTGGCTGCTCCTGTCGCTCATATTTGGTATTTGCGCGGGATCCCGTCCAGAATGGCTCTGTTATTGGATGTCACACCAAAACAGCTGGAAGAAGTTGTGTATTTTGTCAGCTATATCGTAACGGATCCAAAAGAAACGGATCTGGCTTATAAACAAATTCTTTCCGAAAGAGAATACCGTGAAAATATGGCCATTTATGGTTCGAATTCGTTTACGGCCCAGACTGGTGCAGAAGCCGTACTTCGCCTTCTGCAAGATGTGGATCTGGAACAGGAATACCAGGATGTGCAAGATGCTTTAGACAAGGCACAAGGCGAAAAGCGCAAAAAGCTGATCAAACGTTTGGATACGATCAATGCTTTCCGTCATAGCGAAAACAAACCGGAATGGATGATTCTGACGAATATTCCAGTTATACCGCCGGATCTGAGACCAATGTTACAGCTGGATGGAGGCCGGTTTGCGACCAGTGATCTGAACGATCTTTATCGTCGAGTGATCACACGAAACAATCGTCTTCGTAAATTGTTGGATCTGGGCACACCAAATATTATTGTTCAAAACGAAAAACGTATGCTTCAAGAAGCTGTGGATGCCTTGATAGATAACGGGCGTCGATCTAAGCCGATCACAGGAGCAGGTGGACGTGCTTTAAAATCACTGTCTCATTCTTTGAAGGGAAAACAAGGTCGTTTCCGTCAGAACTTATTGGGAAAACGTGTCGATTTCTCAGGTCGTAGCGTTATTGCCGTTGGACCGGATCTGAAAATGTATCAGTGCGGTATTCCTCGTGAAATGGCTATTAATTTGTTCAAGCCTTTCGTAATCAATGAAATTGTAAATGAAGGATTGGCCGCCAACCCAAAAAATGCCGAGAAATTGATCGAACGCCGCGATTCTCGTATTTGGGATGTTGTCGAAAAAGTTATTGACGGCTATCCTGTATTGATGAACCGTGCTCCAACATTGCACCGCTTAGGAATCCAGGCCTTCTTACCAAAATTGGTAGAAGGGCGTGCTATGCGTCTGCATCCATTGGTATGTACGGCCTTCAATGCGGACTTTGACGGGGACCAGATGGCAATCCATGTTCCGTTGAGCGAAGAAGCTCGTGCAGAAGCTTTGGTCATGATGTTAGGAAGCCATAATATCTTAGGACCAAAGGATGGAAAACCAATCGTTACGCCTGGGCAGGACATGGTCATGGGAAACTTCTATCTGACAATGGAAGAGACAAAACAGGAATTGGAAGAAGAAGCACAGCGTTACTTAGATAAAGATTGTCCAAAAGAGGCAAAACAGTGGGCAACTTATGCCGCTAACGAAGGACATGTTTATTTAGATGAAAAAGAGGTCATGATGGCTTATCAAACGGGGCAGGTGCATTTGCACTCTCGTATTGCTTTGCCTGTAAAAGGTATGAATAAGACAAGCTTTGACCCGATCCATGTCAATGATTATTTGGTTACAACTGTTGGAAAGATCATCTTTAACTCGATGTTCCCTAGTGATTTCCCATATTTGAATGAAGTGTCTAAAGAAAACTTTAATAAAACACCAGATAAGTATTTTGTTTCACCGGGCCAAAATGTGAAACAGTATATCGCTGATCTGGAAGTGACACCAGCGGTAAAGAAAAAAGATCTGGGAAAAGTCATTGCGGAAGTCTTCAATCGTTATTCGGTGGATCAGACAGCAGAAATCTTAGACCAGATCAAATCGATGGGATTTAAATATTCGACGGTTGCCGGTATCACAGTATCGTTAAGTGATATCGAGGTTGCTCCAAATAAGGAAGAACATGTTGAATATGGACGTAAGAAGGCCGAAGAGCTCAAACATCTGCAACGTAAAGGAATGTTGACGATGGAAGAGTGGGAACGTCATTTGAATAAATTGTGGGAAAACGTAAAAGATGAGATCGCCGATGAATTGTTGGCGAACTTGCCTCGTAAAAACCCGATCAATATGATGGCACGTTCAGGAGCTCGTGGTAACCGCTCCAACTTTACACAGCTGGCTGGTATGCGTGGATTGATGGCCAAACCAGGGCATGGAAAAGCTGCTGGCGGCGGCTATGTTTCTTCCATTATCGAGGTGCCGATCTATTCTTGTTTCCGTGAAGGTTTGAATGTATCTGAATTCTTTACCAGTACCCACGGTGTTCGTAAAGGGTTGACGGATACAGCCTTGAAAACTGCCGAATCTGGTTATTTGACTCGTCGTTTGGTTGATGTTGCACAAGATGTCATTATTAAAGAAGACGATTGTGGTACCGACAAAGGGTATTGGGTAGAATCTTTGATTGACCGCAAGAATAACACTGTGATCGAACCATTAATGGATCGTTTGGTAGGTCGATATTCGAAACAGGATGTAACAGATCCAAATACAGGTGAATTGATTATTGCCAGCGATGAGTTTATTACGGAAGAAATCGCAAAACAAATCGTAGATGCCGGTATTACTGGTATGTATATCCGTTCTGTCTTTACTTGTAAATCTACTCATGGTGTGTGTCGTAAATGTTATGGCCGCAACATGGCTACCGGAAAAGATGTAGAAGTTGGAGAAGCAATCGGTATCATGGCTGCTCAAAGTATTGGGGAACCAGGTACACAGCTGACCATGCGTACATTCCACACCGGTGGGGTTGCCGGCGCAGGTACCGGAGATATTACACAGGGTCTTCCTCGTGTTGAAGAGTTGTTCGAAGCGCGTTGTCCGAAAGGGGTTGCGGCGATTGCCCAAATCTCTGGAGAGATCACTTCAATTGAACGAATCGAAGGAACAATGCGTCAGGAAGTCATTATCACCAACGAAAGCGAAAGCATTTCTCATAAGATCAATGCCAACCAGTCTATGCGTCCTTGGGTACAGGTAGGTGCTCAGATCCAGGCTGGGGAAGCTTTGACAGAAGGTCCGTTAGATCCGAAAGAATTGTTGCGTGTGGCGGGTGTACGCGAAGTTCAAGATTACATTTTGAAAGAAGTTAAGAAAGTATACCAGTCTCAAGGTATCGAGATCTCTGATAAACACTTGGAAGTTATGATCAAGCAGATGATGAAAAAAGTCATCGTTGTGGATAGCGGAGATACGGATTTGAATGTGGGTGTTCAATTATCTTTGAACAATATCACCAAGATCAATCGTGATGCTTTGTTGTCGGGAAAAACTCCAGCACAGTTTAAGCCTGTTTTACTGGGAATTTCTAAAGCTTCTGTTGAGACGGATTCGTTCTTGTCGGCAGCCAGCTTCCAGGAAACAACAAAAGTGTTGACCGATGCGACAATCAAAGGCAAGGTCGATCATTTGATCGGATTGAAAGAGAATGTCATCATCGGTAAGCTGATTCCGGCAGGTACCGGATGTACAGGAAATCGTCCTCAAAATGAATTAGTCAAGGCCAAAGCAAAAGAACTTCGTGATAAACGACTGGCTCGCATGAATGAAGTCAAAGATGAAGAATTTGACAAGATCATCAATGCGAACGCTTTAGATGAAGAAGCCAGCTTAAATGAAGATGTGTTGGATCATGAAAGCATTTTGGGAGATACAGCTCCTGAAGTAGAATCTTTGGATATTCATACATCTTTTGAAGAATAACAAAAAAAAGGGCGCTTTAAGATAACATAGGGTTTCACACAATTTACGCATTCAGAAATCATAGGGTTTCTGATGTGTGAACTATCCTTTACGAAATCGTAGGGTCAAGAAAATAGGGATGGAATCCCCACTTTCATGTAGAGTGGAGTCCATCCCTTTTTGAATGATAGAAAATCGACAGATAGTGGATTTAAATACCTGAATATAGAACTTTACAGCTTTTGAATATTTCTGTTAAAAAAAGATAGAGATTTTATATAAAAGATTTTTTGCGAAAAATGTGAGAAAAATGGGAAACGCTCGACCCTATAATAGTTTAAAGGTCGACATGATATCGACCCTATAATTTCTTAAAGCGTTCAAAAACCCTATGATAATTTAAATACCCAAAAAAAAAGATCGATCTGATCTCTTTTTTTATGTATGCACGCAAAAAAAAGCGAAGGCGAAAGCCTTCACTAACAACAGCCAGTCATAATTTCGATGATTTCCTTGTCGGTTTGCTGCATTCCTTGTTTTGCGAGTAAAGATATATTGCGAATCGTGTTTTCTACCCCTTTGGTTACGATCCCTTCTCCATCTTTGAACTGTTGCCCGTTCAGATACATTTCATAGCCTAACAAGCCAGCTTCGACAGCACTGGCAATCTTAGCTGCGCAACTTGCCTTGGCACCATCACAGACAGTACCAGAAATCATGGCAATCGCATTGACCAATGTGTGGGCAATCGCATGCAGATCTCCGCCTTGCAGAAAACAAATTCCGCAAGCGGCACCTACACCGGCGCTGACAACGCCACAATAGGCACTCAATTTACCGATCCCTTGCTTTAGGTGGATCGTAATCAGGTTGGAGACCAATAGGGCACGATAGAGAGTATCCTTATCGGATTGCTTTTCATTAGCCCAGACTATAACGGGGATACTGGCAGTCATGCCCTGATTCCCGCTGCCCGAATTGATAATAACAGGTAACTCACATCCGCTCATACGAGCATCGCTTCCGGCTGCTGCATAAGCTTTGATCTTATTTAATAAACTTGAGTCCTTGCGAGCCATCAGCACTTTGCCGATATTGGCACCATAGTTATGTTCTAAACCATACTTGGCAATTGACATATTGTATTCAATCTGGCGATTCAGTGTAGGTTTTACACTTTCCAGATCACAATGAACGGCATAATCTACGATGCCTTCGACACTCATAAATGCAGTATCGATAACAGGTGCTTCCTCTTCTTGATTTAAATCTTCATAAATAAGCTGATCATCATGCTTCATCCAAATAATATGATCATGACTTCCGGCGATACGAACGCTGTTGGATCCATCCGCAGTCTCCAATGTTATGATTATGTCTAACGGAATCTGGGAGCGCAGATAGCGAACCTCAATAGGTGTCGATTTTAAGAAACTTTTGAGCTCTTCTTTCTGTGCATCGGATACAGAGGAAATGACTTCTAGTTTTTTTTCAGGATCACCTGCAACGATTCCTACGGCAGCAGCCGCTTCAATGCCTTTGAGTCCATTGGTATTCGGAACAGTGACACTTTTTACGTTTTTGATGATGTTCCCGCTGGCCTCGACAATGACTTTCGTACAGGGACAGCTGCATATTGATCGAGCTTTCGCTGCGCAGTATGCAATGGCGATAGGTTCTGTACACCCCATTGCGGGAACAAGTTCATTCTTTAAAATATTAGTATATTGTTCATAATATATAGAATGTTCACTCATAAAATACACCTTTCTTGAACTAACTCATTGTCCCATATCCACTTTAAGAGTGCAACCCGTTTTCCATCAGAAAAACAGATGTTCAAGCAGTATCTTACATCCTAAAAGAATCAATGTGATTCCGCCTAAAAACTCAGCGTATTTTTGGAAAATAGATCCGAGTTTTTTTCCTAAGAGAACACATAAAAAAGAAAGGATAAAAGTGATTGATCCTATCCATAAGGCGGCATATAGAATGGACACATTTAAAAACGCAAAACTGATTCCCGCCGCCAGAGCATCGATGCTGGTGGCAATAGCCAGCATCAGAATGGTCTTTAAAGGAATCGAATCAACAGTTTCTTCGGCAGGGGTTTCTTCTTTTCCCTCTTTGATCATATTGAAGCCGATCCACCCCAATAAAAGAAAGGCAATCCAGTGGTCAACGCTCGAAATTAAAGCGACAAACTGCATGCCGGCAAAATAACCGATACAGGGCATCAATGCTTGAAAGAATCCGAAAGCAAGTGCCAGCAGAAATGCGTATTTCCCTAGCTTTTCTTTAGGGAGTGCCATTCCTTTGGCCAAAGATACAGCGCTGGCATCCATAGCTAGAGAAACAGCGGTCAAAATCAGAGTAAAAGTATCCATAAAGTCCTCCAAAAAAGAAACGAGACCCACGCGAAAAAAATCGCATAAGTCTCGTTTTTTACAGTAAACCAGATCCAATGATCATTATGTTGATTTACTCACTTACTGATTTGTAAGATAACTACTCCCTTACGTCTGCTTTATTCTAACAAAGCCAGAATTAAACTGCAATTTCATTCAGTTAGGGTGTGCTAACGAAATTTGTGCTACAATATAGGCATGGAAACAAAGCGATGTGTATTAAGACACTGGAAAATAGAAGATGCTCCTCGATTGTATGATCTCGCAAAAGATCCGGATATCGGACCTAGAGCCGGATGGCTTCCTCATAAAAATGTAGAAGAATCCAAAGAAATCATTATCAATGTATTTAACTGTCCGGAAACCTATGCTGTCGTTTTAAAAGAAACTGAAGAGATCATTGGATGTATCTCACTGATGTTTGAGGGACAGGCAAACGTGCAGCTGCATGACAAGGAGGCCGAACTTGGGTATTGGCTTGGCAAGGCGTATTGGGGGCAAGGAATTATTCCGGAAGCAGCAGAGGCTTTATTAGCGTATGGTTTCCAACAATTAGGACTTACACGTATCTTTTGCGGTTACTACAAAGGGAATGAACAAAGTCGAAGAGTCCAAGAGAAACTTGGCTTCCAATATCAATATACAAGAAAAGATAAGGTAGTTCTTGGGGCGAAAAAAGATGAAATTGTCAGTGTTTTAGAAAGGAGTCAAGGATGAAAGTATATATTGTTCGGCATGGGCAAACTTACTTTAATGTGATGGGGCGTGTTCAGGGCTGGTGTGATTCTCCCTTAACAAAGCAGGGAATTCAACAGGCAGAGCACCTTGCCTCTTATTTTGAATCAATTCCTTTGGCCAGCGGCTATCATTCGGGAAGCGAGCGAGCGGCGGATACGCTGGATTTGATTCTAAAAGATAGAGAAGTCCCGAGAAAAAGGGACAAACGGTTTAAAGAAGTTTTTTTTGGGGATTACGAAGGAGAACTGATTCGAAATATTTTTCCGGATGGAAAAGTCATCCAAGAAGAATTTTATGCTCATGGAGGAGAAAATCGCCACGAAGCGGCTATGCGTTTTTTTATGGCTATTCAAGACTTGGAACGACAAGAACAGGGTGATATTTTGATCGTTAGTCATGGTTCGGTGATTCGGCAGTTTTTGGAAGAACATTCCAAGACTTTTTTTCAAAGAGCTAAAGAGCAGAATCTGACCCGAGCTTTAGTCCCAAACTGCTCTGTGTCAGTTGTCGAAATCAAAGAAGGAAAAGTTCGGGTTTTAGAACTTCCCAGATCGGTCTGAGCATATCGATATCATTAAATCCATAAGACTGTTATGATGTACATAGATAGAGAAGTTCTATTTGGAAAAGAGGTCTTTATGAAAAGACTGATAAAATGCTTCATAGCAGTTTTTATTTTACTTGGGTTGGGCATGAATTCTATGCCTGTGTATGCTTTAGAGGAATTACCGATTTCGGAAGGCAATTTCCCTGATTCGGTTTTTCGTACCTATGTGAATCAATATATTGATAAAGATCATAATGGATCCTTATCTGCATCCGAAATGGATGGAGTTCATTCTATTTCGCTTCGCAAGAAAGGAATCACTTCTATGCAGGGAATTGAATATTTTCCTAATTTAGAAGAGTTGAATTGTGAAGAGAATCAAATTTCGAATCTAGGTTTATCGCAAAATACAAAATTATCGGTTTTGTATACGGATGAAAATCCGATTTCAATATTGGATTTGACGCACAATCCAGAATTAAAAGTAGTCAATTGTTTTCATGATACATTGACACAGTTGGATCTTTCCCAAAACACCATGTTGGAAGAACTTGTGGCAGGAGGGAGCTTGCTTCAGAAAATCGATACTCGAAACAATCCGAATTTGAAGGTATTTATGTATTTAGCCGGAAATGCGAAAAGTTTTGATTTTTCACAGAATCCACAGTTACAAAGTATTTGGATCTCCGGTACGCCAATGACGAGTTTGGATGTTTCGACTAATAAAAACTTGTCACAGTTATGGTGTCATACTACGAATCTTTCTACGATCGATCTGACGGGGTTTCCATATTTAAATGGATCATCCGTGAATTTATCAGGCAATCGTATGATTTCGATCCATACGGATATTTCGAATGCTTCCGGCATTAATTTACAAGATCAAAAAGCATATACGGCTAAGATTCCTCAAAATCAAACAACTTTTGATTTGCGAAACTTAGATCCCAATATTGATCCGTCGGCAATCATTCCCAATGGTTCAATAGAGATTCAAGATGCAGTCTTGCAAGGTGTTAAACCGGGGATGACCATCTCTTATGATTATAAAGTAGGAGATTCCCAATTTACTTCTTCTATTACGTTTGAAGAAGAAAACTCTTGGATCCAGCCATTGAATATTGAGGATTGGACTTATGGGGAGACCCCATCTATACCGAGTGCCCAGGCAGCATTTGGCGAAGTATCGTTTACCTATTCTGCTTCTAAAGAAGGGCCTTTTGTCAGCGAAGAACCAACCGATGCGGGGACATGGTTTGTTAAGGCAACGGTTCCATCCGATGGTATTCATATTGGTTTGGAGGATATTTGTGAATTTACGATTCATAAAGCCAAACCTATCGTGACAACACCTTCCAATCTTTATGGATGGAAAGAGGAATTGCTGGATTCAGTAGTTCTTCCAGAAGGGTTTAGCTGGGAGGATGGAAACCAGGTTTTGAAGCAAACCGGAGTCTTTACTTTTGAGGCCACCTATACTCCGAAAGATCTTCAGGATTATCTGGTCTTAGAAAATATCCCTGTTCAAGTGGAGGTCAAAGAAAAGGCAACGGAATCACCAGATTCGGATCAGGATTTGAAACCGGATGATATTCCATCCGATGAAAGCTCAGATTCGAGTGAAAAAACGAACCAAGGAAATCCTGAAAAAGACAGTTATGGATCTTCCACAAAGAAAAAAACAAATCCTTCTACATCATTGAATACATCGGCTGCAGGATGGATTGCGGCTGGCGCAACTTCCTTGGCTGCAATTCTATGGATCGTAAAGAGAAAGCATTAAAAAAGGACCTGTGAAGGTCCTTTTGGCATTCTATACAGTTCCTTGTGCTTTCATGGCTTCGGCTACTTTTAAGAAACCGGCAATGTTGGCACCAACTACATATTCTTTTTCATGTCCATATTCTTTTGCGGTATCACGGCAAGTTTCGAAAATACTTTCCATGATTTTTTGGAGACGAGCATCTACCTCTTCACGAGTCCATGATAAATGCTGTGCGTTTTGGCTCATTTCCAATCCGGAGCAAGCGACACCACCAGCATTGCTGGCTTTACCTGGTGCGTAGAATACACCATTCTGCATTAAGTAATGGATGGCTTCTGGAGTTGTCGGCATATTAGCCCCTTCACACACGGCGAAAACTTTGTTGGCCACTAACGCTTTGGCATCTTCTAAGTCCAGCTCATTTTGAGTGGCACAAGGCAACGCAATGTCACAAGGTGTTTGCCAAGGGCGGGCTCCAGCTGTATATGTAGCGTCTGGATGTGTTTCTACATATTCTTTGATGCGTCCGCGACGAACTTCTTTGATTTCTTTGACGCAAGCCAAGTCGATACCATTTGGATCATAAATAAAACCGTTAGAGTCAGACATTGTAACGACTTTGGCTCCTAATTCTGTTGCTTTTTCACAAGCGTAGATGGCAACATTTCCACTTCCGGAGATCGCAACAGTTTTTCCGTCAAAGCTTGTGCCATTATCTTTTAATAATGCTTGCGTAAAATAACACAAACCATAACCGGTTGCTTCTGTACGAACTAAAGAACCTCCAAAGGTTAAACCTTTACCGGTCAAGACACCGCTGAATTCATTTTTCAGGCGCTTATACTGTCCAAACAAATAGCCGATTTCACGACCGCCAACACCGATATCCCCGGCCGGTACGTCTGTGTTTGGCCCGATATGACGATATAATTCACTCATGAAGCTTTGGCAGAAACGCATAACTTCAGCATCGCTCTTTCCTTTTGGATCAAAATCAGATCCACCTTTTCCTCCACCCATTGGCAGCGTGGTCAAAGAGTTCTTAAAGATTTGTTCAAATCCTAAGAATTTGATAATACTGGCATTTACGGAAGGGTGGAAACGAAGGCCTCCCTTATAAGGGCCCAGAGCCGAATTGAATTCTATACGGAAACCGCGGTTTACATGTGTGACTCCGTTATCGTCGACCCAAGGCACACGGAAGATGATCTGTCGTTCAGGCTCTACGATACGAGCTAACACATCATCATCTAATTTTTCTGGATGTACTTGTTCAATAACTTCTAAAGATTCAAAGACTTCTTCAACAGCTTGTAAAAATTCTTTATCACCATTGTTGCGCTGCTGAACAACTTCATACAACTTTTTTAAATCTGACATGATTTCCTCCTGTTTTACATGGAAGTAGTATATCACAAAAATGTAACCAAGGTTAAATTTTTTTCAGAAAATCATGAAAAGATGTTTTCATTCTGCCCTGGAACAAGATTTAAAACGGGATAAACAAAAACGACATCCGGCTGGATGTCATTTTTGCGGTTATTATTGTTTTTAGGAGAGAGATATATGAAGAGGTTTTTTATGTGTTCCCGTAACACACTTTTAGTATAGGAAAGAGTTGTGGATAAATTATTTTCTCTTCATGTGAAAGTATGTGAGAGTTTTATAGATCTTAATTAAATTTTGGGATTTTGAATCAGAAGTGTCAAAACCATTTGGTATCATATAAAATAAATATATAATGGGAGGTATTCATGATGAATGATATGATTCAAATGTTGAAAACGAGAAGAAGCTGCAGGGCTTACATGGATCAAAACGTAGAAGATTCTGTTTTAGATGCGATCCTGGAAGCCGGGACCTATGCTCCTACCGGGATGGGTAGACAATCTCCTTTGATTGTTTGTGTCCAAGACAAAGAGATCAGAGACAAGATTTCTAAACTCAATGCTTCTATTCTGCAGACTGATACAGACCCGTTTTATGGAGCGCCGATCGTGGTCATTGTTTTTGGCGATACACGAGTGCCGACATATCGTGACGATGCGAATCTCGTTATCGGTAATTTGTTAAATGCAGCTCATGGCATGGAAGTTGATTCTTGTTACATCTATCGAGCAAGAGAGGTTTTCCAGACTTCCGAAGGGCAAAAGCTCATGAAACAATGGGGGATCGACTTTGCTTATGAAGGAGTCGGCAATGTGATTCTAGGCTATGGAAAACCGGAAGGGAAAAAAGCAGCTGCTCAGCGAAAAGAAGACTATATTCGCAAGATCTAGTGTTTAAGGATTGTAAAATGAATCAGCTTCTTGTTGGGTTGGATTTATGTTAAACTGGCGATAGGTGATAGAAATGAAAGAAAAATTAATACGTTTTTTTGCGGGGCGTTATGGGAATGATTCTCTGAATCAGTTTCTATTTATTTTGGAGTTGATCTTTTTAGCATTATCTTTTTTTACTCCCAATATCATTGTTTCGTTTTTGTTCTTTTTGGTGTTCTTTTCCTATCTCTTTCGATCTATGTCGCGCAATATTTATGCCAGACAGGCTGAGAATATGAAATTTATTGCGATTCGAACAAAAATCACGCATACATTTAAAGCTATTCGAAAGAATTTTCAAGAAACTTCCTACAGACATTTTGTTTGCCCCAAGTGTGCGCAGATCATTCGGGTACCAAAAGGCAAAGGAAATATTGAAATCACATGTCCTAATTGCCGCACTCGTTTTTCAAAAAAGGTATAGCGATTATGAACCATACACTTCTTCAGTATTTTGAATGGTATTTGCCAGAAGATGCCGGCCACTGGAAACGCCTGATCCAAGAGTCTTTGACATTGGCACAGATCGGCTATGATCGAATATGGCTTCCTCCTGCTTACAAAGGGCAAGGGGGTCTTAACGATGTCGGATATGGTGTCTATGATATGTATGATTTAGGAGAATTTGACCAAAAAGGGACGATTCCCACAAAATATGGAACAAAGGATGAGTATTTAAAAGCAATTCAAACCGCTCATGAAAATCACTTGGAGATCATTGCGGATATTGTTTTTAATCATCGTATGGGAGCTGACGGCAAAGAGACGATCAAAGCAAAAGAAATCAGCTGGGCGGATCGAGACGAAGCAATATCGGATGAGGAAGAAGTAGAGGTTTGGACGCGATTCACTTTTCCTGGACGAAAAGGAAAGTATTCAGATTTTACATGGGACTGGTCCTGTTTCACGGGTACAGATTATGATGCCCGAACCAAAAAGACAAAGCTGTTGGAGTTTTATCATAAGAAATGGGCTGAAAATGTCTCGCAGGAAAATGGAAACTTCGACTATATCATGGGCGATGATGTAGATTTTTCCAATCCGAGGGTGGTTGAAGAACTATATCGATGGGGAATATGGTATCGTGATTTTACAGGAATCGACGGCTATCGTCTGGATGCTGTTAAGAGTATCGATGCAGGATTTTTTCCTGGATGGTTGAATGCGATGCGTCAGGAAAGCCAAGATAATCTTTTTGCGGTTGGTGAATACTGGAGTGGAAATATAGAGGAATTAAAAGCGTATCTGGTCAAGGTTTCTTATAGTATGTTGTTGTTTGATGTACCTTTGCACTTTCATCTTTATGATGCGTCAAGATCGTATGATCGTTATGACATGTCCAAGATCTTGGATGGTACATTGACTAAGGAAGAGCCGCAAAGTGCAGTGGCTTTTGTTGATAATCACGACACGCAACCGGGCCAAGCTTTGCAGTCTTGGGTCGAAGACTGGTTTAAGGTTCATGCCTATGCCTTGATCTTATTAAGAGACTGCGTGTGTCCTTGCGTATTTTATGGAGATCATGCCGGGATCCCAAGAAATGGAAAAACGAAAGTTCCGTTTTTGAATGAAATGGTATGGATCCGAAAACATCTTTTGGACCCGGATATGATCGAGGATCGATTTGATGATCCGCACTGTGTGGGCTGGTATGTTCAAGGCAAACACCCTGTGGTGGTGGTGATGACAAACGGTTGGGCAGGAAGCAAGGAATTCACCCTTGAAGAAAGTCAATGCGAAACGATGGTGGATATCACGGATTCGTCTCGTGTTGTTTATTTGGATAAAGGTTTGGGAAAATTCTTGTGCCAAGATGGAAAATGCAGTATTTATATTAATGAAGAAGATTATAAATGGATGAAGGAGGATCTCGAAATATGAAAATAGCGATGGCAAATGATCATGGAGCTTATACCTATAAGTTGGAAATCAAAAAAATGTTGGAACAAGAAGGGTATACCGTGATAGACTGTGGAACGAATTCCGAAGAAAGCGTAGATTATCCGGATTACGCAAAGGCTTGTGCTGAAAAAGTATTGTCTAAAGAAGCAGATCTGGGGATCGTGCTTTGCGGGACCGGCATCGGAATCAGTATTGCGGCCAATAAGATAAAAGGGATTCGCTGCGGACTTTGTACCAATACGACGATGGCACGCTTAACCAGAGAACATAACGATGCGAACATATTGGCTCTGGGACAACGTACGACAGGAATCGAAACATGCAAGGATATCGTTCATACTTTTATTAAAACGCCATTTTCTAATGGAGAACGTCATAAACAGCGTATCGAGAAGATTTCCGAGTTGGAAAAGTAATCCTTTTTAAGTATAGAACTGTCGGAAAGCACCTTTTTGAGTATTGAGTTCTAAGAAAAAAACATTATAATAAAAGTCAATAAGTAGCCAAAGAAGGTATATTTTCCTTGTGAAAGTATGCCTTTTTTACTTTTAATGAGAGAGGTTATGAATCATTTTGATTTTTGAGTACCAACAGATATTCGTTTTGGAAAAGGACGAATCGAGGTTCTTTCGGAAGTGATGAAACCCTATGGAAAGAAGATTCTTTGGGCCTATGGGGGAGGAAGTGTTATTGATGCCTCAAAACCTATTGCCTGTTCTGCCTGTTATAAAGGAGATTCTTGGGAACTGATGATGGGTCGTTCTTTGATGATCAAAGCGTTGCCGATTTTTGACGTATTGACGATAAGCGCCACAGGCTCAGAAATGAATCCTGGTGCAGTCATCACCAACGAAGAAACTCATGAAAAACTGGAAATCTCTTCGCCTATGTTATATTCGACAGTTTCCATTTGTGGTTTTGCTTATACTATGACTCTGCCGGCTTCACAGACTGCGGAAGGTTGTGCGGACATTGATTCATTATGCTTTCGTCGCCGTTTCAGAATCCAAAAAATTATGAAGCTCGTTCAAATATCATGTGGGCTTCTTCGTTAGCTTTGAATCATATTTTAACTGTAGGGAAAGGCGGAGCGTGGTCTTGTCATCCTATTGAGCATGAATTATCTGCTTATTATGATCTTACGCATGGACAGGGATTGGCTATCATCACACCAGCCTGGATGAAGTATGTTTTAAATTCACAGACAGAAAAGAGATTTGCGGGATATGCAGAAAAAGTATGGGGAATTCCAAAAGATAAATTTCAGGAAATGGTAAAATAAGCGGTTCGAACCAGTGGTCTATAGACGCGCAGTTATGTACACTTGAGTCCGGACGATGTAAAAGCCATTTATAAAAGTTGTTATGAGTGATACTCCATATTCCGGCAGAGTATAAACCCCAGTATAGAATGTATATGATTGGGTCTTTGTTATTCTAGGTCATGCGAAGATAAATAAGATCTGAAGATTGTATCAAATGGAATGAAGAGAAAGATTCAGGAGGGTTGACTTCAATCATATGCGGGATTGAAAGAAAAAAACGACCAAAAATGTATAAAAGAATCAAAAAGATGAAATAAAAAAGAAGAAATGATCGTTCAATAAATGGGAAGCGTGAGTCATTATGATTTGCGCTTTCTCTGTTTTGATGACAATTGTTTGTAGGATGAAGACAATTTTTGCTATGTAATCGTTTACATTGCGAAGAAAAAAAACAGGGTGAAAAAAACGAAAAAAAATGCACATTTTTTTTGACAAGGGGGATAAGATTTGGTAATATAACTGAGCACGGCGCGGGAAGCGGCGTGAGAGATCTTTGAAAACT
>NZ_JACHHD010000013.1 GCF_014202635.1 Faecalicoccus acidiformans
GGATTTGTGAACTTTGAGAGAGCGCGGAACAAGATCATGTACTCTCAGAATCATAGTCAAAGATATTCGCCAAATAAGAAACAAAGAGTCATCAAACGAAAAGGAAAACCAAGAGGAAAATATAAAAAATCAAACTGAGAATCGTTATGGAGAAATACATAGAATCGAGCCTTTAAAAACAAATTGGGGTGAAATCACCCCAATTTGATTTAAATTGAATTTAGGAAAACCCCAACAGAATTTAAAGCGCCAAAAAGAGGTTGTGTCAATTTTTTGACACAACCCTTTTTGTTTAGGCTTGATTCGTCATGTGCTCGCGTCGGTATTCTAATGGAGTCTTATGCATTGTTCGTTTGAAACTCTGTGCAAAATAGGACTGACTGGAAAAGCCGACGATCTGACTGATCTCGTTGACGGAAAGATTAGTGGTGCGAAGAAGAATTTTGGCTTCCTCGATTCGTTTCTCTAAAAGATAGTTGATAGGGGATATTCCTTTTTGTTTTTTAAATGTATGGGCTAGATAATACTTGTTGACATAAGCGGCTTCGGCTAGATTATCTAACGTAATATTTTCCTTATAGTGCTCATTGATATAGTTTTCGACAAAAATACATTCTCGATTTACTTTTTTACTTGGCGAGATATGCAATTCAATCTTTGAACGGCGGATAATATTGATAATTAATAGCTCTAGTAGATTTTGACATTGTTCCTGGTAGTAAGGTTCTTGGTTTTTTACTTCTAAAAGTAATGTTTTTAAATAAAACAAAATCTCATGTTTATAGTCTTGGTAATTAGCACAAAAAACATCATTTTCGAGTTTTAATCCTTTCTCATAAAATTCTGTACCCTCAAAACCTAATACGATGTATTCAAACAGATTATTCTCATATCCCAGTTCTGTATGACTTACATTGGGGTTGACGATGACTAGATCATCTTCTTTTAGATGTAATGTTTCATTGGCAGTTTGAAATAATCCTTTTCCCCTTGTAACATAAAACAACTCAGTGCAGTGATGCATGTGTTGTTTGCTGTGCCAGTCATCTCCATAGATAGCTTGAGAAATATAAATAAGATTCATTTTGATATTATCAAATGATTTTTCATTGATGATGTACCGTTGATTTGGCATAGTTATATTATAAATTTGTTGCGCAACATTTTCAATAACGCAATATAATAAAAAAAACCGATCATTATGATCGGTTTAAATTATTGTTAATGAAATCATCTTACATTTCATTTAATCCATTTGAGATTTAGCAAGCATTGCTGCTCCAACAAGGCCCGGTTCTTCTATGGTAGCACTTGCCAGTACAGTTTCTCGCATTCCAGGGAATAATAAATTTCGCATCCTCTCTTGAACATCGTCCAAGAAGTCTGCACTAGATTTCATTACGCCTCCTTGAATCAAAATCATTTCTGGGTCACAGACAAAACAAACATTAGCCAATAGAACGGCTAAATCATCTTTGAATCTTTCCACGACTTTTTTGGCATTTGGATCAGTAGCAGCAGCCTCAAATAATTGACCAGCATGTTCAAATTGTTTGCCGCAAGCTTGATTCCCCTCACGGACGATGGCAGGACCAGAAACCCAAGATTCAGCGGCTCCTGGATTTAAGCCGGCAATTGGTGCCCGAGTGGGATCTATGATTGCATTTCCAATTTCTCCACCATGACCATGGAATCCAGAAAGCACTTTTCCATCCAGTATCATGGCTCCGGCTACGCCAGTTGAAATTGTCATAAAGTATACGTTTTTCTTACCTCGACCTTCTCCAAGCAATGCCTCAGCTAAACCGGCCACTTTGACATCGTTTGCCATAAAAGTGGGCTTATGGAAACGGTTTTGAATATGATCCGCGATCGGATATCCAATTAAATCTGGTAAATTATTTGAAATGATGATTTTTCCATTGACCGTATCTGTTGGTCCTGGTATTCCCAAACCGATACCTTCTGCTTCTTGATAACCATCCAATGAAGCAATCAAATCTTCCATCGTCTGCATAACATGCTCTTTACCTAAATGCGCTTCGGTTTTCTTTTTTTGGACATCTAAGATTTCTCCATCCTCTTGTACGATAGCGGCACGGATGTTGGTTCCACCTAGGTCCACTGCAATAAACGTTCTCATGATATAGCACTCCTTTTTTTATATTATAAACGAATTTTTGGTTTATGAATGATCGAATGGCAATTCATCTAAAGAAAAGAACAAGATATTTTTAAATAATACACTGAATTTGTTATAAAATATTTGAAAAAGGAAAAGTGGTGACACTATGTATCTATTGTTTTTCTTGATCAGTTTCTTTGCTTCGATTATAGGTGCTATCTGCGGTATCGGAGGCGGCATCATTATTAAACCAGTCATGGATGCGTTTGGCGTTTTAGATGTTTCCGTGATCAATATTTTATCAGGTTGTACGGTTTTATCTATGACCACTTACTCGGTTTGTAAAAGTTTTATTGCGAAAGATTCTTCTGTAAATATGAAGATTGGAACACCTTTGGCGATAGGGGCTGCCGTCGGCGGGCTGATCGGGAAAGAATTATTCGGCTTTGTTGCCTCTTTGTTTGAAACTCCAAATACAGCTGGAGCGGTGCAGGCGGCCATCTTGTTATTGATCACATTAGGAACTTTGATCTATACAATTAATAAAGAGAAGATTCGAACACTCCACATCACGAATATTGTTTCTTGTTTGTTGATTGGATTAATATTGGGATGTTTCTCTTCTTTTTTAGGTATTGGGGGCGGACCTATCAATCTAGTTGTTCTTTATTATTTCTTTACCATGAAAACAAAAGAAGCTGCTCAAAACTCGCTCTATATAATATTGTTCTCTCAGGGGGCGAGTTTGATTAGCAATCTCTTGAGCGGGATTCCTTCGATAGAGATCCTATTGTTGGCAGGTATGGTTGTTTGTGGAATTCTAGGTGGGATTTTTGGAAGAAAGATCAATAAAAAGATTGATGAGAAAACAGTAGATAAATTGTTTATTGGATTAATGGTCTTGATTATCTGTATCAACGTTTATAATATTTTCCATTATACAAACATCTAACATTTCAATTAGAAAGTAAAAAAAAAGCTGTAATGCTTTCTTGATGGCTTGATCAAAAAAGATACAGCTTTTTATTATGTAGTAAATATACTTTTTAGTCGCGTTCAACGATTGTGGCACAACCCATACCGCCACCGATACAAAGAGTCGCTAAACCTTTCTTCGCATCACGTTTCTGCATTTCGTGTAACAAGGTGACTAAGATACGGCATCCGCTTGCACCAACCGGGTGTCCTAAGGCAATGGCTCCACCATTGACATTGACTTTATCCATATCAAAATTCAACTCTTTAGCAACTGCAACAGACTGAGCAGCAAATGCTTCGTTTGCTTCAATTAAATCCATGTCATCTACACTCAAACCTGTGCGGGCCATAACCTTTTTTGTTGCGGCAACAGGACCGATACCCATAATTGTAGGATCAACTCCAGCTAAAGCGCCATCAACCCAAGTAGCCATTGGAGTAACGCCAAGTTCTTTTGCTTTTTCTTCGCTCATAACTACGATTGCGGCAGCTCCATCGTTGATACCGGATGCATTACCAGCTGTAACCAGGCCGCCTTCTTTACCAGAACAACAACGAAGTTTTGCCAAAGTTTCTGGTGTCGTACCGGCACGTGGTCCTTCGTCTTTCTTGAATTCAACGATTTCTTTCTTAACTTTTACAGGAACCGGAACGATTTCATCATCAAATTTTCCTTCAGCCTGGGCTTTTTCACATTTTTGTTGAGAATTTGCAGAGAAAGCATCTAACTCTTCACGAGTGAGTTCCCATTGATCACAGATATTTTCAGCTGTGATCATCATATGATAGTGATTGAAGGCATCTGTCAATGCATCGTTGATCATAGTATCTACCAAAACACCGTTGTTCATGCGATATCCAAAACGAGCCTTATTCAGCGCAAATGGTGCCATAGACATATTTTCCATACCACCGGCTACGACGATATCGGCTTGACCAGCTTTGATCATGGCAGCCGCTTGGTTGACGCAGTTTAATCCAGATCCACAAACAACATTTAAAGTTACAGCAGGAACTTCAATTGGCAACCCAGCTTTGATGGATGCTTGACGGGCAACGTTTTGTCCTTGTGCAGCTTGAATAACGCATCCCATTAAGACTTCATCAACTTGTTCCGGTTTAACTCCGGCACGATTTAGAGCTTCTTTGATTACGATCGCTCCTAAGTCAGCAGCTGGTGTATTGCTTAGAGCACCACCCATTTTTCCAATGGCTGTACGGCAAGCACCGGCTAATACAATTTTTTTACTCATGACTTTTCCTCCATTTGTTTAAGGTATTTCTTACCACCTTTGACTTTATCATAGGAAGTGGGGAAAATCAATGAACAAAATAATTTTTTCACAAGTTAATTTTTCTGGTTTTTGAACAAAAGAAAAAGGGCATTTAAGCCCTTTATGGTCTATACTTGATCATATTAACAGGTGTTTTTCCCACGATCAATTGCTTTCCATCACTGTAACCTTCCGGTCGGTTGGATAATTCTTTGATCAAAGTTTTTCGTAAGGATTGAATAATGCATTCGTATTCAGGATCCGTGATCGCATTATGTGTTTCTTGTGGGTCCTTTTCTAAATCAAAGAATTGTTCAATTCCGGTCTGGCTATACCATATATATTTATATTGTCTTGTCACAATATAATGATTTGATAAGCCGGAATGAAAACTATGTTCACCATGAATATAGTCACGAAGCGAATCTTTCTCTTCCGTCAAAAGGGGAACCAGGGAGTTTCCATCCACAGTATCGGGAATTGGAAGATCGCAAAGATCAAGCAAGGTTGGCATGATATCGCGCAATTCTACCACTTCGTGTATTAATTTCTTTTGTTTTGGCAAGATATTCTTTCCAATTCGCATTAAAAACGGGATATGAACGCTTCCTTGATAAGGGAAAACCTTTCTCCATAAACTATGATCAAATAACATTTCTCCGTGGTCGCTGACAAACAGTATGATCGTATCCTCTAATATACCTTGTTCCTGCAACTTAAACAGGATGCGCCCAATTTGGTGATCGACATGTGTGATGCAAGCATAGTATCCTGCCATGACATCGTGTTGTATACGATCATCGTCTTTACCATAAATCGAGTTTGTTTCAAAATGATGTTCTACAGTTTTTGACGGATCATCCCAATCACCCTTTGCGGGAGATCGCAAATCTCTATCTTTATATAAATCGTAATACGTTTGCGGCGGATCTAAAGGAGGATGAGGGCGCAAGAAAGATGACATCATGAAAAATGGTTTTGTACGATCTCTGGTATCCAAAAAGCGTAAGCTTTCATCACTGACCCAGTTGGTCGGATGGATTTTTTCATCATATGTCCATGGATGGGTAATCCAAGAATTGCACTCCAGTCCAGAAGCATTCACATCAGCTTGTAAACCTTCTGCATTTTTTAAATCAAATAAATAATCATCGCAAACTTCCTGGTGCATCCAATGAGGAATGGAATCTTGTCTTAAATTATGCAAGTAACCATCGTGTAAGCGAACATGTCCAAAACCGCATGTAAGTCTCGGAGGATGGACATGCATTTTGCCGATACACTCAGTTTGATAAGAAGCTTTTGAAAATTCTTCAGCCAAGTAATGTGTATAATTCCAGTCGATACCATCTTCGTAGCCAACACGACCATGACCAATTTGACTGCGACCTGTAAAAATGGCAGCTCTTGCCGGAATACAGCTTGGCGTAGCGCTATACGCATGATCAAATACGGTCCCATCGCTTCCAATGGAATCTAAATATGGGGTTTGGACATCTGGATGACCGGCTATTGAGAGGCAATCTCCGCGAAACTGATCACACATCAGTAAAACGATATTTGGCTTTTTTTTCATCATGAGATCCTCCTTGACGGTGATGTTTTTAATCTAAATCATTATACTTTTTGTAGTATATCATAATTTGTTAATTATTTCAGAATTTTGTGGATTTTTACGAAAAAGCAATATTTCTAAAAAAACTAACAAGAATCGTGTAGTAAAAGCGCTTACATTTCTTTATACTGAAATCAAATGAAGTTCTAATTATTTAGAGGAGGAGGATAATATGAACAAATTTTATAGAGTTGGGGCTGTAGCTCTGGCTATGGCTACACTTGTTACTGGTTGTAGCTCAGGGGGCTCTGATACAGCAGAAGCTGAAGTTCCTACTAACGAAGATGGACAGCGTATTTTAGCTTTTGACGCTTTCGAAGGTGGAAATGGTACAGAGTTCTTAGAAGAAGCAGCTGCTGCTTTTGAAGAAGCAAATCCTGATGTTGATGTTCAGATCCGCTGGAGCAAAGAAATCGATCAGGAAATGCAAAAAGACAATGCTTCCGGCAAGTATGCAGACCTTGTTTACTACAACTTGGGACAGGCATCTAACTACACTGAATCTATGCTGAACAGCAATAAAGTAATGGATATCAGTGATGTAATGGAAGAAGTAGCAGATGAAATTGATACTTCTATTACTTCACCAACAGCTGAATATTTTGGCGATGGAAAGAGTTACTTAGCTCCAATCATGTATACTCCAGCTGGTTTATACTACAATAAAGCGGAATTAAGTGAAGATCAGCTTCCTACAACTTGGGATGAAATGTTTGCTTTAGGTGATCAGGTTCATTCTGAAGATGCAAACAAATATTTGTTTACATATCCAATCAGAGGTTACTTTGATAATACATTGTTAGGTATGTTATACCAGGCAGGTGGAGAAGAATACTTCCAGAACGCATTGAAATACGGTGAAGGAACTTGGGATTCCGATGAAGGAAAACTGATTCTTGAAACGATCGCTAAATTAGTTGGTCCTGAATATCTTGAAAAAGATACAGTAGCTAACGCTAACGTTGATGGTGGATTTACTGTTAACCAGCAGTCTATGATCGATGGTAAAGCCGTATTTATGCCAAACGGATCTTGGATCGTTGCCGAAATGGCTGAAACGACTCCTGAAGGATTCTCTTGGGGTGTAATGCCTTTACCTGCATTTGAAGAAGGTGGAGATCGCGTAGTTACTACAATGACTGAAACTGTTTGGATCCCTGCAGAAGCTGCAAATGCTGATGACGCCAAAGCGTTTATCAAGTTCTTATACTCTGAAGATGCCGCTCAGATTTTCGCATCTCACAATATCGTTTCACCTAGAAAAGATTCTGCAAGCTTGTTAGTTGATGAACAGTTAAAAGGTCTGTTTGATGTTTATAACATGGAAGGTGTAAAAGCAGTATCCGGTACATATGCCGCTTATGATGCAACAGCTGTTCCAGATGTTGACTTCAAAGGAACGATTTATGGTCCTATCGAAGAAATCGCAAGTGGTAAAGAAGGCGTTACTGTTGATACATGGCAAGAATCACTGACAGAACTCTGGACGACATTACGTGAAAACCCTCTGTCTGCAGAATAAAAAAACAGTGATATGAAAACATAAAGCGGTGATTCTTTCACCGCTTTATTTAAACTAGAGAGATAAGGAGGACAAAATGACAAAAAAGAAAGCACAATCGCGCTTTGTTGCTGCATGTCTGGCACCTGCTCTGATTCTCGTTACTCTGTTTATTGTAATTCCTACGATCCAGGTATTCCGATATTCTCTGTATCAAAAATCAAGCTTTGTAGGTGATGAGACGTTCATTGGATTAAAAAATTTCAAAACTTTGTTCAATGACTCCATTTTCCTTGAATCAATTCAAAATCAGATCTTGATCATTGTTGTTATCACAATGTTTACGATTGTGTTGGCAATATTCTTTGCGACATTATTAACTCGAGAAGAATTCAAGGGTAAAAACTTATTCCGTATCATTTTTTACATCCCAAATATTTTAAATATCGTTATTATTGCGGGAATTTTCTCTGCCATCTATGCCCCAAGCAATGGCTTATTAAATACGTTGTTATCTTCCATTGGCCTTGATGCTTTGACTCGTCAGTGGATGGGAGATCCTGAAATCATTATTTTCTCCATTATTGGTGCGTTGGTTTGGCAAGCCATTGGTTATTACATGGTTATGTATATGGCCAGCATGACTTCTATTCCTGAAAACTTATACGAAGCGGCAGCTTTGGAAGGAGCAGGGAAATTTAAACAATTTTTCATGATCACCTTGCCGTTGATTTGGGATAATATTCGTCAAACATTAACTTTCTTTGTTATTTCAACGATCAATTTGAGTTTCTTGTTCGTTCAAGTAAATACAAACGGTCAATTTGGAACGCAAGTTATGTTGAATTATATGTATTCTAAGGCCTTCTCTGGAAACCTTGGATATGGTATGGCCATTGGAGTTATGACATTTATTCTTGCTTTCTCCATGGCAGGTGCTTTGAATCGAGTCACGAAACGTGATCCAATGCAGTTTTAGGAGGTGTCGATATGAAAAAAATGAAGAATTTATCACCTCATGCATGGTACAAAATCTTTATCTACTTTGTAATGATCGTTTTCGCGATCACAATTGTTGTCCCAATTGCCTGGGTGTTCTTAGCCAGTTTAAAAACCCAGCTTGAATTAAACGCTTCCAACCCTTGGGCTTGGCCAGAAGTTTTACAGTGGGGAAACTATGTGAAAGCTTTTGAAAAAGCTAGAATGGGTGATTATTTGTTAAATACTGTCATTGTTGTTGCAATGGCACTCGTTATTTTGCTGGTCGTTGCTTTACCGTGTTCTTACGTATTGGCTCGTTTTAAATTTAAGGGGAAAAAGTTCTTGAACTTATTGTTCATGGCTGGTTTGTTCATAAATATGAACTATATTGTATTGCCAATCTATATGAATTTATTCAATATAGACACCATGTTAGGTTTGACCAACTTCCTGATTGATAATAAATTGGTTTTGGCTATTGTCTATGCTTCAACCAGTTTACCATTTACAGTATATCTATTGTCTGGATATTTCCAGTCCTTACCGAAAGCTTATGAAGAAGCGGCTTTGATCGATGGATGCGGTTTCTTTAAAACGATGACCAAGATCATGATTCCTATGGCTCGTCCAAGCATCATTACGGTCATCTTGTTCCAATTCTTATCTTATTGGAATGAGTATATGGTTGCTTTCACGTTGTTAGATACTGAACATGCGACATTGTCTGTCGGTCTTCGTAACCTGATGCAGGCACAGCGTTCGGCAGCGGATTATGGTACGATGTACGCTGGTTTAGTTATTGCCATGGTTCCAACCTTGATTTTGTATATCATCGTTCAGAAAAAACTGACACAAGGTATGAGCCTAGGTGGCTTAAAAGACTAAGGAGGAAACACTTATGTATGAAAGTAATATTTTTAAGACGATCTTAAAATTTGTTGCCTTTTTTATCTGTGTTGGCTTGGTCGTTTATGGTCAGAAAACTGTAGGAATCCAATATTTGCTGATACAAATTGTTGGCGTCATTGGAATCTTGATTCTGATCTATTTATATAACAGAAAATATCAATAGGAGGAACTGAAAATGGCAGAATTGTCTTTAAGACATATTGACAAAGTATATGACAATAATGTTCAGGCTGTTTTTGATTTTAATCTAGAGATCAAAGATAAAGAATTTATTGTTTTCGTTGGACCTTCTGGATGTGGTAAATCTACAACGCTTCGTATGATTGCCGGTTTGGAAGATATTACAGCTGGTGAATTTTATATCGATGGAAAATTGATGAATGATATTGAACCAAAAGATCGTGATATCGCAATGGTATTCCAGTCCTATGCTCTATACCCACATATGAGTGTATATGACAATATGGCTTTTGGTTTACAGCTGCGTAAGACTCCAAAAGATGAAATTGATAAGCGGGTGAAAGAAGCTGCTCGTATTTTGGAAATAGAGCCATATTTGGACCGTAAGCCAAAAGCGTTGTCCGGCGGACAGCGTCAGCGTGTTGCTTTAGGTCGAGCCATCGTTCGTAATGCGAAAGTATTTTTAATGGATGAACCATTATCAAACTTGGATGCTAAGCTTCGTGTTCAAATGCGCAGCGAGATCATTAAACTACATGAAAGAATTGGAGCCACTTCTATCTATGTAACCCATGATCAGACCGAAGCTATGACGATGGCGGATCGTATTGTGGTCATGAAGGCGGGATATATTCAACAAATCGGTACTCCAAAGGAAATTTATAATAATCCAGCGAATATGTTTGTGGCAGGCTTTTTGGGAGCACCAGCTACTAACTTCATTCATGGAACATACAAAGATCATCAGTTTATTTCAGGAGAACACGTTATCGATATCCCAAAAATGTTCCATGAAAAAATGGAAGCTTATAATGGTAAGAATGTCGTCTTAGGTATCCGTCCGGAAGATATGCATTCTGAAGGAATCGTTGCGGAAACTTATCCTTCTGGACATTTTATTTATCATATCGATGTTGCTGAACTTTTAGGTCATGAATACATTCTTCACGGTACTTATAACGGAGAGCCATTGAACGCTAAGATTCCATCTCGCCAAGAAGTGAAAGGACATGAAGATATTGAGTTAACAATGGATCTCAGCAAGATCCACTTCTTCGATCCTGAAACTGAAAATCGAATTATTTAAGGATAGCTTTATGAGAGCTATTCTAGAGACATTGCTTGACTATGCGATTGAACAGGAACTGATTACTTCTTATGATCGTATCTATGCGAGAAATCGAGTTTTGTCCTTATTGAAAGAAGAAAGCTGGGAATTGACAGAGGATCGCATTCCTTATCGTACTGTCAGCGATCTTCTTTCTCCTTTGTGTGATTATGCCTCAAAAAAAGGACTCATTGAAGATACGCTAAGAAATCGTGATGCTTTTGATAGCGAGATCATGAATTGTTTTGTCAAACGCCCATCGGATTTAATTCAAACATTCTACGATAAATGGAACTTAGATCCTAAAGAGGCAACTTCATATTTTTATCATCTGAGTATTGCGGATAACTACATCCGTAAAGATCGCATCGATAAAAATATATCGTATAAAGCAGATACTGAATATGGTACGATGGACATTACAATCAATCTTTCAAAACCAGAAAAGGATCCTCGAGATATCGCAAAAGCAAAATCGACTGTTTCAACGAGTTATCCGCAATGTGTACTTTGTAAAGAATGCGAAGGTTATCATGGAAACGCCGGTTGCGATGGCCGAAGCAATCATCGCGTCATTCCGGTGACTTTAGATCATGATACTTGGTATTTGCAGTATTCACCTTATGTTTACTATAACGAGCATTGCATCGTTTTATCAAAATCACATACACCGATGAAGACTTGTCGACAGACATTTATTCGTTTATTTGATTTTGTAAAACAATTTCCTCATTACTTTTTAGGATCGAATGCGGATCTTCCTATAGTAGGCGGATCAATTTTATCGCACGATCATTTTCAAGGAGGAAATTATAATTTTGCTATGGCAGATGCCAAAACTTACGAAACTTTTGATTTCGGAAACGGAGTTATGGCATCGCGTTTATATTGGCCTTTGAGTGTTCTTCGTCTATCTTCTTCATCATCGGATGCCATCGTTGATCTAGCTGATCGAATTCTTCAGATATGGAGAGATTATGACGATCAAACAGTCGGTGTTCTGGCGTGTACAGAAAACCAAATGCATAACACGATTACCAGCATCGCAAGGTATCGTAATGGTCAATATGAATTAGACCTTGTTTTCCGAAACAATCGTACCGATGAAGAACATCCATTGGGTATTTTTCATCCGCATGAAGAGGTTCATCATATCAAGAAAGAAAATATAGGGTTGATCGAGGTGATGGGACTTGCTGTCTTGCCGGCTCGCTTAAAACAAGAAATGAATGATATGCGTGATTATTTATTGTATGGAAAATATACAGAATCGATTGAATCTCATAGAGAATGGCTAGATACGATCCAATCGAAATACAGATGGAATGAAGATACAGTAATGATAAATCTCCAACAGGAAATTGCGGCTGTATTTGTAGAAGGACTTCGTCATTGCGGAATATTCTCTTTTGACGAAATTGGAAACAAAGCTTTTATTAAATTGATTGATAAAGTAAAGGGGACATTAAAATGATCGATAAAGGAAGAGTTACAGTACCTACGGATGTTGATGTGATCGATGCGACAATCGATATCATCAATCGTTGGAAAGCGGATGCGATTCGTGATTGTGATGGCACCGATATGCCAGATGAGTTGCGTAATATGGATATCAAACAATATGCAACATATTATACTACTCGTAAAGACAACAAATGGGCTAAAGCGAATCCTGATGAAATCCAACAAATGTATTTAATGAGTGATTTTACTACGGCCAAATCTTCAGAATTGAAAATCTGTATTATGAAACATTTCTATACAGAGCAATTAAAACCAAATACGATTGATGATATCCATCGTTGGTGGGAAGTGATTGATCGTACAACAGACACAGTGATCAAAGACTGGGATTATGATGAAGAAACGCGAGAGGTAACGATTCATAACGCAATTCCTTATCATGCTTATACTGTGAGTTTCTTGGCTTTTGTGATTTGGGATCCGGTTCACATGTATAACAGCCTGACCAACGAATGGGAAGGCGAAGAACATCAGATGACTTATGATGTTCGTCAGCCGAAAACCCAAAAATATGTTTTAGATAAGTTTCGTCGTTTCTGCGAAGAAAGAACGGATGTAAACGTAGTTCGTTTTACGACTTTCTTTCATCAATTCACACTTCAGTTTGATGAAAAAGCGCGCGAAAAATATGTTGACTGGTTTGGATACAGCGCTTCTGTTTCTCCTTATATCTTAAAACAATTTGAAGAGGAGGTAGGATATCCTTTCCGCCCGGAATATATCATCAATAAAGGATTCAACAACTCAACTTTCTGTGTTCCTACAAAAGAATATATGGATTTTATGGATTTTCAACAACGTGAAGTCTGTAAGCTTGCGAAAAAATTTGTAGATATCTGTCATGAATACGGGAAAGAGGCCATGATGTTCTTGGGCGATCATTGGATTGGAACAGAACCATATGGCAAATATTTTAGCTCTATTGGACTGGATGCAGTAGTTGGTTCAGTGGGATCTGGCACTACTTTGCGATTGATATCCGATATTCAAGGAGTAAAGTACACAGAAGGAAGATTCTTGCCATACTTCTTCCCGGATACATTCTATGAAGGTGGAGATCCTCTACAAGAAGCCAAGATCAACTGGGTTACAGCACGGCGTGCCATTTTAAGAAGTCCGGTCGATCGTATTGGATATGGTGGGTATTTAAAGCTTGCCTTAAAATTCCCAGAGTTTATTGATTATATTGAAAAAGTTTGCGACGAATTCCGCGAATTGTATTCACATATCAATCAACAAGAACCATACACACATATGACCGTCGGTGTATTGAATAGTTGGGGCGAATTGAGACGCTGGGGAACACATTTAGTGCATCACGCAATCTGGTACAAACAGATCTACTCCTATACAGGCGTGATGGAAGCGTTGAGCGGATTCCCGTTCCATGTTCGCTTCATCAGTTTTGATGATATTAGAAAAAATCCAGATACATTAAATGATGTAGATGTCTTGATCAATGTAGGTTCAGCGTATACAAGTTTCAGTGGGGGAGAAGAGTTTGACGAAATGATTGTTTCCACCTTGCGTCGATATGTCGATCAAGGCGGAGGATTCATTGGTGTAGGTGAACCGACAGCTTGTGCAAAGAATGGAAAGTTTTTTACATTATATGATGTGCTAGGGGTGGATAAAGAATTAGGTTTCACTTTGCATACAGACAAGTATAATTGGGAAACGCATGATCACTTTATCGTGGAGCAGCTTGAACATGAAGATTGGGGAGAATGCATCAACAATGTTTATGCCTTGCCGGAAACGACAGTTATCCGTGATAAAGATTTGCATGTAAATCTTGCCTGCAACGAATATGGAAAAGGTCGTTCTGTGTATATTAACGGGCTTCCGTTCAGCTTTGAAAATACACGTTTATTGTATCGTGCCATTTACTATGCTGCCCATAAAGAAGCAGATCTGAAAAAATGGTATAGCGAAAACTATAATTTAGATGTCAACGTCTATCCATCTACTCATAGTTTCTGTGTTGTGAACAATACTTATGAACCGCAGCAATCTACTATTTATAAGGGAGATGGAACTTCATTTGATGTAAATGTTCCTGCTTGCGGTATTCAATGGTTTGATATGGATTAAATCGATAAGAGTGCAATTTGCACTCTTATTTTTGTATAATGATTCTATGAAATCAATACAGTTTTTGATCAAGCCGGTTTCTGCGGCTTGTAATATGGAGTGCAAATATTGTTTTTACAAAGATGTTCATTCATATCAACAGCGATCCACACCTCGTGACAAGCTCGCATTCGATACAATACGTGCTTTGATCAAGCAAAGTTCATCCTTTGATGATGTGACGTTTGCCTTTCAAGGTGGAGAACCTACATTAGCTGGTTTGAGTTTTTTTGAAACATTTGTAAAAGAGGTCGAAATTCTTAGCACACGTGCAAATATCCATTATTCTTTTCAGACCAACGGCCTTCTAATTGATGACGATTGGTGTGATTTTTTTAAAAAGAACGATGTGTTGGTTGGTATATCTTTAGATGGACCACATGAATATCATGATCGTTTTCGTCATACGTTAAACGGCAAAAAGACTTCCCAAACAATTCTTAAAAACATGGATAATTTGAAAAAACATCAAGTTCGTTTCAATATTTTAACTGTCCTGACCTCAACACTTTCAAAACATCCTATGCAGTATTTCAGATGGATTAAAGAGCAGGACTTTCGTTATGTTCAATTGATTCCGTGTTTGCCGCCATTAGAAACAGACAAGAACGATTACTCGCTGAATCCGAGGCAGTTTGCACAGTTTTATAAAGTTTTATTTCGTCTCTGGTACAAAGAGTTTCAAAATGGTCAGTATTACAGCATTTCATTATTTGATAACTGGATTTTATTGTTGCAAGGAAGGAAACCTTTTCAATGCGGGATGACTGGAAACTGTACTTTTCAAAATGTCGTTGAGTCGGATGGAAGTGTATATCCTTGTGATTTTTATGCTTATGATAAATGGTATTGCGGTAATATCCTAGAAGAATCCATTGATCAAATTCAAAATTCTCAAACAGCAAAATCTTTTTTGAATCGAGAATCCGTTTTAAGCAATGCTTGCTTTGATTGCCCTTATCAAAATTATTGCCATCAAAATTGTCAGCGATGCCATATGATATATTATGATCAAAGTTATTGTGGATTACGAGATTTTTTAGACGAGTCGTTTTTAACATTTTTGAAGATTGCAAAGACAATATAAAAAGCCATTTCGCCGATTCGAAATGGCTTCTTTTGTTATTCGCACATATTGACGATAACAGCGGCTCCTTGTCCTCCTCCAATACAAAGTGAAGCAAGACCGGTTTTAAGATTTCGCTTTTTCATTTCATAAAGCAATGTGACTAGAATTCGGTTTCCAGAAGCACCAACCGGATGCCCTAACGCAATGGCACCACCGTTGACATTGGTTTTCTTCAGGAATGCTTCACGATCCATTCCGGTAGCTTCTTCCAATTCGTGGATCACACCTAGGGACTGTGCTGCAAAAGCTTCATTTAATTCAATGAGCTCCATGTCCTCAATCTTTTTGTTTGCATATTTTAACGCATTCAAGATAGCAGGGGTAGGACCAAGGCCCATAACACGAGGATCGACGCCGCCTTGTCCAAATCCGATCACTTCTGCAATTGGTTTTAAATTATATTTTTTAACGGCATCTTCACTGGCAACGATCGTAAAACTGGCACCATCGTTGATTCCGGATGCATTTCCGGCTGTAACTGTACCATCTTTAGAGAAGGCTGGACGAAGCTTTGCAAGTTTTTCTAAGCTGGTTTGGCGAGGGTGTTCATCTGTATCAAAAACCACTTCACCTTTTCGCGTTTTGTAGGTGATCGGTACGATCTCATCTTTGAATCGGCCAGATTCAATAGCAGCCAAAGCTTTTTGTTGAGAAGCCAAAGCGAATTCATCTTGTGCTTCTCGTGATATGTTATACTTCTTTGCTATGTTATCGGCTGTAACACCCATATGGATGCCATACATAGCATCTGTCAATCCATCAAACAACATGGAATCGATCATCGTCATATTTCCGCTTTTAACACCTTTACGGACCGTGTATGGAGTCAAAAAAGGTGCACGAGTCATGGATTCAACGCCGCCAGCAACATATAAATCACCAAAATTTGCCTGGATCCTTAAGCATGCTTCCATAACAGCTTTTAAACCGGATCCGCAAAGCATATTGATTGATTGAGCACAAACTTCAACGGGGATACCGGCATTGAAGGCAACATGTCTGGCGATGTTTTGCCCCAGACCGGCAGCGATAACATTACCAATTAGTACTTCATCCAAATCTTTAGGATCGATCTTTGCTTGAGCTATTGTCTCTTTTAATACAGCAGCTCCAAAATCTGCCACTTCCACATCTGTCAGAGAACCCATAAAAGTCCCGATAGCGCTTCGTTTTGCGGCTACAATATAAGCTTTTCTCATAGTTTCAACCTTTCTACTCAATGAGTTTACAGGCTTAGAATAAGTCATAAAATATACATTTGTCAACTGAAGAAATTTTGTTCAATTTCATCATTTGTTTACATAAAATATGAACAAAATACTAGTGAAAAATCCTTGAAAAATAACTTGTTAATTTTTGCACAAACTTATTGACGGAAGTTGGCAATCTCAGTAAAATAACATTGTATGAGAATTTTTTGATACATTTTCATGCTCACGATATCCAGAAATCGAATGGTTCAGGAAAAGAAAGGAGAACTTCATCTATGGATTTCAATTTGACAGAACAACAGAAAATGATGCAGAAGTTGTTCAGAGAAGTTGCGCAAAACGAAGTAAAAGAAAACGCAGCCGACGTTGACGAAAACGAACGTTTTCCAAAAGAAAATGTAGAAGTTATGCGTCAAGCGAAAATGTTGGGTATCCCTTATTCACGCGAATACGGTGGTGCAGGAGCCGACTATTTAAGCTACATTCTAGCTGTGGAAGAACTTTCTAAAACTTGTGCAACGACAGGTGTTGTATTAAGTGCACACACATCATTAGGAACTTGGCCGATTGCTCAATTCGGAACTGAAGCACAGAAACAAAAATATCTTCCAGATCTTTGTACTGGTAAGAAATTGGCTGCTTTCGGTTTGACAGAACCTAATGCCGGTACAGATGCAGCTGGACAGCAAACTACTGCAGTATTAAAAGGAGATCATTATGTTTTGAATGGAACAAAGATCTTCATTACTAATGCAGGAGAAGCAGATGTTTATATCATCTTTGCGATGACAGACAAATCAAAAGGAACTCATGGAATTTCAGCATTTATCGTTGAAAAAGGAATGCCAGGATTTACTTTTGGTCTCCATGAAAAGAAATTGGGAATCCGTGGTTCAGCTACGAGCGAGTTGATTTTCAATAATGTCGAGATCCCGGTTGAAAACTTATTAGGTAAAGAAGGACAGGGATTCAAGATTGCCATGCAGACGTTGGACGGTGGTCGTATCGGTATCGCCGCTCAAGCTTTAGGTATTGCACAAGGTGCTATTGATGAAGTAGTTCCTTATGTTAAAGCTCGTAAACAGTTTGGACGACCAATCTCTAAATTCCAGAATACACAATTCCAGCTTGCCGATATGCAATGTAAGACAGATGCAGCTCGTATGTTAGTGTATCGTGCGGCCATGGCAAAAGAAAATGGGGAATCATATACTGTATTAGCTGCCGAAGCAAAATTATTCGCTGCTGAAGTTGCTATGGAAGTTACTACAAAAGCTATTCAGTTGATGGGTGGTTATGGTTATACACGTGATCTGCCTGTTGAAAGAATGTTCCGTGATGCCAAGATCACTGAAATCTACGAAGGTACATCTGAAGTACAACGTATGGTTATCTCCGGTGCGGTATTACGATAGAAAGGAATCGTTGAATATGAAAATTGTCGTTCTAGTAAAACAAGTACCAGATTCTACAGAAATCACTGTTGATAAGAATACTGGTACATTGGTTCGTGATGGCGTTCCTAGTATCATCAACCCTGATGATTTAGCTGGGTTAGAAGCTGCTTTACAATTAAAAGATGCAAATCCTGATGTTAAGATTTCGGTTGTATCCATGGGTCCGCCTCAAGCAAAAGGAATGTTGCAGGAAACAATTGCTCGTGGGGCAGATGAAGCATATTTGATCACTGACCGTCGTTTAGGTGGTGCTGATACTTGTGCTACAAGTCGTACGCTTGCTGCTGCTTTGAAAAAAATCGGTTTTGACTTGATCATTGCCGGACGTCAAGCCATTGATGGTGATACAGCTCAGGTAGGACCTCAGACTGCAGAACGTTTAGGCCTTCCACAGATTACCTATGTGGATGAAATTATTGACGTGACTCCAGAAAAGATCACTGTTAAGAAATCTTTGGAAGAAGAAGAACAAATCTTAACTTCGACTATGCCTTGTGTATTGACTACTCTATCAGGAATGAACAATCCTCGTTACATGAACTGTAATGATATTGTGGATTCTTTTGATAAACCAGTACACATTATGACTTTTGATGATTTGGATCTCGACCTTTCTGTAGTAGGTCTTGCAGGTTCTCCTACAAAAGTTCATGCAACATTTACAAAAGATGTTAGTGCAGAAACGAAAACATATGATATGCCTGCACAGGAAGCTGCTGAATTGATTGCTCGTACTTTAAAAGAAAAGCAATTGATCACGAAGTAGGAAGGAGAACAACATGGCAAAATTTGAAGGATACAAAGACATTTATGTATTTGTAGAACAAAAAAACGGAACCATTGCAGAAGTTGGTTATGAGTTGATTTCAGAAGCAAGAAAACTTGTAGCCAGCATTCCTGAAATGGGATACCAGGTCGTAGGTGTTCTATTAGGTTCTAACATTACTGATAAGGCACAAGAAGTCATTGTTCACGGGGCTGATAAAGTGATTGTCGTGGATGATGAATTACTAAAAGATTACTCAACACAATTCTATACAGATGCCCTGACACAGATCATCAAAGAATTCAAACCAGATTCTTTCTTAACGGGAGCTACTGTATTAGGTCGTGACCTTGCTCCACGTGTTGCGGCTCGTATCAATGCTGGTTTAACGGCAGATGCAACAAAGATCGAAATTGATACTGACAAAGCAAAAGACGGAGAAGCTTTATTGTTGGTCACTCGTCCAACATTCGGCGGAAACTTATTTGGTACGATCGTATGTCCAGATACTCGTCCGCAAATGGCAACAATTCGTCCAAAAGTATTTGATATGGCTCCAGTTGATGAATCTCGTACAGGCGAAGTTGTAACATTCCAGCCACAATGGGAAACAACAACTCCTCAAGTAACCATTGAAAAAGTTGTCGAAAAGATCATTGAAGGTGTAGATATCACAAAAGCCAATATTCTTGTCGGTGCTGGTCGTGGTGCTGAAGGATGTTTAGATGTTTTACAGGCATGCGCAAAAGAGTTAGATGGTGTAGTATGTGCTACTCGTGCTGTTGTTGAAGACGGCTATATGGACAAGAGTTTACAAGTAGGACAAACTGGTAAAACTGTCCGTCCTTCTCTGTACATCGCTTGTGGTATTTCAGGAGCTGTTCAGCATGTTGCCGGTATGGAAAAATCGGATATGATCATCGCAATCAACCGTGATCCTCAAGCTGAAATTTTCACAATTGCCAACATGGGATTTGTTGGAGACGTTAATGAAGTATTACCATTATTAGTTGAAGAAATCAAAAAAGCAAAAGCTGCTTAAGGAGGATATTCACTATGACATTAAAAGTTGGTGTAGTTGGCGCCGGTACTATGGGACAAGGCATCGCAAATGCATTTGCGAGCGCTGGTAACCAGGTAACTGTCGTTGATGTAAAATTGGAATGGGCACAAAATGGTGTCAATAAGATCTTTGCTTCTAAAGATAAATTAGTTTCTCGCGGAAAGATCACTGAAGAAGCTGCAAATCAGGCTAAGGCAAATTTAAAAGCTGGTGTTTATGAAGATTTAGCAGATGCTGATTTGATCGTTGAAGCGGTTTTGGAAGTTATGAATGTAAAAAAAGAACTGTTCGCAAAATTAGATGAAATCGTTAAAGATGACTGCATCTTCGGTTCGAATACTTCCAGCTTAAGCATCACGGAAATCGCTAACGGTGTAAAACATCCTGTTATTGGTATGCATTTCTTCAATCCTGCGGATCGTATGAAACTTGTTGAAGTTATTTCTGGTGCAAATACTCCTGCAGAAGTCAAAGACAAAGTGATCGAGATCTCTAAAGCTATCGGAAAAACTCCTGTTGAAGTTAATGAAGGTCCAGGTTTCGTAGTCAATCGTATTTTGGTACCTATGATCAATGAAGCTACTTTTATTCTTCAGGAAGGTATTGCTTCGGCTAGCGATATTGATACAGCTATGCAATTAGGAGCTAACCATCCAATGGGCCCTCTGGCATTAGGTGACCTGATTGGTTTGGATATCGTAGAAGCTATTATGGATGTACTGTATCATGAAACAGGCGATTCTAAATATCGTGCAAGTACGTTATTGAGAAAAATGGTTCGTGCCGGTAAGTTAGGACGTAAAACAGGAGAAGGTTTCTACAAATATTAATCGGTAGATCGATGAAATTGAGGCGGAACGTTCCAGTTTCGCCTTTTTAAAAAGAAAGGAAAAAACCATGGAAAATGTTATTTTAGAAAAACAGGGACACATCTCTATTATTACAATCAATCGCGAAAAAGCCTTGAACGCTTTAAGCACAGCTGTTTTAAAAGATTTGGAAGAAGCAGTTCAGACAGTTGAAAAGGATTCAGATACGTATTGTGCGGTCATCACAGGTGCAGGATCAAAAAGTTTTGTTGCCGGTGCTGACATTGCAGAAATGAAAGATAAAAATGTTGAAGAAGCTGCTGAGTATGGTGCTTATGGAAATAAGATCTTCCGTATGATCGAAACGATGCATTGTCCAGTGATTGCGGCCGTTAATGGTTTCGCATTGGGCGGCGGTTGCGAACTGGCTATGAGCTGTGATATTCGTATTGCCAGTGAAAACGCAGTATTCGGACAACCAGAAGTAGGTTTAGGGATCACGCCTGGTTTTGGCGGAACTCAGCGTTTAGCTCGACTTGTTCCAGCTGGTATCGCAAAAGAAATGATTTTTACAGCACGTAATATCAAGGCCGATAAAGCATTGTCGATTGGTTTAGTCAATGCGGTTGTTTCTTCTGAAGATTTGATGCCAACAGTTTTAAAGATGGCAAACGGCATTGCGAAGAATGCACCTATTGCAGTTAGTTATGCAAAAAAAGCTATCAATGATGGTCTTCAGACAGATATCGACAGCGGTATTCAAATCGAGGTAAAACGCTTCTCTGATTGTTTTGCTACAGAAGATCAGACTTATGGAATGGAATGCTTTGTTAATAAGGTAAAAGAAAAAGAATTTAAAAATAAATAGGAGGGTTTCGCATGGCAAAAATAGTATCAGCTGAAGAAGCTGTCTCCATGATCAAAGATGGTGATACAGTAGGAATCAGCGGATTTATTGGAATGGGGCATCCTCAAGAATTGAGTATTGCCGTTGAGAACAGTTTTTTAAATACGGGTCATCCTCGTGATTTAACTGTCATGTTTTCAGCAGGTATGGGTGATGGTACCGATAAGCTAGGAGCAAATCATTTAGGACATGAAGGTTTATTAAAACGAATTGTTGTAGGGCACTGGGGCTTGATTCCTACATTCCAAAAACTTGTTTTTGAAAATAAAGTTGAGGGATATAATCTGCCGTTAGGAACCATTTCTTTGTTATTCCGCGAAATAGCTGGGCATCGTCCTGGCGTGATCACAAAGATTGGATTGAAGACATTTGTGGATCCACGTTTAGAAGGTGCTAAGATGAATGAGAAAACAAGACAAGCTGAGGATCTTGTTGAGCTTATTGAAATGGATGGAGAAGAATGGTTACGATATAAATCTTTCCCGGTCAATGTAGCTTTACTTCGCGGAACATATGCTGATGAAGACGGAAATATTGTTATGACGCAAGAGGCCGGCACTCTAGATTCTCTATCTATCGCACAAGCGGCCAAAAATTCTGGAGGGAAAGTAATTGTACAAGTCAAAGAAATCGTTCAGAATGGAACCCTTTCTGCTCGTGATGTGAAGATACCGGGAATTTATGTAGATGCACTTGTCATTGGAAAGCCGGAAAATCATTGGCAAACTTATTCTCAAGAATACAATCCTTCTTACTCCGGAGAAGTACGTGTCCCTGTGGATTCCATTGAACCAATGCCTTTAAATGCTCGTAAAGTCGTTTGCCGCAGGGCAGCTATGGAATTGGATCCAAACGCTATTATTAACTTGGGAATCGGTATGCCGGAAGGTATTGCCAACGTTGCTAACGAAGAAGGTCTTCCTGGGTTGAAACTTACTGTCGAAACAGGTGGAATTGGCGGTGTCCCAATGAGTGGTACTGCATTTGGAGCGTGTACAAACCCAGATGCAATGATTGACCAACCTTATCAGTTTGATTTCTATGATGGCGGAGGACTTGATCAGGCATTCTTAGGTTTGGCAGAATGCGATCGCCATGGAAATATTAACGTTTCTCGCTTTGGACCAAAAATCGCAGGTTGCGGTGGATTTATCAACATCACTCAAACAGCCCCTGTTGTTGTTTATTGTGGTACATTCACTGCTAAAGGACTTAAGGAAAAGATTGGTAATGGTCAATTAGAAATCTTGCAAGAAGGCCAAATCAAAAAGTTTAAAAATGAAGTTGAACAAATAACATTTGCGGCTGAATACGCTGCGCAGACAGGACAAAAAGTCCTTTACATTACTGAAAGAGCTGTTTTTGAACTTTTAGATGGAGTCTTAACATTAACTGAAATCGCTCCAGGTGTTGATTTGGAAAAAGATGTCTTAGGTCAAATGGAATTTAAACCGGCTATTGCCTCCGATTTGAAATTGATGGATTCTCGTATTTTTGAAGATCAACCTATGGGACTTAAAAGTGATAATTAGGAGTACTGTATAGTACTCCTTTTTGAAAAGGAGCGCTCAAAATGTTATTTTTTAGAAATGATTATGGACAAGGCTGTATTCCTGAAATCATGGAGTTGTTAAACAATACCAATTTAAATAGTTTTGTAGGCTATGGCGAAGACGATTTATGCTTACAGGCCAAATCTTTGATTGAATCAAAGATGATAGATCACGATGTGGACATTCATTTTATTTCGGGCGGAACATTAACCAATAAAACTGTGATTTCTTCTGTTTTACGTCCGTTTGAAGCTGTTATTTCTTGTGATACAGGCCATATCGCTACTCACGAAACCGGGGCTATTGAATCAACTGGCCATAAGGTTATCACTGTTCCAAATGTCAATGGGAAGCTGACACCTCAACTGATTCGAAAAGCGTTTGATGAACACATGTTGACTTATGAACATTTGGTCTACCCTAAAATGGTATATATTTCAAACTCAACAGAATTTGGAACTGTTTATACTCGACAAGAAATCGAAGAGATTGTTTCGATTTGCAAAGAGTTAGATCTATACCTGTATATGGATGGAGCACGTTTAGGAACTGCGTTGATGTCTGGCGTCGATTATACACTCAATGATCTTGCAGAATGGTGTGATGTTTTTTATATTGGCGGAACTAAGAATGGTGCCTTGATGGGGGAAGCAGTCGTTATATGTAATGAATCGTTAAAACCTTTTTTCCGATTCTGTATGAAACAAAATGGAGCTATGATGGCTAAAGGATGGCTATTGGGAATCCAATTTAAAGGTTTATTTGAAAATGATTCTTTTTATCGTGCTGCTAAGCATGCTAACTCCATGGCACAAAAGTTACAAGACGCATTATCTGAATTAAAGTATCCATTCCTAATGAAAAGTGAGACTAATCAAATATTTCCGATCGTGACAGACAAAGAGTATGAGTTTTTGTCTTCTGTTGTCGATTTTGAGATTTGGGAAAAACAAGATCAGAATATTGCGATTCGGTTTGTGACCAGCTGGACAACCACTAAAGAAGATTTAGATTCATTAATAGAGTATCTAAAACAAGCAAAAGCACTCGAAGACTAAATCGAGTGCTTTTTCAATTGTCTTTGATAACACCACCCAAGGACTCCATCTTTTTTGATTTGAACACGGTCCTGATATTGATGTACGATTTTTACTTTGTCATTAACCCGCAATGGAATTTGATAATTTGTATAATCAGTGGCAAATAATTGTCCATGTCGAATTTGTAAAAAAGAATTATCTACCCAAAACGAGCGATTGATATAAGGCGAATAAACATAAGATTCCTGCTTTTCTTTTTTTAACAAATCAACCTGTCCATGATTCCACGTGATAAAAAATGGAATCTGTGTGTGATAAGGAACTTCTTCCTTTACGATTGCGGTTTCCAATAGGTCGCAGCGTTTAATCTCTACATAATTATCTTGAAAGATCAATGCATTCAATTGACCTGCTTTTTTGACTATATTCCCACCATCAATGCAGTAAATATTCTTTTCCGGTGAAAACAATGGATCAAAATGTGCGATGTGTCGTTGATATTCAGTGACAGGCATATGTCCACACACAACCGTTTTGTTAAATTTTGGTGCCGAATCTAAAAAAAGAGGAGTGGTCATTGGAGTGCGAAAATCATCTCCGAAGTTTTCTTCGCTTTGAATACCCGCATGCGTGAAGATCATAGTATCAGATTCTAAGATATGAGGTAGATCATTACAAAATGCTAATTCTTCATAATAGTTTTGCCGCAAAATATTACAGAATTTTTCCATATCTGTCGTATCGTGGAATTCTATTCCGATAGCCGACACCATTTCGTGCAATATTGAATTCTTGCGAATCATCAAGATTTGTTTCAAGAAATCCAGGCGGTAAGAAAGAAAAGCGTTCTTAATGGTAAAATCGCAGTTTCCCATCAATGCATGCACTTCTCCTTGCTTTGATTGCCGGATGATCGTCCTTAAAGTTTCTAAATTACGCGGACCCTTTTCAATCAAGTCTCCCAACAACAATAATCGGTCTTCGCCTTCCTGATAATCGCATTCGTCTAAAAGTTTAAGATAAGCATTCAAATTTCCGTGAATATCACTGATAACGATCGTCCTTTTCTTTTTCCATGGGCCCAGATGTTTGATAATGGGTTTTCTATTCATTTTGGAATAAATAATTTAGAAAGACTGGAGCTTCTTGTTCCCAATCACTTTCTGTATGAGCCCCTTCTGGTTTTACATTAAATTGAATATGAGCCCCTTTTTTTAATAGGCGATTCGCGATCTCAGTGACAATTTTTGTTTCTTGAACAAAAGCGTGTTTGCTTGATCCTTCTAAAGCCCCCCATGAGATATAAAATGAGGAAGGACCAACAAAATTCGTATGATCTGCTTCTAATAGAAAATATTCTGAAGTTGGTATCAAATAAGGCGATAAAACCAGGGATCGGGAAAAAATATCATTATGTCTCATTCCCGCATAAAGAGCCATAGCCCCTCCACAACTTGATCCGCCGATCCAAGTAGTCTCTCTTTGTGATAGAGTAGGGAAATGAACATCAATATATGGTTTTAACTCATGAATAAAGAAATTCATGGTTCCTTCTCCAAAACCTTCACCCATTGCCTGCAATTCTTCATCAGCAAAAGGGTATGGACTGTATTCGTAGAGACGATCGTTGCCATGGTGACTGCATTCCTGGCCGACGACAATCAATTCTTTTTGATTCCAAAGAATTTGATTTGCTAAATTCCATGATTTTCCATAGGTTGCATCTTCATCATTGAATAAGTTGTGCCCATCAAACATGTAAAGGACAGGGTATCGTTTTTGCGAATAGAGATAGTCATCCGGAAGATACATATGAATCGTTCGTTGTTCATGGAACTGTGTCATTAATCTATCAAACTTTAAGATCACTGTTCTGATCCTTTCCTAATGTTTCTTGAAAAGCGGCCTTGTAAAAAGCGTTTCTTTCTTCAGGCGTTTTAAATCTTGCAGAAATTGTTACATCTCCCATAGTCGCAGCATATGCTTCCGGCAAGTAGATCGTACTTAGCCATTGATCTTTAAACATCTGTTCCAATTCTTTAACTCGGTATTTATACGAGATAGAATTTCTGCGTCCGGCAAAGCCCGCTGATTCTCTGGCAATGTTCATATAGTCTCCTTGCTGAGTGATCAAAACCTGTGCCCAAATATCATAAACATCTAAGGATCCGGCATAATTCATTAAGTCCGGTGCAAAACCTCCCGGAGGACGGAAATTAACTTCTAAGCCAATTACAGTTCCTTTTTTTCCCAAACCTTTCTTTTCTTTGGTTAAACGGAAAAACTCGCAATGAAAGAACCGATTCTTTAAATGAAAGGCATGAATGGTACGCTGCGCAATATCGCGATATTCATCACTGATCGTAAAAGCTGTATAAGCCCCAATCGATTGCTGATACTGAACGCTATCCATACAGTTGCCTACATATTCTAGCGAATTTAAATATCGTATTGTTCCTTGAGCATCGCAAATACCATCCAAAGTAAAAACATCGCCTTCAATATATTCTTCTAATATCATTTGAACTTTTGGCGCCACATGGAGATATTTTTTAAGATCTTCATCATTTTTGATCGTATATGTAAAAGAAGCTCCCACCCCATGATCTGGCTTTAAAACAAGCGGATAGCCAATCTTGTGTGCAAATTCGAGAGCATTTTCTTCACTTTCCACAAGAGAATATCGCGCTGTTGGAATACCGGCATCCTCATAATATTTCTTCATAGCGGCTTTACTTTGATATTCTGTGATTGTTTTGAAATCAAATCCTGTTTTTACATTAAAATCATCGCGCAACTTTGCATCTAAGGATAACCAAGCTTCATTATTGGACTCGATCCAATCGATCTTTCCATATTTAAATGTGAAATATCCCACAGCACGAATCATCTCGTCATAATTATTGAAGTTGTTAACAACATAACATTCATCAATGTTCTGAATCAGGTTCGGGTTTAGATTTTCATAAGCCGTGTCCACAATAGCAAGCACTGTGGCACCATACTTTTTTAACCCTCTGCAAAAGAGCCAATAATTATCTGGGTAATTGGGTGAAATCAATACAAAGTTCATACATTTTTCTCCTTTAATATCGCATGATCGATTGCCATGATGGTTTTGGCATCGAGGATAGTTCCGTTTCTAGTCATTTCATAAGCTTCATGAATAGGAATCCATTTACATTCGATTTCTTCGTCTTCATCCATTGTCAGTCTGTTTTTAACCGGAATCGGATCAATTGCTTCATAAATCCAGATTCTCTCATCGCAAAAACCAGGTGTTGAGAAAAAAGATTGTATCAGACTCAGTTCCTTACAAGTATATCCGGCTTCTTCATTAAGTTCGCGTAAGCCAGCTTGAAGAGGATCCTCGCCATATTCCAGTTTTCCGGCAGGAATCTCTAGTGTGATCTGATCTATGGCGGGCCGCATCTGCTGGACCAAAAGTATCTTGCGATCAACGATAACTAAGATTCCAACGCCGCCAGGATGACGGATGATATCTCGAAGATAATCTTTTCCTTTAATTTGGATTGTTTTTTGGTTCAAAGAGAAGATCGATCCATTGTAAATTGTTTTTTCTTCCATGAACTTTCATCTTCTTTCATTAGTTTTCATTATAGCAAAATAAAAGGCTCTCGAAAAGAGAACCTTAATTAATTTCCATTAAAATAGCTTCCGAAACAGCTCTGGCAATCAAGTCTTGAAAATGTTCGTCTGTAAGATTTTGAACATCTTGTTCGTTTGTCAGATATCCGATTTGAATCAGTAATGATGGTAAATCTGCATCTTGTAGAATCGAGAAGTTTTCATAATGATCACTATCAAGCCCATCAAAACGCGAATAGTTGATAGCCATGAGTTTGTCATTGATCGTATTGGCCAAATCGATCAGATTCTCATCAGGGTGTGTAAAAAAAGAATATCCCTTTATCGTTGTATCGACATCATCTGCCATCTGAATGCTGATTAAGTAGTCTGCCTGATTTTGTTTTGCGATCTGCACACGTTGATTTTCGTTTCCGCCTTCGCTTGTTTCCGTGATCGTAGAGTCATCGGATCTGGTATACACAACATTATAGTCGGCTTGTGACAAATATTCTCCAATTTTTAAAACCAAAGCCAAATTTAGATCTTTTTCCATAGTCTCATCATTGACTACATAACCAGTATCATTACCGCCGTTTGCTGCATCTAAACATATCGTCGCCTTTGACTCGGATAAACCAATATCGATATTATCATTGGTTCTTGCCTGTGATGTTGTATTCGTAGGAGTGCGAAGATTGGGATCTTGATTGGAAGAAAGATTAGGTTGAACGATCAAAGCCATGAACAAAGCAATTATTAAAAACCATATAGCTCTTTTCATTCCATCACCCCTTAAATTGTTATCATCATATCATAAATCTTCTATTTACGCATCCTTGCCGTTCTTTCTTGTTTGTCTAAAATTTGATATACTTTTAAGCGGTGATAACATGGAATTTAAAATCACAATAGATCAGTTTGAAGGCCCGTTGGATTTGATGCTGCATCTGATCAAAGAAAACAAACTGGACCTTTTTGATTTGGATATGCTCATACTTGCAGATCAGTATATTCACTATATCCATCAAATGGAGGATATGCATTTAGAAGTTGCTAGTGAATATTTGATCGAATTAAGCAGTTTGATTGAATATAAAAGTCGAAAACTTCTTCCAAGAGAGGAAGTCGTTGTAGACGATGATTACGAAGAAGTGGAAAGAGACCGTTTAGTTTCGCGACTTTTGGAGTACCAAAAGTTTAAAGAAGTAACTATGGATCTCAAGGATTCTTATGAGAAAAGGCAGCTGCATTATACGCGCCCACAAGCTTCATTGGCATCGCAATGGTCTATCCCGATCCAACAAGAGCAATTATCGCCTCAATCACCATATGAATTAATGAAAGCTATGAATCGTGTGATTCAACGGAAGATTTTATTGGAACCTTATGAAACAAAAGTTACAATCAAAGAAATGTCTCTAGAAGATCGGCGTTCTATGATCTTGCCTCGAATACAGACTATGAAAGAGCCTTTCCTTTTTGATGATCTTTGTGACGATTGTACTGATCTTCATATGTTGATCGTTACATTTTTGGCAGTTTTAGATTTGATCTACCAGAAACAACTAACATTTACTTTGACGGACGATGATAAGATCGTGCTTAGAAAGGATGACACTGTATGACAGAATATAAACCAATTGTAGAAGGTTTGATTTTTTTAAGTGGAGAAGAAGGGCTTTCTTATCAACAGATTAAACAGGCTGTCAACTGTGATTCGGATTCTGTTCTTAAATCTCTTTTAGATGAATTAAAACAAGAATATCAAAATCAGGAACATGGTTTTGAACTGGTTGAATATGCAAGCCGTTATAAATTTGTCACAAAAGAAAGCGTATATCCTTACGGACAGAAGTTGTTTGAATCGATAAAAACTCCTACGCTTTCCCAGGCGGCTTTAGAAACACTGGCAATCATCGCTTATAAACAACCGATCACACGAGTGGAGATTGAAGAGATTCGAGGCGTCAATTGTGAGATGATGTTAAAAAAACTGCAGGTTCGCGGCTTAATAGACGCAAAAGACCGGTTGGACGCAGTCGGGAAGCCGTTATTATATTGTGTAACCGATGCATTCTTGGATGCTTTTCAGTTAGAGACTTTGGCAGAACTGCCGGATCTTCCAACGATTGCACAAGATGATGAATTATTCAAGGAGGATGCTTAATGGAACGTTTACAAAAAATCATCGCTCAATCCGGTTATTGTTCTCGTCGCAAGGCAGAAGATCTGATTCTACAGGGAAGAGTAAAAGTCAACGGAAAAACTGTCGATATATTAGGAACCAAGGTACGTCCTCAAGATGATATACAAATCGATGGGAAACGTATTGAAAAAGAAGAGAAGATCTATTATGTCATAAACAAACCAAAGGGTTGTGTTACGACCAGTAAAGATCAATTCAATCGAAAGACAGTTCTGGATTATATCCCGGTCAAGGAAAGAATTTATCCGGTTGGACGATTGGATTACGATACCAGCGGCGTATTATTTTTAACTAATGATGGACAGTTTACCAATCAGATGATCCATCCAAGGTATCATTTACCTAAAACGTATTTAGTCAATTTACAAGGGCTCCTTTCGGAACAAGATATCCGCAATCTTCGAAAAGGACTCCATACAAAAGAAGCCGATTATCAGCCTTGTCGTGTTCATATGTTAGAAACGGATCCTATATTACATAGATGTCGATTTGAATTGACAATTTATGAAGGAAAAAACCACCAGGTCAAAAAAATGATGGAAGCTTTGGGTCATCGTGTTCTCCGTTTACACAGAACCCGTTTTGGCTTTATTAGTGCAGACGATTTAAAACCTGGTGAATATCGGCGATTAAAACCTTTTGAAGTTAAGAAACTCAAAAACCTCAGCATGCAAGGAGGTTCTAAATGAAACAAGTATTTGTAGATGATCCGTGTATGCTTCACGCATCGATTTCTTTAGACCCTAAACAGGCACATCATCTTTTTGATGTGTTACGCATTCAAAAAAAAGAAACGATTCGAGTAGTCAGCAAAAAAGGAGGGACCTTTTTAGCACACCCTCTTGATAAACCATATTTATATGTTTTTGATGAAATCGAAGTTCCTCGCAGCGCGAAACACATTACACTTTGTGCTTCTTTGATCAAACAGGATCGTTTTGAATTGATGTTGCAGAAAGCTTGTGAATTGGGCGTGACAAAAATAGTTCCGTTTACTTCGGCATATAGTATTATCCGGATCGATCCAAAAAAAATCGATAAAAAAACAGAGCGTTGGCAACAGATCATTTTTGATGCATGTAAACAATGCAACCGGAATGATCTTGTGGAGTTGGAGGCCATTCAAAATATTGAAACGTTACACAATTATCAACAAGATTGTAATTTGGTTTGCTATGAAAAACAAAATGATCCTTCTTTTCATATTTCTCATTTGTTAAAAAGAGATCCTGCCAGTGTAACGATCGTGATTGGCCCAGAAGGCGGGTTCGATGTCAATGAAATTGATATACTGCAAGACGATCATTTTATCCCTGTATCCTTAGGAAACAGAATCTTGCGTGCAGAGACAGCCGCCTTCTATGCTTTATCCTGTATTGATTATCAACATTCCTTGTCAAAGGAGGAAAAATAAATGCGGATTTCAATCACGACATTAGGTTGTAAAGTCAACGCGTACGAATCCAACTATTATGCGCAACAGCTTCAAGAACACGGATTCAAGGTTGTAAATTCAGATGAAAAAGCCGATCTTTGTATCATCAATACGTGTACTGTCACTAATACTGCGGCGTCAAAATCGAGGCAAAAAATACACGCTTTAAAAAAAAGAAATCCAAACGCTTTGATCGTTGTAGTTGGCTGTTATGCACAAAATGCAACTCGCGAACAGCGAGAAGAATTAAAAGCAGATCTGATCATTGGAGCAAAATATAAAAACCAGCTAGTCTCTTTGATTCAATCTTTGATTGAAGAACATCAAGCAAAAGATTTAGTTGGAGATATTTCAGATTTTACTCAATTTGAAGAAATGCCGATCCATGTTTTCGAATCCAAGCATCGTGCTTTTTTAAAAATCGAGGATGGATGTAATCAATTTTGTACATATTGTGCTATACCTTATGCCAGAGGACCGCAGCGTTCTTTAAGATTTGAACAAGTGGTTTCGATCGCAAAAGAGCTTGCACAAAAGGGACATCGTGAAATCGTTCTGACCGGAATTCATACCGGGCGATATTATGATCAAGGGAAAACACTCAGCGATCTTTTAAAAGTATTATTAGAAGAAGTGGACGAAAATGTTTATTTTCGCATCTCCAGTATTGAAATCACAGAAGTAGATGATGCTTTAATAGATTTGATGAAACATCATAAACAACTTTGTCATCATCTGCATATTCCTGTACAATCTGGATGTAACAAGACATTGAAGAGAATGAATAGACCTTATACGATTGAAGAGTTTATCGCTCGATTGGATCAAATTCGCAAAGAAATCCCAGATATTTCTATTTCGACAGATGTGATCTGTGGATTTGTACAAGAAAGCGATGAAGAGTTTCAAACAACATTAAAAAATATGGAAAGGTGCTCTTTTTCATTTATGCATGTGTTCCCATATTCAAAAAGAAACGGGACCAAAGCGAGTACTATGAAGGGCGAAATTCATGGATCCGTTGTGAAAGAAAGAGTGGCTCAATTGTTAAAATTGTCTTCACAACTTCGTTATAAAGATATGATGCGATTCTCTCCCTTGGAAGTTTTGATAGAAAAACAGGATCCGAGCGGTGTTTATCATGGGTATTCATCTCAATATCACCCTGTGCAGATTTATTCCGAAAAATCATTAACGGGGCGAATTCATTGTCAATGGGATCGAATTGAGAATAATGTTTATATCGTAAATCAGAAAGAAGGTTGTCTATGCGATTAAGTAAGCTTTTTAAAAATGCTCCTACTGTCAATATTACCGGACTTTGTTTGGATTCCCGAAAAGTTAAAAAAGGAGATATGTATTTCTGTTTGCCCGGCATGACATTCGATGGTCATGATTTCATTCCTCAAGCCATTGAAAAGGGAGCTATCGCCATCGTACATTCCAAAGATATCATCGACAAATTGCCGGGAGTCATTTATATACAGGTTGAAGATGTCACCGCATGTATGAACCAATGTGCTCGTCTGTTTTATTCTAAGCCCTCTGACAAGATGACGATGTACGGAATCACTGGAACCAACGGTAAAAGCTCATGTGCCAATATAATTAAGTATATTCGTGATTTAAAAGAACCGTGTGGATATATCGGAACTATTGCGATCGAGTACGGAAAAGTTCGCATCGCTCCAGATCTTACCACACCGGATACTTTATTTCTTCAAAGAAAGCTGAGCGATATGGTTCGTGCCGGAATGAAATCTTGTGCTTTAGAGGTGAGCAGTCATGGGTTATCGCAGCATCGCGTGGATGGCATCCGTTTTGATGTGGCTATCTTTACGAATTTAACCTATGATCATCTTGATTTTCATGGAACTATAGAAAATTATTTTGAAGCGAAATCTATTTTGTTTAAGGAACTTGTCAAAGAAGACGGGGTTTCGATCCTGAATATTGATGACGATCGATATGAAGATTTGAAAGAATGCTCTAAGGCACGTGTTGTTTCTTATGGTATTGAGCAGAATTGCGATTATCGAGCAATCAACATTCATGAAAATGCGAAATCGACCTCTTTTGATCTTGTCTATAAGGGGCAAAAATATCCGGTGAAGACAAGTCTGGTTGCGCGATACAATGTCTATAATCTTTTAGCTTGCATTGCTGCTTTACATGAAACCGGAATGAGTTTGCCTGTTATTCTGCAATCTTGTACAAAGATTCCTCAAATTGATGGACGAATGGAACAAATTGAGTGTGGACAACCATTTCATGTCGTTGTCGATTTTGCTCATACACCGGATGGCATGGAACAAATGCTTCGATATGGGCGCCAAGTTGCGGCTGATAAAGGGCGCGTGATCACTGTCTTTGGTTCTGCCGGGAAGCGTGATATCGCCAAACGAAAAGTATTTGGGGAATTAGCGGACAAGTATGCCGATTTGATTATCTTAACAGAAGATGATCCCCGCGATGAAAATCCTAAAGATATTGCGAATCAGATCAAGGAAGGAATTCAGAATAAGCCGAATCTTTTTGTAGAGGATCGTTATGAAGCTATACGCCAGGCAATCGATAATGCATCAAAAGGCGATGTCGTTTTAATTCTTGGAAAAGGGGATGAGCCTTTTATGTATCATGAAAGCGGTCGAGTTCCTTGGACTGGAGACAATATTTGTGCTTTAGAATGCTTAAAAGCATCTGGATATGGCGAAAATAACAATTCCTAACGATTTTCTTGGCCAAATCGGTCTTTCAAACTTGAAATCGGGGAATTGGTTTGCTATAATTCGAATGGTTATTAACTCAGGAAGGGAGGTTATTTGATGCCAAAGGTAGTTCTTAAAGAGAACGAACAGCTTGATGATGCATTAAGAAGATTCAAGCGTCAGGTTTCTCGAAACGGCACCCTTGCTGAGGCCCGAAAAAGAGAATTTTACGTTAAACCAGGTGTACGCAGAAAGTTGAAATCGGAAGCTGCACGCAAAGCACGTAGAGGAAAATAAGGATCTGCATATTGCAGATTCTTTTTGTGTTATAGGAGGACACATGGCCTTTCATACTATAGATCTATCTGACAAGGATTTCGAATCGATTCAACAGTTTATCGGATTCGAAGATGAGAATTTATCCGAATTAAAACGTTTTTTTAAATGTGATTTCATTTTACGGGATCAAATGTTGAAATATGAATCTGAACAGGTTTATCAAATTCAACAGGTAATTCAGGCATGTTTCCAATTGATCGATCGGCACAGGGTTCTATCTCGACAAGATATAGCCTATCTTTGCCGGTTGTCTATAGAAGGAAAACTAGAACATTTTAAACCGTCTCATCTTCAAATGGTTGCGAAAACTAAATCTGGTAAAGTAATTTATCCCAAAACTTTAGGACAAGCTATTCTATGTGAAGCTTTTCGACATAACGATATTGTATTTGCTACGGGTGTAGCAGGAACTGGAAAAACGTATTTAGCCGTATGCCATGCTGTCAATGCTTTAAAAGAACATAAGATCGAAAAAATTATTTTAACGCGTCCCGCTGTTGAAGCCGGAGAATCTTTAGGCTTTTTACCTGGTGATATGAAAGAGAAGGTCGATCCTTACTTACGGCCGTTATATGACGCATTATATGATATGCTTGGTGTTGAAATGGTCGAAAAGCTGATCGAAAAACAAGTTATCGAAATTGCGCCGCTGGCCTTTATGCGAGGGCGAACATTGAATAAAGCCATCGTTATTTTGGATGAAGCGCAAAATACGACAAAATCACAAATGAAGATGTTTTTGACTCGCATGGGTAACGAAGCACAAATGATCATAAATGGGGATATTACTCAAATTGATTTGATTCGCAAAGAAGATTCGGGCTTAGTACAGGCTACCAAGATCTTAAAAGATATTGATCGAATTGAAATCGTTCATATGCAAAATGCAGATGTTGTCCGGCATCCGCTCGTGCAAAAAATTATTGAACGGTATGCAGAGATTGAAAAATAAAATTCTGTAAGCTATACTAGAAAGGAATTTGAGGTGAAATAAATGGGAAGACATTTTGAAGTACGTGCTGCTGCAATGCAGAAGACCGCAAATCAAAAAGCCAAGATCTATTCTCGATATTCAAAAGAAATCTTGGTAGCGGCAAAAAACGGAGATCCAAATCCTGATATGAATCAGACATTGAAAAAGGCAATCGAACGTGCAAAAGCTAACAATGTTCCGGCTGATGTTATAAAACGAGCGATTGATAAGGCTAAATCCAGTGCGGATGAAAACTATTCGAGTGCTCGATATGAAGGTTTTGGTTCTGGCGGAGGAAGCACGATCATTATTGACTGCTTGACGGATAATCCGAACCGTACGATCGCAAATCTTCGTGCATGTTTCAACAAAAGTCATGCGAAATTAGGTGTTGGCGGCTCTGTTAGTTTCGGATATGAGCATCTGGGAGTCATTGTAATTCAATATGATGATGAAGAAGCGATGATGGATTGTCTGATTGAAAAAGAGATCGATTTAAAAGAAATCGAGATTGAAGAAGGATATATGACCATTACTGTCGAACCGACTCAGCTAGATGATGCGAAAGAAGCTATTGAAGCTTTGATCCCTGATGTTAAATTTGAAGTTTTGGAAGATAAAATGGTTCCAAATGAAACGGTTTCTTTAGAAGGAGAAGACCTTGATCTGTTCAAACGACTCGTTACATTATTAGATGATGTAGACGATGTTCAGAATGTCTATCATAATGTAGATAATTTAAATTAATTCGTTGAAGAAGAAGGACTTGTTCATAAGCTTGTAGAGAGGATCTGGATGGTGAAAAGATCTAGCGGAGAACAGGAATGACACTTTGGAGAAGTCAGTTAAAATCTGACCGTTTGTTGCGTTAAAACATAAGTGCATGTTCATTGAACATGAAATAAGGTGGTACCGCGTGAAAACGTCCTTATATAGGGGCGTTTTTTTGTTTAAATAAGGAGGAAAATATGGCATATCAAATCCCTCGCGGCTGTCAAGATCTATTGCCAGAAGACAGCTACGCTTGGCAAAGCATTGAAAGAACATTACGTGAATTTTGTTATTTATATAACTATGATGAGATTCGCACACCAATTTTTGAGCATACCAAAGTATTTAAAAGAGAAAATGACTCTAGCGATATGGTCAATAAGGAAATGTATACATTTCAACCTGAAAACTCAAAAACTTCTTTAACGATTCGTCCGGAAGGAACGGCCGGAGTCGTTCGTTCTTTTGTGGAGAATAAAATGTACTCCAGTCCCGATCTGCCCGTTAAATTATTCTATATGGGCACGATGGCAAGACATGAACGACCTCAAAAGGGAAGATTGCGTCTTTTTAACCAATTTGGGGTTGAATGCTTAGGAAATAAAAGTCCTTACACAGATGTAGAAACGATCGTCTTGGCATATTCCATCTTAAAAGCTCTTGGACTGAAGGATTTAAAAGTTTGTATCAATACCTTAGGGGATGAGGAGTCTAGAAAGAATTATCGAGAAACTTTAAAAAGATATTTTGCTCCTTACTTGGATGAACTCTGTGCAGACTGTAAACGGCGTTATGAGCAAAATCCATTACGGATCTTAGACTGTAAAGTGGATCACGAGCATCCTTGTATGCAAAATGTGCCGAAGATCTCTGACTATCTCAATGATTCCAGTCAAGAATATTTTAAAACGGTTCTTTCGCTGCTTGATGAACTTGAGATCCCATATGAAGTGGATCCCGGACTAGTACGAGGATTGGATTATTATACTCATACTGTATTTGAAATTGTTTCTTTAAATACAGAAATGGGAGCACAGTCGACGGTTCTTGCCGGAGGTCGATATGACAACTTGATTCCTTATTATGGCGGACCCGCTGATATGAGCGGTATTGGCTGGGCTCTTGGTATGGAGCGCTTACTGATCGCATTAGAAGCAGAAGGCGTTGAATTGGAAAAGAAACCGGATTTAGATGTTTTTGTGATGTGCTTAGATGAAAGTGCCCGCAGTTACGCATTCCAAACTTTAATTGAGCTGCGTGCTTATGGCTATCGAGCCGACATGGATATGAACGGCAAAGGCTTTAAAGGTCAATTTAAAGCGGCAGATCGAGCCCATGCTCATTACGCCTTATTAATTGGAGAGAATGAAAGATCTCAGAATATGATTACAGTTAAAAATCTTCATACTAAAGAGCAAACTTCGATTCTGAGAAATGATTTAATTATATATTTAGATGATCATATGGAATCTGAACATCACCATCAGGAGGACAGTTATGAAAAGAACACATTATAATGGAGAGTTACGTCTCGAACATGTAGGGTTAGAAGTTTCTTTAATTGGCTGGGTTTCTAAGAAGAGAAATTTTGGTCAGTTGAATTTTATAGATTTGCGGGATCGAAGCGGCATCTGTCAGCTCTTGTTCAGCGAACAATTCAGTGATCAAATCAAACCAGTCAGAAATGAATATTTACTTCATGTTCATGGCAAAGTTGTTGAACGAAAAGATAAAAACCCTGAACTTCCAACAGGAGATATAGAGATCGAGGTATCTTCTTTTGAAATCGTAAACACAGCTAAAACTACACCTTTGATCATCGCGGATGAAACAGATGCATTGGAAGATACTCGCTTGGAGTATCGCTATTTAGATTTGCGCAGACCGGTAATGCAGAAAAAATTGATCATGCGCCATCAAATTACCCGAAGCATGCGTGAGTACCTGGATCAGCATGGTTTCATTGAGATCGAAACACCGATGTTAGGAAAGAGTACCCCGGAAGGAGCTCGCGATTATCTGGTTCCTTCTCGTGTACATCCAGGCAGTTTTTACGCGTTGCCTCAATCGCCTCAGCTTTATAAACAACTATTAATGATCAGCGGGTTTGAACGCTATTATCAATTTGCCCGCTGTTTTAGAGATGAAGACCTAAGAGCTGATCGCCAAACGGATTTTACACAAGTCGATATTGAAACAAGTTTTTTAAGTGAAGATGAAATCATCTCTATGATGGAAGAAATGCTGGTCAAGCTGATGAAAGAAGTAAAGGGAATCGATGTTCAGGCGCCGTTTTTAAGATTAACTTATCGCGAAGCCATGAATCGTTATGGCAGTGACAAACCAGATAATCGCTTTGATATCGAACTTCAAGAATTGACGGATGTGTTTGAAAACACAGAGTTTCAAGTATTCCGTTCCGTCATCGATTCAAAAGGAAGTATCAAAGGAATTGTGGTTCCGGATTTTGCCCATATTTCTCGCAAGCAGATCGATGCTTTTACTGCTTTAGCCAAAAAGAATGGAGCTAAGGGTTTAGTTGTATTGAAAGCATTAGATTCAGATTTAACCGGATCGGCCCGTAAATTTCTAAAGGATTCAGAAGTTAAAGCGCTCTATGAGCGTTTGCGATTGAAAGAAAATGATTGTCTCTTTATTGTCAGTGATCAGTGGTTAAAAACATGTACAGTGCTAGGCGCATTGAGAAATGAAATTGGCAGTCAACTTCATCTCAAACATAAGGATGAGTTTTCGTTTCTTTGGGTTACTGAATTTCCTATGTTCGAATACTCCGAAGAGCTGGGAAGATATCAGGCGAGTCATCATCCTTTTACTCAGCCAATGCAAGAAGATATCCCTTTGCTGGATACAGATGTTGAAAGTGTCCGTGCAAATGCATATGATATCGTGTTGAATGGTTATGAACTTGGTGGCGGAAGCCTTCGTATTTATGACAATCATCTCCAGGAGAAGATTTTTGAACTCCTAGGCTTTAGTGAACAACAAATCAAAGATAAATTCGGGTTCTTTATCGATGCTTTTCAGTATGGAACACCACCGCACGGCGGTTTAGCTTTTGGATTGGACCGAATTGCAATGATATTAAGTGAAAGCGATTCTATTCGCGATGTTATCGCTTTTCCTAAAAATGCTAACGCAAAGTGTCCAATGTCAAAAGCTCCGACACCTGTGGACCAATCTCAGTTGGATGAACTTCATATAGTGATTTCCGATTCTAAATAGGGACTGTTGAAACAGTCCTTTTTTATAGGCATAGCGTTATCTAAATGTCAAGTCTTGTATTCCTTATAAAACTTAGTTATGATGAAAATACCCAAGGACATTACATTTTTCCTACACTTTGAGATAAGGGAGACCGGATGTTGTTATTTTGTGTTGAAGACCTGCTACGCGTGGGGATCCTAAGACTTAACACAGGTCACCCACCTGTACACACAGGGAAAGATCTCTGTTCCTTGGGTTTTTTTAAACAATAAGGGGATTAACAATCAAGAATTTGAATACTGACATAAATGATGTCAAGACCTTTTCTATACTATATTTGAAAGAAGGTATTTATTTATGAAAGAAATTCTATTCTGTATGTTCATTGATCCTTATTTTTTTGTTTTAGCCCTTCTGCAGATGACCTCATGGGTCTTGTTTTTCTTTATTGCGATTCGATGCATACGGTTTATCTTTTTTGATGAAAATGACGAGGAATGTTATGAGTAAAAAAGACGAATTTATTAAAATCTATACTGAACATATTAAAAGAGAGGGTTCTGTTGAATTCTTAGATTTTTTATGTTCCTCAAAGTCTGATTTTTTCATTGCCCCTGCCAGCACTCGTTTTCACGGAAACTATGCGGGCGGCTTGGTAGAGCATAGTCTTAATGTTTATTACTGTTTACAGGATTACTTGAGCCGAGATCGTGTCAAAGAACAATATCAGATGAATTATTCACAAGAAACCATTGCTTTGGTTAGTCTTCTGCATGATGTTTGTAAAATAAACGTGTATCACCAAGAACAGAGAAATAAAAAAGTGAATGGCACATGGGTTCAAGTACCTTATTATGAATTTGAAGACTCCATGCCTTATGGTCATGGTGAAAAAAGTGTATATATGATTACCCCTTTTATGAAATTATCACGGGAAGAAGCATTTGCGATTCGTTATCATATGGGATTTTCCAATGAGGATCCGAGCCGAAACGTGGGATATACTTTTGAACATTTTCCTTTAGCTTTTGCTTTGAGCACAGCGGATATGGAAGCGACTTATTATTGTGATTCTATGCAGAAATAAAGCACAAAACTTTTATGTTGTTTTGTGCTTTTTTTTATGCCAAAGAGAAATTTGTTGTTCGTTGGATAAAGCGGTTAAAAAATTGTCTCTGGCTTGTGGATAAGATTGATAGATGTTTTCTAACATTTCTTTCATTTCTTGTCTCATCGTAATGCCGTCATTTGGACAAATCTTTTTCGCACTTGGGATTTCATTGATTTGGCAAGCATGAATAATTTGCGATTCTTTACAATAAATCAGAGGACGAATCATTGACATGTTCATCCGTGACATGTATTGAACAGGTTGAAACGTAGCGATTTTAGAACCGTGGATCATGTTCATAAACAAGGTTTCGATCGCATCGTCCTGATGATGTCCCAACGCGATTTTATTGCAGGATAACTCTTTTGCTCTTTCAAAGAGAACCCCCTTTTTAAGTGTGGAACAAAGAGAACAAGGCAATCTTCCCTTGGATGTGCGATGTTGTTTCAAGATTTCAAATATTTTTGTTTTTTCGATATATAGCTCCAGGTTATATTGTTTCGCAAAATCGATCATTGTTTGGTTTATTTTATCTTCAAAACCCACATCGACATGGATCGCGCATAATTCAAACGGATGTTTTGAAAACTTTTGATAAATCGATAAAGCCAAAAACAGAAGCATGCTGTCTTTGCCGCCGCTAAGAGCCACGGCGATCCGGTCGCCATCTTCGATCATGGAAAAATCCTGATCTGCATTACGAATGGCCCTGAGAATTGGTTGAATTTTCATAAAGCCTCCTTTGCTTTCTGTTGGTATTATATAGCAGTTGCCAAGGATTTCAAAAAAAAGTAAAATGATTCTGGTGATGACATGGATGGAGTTTTGATCGTCAATAAACCGGCCGGGATGACCAGTCATGATGTCGTAAATCAAATTCGAAAAATATTACATACAAAAAAAGTAGGGCACACGGGAACGTTGGATCCTATGGCAACTGGCGTTCTCATCGTATTGGTAGGTAAAGCTTGCAAGATCTTACAGTTTTTAAACGATACGGATAAAAAGTATCAGGCAGAAATTGCCTTGGGGTTTTCTACAGATACGATGGATATACATGGACAAGTCTTGGAGCAAAAGCCGATCCAATTGAATTTTGATTTTTCGAATGTTTTAGAATCTTTTCTGGGAGATCATAGACAATTAGTTCCGATGACATCTGCAAAAAAAATCAATGGAAAAAAATTAATGGACTATCAAAGAGCCGGACAAGAAATTGATCCCGTCTATCAAACGATAAAAATCTATTCGATTCAAGCGTTGGATACAGATCAACTTGTTTTTGAAGTTCATTGTTCTTCTGGAACTTATGTCCGTTCAATATGTGATGAATTTGCAAGAAAAACAAATAATCTAGGATGTATGAAAAGTCTTGTAAGGACAGCTGTTGGTCGTTTTGATTTGAAACAGGCACAAACACTGGAACAAATCCAAGCAAATCCTCATTTCTATTCTATTTTATCGTTGTTAGATCATTTGCCCTCAATAGAAATAAAGGATCCCAAAGATGTCTATCACGGAAAACCGTTATCCTTGGATTCGGATTCAGAACTTGTTTTACTGACTCACGATCAGGATCCGATTGCAATCTATCAAAAAGACTGCTGTGGTTTGTATCGCAGTAAAAGGGGGTTATGGTAATATGGAGATCTTGAGAATCGATCATACTCATTTACCGCCTTTATCGGATTCCATTGCATGCATCGGATTTTTTGACGGTCTGCATAAAGGGCATCAAGCTTTGATCCTTGAAACCTTAGAACAAGCTAAAAAAGAATCTCTGCCTAGTTCTTTGATCACTTTTGATCCAGATCCATGGACCATTTTTCATCCGGATCGTAAAATTTATCATATCTTGCCTCTAGAAGATAAAATGAAGATTGCAGAAGCAATGGGATTGGATCGAGTGATCATATTACATTTTACTGAAGATTTTGCGGCTTTATCTGTATATGATTTTCATTTGCTTTTACACCATCTTCATATAAAACATTTGATCTGTGGCTTTGATTTTGCTTATGCATATAAAAATCAAGGAAATGTTGACACGCTACACAATCAAAACTTCTTCTCAGTCAAAGTGATCGATAAAATTCAAGATAAGAATGGCAAGATATCGAGTACGAGGATTGAGAATAGTCTTTTACAAGGGTGGGTGTTGCATGCTGCACAAATGCTTGGTGCTTGTTACAGTCTAGAAGGTATTGTCCAACATGGATATCATCGCGGATCTTCTTTGCTTAGCTTTCCAACAGCTAATCTTAGATTGAACCACGAGTATTTAATTCCTAAAGAAGGAGTTTACAGCGGATTGGCTGAATGGAAATCCATCTTATATCCTTCAATGATCAATATTGGAAAGAATCCAACATTCAATAACGATGCGCTTACTATTGAAGCCCATTTGATTGATTTCAACAAAGATCTCTACGATCAAAAGATTCGATTATATTTTGTAGATCGTATTCGTGATGAAATGCGATTTAGTGGTGTCTCAGCATTAAAGTCACAGCTGCAACGAGATATTTTAACAACCAAAGAACAGTTAAATGAACATTCAGACCTGATTACGACAACAGCAAAGCTTTGGAACAAAAATGTCTTTATGGAATAGTCTCTTTTTGTTATAATAAAGAAAGAAACGAGGGTGACAAATATGGCACAGGAATATATTACTTTAGAAAATCAAGATCAGTTGGGAACGGTTAAACTCAACAAAAGTGTATTTTCATCCATCGCATTAAATGTAATTGAAGAGGATGAAAATGTTAAGCTTGTTGAAAATACTCGACTTCGCAATTCAAATACATTATCAGCCCAGATTCAGGATAACCAACTGACAATGGTTGTTCCCGTTCAAATCAATTATAAAGCAAATGTTTCAGATGTTTGCGCTAATCTTCAACACAAGATCTTTGAAAGTATTTCTTATATGACCGGATTCAAACCTGAATCAATTGAGATTCAAGTGGTTGGATTTATCTTTTAGGGAATCTTAGGATTCCTTTTTTTTAAGGAGAACAATATGCCTGTTTCATTTGATGATTATTTAGTTGTGGGAATATCCAGTCGTGCTTTATTTAATTTAGAAGATGCAAATGCTGTTTTTGAACAAGATGGTTTGGAAGCTTATCGCGATTATCAGCTGTCTCACGAAGACGAGATCTTGCAGCCAGGAACTGGCTTTACTCTTGTTCAAAATCTTCTTTCTATTAACACGATTACGAATAAAAAGCTCGTTGAAGTTATCGTGATGTCTAGAAACTCTGCAGAAACGTCATTGCGGATCATTCATTCGCTGGATCATTATGGATTGGATATCAACCGTATGGCGATGAGTGGAGGAGAAACTATTTCTAGGTATCTCGATGCTTTTGGAGTCGATTTGTTTTTATCTTGTAACGAAGATGATGTCAATCAAGCCATCAACAGCGGATTTGCTGCCGGTTTGGTTTATAATACAGATCGTATTTATGAACAGCCGGCCGATCAGATTCGAATCGCTTTTGATGCTGATGCGGTATTGTTTTCTCCAGAAAGCGAACGTATTTTTAAACAAAAAGGGTTGGATGCTTTTGTTGAAAATGAATTACTCAATGAAGATGTGGCACTTAAAAAGGGGCCTTTAGCTAAATTCTTGTTTTGTTTAAGTAATTTACAACAAAATACAAAGAATCTGCATTTGATTCGGACGGCGATTGTTACTTCGCGTGATAAGAATACAGGAAAAAGAGTTCTTAAGACTCTGCGTAAATGGAATATCGATGTAGATGAAGTATTTTTCTTACAAGGAGCGGGAAAAACTGAAGTTTTGAAGAGCTTTGGCGCAAATATATTTTTTGATGATCAGGACATTCATGGACTTGGGGCCAGTGAAGTGGTCCCCAGTGCACGAGTACCCTATAAGAAAGGACAGGAACCAAAATGAATCGACACGAACAACGCGTTATCGCAATGAAGAGCATATATCAAAATTTACTTTTAGGAAAGGATATTCGACGGGCGGTTTATGATTTAACTCAGGGACAAAATGAAGTGGATGAGTTTCTATATGCATTGACAATTGAACTCATAGATAATAAAGATGCTTATATCATGCAAATCAATCAGAGTCTGCGTGAGGATTGGACTTTTGACCGTTTAAGTCTCCTTGAACAATCTATCCTTTTAATTTCCTACCAAGAATTAAAACAAGTTAAAACTGCCCGTGCTGTTGTTATCAATGAAGCCATCACTCTTGCCAAAGAGTATTGTGATGATTCTAGTTATAAACTGATCAACGGAGTATTAGATCGGCTATGAGTCAAGAACGGATCGTTGCGGTATCTAGTGTACTTCAGAGAATCAAAGTGATTCTTACCGAGACATTTGATTTTTCGCGTGTCTGGATCCAGGGTGAAATCAGTAATTTAACAAAACATAGATCAGGTCATTATTACTTTTCATTGAAAGATGAAAAAGGCGAGATGAACTGTGTCATGTTTTCTTCATATGTTCGTCATTTAGATTTTTCCTTAGAAGAAGGCATGTCAGTTCAAGTACAAGCTTCCGTTAATGTTTATGAACCTCGCGGTTCATTACAACTCTATGTTCGCAATATTCGACAAGATGGTCTAGGCGCTTTGTATCTTGAATATCAGAAACGATATAAAAAACTTAAGGAAGCAGGTTATTTTTCCGAAGATCATAAAAAAACAAAACCCGAGTGGTTTGATCATATTGCAATCATTACCGCCAAAGAGGGAGCAGCATTACAAGATGCTTTAAAAACGATTCAGCGACGTTGGCCGATGCTGAAGATCGATCTATACCCTAGTTATGTTCAAGGTAATCTGGCGCCAAAAAGTTTGATCAATGCGATTCAAAAAGCGGACCAAAAACAATACGATGCTTTATTGATCATTCGCGGCGGCGGAAGTTTTGAAGATTTGTTTTGTTTCAACGATGAAGAACTTGTTCAAACTCTATATAACTGTAAGACATATACCGTAAGCGGAGTGGGGCACGAGGTTGATACTACTTTATGTGACTTGGTTTGTGATCATCGTGCTGTTACTCCAACAGCGGCAGCGCAATGGGTCACGCCAGATCAGATCGAGATTTCTCAGAAGATTCGAGCTAGTCAAAAGCAAATCGAGAGTCGGATCCATACGATTTTACATCATCAGATGTCACAGTTGAAATATATTCAAAATCATCCTTATTTAAAAGATCCTTTGTCTTGGGTATATGAGAAGAAGATGCGGCTTGACTATGCGCAAGAGACTTTGGAACATAGTCGTTATCGTCTTCAACAAAACAAAGTACAATTGTTGAAGATCGATCATGAACTCTTCCAACAAATCAGACGTTTTTTTCATCTGAGAGCAATAGATATATCTCAAAAAAACAATCAATTAACGCAAACGATCCTGATGGTACAAGAACGTAGAAAACAGCAATTTGCGCAAACTATGCTTTTATTGGATGCATGCAGTCCTTTAAAAATATTAGAACGGGGTTATAGCGTTGCCTTAAAAGGTGAAAAACCAATACACGATATCAAAGAACTCGAAATCAATGATCCTATCAAGGTCATTGTTGAAAAAGGATCGTTTGATGCACTTGTTATATCGAAGGAGGAAAAAACATGGCTGAAAAACAATTAAAATTTCAAGAAGCAATGAAACGCCTTGATGCGATCGTTAATCAACTCAACGATCAAGATTTAGAGTTGGAGACCGCAATGGATTTATTTGAAGAAGGATTAATGTTATCAAAACAATGCTCAAGGCAATTGGAAGCCTTTGAAACAAAAGTCAATCAATTAATGGAAGTTCAGGAGGAGACTCATGAAGACCCTGAAAAATGAGTTTGAAGAATATCTGCAAAGCACTCTTCAAAAGGATATACCAAGTAAAACAAGAGAAGCTATGAATTATTCCTTGATGAATGGCGGCAAAAGAGTTCGTCCTATGATTTTGTTTGCTTTGTTACAAGATGCAGGAGTAGATCCACATAGCGGATTTTCATGTGCAGGAGCTATTGAGATGATTCATACATATTCTTTGATTCATGATGATCTTCCTTGTATGGATGATGATGACCTTCGCCGTGGTCATCCTACTTGCCATAAAGCATTTTCGGAGGCAATTGCTGTTTTAGCAGGAGATGCTTTGTTGACAAAAGCATTTGAAATTGTTCTTGAATCGGATGCTTCTGACCTTCAAAAAGTTAAATTAGTTAAATCTTTGAGTGAATGTGCCGGAATCAATGGAATGATATTAGGACAAGATCTGGATATGCAGACTGAAAATCATCCGCTGACCTCTTTTGATGAGTTAAAAAGAATAGAAATCTATAAAACAGGAATGCTGTTGAGTTTACCCATGCGTTGTGCCTGCGTTCTCAGTCAGCAAGAAGAACATATAGAAGCTTGGACCCAAATTGGAATTTTATTGGGAATCCAATTTCAAATCCAGGATGATATTTTAGATAAAACACAAACTAGTGAAGTTTTAGGAAAATCAACGAGTGATGAAAAAAATGACAAAGCAACTGCCATCTCTCTTTTGGGACTCCAAAAGGCTTCAAAAATTGTCTTAGACCTTGAACAAAAGATCAAAGATCAGTTAAATCAGATTCCCGGAGACCACGATTGCTTCCAGCAAATCTTAAACTATTTGATTCAACGTAAATATTGATAGGAGATGTTTATATGCAGATATACGATATCAAAGATCCTTCGCAGATCAAAAATCTTTCGATGAAACAGCTCGATGTGCTCGCTCAAGATATCCGTCATTTTTTGATTCAAAATATCTCAAAAACCGGCGGTCATCTTTCCAGCAATCTTGGTATCGTAGAGATAACTATAGCTATGCACTATGTTTTTTCTTCACCTAAAGATAAAATGATTTTTGATGTCGGGCACCAATCGTATGTTCATAAGATCCTAACAGGACGTTCGACAAAATTTGCGACATTGCGAAAACTGAATGGTTTATCTGGATATCAGAAACGATCGGAAAGTCCTCATGATTGTTGGGAAGCTGGTCATTCTTCTACTTCATTAAGTGCCGCTTTAGGTTATGCGATCGCAAGAGATGTACAACATCAAAACTATGAAGTTATTGCTGTAATTGGAGATGGCGCTTTGGCTGGAGGCATGAGTTTGGAAGCCCTAAATGATATAGGTGCTCAAAAACGCAAGATGATCATTATTTTTAATGACAACGCTATGTCGATTTCAAAAAATCGTGGCGGCGTCGAAAAAAGAATCACTTCGATCCGATCGAGTCATTTGTATCGTTCTATGAAAAATGATATAAAAGTAACACTGCCTCATAATAAAATGGGGGATGAAACTTTAAAAGTTTTTTCCTCGATTCGTGATCGTATCAAATCCGGATTGATCGATGCTCCTTTGTTTCAAGAGTTTAATTTAGACTACTTAGGGCCTGTGGATGGCCACAATATACCAGCTTTGATCAAGGTCTTTGAAGCTGCAAAAGAGCATGATGGTCCTATTGTTGTCCATGTACGGACAAAAAAAGGAAAAGGGTATCGATATGCTGAACAAGATAAGATTGGTCAGTGGCATGGTGTTTCGCCCTTCAATATCCAAACAGGACAACCTTTGATGAAATTGCCGATCAATGAAAAAACCTGGTCAAATATCATCAGCGATGGTCTGATTGAACTGGCCAAAAAGAACAAAGATGTGGTTGCGATCACGCCTGCTATGGCACAGGGGAGCAAACTCTTAAAATTCGCCAAACTTTTTCCGGATCGTTTTTTTGATTGCGGCATTGCGGAAGAACATGCGATAACGATGGCAGGTGCTATGTCGTTAGGTGGTCTTCGTCCATTTGTCAGTATATATTCATCTTTTCTTCAACGTGCCTATGATCAGATGAATCATGATTTAGGAAGAATGGATCTTCCTGTCGTTATAGGGATCGATCGAGCCGGTTTAGTAGGGGATGATGGAGAAACGCATCAAGGTGTTTTTGACATTTCTTTTTTACGATCCATTCCGAATTTGATCTTATCTCAACCAAAGGATGCTCAAGAAGCTTATGATCTCTTATACACTGCGTTTGCTACCAAACATCCATTCTGTATTCGATATCCTCGCGGTCAGACAGCGGTTACTGACAAAATAGACTTTCATTTGATTTCGATTGGATCTTGGGAACGCTTCGATATTGGTTCTGATCCCAAGGCAATCATCATCAGTTATGGTCCGGATGTTGATCGCATCATACATACGATACACGAAAACAATTTATCTATGATCGTTGTAAATGCTCGTTTCTTTAAACCGATCGATCAAGAAATGTGCAAGGAACTTTTTAATCTTGATCTTCCCATTTATGTCTATGAAACAGATGTCAAAATTGGCGGTTTATCAAGTGCTGTCTTAGAGTATCAAAACGAAATAGAAAATCATATCCATATTTTAGGAATTGATGATCACTATGTTCAGCATGGATCGATTCGCTCTCTTCGAAAAAAGGAACATATCGATTTAGAAAGTTTATTCAGGGAAATTGAGCGTTATGGACAAGATTAGGTTGGATGTCTTAGCCGCAAATCAAGTCTCGACAAGAACAAAAGCTCAAGATCTGATCAAAGCAGGAAAAGTAAAGGTAAATGGAAGAGTAATGCTTAAACCTAGTTCTTTGGTCGATCCTAAAGATCAAATCGAAATAGATCAAAGAGACATGTATGTTTCTAGAGGGGCATATAAACTAAAAGCTTGCTTAGAAGAAAATGATGTATGTCTAGACCACCAAGTTGTTCTAGATATAGGGGCAAGTACTGGTGGTTTTACACAAATTTGTTTAGAATGGAATGCCTTAAAAGTATATAGCTTAGATGTGGGGCATTTCCAGTTGGCTCCTCTTTTGGAAGAAGATGATCGTGTAATCAAAATGGAAGGGAAAAATGGTCGTTATATCGAACCAGATTGGTTTGATGATCCCATTGACTTTTTATGTATGGATGTCAGTTTCATTTCTTGTAAGACGATATTAAAACCGGTTTTAGAAAAAATGAAAATTCGCCATTGTGCTATCTTGATCAAGCCGCAATTTGAATGTGGTCCACAATATTTGAATGCTAAAGGAGTATTGAAGAATACGCGAGTTCAAAGATCGATATTAGACGATATGCAACACTTTATGTTTCAATATTATGAAAAAATCCATATTATGGAAAGCCCCATTAAAGGACGAAACGGCAATCAGGAATATATGTTATATGCAGACAAAAGGAGGGATCTTTCGTGATTGAACAATTATTTGTCAAAGATTATATCTTATTTGATTCAGCCATGATCGATTTTTCAAAAGGAATGTCTGTCATTACAGGAGAAACCGGGGCTGGAAAGAGTTTGTTGATCGATGCCATAGGGTATTTAATGGGTGGACGTATCCAGGGAAATATCGTTCGGAAAGGCAAAGATCGTTGTATACTTCAGATGGTATTAAGCCTTCCTGATGGTTCCATTTTAAAAGAATTAGAGGAGAATGGTTTTTTTATCGAAGATGAGCTCATCATCCAAAGAATTATCCAATCGAATCAAAAAAGTTCAGTGAGAATCAATCAACAGACTACAACTTTAAGCTTTGTGAAGAAACTCTGTTCACAATTGATTGATGTCCATTCTCAAATGGATACCTATTCCTTAATGGATCCTCGTGTTCAAATGGATCTGTTAGATCAATACTCAAATGCTTTAGAATTACGAAATCAGGTCAAAGACGCTTTTAATGCCTATGAAGGTGCAAACTCTTTATATCATAAAATTGAAGGGGAAGATTTAAATATTGATCAGTTAGATCTTTTAACAGAACAATGCAATGAAATCGACTCGCTCTATATGACGCCAGAGGAATATGATTCAATGGAACAAAGAATCGAGGAGGCATCGCATGCGCAAAGGTCGATTGATTCATTGTATGAGAGTTTAAGATTGTTAAATCAAGAAAACGGAGTTTTGGACAATCTTTATTCTTTAAGTAAAAACTTGAATGAAGACACTGTTCTTCAAGAAAAGGCATCATGGATCCAGGATATTTACTATACTTTGAATGAGTTTAAAGATGAGATTGAAAAACGAAAAGAAGATCTTTTGCAAGGAGTAGATCAGTTGGATGAACTTCAAGAAAAAAAGTTCAAGCTCAAAAAAGCAATTCGTAAATATGGCGGGTCTTTAAATGCGATGTGGCAGCGAAAAGAAGAATTAATGAATCAAATCGATGCGATCTTGCATCGAGAAGATTTGTTGGAGAAGCTTAAAAAAGATTTGGACGCGAAAGAACAACATTATTTAAAACTTGCAAATTTGCTATCTCAACAAAGAAAAGACCATTTTCATGCCCTGTCTTTGGCTTTAGAAGATCATTTTAAGGATCTGATGCTAGAACACGCTCGCTTTAAAGTGAACTGCACTCCAAAACCTTATTCCGCTAACGGCATCGATCAAATTGAATTTGTAGTTTCAATGAATCCTGGACAACCTTTTTCACCCTTAAAACAATCTGCATCAGGTGGAGAATTATCTCGTTTAATGTTAGCTTTAAAAGTTGTATTTCAGACAAAAAAATATACTGAAACCTTGATATTTGATGAAATAGATACGGGAGTGAGTGGAAAGGTTGCATTGAAAATGGGAGAAAAAATGCGTATTTTGTCTAAAAACTATCAAGTGCTCTGCATTACGCATCTTGCAAGTGTTGCAGCCTGGGCTCAAGATCATTTCACTGTGATCAAAACGTCAAATGAAAATGAAACAACAACAAAAGTTGTTTTGCTTGACTCTGCTCAATGCATTGATGAACTTGCTGTTATGTCTAGCGGTACGCTGACTGAAGCTTCTCGCCAAGCTGCTCAAGATTTAAAAAAGCGCACTGAAGGAACTTTTTATGGCTAGAGTTTTGTTTCATGTAGATCTCAATGCGTTTTTTGCTTCTTGCGAAGAATTAAAAGATCCTTCATTGAAAAACAAACCCGTGGCCGTAGGTTCACTATCTAAACGAGGTGTTTTATCGACCGCAAATTACATTGCTCGCGAATATGGTGTACATTCTGCTATGCCGGTATATGAAGCGATAAAAAAATGTCCAGATCTTATAATTGTACAAGGAGATTATGCATATTATCGGTCAGTAAGTTCTCAGTTTTTTGATCTTCTGAAGAAATATACGCCTTTAGTTGAGCCTTGTAGCATTGATGAAGGGTTTATGGATGTAACGGAAATCATCAAGCGCTTTAAACGTCCTTTAGATTTGGCTTTCCAGCTCCAGGACGAGCTCTATAATCAGCTAGGTTTGAATGTATCGATTGGGGTAGCACCCACTAAATTTTTAGCTAAAATGGCTTCTGATATGCGAAAACCAAAAGGAATCACCGTTTTGAGAAAATCAGAAATTTCGACAAAACTGTATCCTTTGCCAATAGAGTCTATCGTCGGATTGGGAAAGAAAACAATACCATTCTTGAAAGAAAATGGAATCGTAACGATTGCCGATTTTGCTGATGATAAAAACAAAGAATTCATTTTGCGAACTCTTGGTAAAAACGGTTATGCTTTGTGGATGAAAGTGCACGGAAAAAGCTCGGATCATTTAGATGTCTCTTCCAGCCGTAAGAGCATATCTTTATCTAGAACTTTCGAGCGCGACTTTTATACAATGGATGAGGTCCTAAATCAAACGCGTTTATTAACAAAAGAACTCAGCCAAAAAATGATTCATGAAGGGCAAATGGGCAAGATGATCTCCTTATCGTTGCGTGATACTGAATTCCACAATATTGTTCGTTCTATCAATTTAGGAACATATACGAATAGCTTTCCGATTATGAATCAAGCCATTCAGAATTTAGTGGAAACTTATTTTGAACCTGTTGGATATCGTCATATCGGAATCCACATGGGTTCTATTAAAAACCACGAAAAAGTTAACCAACAACCGACGATCTTTGAAGAAGTCGTTCCTGATACAGAAAGAATACTAGATACATTGAATAGACAACTTCAGGATAAAGTTTTTTTTAAAGCCAGTGATTTGTTAAAGAAAGAGAATTCTGATGAGTAAATTACAGTTAGATTATTTTATAGACCCAGAAAATAAAATCTATCAACATCCCGAGCACTTTCATTTTAATACCGATTCTAAATTGTTAGCTAATTTCATGAAAATCAAACCGAACGAAAGAGTTTTAGATATCGGATGTAACAATGGTGCTTTGCTAAGTATATGTGATCGTGAAGAGGTATCCGAATTGGTGGGTGTTGAAATATTGAAAGAACCATGTGAGGTGGCACGAAAAAACGCTTCCTCTTTTAAACATCCAGTTCAGATCATTCATTCTTCCATTATGGATTTTCATGATCAACCATTTGATGTAATTATTTCGAATCCTCCTTTTTTTCCTGTACAAAGTACTCACGAGCAAACGAAGATCGATTTGCGACAATTAGGACGAATTGAAATAAATCTTACTTTACAACAGCTTATCCAATGTGTTTCGCGCTTGCTTAAATCAAATGGGAGGTTCTATTTTGTTCACCGCCCGAATCGCCTCAATGAAATTGCTCAGACTCTTTATCAATATCATATGCAGATGAAAACAATACAATTTGCATACGATCAAAACATTGTCAAATCGGTTTTGATCGAGGCCATTAAAGAGTCTAATTGTGACTGTAAAGTACTTCAACCGATATTTATTCGATGATAGAATGTAAATATGAAATTGTTAGAAGCTTTAAATGATTACTTATTAGAAATCAAAGTAGTGGAAAATCGTGCGAATAATACTTTCAAAAGTTATCAAAGGGATCTAAAAGTGTATATTGATTTTCTTCAAGCTAAAGGAATTCAGGAAATGGAATCGATTACATTAGGAGATATTGAAGATTTTCTGATGTTTTATTTAGATAGTCATGCCCCAAGCAGTGCCAATCGCATGCTTTCCAGTATCCATGGCTTTCATGAATTTACTTCTGCTAATCATCCGCACATCAAGAATCCGGCTTTTAGTGTTCGTGGTGTAAAAAAGAAGAACCATTTGCCTACATATTGTACGCAGATGGAGATTCAGAAATTGTTTGATTCTTTTGATCAAAGTGATCAATCCATTTATGAAAAAACGATTTTAGAAGTATTATACACTTGTGGACTTCGGGTCAGTGAATTGTGTGATTTAAAAACAGTTCAAATTCGTCTTCAAGAACGGATCTTGAAAGTGCAGGGAAAAGGAGATAAAGAACGGATTGTCCCAATAGCGTCGAGCTGTATCGAACAAATGAAACTCTATCAGAATATTGTACGTTCGCAATGGATCCGTAAAAACACTCCTTATTTTTTCATTAATCGATATGGCAGACGTTTGACCAGACAATATGTTCATCTTTTGATTAAAAGAAAAGTAGAAGAGTGTCATTTAGATCCGCGTATTTCGGCGCACAGTTTACGTCATAGCTTTGCCACACATCTCTTGGAAGGAGACGCTGATCTTCGTGTAGTACAAGAATTGTTGGGACACGCTGATATTCAGACAACCCAGATCTACACGCATATTCAAAATGAAAGATTGACAAAAGCCTATGATCAGTATTTTAATTTTCTAGGGGAATCTAAGGAGGAATAATACTATGTCATGTGAAGGATGTCCTAATCAAGGATCTTGCGGGAAGGATCAATCTTCTTGCCAGATTGAAAACAATCCAAATAATCATATTAAAAAAATCGTTGCCGTTATGTCTGGAAAAGGCGGTGTAGGGAAATCAACCATCACTGTTATGTTAGCTAAGTCTTTGGCGAAAAAAGGATTGAAGGTCGGAATCATGGATGCCGATATTACCGGACCAAGTATTCCGCGTTTATTTGCTGCTGAACATGAGCAGGCATATGCTACAAAAGAAAACTTTATTATCCCTATTGAAACAGCGGATCATATTAAGATCATGTCTTTAAACTTCATGATGAAAAATGAGAGCGATCCGGTGATTTGGAGAGGACCGATCATTGCAGGTGTCGTTAAACAATTTTATACGGATGTGATCTGGGGAGATTTAGATGTTTTATTGATTGACATGCCTCCAGGAACAGGTGATGTCGCACTAACGATTATGCAGTCATTGCCTGTAAGCGGTGTCGTTATGGTATCAACGCCTCAGCCGATGGTTTCGATGATTGTTTCAAAGGCAATCCATATGTGTCATCAAATGAGTATTGCAGTGTATGGTGTTATTGAGAATATGGCATATTTGGAATGCCCGAATTGTCAGGAAAAGATCGACTTTTATGAAAAAAGTGATCTGGATTCTTTTATAAGAGAAAACGAAACAAAAATTTACTGTACATTACCAATGTTGGATTTAATCCGCGATATCAATCAGTACGCCGAATATAACGATAACCAAAAAGAAATCATCGAATCACTGATTTCGGATACTGCTTGTAGTTTGTGTGATGATTTACACCTAGAATGCCACAAATAATAATAATTCGCAAAAATAACAAGCGGATGTATCTAAGAGTCAAGGAAGGAAAAATTGTTGTTACAGCACCTTTCTGGGCCTCTGATAAACAAATAAACGGATTTATAGATAAACATGCGGAATGGATACAAAAAAAGCTTTTAGATAAAAACATCTTTTTGAAAGATGGAGACACGATCACTATCCTGGGAAATCCATTTCAAATTTCATTTACTGAAAATTTAATAGATATCGAAGATCATCAGATCTGGATTCCAAACGATCAAAAGATATTTCAGGCTTTTTTGATCGAACGGACAAAAAAATATCTATATTCTCGTTTTCAGGAATTATCAAGTCAGATGCAAATATCTGGTATTAAACTCAAATTTGGTTTTTATAAAACAAAATGGGGAAGTTATCATCCGAAAACCAATTGTATTCGTTTGAATATGAATTTGATCTTCACAGATAAAGAGTGTATTGATGCCATCTTGATACATGAGCTTTGTCACGTTCGATTTCAAAATCATCAAAAAGAATTTTATCAAGAAGTAGAAAAGTGGATGCCCTCCTATCGTAAAGCGGTGCGTCGCTTGCGTACATACAGTATTCCAAAAATAAAATAAAGACGCTTAGGTCTTTACACGTTAATTTCTGCGTGTAAACCTAATGCGTCTTTTTCTTTAGATAAAACTGGATCTATATAATCTTGGAAAAATTCAACGGTCTGCTGAATGGATCGACCGACGAATTGAATTGGATCCATTATACTTAAAATTTGTTCTTTGGACATACCAAAATTTGAATCATTAGCGATACGGTCGATCAAATCATTTGGTTTGCCTTCTTCCTTAACCACCTTTCCAGCAGCCATGGAATGTTGACGGATCAGTTCATGAAGTTCTTGTCGGTCTTTACCGGCTTTTACAGCATCCATCATAATATTTTCGGTCGCCATAAAAGGTAATTCTTTTTGAAGATTTGCTTCAATAACCTTTGGGTAAACAACGAGTCCATCTGTGATATTTAAATATAAATCCAAAATACCATCGATTGCCAAGAAAGCTTCTGCAACACTGATTCGTTTGTTGGCAGAATCATCTAATGTTCTTTCAAACCATTGTGTACTGGCTGTAATGGCGGGGTTTAATGCATCACAAATTACATAATTACTAAGTGCAGCGATACGCTCAGAGCGCATAGGATTGCGTTTATAGGCCATGGCACTTGAACCGATTTGTCCTTTTTCGAACGGCTCCTCAATTTCTTTCATATGTTGAAGCAAGCGGATATCATTTGAGAATTTATGAGCACTTTGCGCAACACCTACTAAGGTTTGTAATACCATCGTATCGTATTTTCTTGTATATGTTTGACCAGAAACAGGGAAGTATGAGTGATATCCCATTCTTTCACAAATCTTTTGATCGAGTGCTTTAACTTTGTCAGTATCGCCTTCAAACAGTTCCATAAAACTTGCTTGCGTTCCGGTTGTGCCTTTGCATCCTAGAAGTTTTTTGTTTTCTAACAAATGTTCTATTTCTAAATAATCCATGTAAAGATCTTGCGCCCATAGACTGGCCCTTTTGCCTACAGTAGTAGGCTGAGCGGGTTGAAAATGTGTAAAAGCCAAACAAGGCAGATCTTTATAGGATAATGCGAAATCTTTCAGTTTAGACAAAACGTTGACGATTTTCTTTTGAATCAGTTCCAATGCTTCATGCATGATGATCAGATCTGTGTTATCACCAACATAGCACGAAGTAGCACCCAGATGAATAATTCCTTTGGCTTTTGGGCATTGCTGTCCGTAAGCATAGACATGTGACATTACGTCGTGACGAACAATTTTTTCGCGCTCTTTCGCAACTTCATAATTGATATCGTCTTTATGTGCAATCAATTCTTCAATTTGTTCATCTGTAATATCTAATCCCAATTCTTGTTCGCTCTGCGCTAAGGCAATCCATAGCCTTCTCCAAGTTTTGAATTTTTTTTCATTGGAAAACAAGGCTTGCATTTCTTTAGAAGCATAACGTTGAGAGAGGGGAGATTGATAGTATTCGTTCATCACTATTCACCAAATCCCATTCGTTTAAACACTTCTTGATAAGCTCCTTCTGGATCGCCGAGATCACGACGGAAGGTATCTTTATCCAGATGTTTTCCTGTTTTGATATCCCAGTAACGACATGTATCAGGACTGATTTCGTCAGCCAAAACGATTGTACCATCTGAAGTTTTCCCGAATTCAAGTTTAAAATCAATCAATTCGATTCCGATACCGGCAAAGAATTCTTTCAATACTTCATTCACCGTGAATGCGTATTTTGTAATCGCATCGATTTCCTCTTGAGTGGCCGCTCCAATCGCTTTAGCCATATAAGAGTTGATTAGAGGATCTCCTAAATCATCGTCTTTATAGCTGAATTCCAATGTGGAGCATTTTAATTCTGTTCCTTCAGCGATTCCTAGACGTTTTGAAAAGCTGCCAGCGGCTTTATTACGGATAATTACTTCCAATGGAATAATATCTACTTTTTTAACAACTGTACGGCGATCATCGATTTCTTCCACAAAATGAGTTGGAACTCCTTTTGTTTCTAATACTTTCATCAAATAGTTTGTCATACGGTTGTTGATAGCACCTTTTCCTACGATAGTTCCTTTTTTTTGGCCATTAAAAGCCGTAGCATCATCTTTGTAATCAACGATTACATAGTTAGGATCATCGGTTGCATACACCTTTTTTGCCTTACCCTCATAAATCATGTCCATTTGTTTCATGTCTATATTCCTCCCATAACAGTACCATTATACTTTAGCTATAGATGCAATTCAATGTGAAAACTTCTTGAAATTGATTCACTTGTTTTCATAGGGTATAATGAAACCTGGGGAGCGGATTTCTATGAAAACTCTTTCTATACTCACAACAAAAATAACAGCCAGTTTATTAAAACTTATTGGACGAGGTGGTTCCATGCCTGGTTCGATTGGATTGAAACTGGATCCTAATATTCTTTCAAAACTGCATTTCAATGGACCTGTAGTTTTAATAACTGGAACCAACGGAAAAACCAGCACGGCAAATATGATTGCCGATCTTTTTCAAAATGCAGGTTATGAAGTCGTAACAAACCGAAAAGGAGATAATTTAAAGGCTGGTATCGTAACAGCTCTTTTAACCAACGCCTCGTTGTCAGGTAGAATCAGAGGTTCTGTCTGTGTTTTGGAGGTGGATGAACTCAATGTTCGTCATATTTTGCCATATCTTCCTGTAAAAGCTTTTGTAGTCAATAATTTTTTTCGAGATCAGTTAGATCGCGCTCGTGAGATGGAGCAGTTGATCGAATCTATCGAAAGAGTTTTACCGGATTATAGAGGAGAATTGATTTTAAATGGGAATGATCCAAATGTTGTTCGACTTTCTTTAAAAGCTTCTAAAGCGCATTGTACTTATTTTGGGCTCGATCAAAACCGTTATTCGCTACTTGAAACGAATGAAGCCAGTGAAGGGAAGTTTTGTCCGGTATGTGGCCATAAACTTCATTATGATTATTATCAATATTCCCATATTGGGTCTTTTTCTTGTACGAACTGTGATTTTAAAACACCGGAAATCAAATATCCGCTGCAGAACATCGACCTGGAAAAAGAAACGTTTTTTTACCAGAATCAAAAGATTCAATCCCCTTACGAAGGGATGTATTCCATGTACAATTGTGCTGCCGTTCTTGCTGTGAAAGAGGTATTTCACCTTGATCTCGATGCAGCAATCCAAGTTTTTCAAAATGCACCCCAACCTTTGGGCAGAAATGAACATTTTTCATATAACAACCAGCAATGCATTTTAAATCTAGTCAAAAATCCAACTGGAGCTAATGAGGTCATGAAAGTTATTGATAAAGATAATGACACTAAGGTTATTTGCATTGTATTAAACGATCATGAACAGGACGGTACGGATGTTAGTTGGATTTATGATACATTTTTTGAAAAAATTTGCAAACAGTCCACAAAAAAAATCGTATGCACTGGTACGAGAGCCTATGATATGGCATTACGGATTTATTATGAAAACTATAATGGCAATATCGAAGTAATAGAGTCACTAGATAAAGCCATTCAAGAATCCTTGAAGCCTGGACTTAAAACATATGTGATTGCAACATACACTGCGCTATATCCCACAAGAAACACAATTGTAAAGGAGATGGGCCAATGAATTACTCCCTAGATGTTTGTTGGATGTATCATGATATCATGGATCTTTATGGTGATAAAGGAAATATGATGGTCTTAAAGAAACGTTGTGAAGATCGAGGCATAAAGTTTACATTAGATACATGCGGGATCCAGCAAAAGAAAGATCTTTCAATTTATGATCTTGTTTTTTTGGGTGGTGGTGCCGATAAAGAACAGATCAGTTTGATTCCAGATCTATTGTCTCGTAAAGAAAATATTCAAAAAGCTATGGATGAAAAGACATTTATCCTATTAATCTGCGGAGGATATCAATTGTTTGGCCAATACTATATTGCTGCGGATGGTTCTAAAATCAATGGTTTAGGATTTTATCCATACTATACAGATACAGGAGAACAAGGTAAGCGATGTATTGGCAATATCATTATCAACGCTAAATTAGATGATCTCGAGACTAAAATAATTGGCTTTGAAAACCACGGAGGACAAACAAAAAATGTAGACACACCTCTTGGAAAAGTCATAAAAGGTTACGGAAATTCTTTTGATGCCGGATTCGAGGGGTTTTATAACGGGAAGATTTTAGGGACATATTTACATGGTCCATTATTGCCAAAGAACCCGGAAGTTGCCGACTTTGTGATAACTAAAGCATTACAGAAAAGGCATCCATCCTTTTCGTATTCAGATCTTTCTTTAATCGATAATCCTTTCGAAAACAAAGCAAGGGAAGTTTTGTTACAACGTTTTCAAATCAAATAGATAAGGTAGGGGATAAAATGAAAAGATTGACTGCATTATTAAGTGCTGCTTTTTGTACTTTTGCTCTAATTGGATGTACACCTAAAGAACCATCCGTTGAGATCACCGATGATGTTAATTTTGAATTGCTGGATGTGATGACAATTACAAATGACGAAAGTAATTCCATCTATTATTATTACATGGCTCAAATATCAAATGATTCAAAAGAGACCTATACAACTGATGAAGTTATCTATTCCATCACGGATCAAGGAAATGATGAAATCAATCCAATCGATGAGCATGAATCTATGCCTATTTCGACTGTGCTTCCTGAACAGACTGCATACATTTATGGATATATCGGTTTTCCGAATTCGAATCAAGAAGATATGGGGTTTTATTTTAATGGTATAGATCAGTTTGTTTCATTTGAAAGTGTCAATATTCGTCTAGCAGACAATCACGATATTCAGGATTCGGACCAACTTAAATTTACAATCTATGAAGATTCTGCTCTCAAAATTGTTGTCGATGCCACTCAATGCGATGCAACATTTGAAAATGGAACCACAACATTATCGAATTTTATTATTACGTATACGAATAAAACAGAGCAGCAAATCGCAGTTCCATATTTTGAACCACAGGCAACATTAAAAGGATTAGATCTCGACGATTTTACATCTTTAGGTGATTTCTCTAAAATGAATGAAGAAGAAATTAAAGATATAGATTTTACTCAAAATAGTTTAGAACCTAAAACATCTGAAATTAAAGGGGAAGCTTATGGATATGTTGTGGAATATTTAGATCCAGAGCAATCTATAGACTGTAATGTCGGGTTTACATTTGAAAATGCTGCTATCAATTATAAAAGCGGTACAGAAAATTGTTTTGATCTAGATTTAGTTTCCAGAGCCTTTGGAGTTACACATTCTATGGAAGTTTCGTCCTCCGACCAAAAAGCATCTTAAGATGCTTTTTATTTTATCCTAATCATTTGTGATTGTCTGAGATGCATTGAAAATCCATATTGTTTATAACTATACATATAGATGTAAATTAGAGAACCAATTCAAGATTAATATTATTTAAATACATCTTGATATAGATTTCATTATATAAGTTTTCGCTGAAACCGATTTAATATCAAAATAACATATAAAATAGCATCTTCAAAACATAACATAATATACATTATGCGAAGTATTCAGCATTTAAGAATTGATTCACTTTTTTAAAATTGTGTCATTATACAATATAAGATGAAACTAACAATTAAAATGAAACCAACGAATAAAAATGTACTGTTTTCACCTGTTTTTTATACAATTAGAATGAAATCAACGTACTTTTTATCCATATAATAGGTGATGCTTTTTCTCAAATTAAAATGAAACGAGTTGTTTTCTCCTTCGGACATTTTATACAATAAAAATGAAACCAAATACTATTTACTTGAATTTGTATTGTACAACTAAAATGAAACCATCTATACTTACCTTTTACTTCATTTATTTTAATATAACAAAAATGCACCCATAACAGAGTGCAAGTTTATTATTGAGTGATTGCTTGAAGCATTTCTTCTTGAGTGGTTTATTCTTCCCTCGAGCTCTGAGTTTTGGCTTAGTAAGTTCTGAGATGATGGTTTGTTTGATTTCTCTATTCGACATATCGTCTAAGCCTTTCTTTATTAGTTTATTAAAACATTTTTCTATTTCGATTCTATCAAAACCGACGTTTTCAATATCCTTAATAATTGGTTCTTTAATCTTCGCAATATTTAACATCATATCTGATAGTTCTATTTGCTTAGCTTCAGATTCTTTATTCTGCTCTTCTGATTTTTTGAGCAGTTCTTTTAGATGATTTTTCGTTTCTTCTGAAGCTTTTTTTAAGCAATTATCTGACATAGGGTCCTTTAAGAGATTGTTTAATTGTTTCATATAAGGGAAATATTTTCTACTTACCATCCTTACGTAGTCACCATTCACCTTAGGTTTCTTCCCTTTCTTTTCAAAGTAATAGATATGCATCATGACATATAAACTTATTAGCTGGTCGATGATGCCATAACTGCACTTTTTCAAAGCATTTACCATATCTTCATCACAATCTACCCAGGTGTCAAACCATTGATAATTCATCATGAAACTTACGATATTCTTGAAATAGGAATCATTTTCTGTATATGTGGATGCATCTATGAGTGTACCTACCCTTCTTGCGTTTCTTAGATTAATGAACATCTTAGAATATGCATCTTCGGTACCAATGACTGCAATAGATATTTTAGTAGCATTTACGATTGTCATTAAACCTTCAAACGAATTCTCTTTTGTATGCTTAAAGTCTATTAACTGTATTTCATCCAAAAGAATGATTCCTATATTAAATGTCTCAATCAATTCAATTACTTTATTCATTTTAGAGGATAATCCTTTAGTCTTTAGAATGACCTCTTCGTAGTAAGGTTGAATATTTCCTAGCGCCCTATCAACTGCTTTTCCTATTGAAATATACATTTCATTGAAGTTACTGTTTGGAAGGCAATTCACAACTAAATATACTATCTGAGGAATAACGTCTTCACTTCCCGGTACTTTATGAAGTATCACCTGTGGATAATCCATTAATAGTTGTTTTAAACTGGTTGATTTCCCTACTCCACTATATCCTAATAAGGCAAATGAAGAATTAGCAGAATCGGCAGCATCTCCATACATTTTCTGATGTAGTATTACATCTTGATTAACAATATTGGCAGGGATTTTGGCTTTCGTATCGCGATAAAGCTTCCTTAATCTATAGGAGTTTACTAGAGAACTATGAAAGGCATCCTCTAATTGTTTTTGAAAGGATAGACAGATACGAAACTTGGTTCTCATTTCATTCACTGCCATAATCTTTTCATGCACGGTCATTTTCTTAACGTTTTCAAAGTCATAATCAGCCAGACCCTTTGTATACTTTAACATTAACTGTTTGTCATCATCTTTAGCAGGTGGAAGTGCTGCAATAAATGGGTTTTTCACATCAGACTCAGTACCATTTTCAATGTAAATTGCTTCTACAGGTTCTTCATCTTCTAATAGTTTTCTATCATATTGATTGTCTGATTTTCTTAGTTTTTGGTTTTAATATTCCATTGATAAGCTTTCATATATAACTCTCCTTTCTAGTCTTCTTCGTAAACAATTCCGTATTTTTTATCTTCCTCTTCTTCCAGTGCGAGCTGAGCTGCCATCAATGCCTTGATTGGGTCATACGGTTGTTTTAATTCTTTTGTATTGTCTTTTAACAAGCGAGATTCGATATCATTATTAGAACGATTTGAATCACGTTCATTTTTACGAGTTTCTATCATATTCTTTGAATCCATTTCTTTATTATTCTGCTTTTTAGCTGTCTTAACCATATTGTCGAATACAGCTACTCTAGAACTTCGAATAGTTTGTTGTTTTGATTATTTTCTTCTCTTAATAGTTTCTCATTTTCTAAGAAATCAAGCCTCTCTTGTCTAGTGCTATTTATAAAGTCACTTTGTCCTCTAATGTCTTCAATTAAAGAAGCAGACGTTAAAACATTAGATACAGGATTCATGTAATATAAGTTCGTAATATTTCGTTCATCATATCTGCAATCAAAAGGTTCACTTCTATTCCCTGTATGAATCATTACTTATATATATTTTTGCAAGAGATATTAATTCAGTTTTTTGTTATAAAAAGCAGGCTATTAACCTGCTCTTTTATTATAACGACTTATAATAAGCCTCAATCTTTTTAGCCATCAAGATACGTCTTTCCTTCAAGAATTCCTCATAATTCTCTACCGTATATTCTGTAAATCGGCTAGGAATACAGTTCTGAGCAAAATTATGTTGTAATTCTTGACTATCAGTAATACTACAGATATCTGTTTTACCTTCCTGCATTTGTTGCAAAACAGTACTCATGTATTCCTTCGGTGATTTATCCTTGATTTTAACGTTAATTTCAGACTGTGCATATACATAATTTGCTATTTGATTGTAGATTCCCCGGACATCATACCCATTTTTTTGCAAGTATTTTTTCGGGAATAGATGATGTACATCTCCTCGCTGCTCAATCATATCTTCTACTTTGATGTTTGCGCTCAAGAATCCCTTATTTCCCTCTTTAATTTGTGCCATAAGGTACAGATTAAAGAACGGACTGCTTGCGACAGACGTATCTAAGCGAGTAACAAGGATATTCTCCCAATAAGCATCGGATAAATTCCCTTTTTCTTCATTTTCGATAAAATCAAGAGGGTTATCATGGAGGTTAAAACGCTTAATATCGTAATCAAACACAGATTCTGGTGAACCTGAATAACGCCCTGTTAAGATAGTCAAAATAAGCCATTTACGAACGCTTTTCTCTATGATATTGGAATTCACACCTTTATTCTTCAAGACAAGATATAAGATATATCCAAAGTTCAAAACGTTCTGCGAACGAATCAAAGATTTATCAATGATTCCTACCGATTTTACAATCATCAAATATCTTTGGTAATTTGTTTGATTTACAAAATCTTGGACTCCTTCGTATAGTTTTTGAAAAGAATCCTTTGTAATTTCGTCTAAGTATTCCCTCGTTTCAAAACTACGCCCAGACAATAAGCTTACCAAATCTGATAGCTTCCCGCGGGCAAATTTAGATGTAAAGGCAACACGAAGAACATCGCTGTATGAAGGAACATAAATATCATCCGTTTCCTTTATAATCCATTTGATTTTATTGAAAGCTTCCTGATTACAGAATTCTGAATCGTTTTCTTGAATCTGCTCAATATCCATTGGACGTTGCTTCAGATGACAGAAGTAATCGATTGTTTTTCGAATGATACCTCCACCATATTCATCATTTGAAGAAATTTTCGACATAGCAAAATCTGCCTGTGACAGTACAACACCTTTTGAGTTGATGCGAATAAAAATTTCGGTTACAGTTTCGATATTTAATTCTGGAGATAAATCAATCACTCCGATACTATTCGTACGAATTGATAGTAGCTTCTGTATAGTTTGGTTAATTTTATTTCCGGCAATGTTATTGACATTAGCATAATTACTAACAAATTGAAAACTATCAAAAGTTGGTTGAAAAATCTCAGATATATCTGGAATCCATTCTGTATTTTTTCCTAGGGCAGGATTATACACTTCAAATTTTTCTGTTATTGGATTAAAAGAAATTTTAATTCGAACCCTTTTATAATTCTCATTAATAACCATCTGTCCAGCTATAGCTGCTGTTAGAGCTGTGATTCTTTGTTGGCCATCGATTAAAACCTTCTTGCCAATAGATATAGTTCCATCTTTTAGTTTTACATCTGGATTTTTCCACGTAATAATATAGCCAACTGGATATCCGTTATAAAGAGAATCGATTAAATCTCTAACTTTTGAAGAATCCCAGACAAATGGACGTTGTATTTCTGGAATAGCAATTTCATCAGATTTAATCCATCCAAGAAGATTTTCTACTGAATTATTATTAACTACATATTGTGCCATTGTATTTCCCTTCCTAAATATTTTTATATTTATTATATAAGAAGTTGAATATAGAGTTAATATATTAAATGTCTAAATCTTCTTCCTTGCCATTCTTTTCACGCCATGCTCTATATTCTTTTACATCAGATTCCACTAATTTCCAACACGCAGCAACTACAGCTGCATCATCAAAATAGCCTACAATTGGAATGCTATCAGGTAGAATATCAATTGGTGAAACAAAATAAATCAAGGCACTAATTATAGCTAAAATAGTACCAATTGGAACATCTTTATATTCACCTTGAATGTAACTCTTTAATAATGAAGCTAGTACAGGTATTACACTTAGTTGTGTTCCGATATATGGTACTTTTTCTAATTTTTTTTCAAGTCGTTGAAGTAACCTTTCAAGTTCATCTTTATCCTTTAATATTTCTTTAGCTTCTTCATAACCTGAAGTAAGTGCTTTTTCAGCTTGTTCTTCACTTATCATTTTTTTCTGTTCATTCATAAACATAACTCTCTTTTCTTTTTATCATAATTATAAATGTAAGCAGTTTCAAATTCCATAAAATGAACATAAATATTATTTATTGAATTTTGAAAAGTAAGCTAACATATTAAATTTTTGTTCTAAATATTCATTATTTCATATTTTTAATATATTATATAAAAAACAGATTACAAACGTAATGCTTTAATCTATCGATTACTAATTATGCGCAGAATTTTCATATACTCTTACGATAGGTTTTATAACAGAAAGGAAAATACACATAATGAAAAAAATCAAATCTATTTCAATTTTAATTATTGCAATTTTATCAATTGCAGCAGTTTTAGTTGGAGTAAAAACAAAAATTGACAAACAAAACGATAATCTTACAGTTATCACTAAATCTACATTAAAAGAAATGATTAATATTAGCGACTTATCAACTTATGAAGCTATATACAATGGTATAGCTACAGTTAAAAACACAGAAAATAAGGACCGAATCGACTATTATGTATCTTATGAAGCTACAGTTAAAGCAGGTATTAACTTTGAAGAATTAGAAATACAGGTTGACCAAGACAAAAAAATTGTTACAGTAACAATTCCAGAGATAAAAATCACAAAAACAAACGTAGATATTTCTTCTCTAGAATACATTTTCATTAATAATGATGCAAATACAGAAACCGTTTCTTCAGAAGCTTACAAACGTTGTGTCGAAGATGTTGAAAATGAAGTTAAATCAACTGATGCAATTTATAATCTAGCAAAACAAAATGCAACAAACTCTGTCGAAGCATTGATAAGCCCTTTTCTAGAACAAGCTGATAATGAATATAAACTAAAGATTATTTAGAAAGCATAGGTGACAGTATGAAAAAAATTTTAATACGATTTCTAACAGCAATCATAGGTGTTTCATGTGTTGGTTGTACTAAAGATAAATCGGATATGGGATTAGATGTTTCTCAAATGAAATCAATCTGTGAGTTAGCTACAATAGAATGCTATTATCACAATGTAGCAAAATACAAAGATGATGATGTTGAAGGAATATTATGGTGGAAAAAGGATAGAAATTTTTGGATGGAATATTCAGGAGTTGTCACGGTCGGTATTGATATATCACAAATCGATATTGATGTTCATGATGAAAGTGTAACTATTACAATCCCTCCTGCAGAAATTTTAGGGGTAAAAGTTGATGAAACTAGTTTAACAGAAGATTCTTTCGTTATTGCTGAAAATTCAGCAAAGGTAGAAGCAGAACATCAAACTGAAGCGTTTAAAGATGCTCAAAATGATATGGAAAAAGAAGCAAAAAATAATTCTACACTACTTTCAAGTGCTCAACAAAGAGCTCAGAAACTTTTAACAGATTATATAGATAACATCGGTAAACAAACAGGAAAAGAATATACAATTACATGGAAATATATTGATAATTCAGAAAATTCAAATACAGAATAACAAATTTAAAAGGCTACTTATTTTACAAAGTGGCCTTTTAAATTGAATTAAATAAATCTTTCAATTAATGAGAGTGTAATATAAACCGTGTAAGTTGAGAGCGTACGGCTCAGCTCACACGGTTTTTTATAGCTTCATGCTATCATAGAAGGAGAAAAGGAAAT
>NZ_JACHHD010000014.1 GCF_014202635.1 Faecalicoccus acidiformans
CCGAACTCAGAAGTTAAGCACTTCCGCGGCGAAGATAGTTGGGCTTGCCCCTGCGAACATAGCTCGTTGCCGGGTCCTTTTTTTTTGGCTTTTTCGGTCTTATGGATGGTCGGATCGGTCCGTTGTTTGTTTTTCTTGTCCCCTTCCGCTATCATGGTGTTGATAGGGAGGTGAGGACATGACTTTTTTAAAAAGATCCTTTCTGTTTTTTTTCCTCTTTCTTTTTACAGCCTGTTCTTCGGTGACTACTGTCTCTATTGAACATCGTAACGTTTCTAGTTTTGATGCACTATTCAGCGAGAGCTATCAGACTTTTTCTGATTTCTATGGTCCTATTTCCTATTTTGAAATCACTGATCCTTCCAGCTTTGTTTCTTTTGATGTGACCATGTTTGAATGGAAGGAATCTCAATGGATAAAATCTTTATCGCATACTATACAAATTTATGATGAACCTGTTGATTTGTTTTTTGGGATAAGTGAGTCAGACTGTGCATTATATATTGAAATTGTAGGACCAGAACCACGTTCTACTACTTTTAATTATGATTTAGACGTTTCAGGATTGGCGTATTCCCCAGTCTCCTTTATTCAAGTAGAAGAAAGTTCTTTTGTTCCTATTATGGCTTTTTATGAAGAAGATCAATCTTATTCCTTCACGGACTTCCAAAAAGATCTTGGGGACTTTTCAGGGCGATATGCCTTTTTGTGTCTGTCTTTTTCCCAAGTTTAGAAAGGGGAGGAGCATCATGAAAATCAAAACGATGTTTTGGGGTCTTCTTTTAGGTTGTTTTTTGGTAGGCTGTACATCGCAAACTTCGCAGTCGGATCCTGAAATTTTGGAACAGTATCGCCAAGATGAAGAACAGTTTTATGAAGACAATGAAGTCATTGGTACGATGAAGCTGACAAAATTGGAAACCTTTGATTATTTCCACTTTGAAGGTTATCGCTATGATGACGATGCCTTTTCTTTATTCTTTAGTGGCACGGTTCAAGTACCTGGATCTACGATTTTGATCAAATTTGGCAGAAACCCGGATACATCCACGTTTTCATTTTTGATTCAGGGAGACCAGTCTACATATTATGAGTTTGAAAGAGAGCCGATTTTGCTGGTGCCTGAAGACGGATCCTTCTGCGGCAGTTATCCGGAGACCTTTGAGCTCCAGTCTTCATCCCAACGACTTTTTTCCTTTGCGATGACCGAATCTTCTACTTCTTATTCGTGCAGTTTGTCTCATCCGGGACCGGGATCTTATCAAGGCGAAGGCACTTTCCTCTATTTTACGGGATATGTTTCGGATACATACAACTCTTAAGATTTCCTTAAACTCAAGGGCAAGTCCTTGAGTTTTTTTCTTTACTGGTCTAAAATCCAGTTATGCATAAATTATTACGTTTCGTCAAATCGAAGCCTTTTTTGATTGCAGCTTCTTTTCTGTTTCAACTGGGGCTTTTCATCTTGTTGATCACATGGTTTTCGCGACGCTTTTTCGGAATCTATTTCTTGTTGGTTCTGTTGAGTTTTTTCATCAGTGTTCAAGTTATCAATCGAGATTCTGATTCTTCTAGTAAACTGCTGTGGGTTTTAGTGATCATGTTTATGCCTGTTTTCGGAGGCTTGTTATATATTTTGTTCGGGGCGCGAAAGATCCCGAAAGAACTGATGATCAAAGACCGTCAGGCAGCTTATGATTACCAGCGCTATGCCAAACAGAGCATGCGGGTGATCATGCGCGAAAAAGACGATTACGTTTTGGACAAAATGGCTTCGTTGGCATGGTCCAACGGGTATTTTCCTATCTATGATCATTGCGATGTCTGTTATTTTCCAACGGGTGAGGAACAGTTCCAGGCTTTTCTTAAAGAACTCTCCAAGGCCAAATCTTTTATTTTCCTGGAATTTTTTATCATCAATAAAAGTGTGATGTGGAATACGATTTTACAGATCTTGTTGGATAAGGCAAGTGAAGGTGTCGATGTTCGCTTGATCTATGATGATTTTGGAACGATAACATACTTGCCGGCACACTATGATCGCTGGCTCAATGAACGTGGTGTCAAGGCGCATCGTTTTAACCCCATGAAACCGCAAATTGCGATCCAAATGAATAACCGGGATCATCGAAAGATCTTGGTGGTCGATGGCAAAGTTGCTTTTACAGGCGGCTGTAATATATCGGATGAATATATCAACACAAAAGAAAGGTTCGGACATTGGAAAGATATGGGGGTTTGTATTAAGGGACCTGCCGTTGAAACCTTTATCATATCTTTTTTACAGATCTGGAATTATCAATCTGAACATCCAACACAGTATGATTCTTTTGTCTTGAAGGGCAACCGCCAGGATCATTATGATCAGCCTGGGTATGTACTTCCTTTCAGTGATTCTCCGACGGATGATAATTATACGGGAAAATTCATGCATTTGAATTTATTGAATTCGTCTAGAGATTATTTCTGGATCACGACCCCATATTTGATCTTGGATGATGAGATGGTGACAAACTTGCAGCTGGCCGTCAGCAGCGGGGTGGATGTTCGTATCGTAGTGCCGGCCATTCCAGATAAAAAAGTTGTTTATCAAGTCACAAAGGCCAATTACGATGCCTTGATCCAAAAAGGCGTACGAATCTACGAGTATTCGCCAGGTTTTATTCATGGAAAAGTTGCCTTGAGCGATGATCGAAGTGCCATCGTCGGAACGGTCAATATGGATTTCCGCTCGTATTACTTACATTATGAGTGTGGAGTTTTCTTGCGAGATACGCACTGTATAACGGATATCAAAAAAGATTTCAAAGAAATCTTTAAAGTTTCGCATGAAGTGACTTTGGAAGAATGCAAACAAGTCCATTTCTTCGTTCGCCAATTCCGTAAAGTTTTAAAAATCTTTGGACCAATGTTATAAAAAAAGAGGAGTCGGTTTGACTTCTCTTAAATCATTTTTTGAGGATCGACATACTGGTCAAATTCCTCTTCTGTCAAATAGCCCAATTCTAAAATAGCTTCCTTTAAAGATAGATTATGATGATAAGCATATTGACTGGCTTTTCCAGCTTTTTCATACCCGATGATCGGATTCAGACAAGTGACCAGCATCAAGGAGTGATGCAAGTTTTGATCCATGACTTCTTTGTTTGCCTTTAGTCCCTTTAAACAGCGTTCACGGAAGGAATCCATCGCATCGGATAAGAGCTGGATGCTCTGATCGATATTATAAGCAATCAAAGGCATGAAGACGTTGAGCTCAAAATTTCCCTGACTGGCAGCGATTCCGATTGCGGCATCGTTACCCATGACTTGAACGCATACCATGGTCAAGGCTTCGCACTGTGTCGGATTGACTTTTCCTGGCATGATCGAACTGCCTGGTTCATTGGACGGGATCTCGATTTCATGGATTCCGCAACGTGGACCCGAGGCCAGCCAGCGAATGTCATTGGCGATCTTCATGCAGTTGGCCGCCAATCCCTTTAAAGCGCCAGATAATAAAACGGCGGCATCCTTGCTGGTAAGGGCATGAAATTTATTCGGGTCTGGCACGAACTCGATTCCGCTCTTTTCTTTGAGGATCGAACAAACTTTTTGATCAAATCCCTTCGGACAGTTGATTCCAGTTCCTACGGCAGTGGCTCCAATGGCCAGTTCACAGACATATTTTAAACTGTCCTGGATCTGCTGCAGGCTGTGTTCGATCATAGAACGATATCCGCTAAGTTCCTGGGAGAAATAAAGCGGTGTCGCATCTTGAAGATGAGTTCTTCCAATTTTGATGATTCCCTCGTTTTCTTTTTCAAGATCTCGCAAACAAGCGATCATCTTTTCAGCGCTGGGGATCAGTTCCGATATCGTCTTGTCTGCCATCATCATATGCAAGGCCGTTGGGAATGTATCGTTTGAGCTTTGTGAACAATTGACAATATCATTGGGGTGCAAGATTGTTTCATTGGCCCACTGGTTTCCTAAAGTGGTAATGACTTCATTGAAATTCATATTGGTTTGCGTCCCGCTTCCGGTTTGCCAAATATGTAAAGGAAATTGGTCTAAATAGTGTCCTTTCAATATTTGCGAAGTGACATGATCGATTGCCTGATACTGTTTTTCAGAGATCTTTCCGTATTCAAGATTGGCTTTAGCACAGGCTTGCTTCAGCAACGCAAAAGCATAGAGCAGACTTTCTGGCATCGTTTCTTTCCCAATCGGGAAATTTTCCAAACTTCGCTGAGTCTGGCTCTTCCAATATTTATCACAAGGAACTTTCACTTTTCCCAGGACATCTTCTTCGATTCGATAAGTTGACATATTCATTCCTCCATTGACTGTAGTGTATCATTTTTTTGAGGTTCTATGTTAAAATATGAGTAGTTTTTGATGGTTTCAAAGGAGAGATGAATCCCATGAGGATGCAGACAGTATATGAAGCATATTTTGATGATTATGATTGTTTGAAAGTGTATATGTCCAATAATTTTTTTAATGGACAATCACGAATTTTTCATATCAAAGATTCAAAAGACCAAATCATTCCTTTACGTATTCAATCAAAACAAGATCTTCCAGGCGGATACACTAAATATGTTTTATCGATTTTAGGTGATTTAGATATCGGGGAAGAATATGTTGTTTATGATGAGCATTGCCAAAGAGCGTTTTGTCAATATGGGCATATCGTCAAAACACAGAGATTTAACGATGAATTCACCTATTTATATTCGGATCTGGGTTGTCAATACACACCAGACAGAACCACTTTTAAGGTCTGGTCTCCTGTGGCACATAAGATCTTGTTGAAGCTTTCTATGAACGGGCAAGAAACTATTTATGAGATGTTGCGTCAAGCAAAAGGAATTTTTGCATTAGAAGTGAATCAAGATCTTTTAAATGCACATTATACGCTGATGGTTCGTGTGAATGGTGCCTGGCAAGAAACAGTCGACCCTTATAACTGTTTTTGTGGGCCGAATACGCAATATAGTGTTGTTCAATCTTTCGATCAGGTTTCTTTGCCGCCCAAAGTCTCTTTGCCACCCTTGGATTCCAATACAGATGCGATCTTATACGAAGCCAGCATTCGTGATCTGAGTGCCGATCCCGGAATCGGTATTCAGCATCCAAAGACATTTGTCGGGTTTGTAGAGGAAAACTTGACAACACGTTCTTTGAATACGGGATTCAGTTATATCAAATCCTTAGGTGTTACACATATCCAGCTGTTGCCAGTCTTTGATTTTGGAAGTGTGGATGAAATGCATACCAAGATCTTCTACAACTGGGGGTATGATCCTGTTCATCATCGTTGTCTGGAGGGAAGCTATAGCACCGATTGTACAAATGCGACATGCCGCATCGAAGAATTTGCAAAACTTGTCCAGGCTTGTCATCAGGCGGGCCTTCGTGTCAATTTGGATCTTGTGTTTAATCATGTCTACAATAAAGCAACCTATCCTTTAGAAGTTCTAGTTCCAAATTATTACTTTCTGATGGATACCGAAGGAAACTTCAGTAATGGATCATTTTGCGGTAATGACATTGATACGCAGCCGCCGATGGCTCGACAGTTTTTTTTGGATACATGCAGAATGATCGTAGAGCGCTATGATGTGGACGGTTTTCGATTCGATTTGATGGGGATCTTAGATTATACTTTCATTAATGAGATCGCGAAAGAATGCCGGAATTTAAAACCAGATTTCATGATCTATGGAGAAGGCTGGAACATGCCAAGTTTTGTTTCCGAAGATTTGCGGGCTTCCATGCAGAATCAGTATAAAATGCCAAATGTCGGGCATTTTAACGATCGCTTTCGCGAAACATGCCGCGGATCCAATGGCGATTTGGAAATCAAAGGCTATTCCAACGGAGAAACTTCACTGATCAATATGATGGAAACATGCTTAGGCGGAGGCGTCTTGAATGATCTGTTTGATTCGCCGCAAAAAGCCATCAACTATGTCGAATGCCATGACAATCATACTTTATGGGATAAAAATCAAGTTTGTTGTCAAAATGAATCACGGGGAATCTTAATGCTGCGCCAATCTTTGGCAAATGCATTGGTTCTGCTGGCACAAGGAGTTCCTTTCTTACATTGCGGACAAGAATTTGGAAGAACCAAGTATAATTTGGATAACAGTTATAATCGCAGCGATCATTACAACCATATTGATTATAGTTTGCGAAATAAACATATGCCTGTCGTCGTAGATACAAAGTTGCTGATCAAGATCCGCAAAGGACATCCGTGTTTTCGTTTAAGGACCAAAGAAGAGATCTTAGAGAATGTGCGATTTGAGGAAATTGATCAAAAAGTGCTGGTCTATAAGGTCAAAAAGGATCAGGATTTCTGTATCTGCTTTTTCAATCCGACCATGCAGCATTACACATATCAAAGCTCTGAGGAATTGGAAATCTTGTTTGATAACGGGAATATTAATTCGCAATACTCTTGTTTTATCAACATTGCCCCCTATTGTGTAGTCGTCTGCAAGGCACCGATGGCGTTTTGGTCTTGACACTCCTTGTTCTAGACCATAAAATATTTTCAATAACTTCAAATAAGGAGGATAACTATGGCGAAGTTTCTTAAAGAACCATCTCGAACTTTTAGTGAGTATTTATTGATTCCGGGTTATACATCCGAAGATTGTATCCCGGACAATGTCGATCTGTCGACGCCGTTAGTCAAATATAAAAAAGGAGAGCAACCTTCTCTGCATTTGAACATCCCTATGGTTTCTGCCGTCATGCAGGCGGTCAGCGGTGAAGAGATGGCTTGCGCTTTGGCCCGTGAAGGAGGCGTGAGCTTCATCTATGGATCACAGTCCATTGAATCACAGGCCGCCATGGTCCGCAAAGTCAAGGCGACCAAATCCGGATTTACAGGCAGCGATTCCAATGTCAGTCCAGATGCTACATTGGCTGATGTTTTGGCTTTGAAAGAGAAAACAGGACATTCTACGATGGCTGTGACTGAAAATGGAGAAGCAGATGGAAAACTGGTGGGAATCGTAACAAGCCGCGACTATCGTGTGAGCCGTATGGATCTTTCTACACCGGTAAAAGAATTTATGACGCCATTTGAAAAATTGATCGTAGGCAAAGAAGATATTTCATTGAGTGAAGCCAACGACCTGATTTGGGATCATAAACTCAACCAGCTGCCCATCGTCGATGAGAATCAAAGACTGAAAGCGTTTGTGTTCCGTAAGGACTATGCCAGCCATAAAGATAATCCGAAAGAATTGTTAGATGAACAAAAACGTTATATCGTAGGAGCCGGGATCAATACTCGTGACTATGAACAGCGTGTTCCTGCCTTAGTCGAAGCCGGTGTCGACATTCTCTGCATCGATTCCAGCGAAGGCTATTCTTGCTGGCAAGCAAAGACGTTACAATGGATCCGAGAAAAGTATGGCGATACAGTCAAAGTGGGAGCGGGGAATGTTGTTGATGAAGATGGATTCCGCTTCTTGGCAGAAGCCGGGGCGGATTTTGTGAAGATCGGAATCGGTGGCGGTTCCATCTGTATTACTCGTGAACAAAAAGGAATTGGCCGCGGGCAAGCGACTGCAACCCTTGATGTAGCTCGTGCGCGCGATAAATATTTTGAGGAAACTGGAGTGTATATCCCTATTTGCAGTGACGGGGGGATCGTACATGATTACCACATCACATTGGCTTTGGCCTTCGGGGCGGATTTTGTGATGTTAGGGCGTTATTTTGCGCGCTTTAAAGAAGCACCAAACAACCTTGTATCCATTAATGGAAACTATATGAAAGAATATTGGGGCGAAGGAAGTGCCCGTGCTCGTAACTGGCAGCGTTATGATGTCGGTGGCGAAGGCAAGATGAGTTTTGTCGAAGGGGTGGATTCCTATGTGCCATATGCAGGAACACTGCATGAAAACGTAGGTTTGACTTTGTCGAAGATTTCGCATACCATGTGCAACTGCGGGTGCTTAAGCATTCCGGATCTGCAAAAAAATGCCAAAGTCACACTTGTCTCCAGCACCAGTATCGTAGAGGGCGGAGCTCACGATGTTGTAGTTCGAGACGAGAGTTTTGATGCCAAACCGCATTAGATCTAAAAAAGGGCGAGAGCCCTTTTTTTGTATGGATGCACTTTCAGGGGGAGTTTGTTATAATGGGGGCATGAATGAGTCGAACAGTACCGATCTTTTATTGGACATCAGTATTCTTTATCGAAGTACCCAAAAATATTATGATAAAATGCTTCAATCGTTATCTTTGACTTATGCACAATTGCCGATCTTGATTCTGATCTATGAGCATGAAGGGATATCGTTACAACAGATTGCTTATGAAGGCGGCTATGATAAAGGAACGATCACTAAACAAGTCCAGAAGCTGCAGGAAACGGGCTATATCCGTGTCCAGTCTTCGAAGCGGGATAAGCGTGCCAAAGAGCTTTATACAACACAGAAGGCGCGTTCGATCATGAATAAGATCTACGGCATACGGGCATCCTGGTGGCAACATATCAGTGCTTCGATCCCGGAAGAGGATATGCAGAAGTTTTCGACCTTTTATAAGACTATGGTGGTTTCTGCTCGGGAATTTGCACAAAAGGATCAGGAGGATATCGTTTTTTTCGATCATCAGAAATTGAATGTCGAGATCGATCCTGGAAAAATGTCGACGATCGTCTGGACTGGAGGCTGCAATTTTCGCTGTCCTTTCTGTGATCGCAGCCGGTTTATTTTCTTGAAAGAAGATTCTCGTGTAATTACCGGGGCAAAGATCCTCCAATATTTAAAAAAACGACAAAACGTTTTAGATCAGTTGGTGATCACTGGCGGAGAGCCTTTGATGCATGCACAGCTGGATCCTTTTTTGCGGGAAGCTAAAAAGATGGGGTATCAAATCCGGATAGAGACCAACGGATCGTATCCTCAACATCTGCAAGATCTGATCAAAGCAAAATTGGTCGATCAAGTGGTCATGTCTTTAAAAAACACACCAGAAAAATATGGACAATCGATAGGGGTAGGTCAAACGGAGATCCAAAAGATCCAAAGATCGGTTGATATTTTATTGCACTGTGATTTGGATGTGCGCTTTACGATCCTTCCCATTAAAGAGTTTCATTCGCAAAAGGATCTGATCGAAATGATTTCTTGGCTAAAAGATGCTGCTTCTATCGAGCTGCGGACATACCATGAATCTATGGAATCGATTCAAAAAGATTTGCATGGGTATACTTATCAAGAGTTACAAAGTCTATTACCGAAACTTCAAGAAATTACACCTAATATCAAACTAAAGGGGGGATCTTTGTGAAAGTTGAAAAACGAGATGGTACGATCGTTGATTTTGATATGACCAAGATCATTCATGCGATCCAAAAAGCGTTTGATTCTTGTAAGATCACATCGGATCCTCAGATCTTTGAATTACTGGTCTTGCGGGTAAGTGCAGATTTCCAGCCGAAGATCCAAAATGGGATCGTCTCGGTGGAGGATATTCAGGATAGTGTTGAACGGATTCTTTCTCAATCCGGCTACATACAAGTTGCCAAATCTTATATCTTGTATCGTAAACAGCGGGAAAATGTACGGCGTATTGAAAATACTACACTAGATTATAAAAACATCGTCGATAGTTATTTGAATGATACTGAACGTACGCACCAAAGTGATCAACCTTCCTTGTATTCCGTCGGAGGACTGATCTTATCGAATTCAGGAGCCATCACGCGAAATTACTGGATGAGTGAAGTCTATGATGAACCCATTGAAAAAGCGCACGACAGCGGAATGATCCATATTCACGATCTTGATATGTTGACAGGAGACAGTGCCAGCTGGAGCTTGTTGTCGCTGATCCAAAAAGGAATCAAGACTCAGCCGGGACAGATTGTTTCTCGTCCGGCCAAACACTTGATGACCTTGTGCAACCAAATGGTCAATGTATTAGGAATCTTGCAGAATGAATGGGCGGGGGCTCAAAGCTTTTCAGGATTTGATACGTATTTGGCACCTTACATCCGCAAGGATTGCTTGGATCGTCTGGAAGTAAAAAAGGCTTTGGAAGCCTTTATTTATGGAGTTAATATTCCTTCGCGATGGGGATCGCAAACTCCCTTTGGCAATGTTTTGTTTGATATGAAAGTTCCTGCGGATTTGGTCAGTAAAAAGGCTTGGATCGGCAACCAGCAGTTGGACTTTACTTATGGAGATTGTCAGGAAGAGATGAAATTACTGCAAGATGTCTTCTTTGAAATCTTGTGTGAAGGAGATGAAGCGGGAAATGGATTTCCATTTCCGATTCCGACTGTGATGATTCAGGATGACTTTGATTTTGAAAATGAAAGGTACCAAAACATTTTTCGCTGTGCCGGGAAATATGGTTCCGTTTATTTTGTTCATCAAGATTTGGAAAACGATCATCGAAAGGTCGATGAACACCTATGGAATCAAAAGCCGGGATTTTATACTTATACGGAAAATTCAGGGAGCATTGGAACCGTCACCATCAATTTGGTGCGCTTGGCCTATCTCGCAAAAGACGAAGCAGATTTTTTCAGACAGCTGCAAGAAATCCTGGAGCTTTCTTGCCGGTCTTTACAAATAAAAAGACAAGTCTTGAATAAGCTTTTCAAAAGTGGATTGTATCCTTGTAGCGCCCAGTTCATCTCTAATTTAGATTCGCATTTTTCAACGATTGGAATCGTCGGCATGAACGAGGTGGGACTCAATGCTGCCTGGCTGGGCAAAGATATGTCTGATCCGGATACACAGGCTTTTGCGGTCCGAGTTCTGGATTTTATTCGTCAACATTTGATTCTTCAACAAGAAAAGACACATTGTCTTTATAATTTAGAGGCGACGCCGGCTGAGAGTGTTTCGGTCCGCTTTGCGGCTAAAGACCATGAATTGTATCCCGATATGCCGACCAGTTCCATCGAACGTTATACGAATTCCACCCAGCTCCCATTAGAAAATGAAGAAGATTTGTTCACATCTTTGGAGATCCAACAAAAAATTCAAAAATTTTACAATGGAGGCACTTATTTTTCGATTGTTTTAATGCAGGAAATTGAGGATTGGAAGGCGGTTCGCTCTTTGGTTCAAACGATTATTCGATCCTTTTCATTATATGATTTTGTTTTTTCTCCTGTTTATTCGGTCTGTCCGGAACATGGCTATCAGAAAGGGCAGGTACTTCGTTGTCCTCAATGCCAGAAAGAATGTACCATCTGGACCCGTTTGGCAGGATATTATCATCCGTTTCCGGCATCAAAGATCCAAAATCATGCGGAGATTTTTAAACAGAATCCTTTTGATATCGATTAGAGGTCTAATGACCTCTTTTTTGTGCTTTTTATGAGTGTTGATGTATCTTCTATCCTATGTTAGGATAGGAATACTTGTGTGAACCAAGGAGGTTTTATGCGACTGATTTTACACTATATGAAAGCGTATAAGATACTTGTATTTTTAAATATCTTATCCGTTTTTGGCTTTGCCTTGGCAGAGCTTGGGATTCCTACACTGATTTCGAACATGATCGATGAAGGGGTGCTTCGCCAAGACAGTGCGTACCTGATCCACACCGGACTGATCATTGCCTTGATTTCGGTGATTGGCGTCTTAGGAACGATTTTATTAGGGTATTGTTGCGCTAGAATCTCTACATCTGTGACACGTGACATCCGCAATGATGTCTTTCGAAAGATTCAGAGTTTCTCGCACGCCCAAATGAATGAGTTTGGAGTTTCTAGTCTGATTACCCGAACTAATAACGATGCTTTCCAAATCATGACGTTTTTGAATGTGATCTTGCGTACGGCTTTATTGACGCCGGTGATGATCTTTGTCAGTTTTACTTTGACCATTCGTTCAAACTTCAATTTGTCTTTGATCATTGCCTCGACAGTACCTGTCATTGTTTTGGGTGTGTTTCTAGTCGGAAAGTTTTCTTCGCCAATCAGTGAAAGGCAGCAAGCATCTTTAGATCGTTTGAATCGTATCTTCCGCGAAAACTTGACCGGTATCCGTGTCATTCGTTCGTTTAATAATGATGCATATGAAAGTGAGCGCTTTGATAAAGAGAACCGCTACTTTATGAAGCAGTCCCGGTCGTTGTTTAAGCTGATGTCCAGTACAGAACCCATCTTCTTTTTTGTGATGAATTTGGCAGCTTTGGCAATCTATTATGTGGCAGCAGGTATGATCAATGCCAATACTTTACAGGTGGGTATGTTGATCGCATTTATGGAATATTTGTTCCATGCGATGTTGTCCGTGATGTTGTTTTGTACCGTGTTTATGATGTATCCTCGAGCAGCGGTTTCTGCGCGAAGGATTCAAGCAGTATTTGATTCTTCTTCGATGATTCTGGATCCTGAAAATCCGCAAGACTTAACTGATATTGAATCTTTGGTTTTTGATGATGTGACTTTTGTCTATCCGGATGGAGAAGAACCGGTATTGGAACATATTTCGTTTGAAGTGAAAAAAGGCGAGACCATTGCGTTTATTGGTTCTACCGGTTCAGGGAAGAGTACCTTGATTGGTCTGGTTCCTCGTTTTTATGATGTGTCGGATGGGTCGATTCGAATCAATGGAAAAGATATACGAGAATATTCTTTACAGGATCTGCGATCCAAGATCGGTTATGTTTCGCAAAAGGCATTCTTGTTCAGGGGATCGATTGCGGATAATATTCGTTTCGGAAAAAAAGATGCCAGTCAAGAAGAGATAGAACATGCCTCTAAAGTGGCTCAGGCTTATGATTTTATTCAGGAAAAGCCGGATCAGTTTGAAGAAAGAATCGTAGAAGGGGCAACCAATGTATCTGGGGGCCAAAAACAGCGCTTATCGATTACAAGGGCATTGGTTCGCCATCCCCAGATCTATATTTATGATGACTCGTTTTCGGCTTTGGATTTTGCGACAGATGCTCGTTTGCGGAAGGCTTTAAAGCCAGAAGTGAAGGATGCGGTCATGATGATCGTAGCACAGCGAGTTTCGACGATTATGGATGCGGACCATATTTTAGTTTTAAACGAGGGCAAAGTGGCCGGATATGGTACGCATAAGGAGTTATTAGAGAATTGTTCGATCTATCGGGAGATCGCATTATCGCAGTTGAGCGAAAAGGAGCTTGCCTATGCTTAATCGAAAAGCAAGCACGAAAAACTGTATCAAGGGGTTATTGTCTTTTATGCGCCCGTATCGCACAAAAGCCATCATTGCCCTCGTCATGATCGTGATCACACAAGGGGCTTTTGCCCTCAATCCGATGGTGGAAGGAATGATTACTTCTCAATTGACGGAGGATGCGATTGCGATCTTAGACCAGGTTCCTGGAGCACACGTTCATTTTGATGTGATTTTTCGCATCATGATGATCTTGATGGGGCTTTATCTTTTAAAGACGGTTTCTCAATTGATCACGACATTCTTTTTGACCGATGCGATTCAGGGGACGATGCACGATTTAAGAAATGCTTTGCAGAAAAAGATCCAGCGATTGCCGGTCCGTTATTTTGATGACCATCCGTTTGGGGATCTTTTAAGTAAGGTGACCAATGATGTCGATGCCTTAAGCAATGCTCTTCAACAAGCGCTGACTCGCGTTTTTGGCGGTATATTGACGTTTATCTTTGTGATCACAATGATGTTGCGGATCAATATATGGATGAGTGTCATTGCCTTGTTGATCATTCCATTCTCATTGATCATAACTAAGTTTGTTGTCGGTCATTCACAGCGTCTTTTTGAAAAACAACAGGCAACCTTGGGAGAACTGAATGGAACGATTACTGAAATGTATGGCGGATTCAACGAAATCATCCTTTATGGCAAGCAAGAAGATGCCATCAAACGATTCGAGGATGTCAATGAGAGAATGTGCAATGCCAGTTTTAAGGCCCAATTTGTTTCGAGCTTGATTGCACCGCTGATTTCTTTATGCACTTATCTGGCGATTGGCGGGGTAGCTGTATTAGGTTGTATTTTTGTGATACAGGGAGTCATCACGGTAGGAAACTTGCAGGCATTTATCCGGTATATCTGGCAGATCAATGAGCCGCTTTCTTCGATTTCGCAATTATCCGGTCAAGTGCAGTCTGCTTTTGCGGGCATGGGGCGAATCTTCGGTATGCTGGAAGAGGAAGAAGAGGTTTTGGAAAATCCGAATCCAATCGTACTGCATGATGTGAAAGGCATGGTAAAATTTGAACATGTTCAGTTTGGCTATGATGAAGAGCTTTTGATGCACGATGTCAATATTGATGTCAAACCGGGACAGATGGTGGCCATTGTGGGCCCGACAGGGGCAGGAAAGACCACATTGATGAATCTGTTATTACGCTTCTATGATGTCAAAGGCGGAGCCATCAAGATCGATGGTGTAGATATTCGGGATATGCCTCGAGAAAGCTTGCGCTCTTTGTTTTCTTTGGTGTTGCAGGATACTTGGCTGTTTAATGGTTCGGTCTATGACAACATCCGATACGGGCGAAGAGATGCCCGGAAAGATGAAGTGATCGAAGCCGCCAAGATGGCCAATGTTCATCATTTCATTCGCACATTGAGTCAGGGCTATGATACACAGCTGAACGAAGAAGCAAACAATATCTCACAAGGGGAGAAACAGTTATTAACCATTGCCCGGGCTATTTTAAAAGATCCGCAGATCCTGATTTTAGATGAAGCGACCAGTTCTGTGGATACGCGTTTAGAGAAGATGCTTCAGGAAGCGATGCAGCGTGTCATGGCCAATCGTACCAGCTTTGTGATTGCACACCGGTTATCGACGATCAAAAACGCTGACCTTATCCTTGTACTGCAGCATGGAAATATCATCGAGCAAGGAACGCATGAATCTTTATTGGCAAAAAAAGGATTCTATGAAAAGCTCTATCATTCCCAATTTGCCAATCAGGAATCCGCATAAACTATGAAACGCAACTTGTGTTGCGTTTTTTAGTTTCCAACCAATAAAAGTATGCTGTTTCATGTTCTTAAGAAAATCTTTAGGTTAAGATTTCGTTAAGTGGGTAAAATGGGGTTTATAATAAGAGTAACTGATTTAGAAAGGAATGAACGGAATGCAAGCAAAAGAATTCTCTCAAGTGATAAAGCAAAATTTGATTCAAGAATACAAACAGCACTATACGCAAGGAATCTATGGTCAGATCCAGATTGAGTTTGCCTATCATTCTAACCGTCTTGAAGGCGGAGGACTCTCGCTAGAACAAGTGCGCTCGCTGTTTTTAGACGGACTTATTTTACCAGATGTGAAACCAGTGCATCTATTGGATGTTGAAGAGATCACTGGTCATTTTCAAATGTTTGATGAAATGTTGATGACGATATCGAATTCTTTATCACATAATCTGTTAAAGAAGTATCATCTTTGTTTGCGTAACGGGGTAACCCGCACGCTCAATTTTGCCGGGGAATACAGTAATATCAATCAAAAGGAGGACTCGCTGCCAGAAGAACTGGTTAAGACGATGGAGTCTTTGATTCGGAATTATAATGAGAAAGATTCGCATTCTTTAGAAGATATGGCACGCTTTCATGTGCAAATGGAAAAGATTTTGCCATTTTTTCAAGGAAACAGCCGGATCGGTCGGATCGTTCTCTTCAAAGAATGTCTAAAGAATGAAAGAATACCGTTTTGGATTCACAATGAAAATGAATCGGTTTATCATTTTGCTCTGCAAAAAGGAAAAGAAACAGGAGATATCGAAGATTTGGTTTGCTTGTTCAAAAAAGAACAAGACGCTTTCTATGAGAAATTCAAAGATCGAATTTAATTCGTTGACCGGTTCACTTTTATAAAAAAACACTAAACAATAGCCAGGCAACTCAGAGACAGAGCGGCCTGGCTTTTAGTACCTGTTCGCGCATGATCGATTCACAATAGCAGTCTTATACCCTTTTCATGATCAGTCTATTCACTGGTATAAGAGAATACAAACTGATCTCCATCGCTGATTTCTAAATCTTGTACAGCCGGACACATTCCTGCTTCTTTACAAGTTTCATTGGTTTCACTGGAGTACAGCCACCATGGACCTTTATCAAAATCTTGTTTTAAACCTAACATGGAATCAATGTATGCACCATAGCTTCCGTCTTCAAATACAACTTCTAATTCATCGCATTCAGACAAAAAGTCATACAAGTTTTCAATATTTCCTTCTTTGGTCAATGTTTCATTAAACAATTCTTTGTCGTTGACCTCATCTTTTACGACAATGTCTAAAGACACTTCCTTTACAGAAGAATCTGTATCACTTTGTGAAGAACAGCCGGTTAAAATCATTCCGGCACACAAGCTCATTAATAAAATATTCTTTTTCATAAGTAAAATCCTTTCGTTTGCGGCAGAAAACCGCTGCCTTTAGAGGATGAGGAGTTGACATCAATATCTCCTCTGTAATTTTTCTAAAAATTCAACTAATTTATTTCCAATCAAGGAATATTCAACGCCGCTGATTAGTCCCTGTGGAATTGAAACCTGTAACCCCAAGATCAAATATAAAACTGTAACTTGTTTAGAGAACAATAGGAATGGTAATTGTAAGAGCTGTCCGGTTAAAAAGGAAAAAAATCCACATAACAAGATCGGATAGATCTTTCTTTTTACGAGTCTATTTTTATTCAGACCTATGATCAAACTATAGCTTGGATACACCAAAACATACATGGCATTCCAGGGATTTACGCCTTTGATGAACATATTTATCACAGTAAAGATCAAAGATCCGATTACCGCTTGCCTGGTTGAAAAGCTCATTGCGATCACAAAAGTACATAAAGTGATGACCTCAAGATACATCACGAAAGAAAGGGAGGTAAAGGCAATAAATTGAATCGCCCCCAGGATAGCACACAATACCATGTCACGTGTTGTCATGAAACAACCTCATACGACTTAGAGACAAACACCTTTTCTTCAAATCCTTCTTGTTCATTTTCATACAGAGCCATATAGAAAAACAGATTGGCCAAAAGATTAAATAGATCATAGATCTTTTTATCCACCTGTTTTTCAGCTTCGATCTTCACGATCCAGCGAACGATATTTTTACATTCACTTCTAAGTACATGAAGATAACTTGCCCCAATGCACCCAATCGGCAGATAGAATTCCTTAAATGGTCTTTCATACTTTTGATAGATCTGTTCTACTTGTAGAAATCTTTTATCATCAATCGCATTTTTACCACGGATCGATCCATTGGCATGATAGATCGTTTCACATAAAAATAAGAGTTCCTTTTGATCAATATGCTTGATATAGTGCATAGACAAACCTAGAAAACTTGCCAGACGATCGGTCATGATTTCATAATCGCACTGACTCGATCTTTCTTTTAGAAAACTGTAAGCACAATAATCCATTTTCATCACCTCCTAAAAAAATCTGCCTTTTGGGCAGATTAAAAGAAATCTCTTTTTCTTGAGCCCAGAAGAAAAAACTGTTTATAAGAAAGCAGGTCTCCCGACTTCATTTCATCCTCTGATCGCCTTCCCGTATTTCCACAGTGGCTTTGATCATCGTCCATATCACGGTTGCTGGGGCAGTTAAAGCTTTTACTTTATTCCCTTGACTTCCTTATAAGTGATTCAATTTTATTGTTCTTCGATCTTCATGGTATTCATCTTCTTGAATTGACCAGGTGTTATAGAATAGATTCGTTTAAACGCCTTATAAAGCACAATATCCGACTTAAATCCGCAACTTTGCGCAATTTCTTCAATTGTCAATCGATCCTCTAACAACAAGCTCTTTACTTCTGTCAGTCTTCTTCGAACGATGAAATCATGCACCGAAAGTTCCATGACTTCTTGGAAAACATGTAAAACATAATATTTGCTGTAACCAAGAAATTTACAAATATCATCCAGACAAATATCTTCTTTGAAATGATCTTCAATATACTCTACAGCTTTTTTAACCAATATAGATTTCTTATTGTCTTTATCTATATTCAGATGGATCACATCTGAATAGAAGCGATACACACTGGAACTGTTCATAAAGATATCACAAGTTTTATATTTCGTTAAGCTGGAATAGATCGAGTTAAAGAAATAATTCACTTTTTTATACGCAGTTGAATCCAGAACATAAAAATCTTTCTCAAAAACACTGGACATCTTCTTGCCCTTGATCAAGCAGTATTCCAACTCGACATCATTAAGATTCAATTCAATCTTATGCCTTCTCAACAAGATCAATGTTGTATTGATATCCGGTGATATTCGTTTATCATCTATCGTAACGATACCTAAGTTTTCATACCAGGAAATGACCAAACAATCCTCTTTGCCTAATTCAATAGAGTATAAAATATGTTTTTTAGTACGAATTCGACCAATCTCAACAGCTAAATGAAGAGCATGTCTTAAAGGATGTTCAGACTCTAATAGATAGTGTTTCTTATGTTCTGCATACTCTGTCTCAAACATAGTCATTCTCTTTCTATAAAATACATATTATCAACAAAGTATTCAAAAAAAAAGAATTCTCCATTAAAGAAATCGTTTTAGACTTTCCTTGAATTTCTTCGATCTTTTTTCTATTCTGCAAAAGCGCATATTGACATATGCCTCTTAAAGCGGTATTGCCGGAAATAGAACTTTTATCCTTCCAGGTATGACTAAATAAACCTAATCGTATACAGTCTTCTATATCGATGCTTTTTGAAAAACCACCCGATAAATAAACTCTGTCAACTTCTTTATCTTGTAAAAGACAATCAAGAGTAGCAATGATGGCTGATTTTGAAAGTTGAAATTCACGAATATCCTTTTTAGTTAATACGATATCGCCGCATAAATAAGAATCATGCTCCATATAACCGCTTTTCTGCAAGACACCTTTCTTTAACAATGTCGCAAGCCAGGAAATATACCCATTTCCGCAAACACCAACTGCTTGTTGATCTTGAAGCGAATGGTATTTCAGACATTGATCAAACCATACTTTATCCACAGCTCCAACTACAGCACCGATTCCACATTTCATGTGTCCCCCTTCAAAAGCCGGTCCACAAGCAGCGCTGGTCACGATATAGTGATTCTGATCACTATAGACCATTTCTCCATTCGTACCTAAATCAATTAATAATTCTTTTTCTTTTTGTTAAAAAAACATATTTAGCCAGTTCATAAATTTTATGAAAAGAAATTTGATTTTTTAAAACCAATATGTAAACATTCATTATGTAAGAGGACGCTATTTTGATACATGAATTAAAAAAGAAGGATGCCGATATGAAAATAAAAGGAATTTTTTTTGATGTAGATGGAACTTTGGTTTGTCATGATCTTGGAAGAATTTCAGAGAACACTCTTAAAGCTTTATATGCTTTAAAGGAAAAAGGAATTCGGCTGTTTCTGGCAACGGCGCGACACATTACAGAATTAAAAGAACTCCAGATTGATTTTCCTTTTGATGGCTATGTCTTGTTGAATGGTCAATTATGCTTGAATGCACAAAAACAGATCCTCTTAGCCAATCCGATCGAAGGGCACGATCAAAAACAGCTAGCTTCTTTGTTTTCTACATGCGCATTCCCGATGGTTCTTGTTGAAAGAGATAGATTGTATATCAATACAGTAACGCCGCAAGTGATACAGGCCCAAACGGCAATATCCAGTAAAGTACCTCCTGTTTCTTCTTACAACAATGATCCGTTTTATCAATGTACGGCATTTATTGATGAAGAACAGGCCCATAGACTCTCACAGACATTAGAAGATTGTACGATCACGCGATGGAATCCATATGGCGTGGATATCATCAGTGCCCAAGGCGGCAAATTTAAAGGGATTCAGGCGATGCTGGCGTATTATGATATTGATGTTTCAGAAACAATGTCATTTGGTGACGGTCAAAATGATATGGAAATGCTCCAATATACAAAAGTCGGTGTAGCTATGCAAAATGCAGATCCTGTCGTTTGTCAAGTTGCGGACTTTGTGACCAAGAGTGCCGGAGAAGATGGAATCGTTTATGCGTTAAAAAAATATAAGCTTATATAGAAGGAACACGAAAAAATTGTATTCGAGAATTAGCTTTGATTGCGTATAAAATGACTATGGGTATACAATTTGCCAAAAATACTGAATTGTATGCGGATTGTTCCGGGTGGTTAGTTATCGGTTTTCGATGCAGAAGGAAATCGGATTGAAACATGGTAATTGATCGAAGAAGCTCAAATGATTCGGGGATTGAAGAGCGATGAAGAATATACTCTGCATGAAGATTTTGCCTTTATTGATTACACTATGACATCCGATATCACTTTTACTATTGATGATAGCGACAAGCCAGCTAAGGTAGTTAAGAAAGATGAGATCACAAAAGTAAAGATTTCAAAAGCGGATGCGACAACTGGTGAAGATCAGAAAGTCATCATGGAAGATACAGGAAAACCCAATGAAACAGTAGAAACCGGAACGGATCATCTTCTGCGAGGTGTTATACAGGATAATGGAAGAATTGATTGACGAGAAATATCCGGAAACAGAGATAGTATAAAACGATATAAGAGGAATGGTTCATAGATGGATCATTCCTTTTCTTTTCAAAAAGTTTTTATCGAAAATAAGTAAAAACTTTTTTATATACCTGTTTTTTTAGTGCAATGATTATGGAGGTGCATAGTTCAAAAGTTTTTCGGAAATTGGAGCTTTTAGGGTTTAAAGTTTTTCGATTTTTATCCCTTGGGTTAAAACCGCCCATGTAAAAGTTTAAATTAAAGCGTTTACATTCATTGTTTTAATGGTATCATATAACTGCATAAAATAAATCTTCAGGGCAGAGTGAAATTCTCGACCGGTGGTACAGCCCACGAGCCGAAAGGCAGATTCGGTGCAACTCCGAAGCCGACAGTATAGTCTGGATGGAAGAAGATGCTTTTTTTGTACATTTTTATAGACAAAAGACGCACCTGAACTGGAAGAGTTATTTTAGGCGCGTTTTCTTTGTTTATGGAGGTGTATATCATGAATAGTCGCACAAAGAAAATTACTACCATCGGAATGATGTGTGCCATGGCAATGGTTGTGAATCTGCTGATTCATTTTCCCATCATTCCTTCGGTATCATTTCTAAGTTACGATCCTAAGGACATAGTGATCGTAATTGCTGGTTTTATCTATGGGCCTTTCAGTGCATTTGCCATGAGTGCTATTTGTGCCGTGCTGGATATCATGTTTCGTGGAGGAACGATTCTTGATATTTTGATGAATATGATATCAACGTGTATGTTTGCCTGTGTTGCAGGAGCGATATACAAAAAAGAACATACGAAAAAAGGTGCTTTGATTGGATTAGGAGCAGGAGTTGTATTGACTACCTTGAGCATGCTTTTATGGAATTATATAATTACTCCGATCTATTTTGGAATTCCAAGAGAAGCTGTAGCAGCTATGTTAATTCCCGGTATCCTGCCATTCAATTTGATCAAATATGGAATCAATGCTGGTGCCAGTTTGCTGTTGTATAAGCCGGTCATAACCGCATTAAGAAGTTCTCATTTAGTTACTTCATCAGAGACGGTACATGAGAAATCAAATGAAATGGTTATTTTAGGTGGATTTATTGTAATAACATTGATTTTTTTGATGTTAGGATATCAAGGCGTGATTTAAAGAAGGAGGAACATTATGGAGTTTACAGAAGCTAAAAAAATCATGGATGAAAAACTGGGAGATTGGAAAATCATGGCACTGGCTAGTTGCGTAGACAACTATCCAATGGTGCGAAATGTTAGTTGTATTTTTTACAACGATAAGATCTATTTTAAAACGGATAAAAATTTTAGAAAAACACAGCAGCTATTCAAAAATGCTCAAGTTGCAATGTGCTTTAATGGTGTACAGGTAGAAGGAAAAGCTATAAATAAAGGGTTAGTTGTTGATGAACCGGGAAAAGTTTTTGAAAAGAAATATAAAGAATTTTTGTGGCAGAGTTACAATGCCTATTCACATGAGGATACGGAAATTTTAATTGAAGTGACTCCAGAATTTGTCGAAATCTGGGATGAAGATGAAAATCGTAATGCATTTCAATTGTTTATAGATTTTAGGAATCGCAGTGTCGAATATAAGCCTTATGATTAATGTTGAAGTGTAAATTATCATAGGCTATCTTTTCCTATTGATTGAGAGTAAGATATTTATAGCCAATTTGGAATGGAGTGTTAGAAATATTAACAAAAAAAGATTTGATTGAAGCGGTTAAAGACGCACAGGCTACAACTATTGCAGATGCTACAGTTGCAGTAAATACGGTGTTGGAAGAAATTACCAAAGCCTTATCGGAAGGTGAAAAAGTTTCTATCTCTGACTTTGGAATCTTCCAAATTACAGAAAGAGCCGCCAGAAAAGGAATCAATCCAATGACGAAAGAAGAGATTGATATTCCAGCTTCTAAGGTTGTGAAGTTTAAATCAGCTAAAAAATTAAAAGAACAAATTCAATAAAAATCGTTTAAAAGAATTCATGAATAAGGTCATAAGTTGAAAAGCTTGTGGCCTTTTTTTCGCGAAAATGGTTTATCTAAATCATCGTAACCCAGGAGGTGAAAGGAATGTTTATTGAGTCAGAGAAATTAGCAGAACTGAAAAAAATTGATCTGTTATCTTACCTGCTTCAGACAGATCCGGATCGATTAAAATAGATTTCTCGAAATACGTTTTGTATTCGGGATCATGATAGTCTTCATATTTCCAATGGACTTTGGCACTGGCAATCTGTTGGTATTGGTGGAAGATCTGCATTGGACTTTTTGATCAAGGTCGAAGGGTTTTCTTTTAAAGAAGCGGTCAAACATCTGCAAAATCTTTCAAAAGATATTGTATGGGAAGATATAAAAGATCATCCAAAACCAAAAGAACGAAACCTTCTTTTTCCACAAAAAGATGAAAACGATTTTGAAGCTGTTGTCTATTTAAAAAGACGGGGGATTGATGAAGAATTGATCCAAAACTGTATCCAAAAAGATTTGATTTTTCAATCTGTTTTTAAAAATATAGACACGGGCCATGTATATAAACAGGTTGCCTTTGTTGGTTTTGATCATCAAAAACCAATTCCAAAATATATCAATTTACGAGGAATCCATAACGACTATAAAGGTGATTCGTTTGGAAGCAATAAGGCATTTTCTTTTCTTTTACAGGCTAAAAATCCAACGAATGCTGTTCATGTTTGTGAAGCATCCATTGATGTATTGTCTTATGCTTCTTTGATGAAGTTGTATCAAAAAGATTATGAAACGATTCAAAGATTTCCTGTAAAACACCGATAGCGTTGGAACAGTTTTTAAGAGATTTTCCGGAAGTGAATTCTATAGTTTTGCATTTGGATAATGATCGAGCCGGACGATTAGCAACGAAAACGATTCAGAACATATCAGGGATTCTCCACCAAAGTATGGAAAATATGTAAACGATGATCTGAAAACAAGATTAGGGATTGAAAAATATCCTCGTAATCCCTGTCCAAAAAGAATTCAAACACGGTGATTTTTTTGAGAAGGTCAAGAAAACAGATCATAAATTCAAAGAAGATACCAGGAGCGATACACTATCTTAGCAAGCAATGGATTCGGATAGCCTCGTCCCACTCAGGGAATCCCTGGAACCCACTATGTTCTAATATTACGTGAGAAAAAATATTTTTGATGGCAATAGATGATCAGACATAAAAAATAAAACAGGTATCTATATTTTTTAAGAAAACGGTAATCCATACTACTCTAGAAAAAAATATATAATCGATAGATTTTTTTCAATGATATAATATAGTCACTAAAAACACGGAAGGTCAGTATGCGTATTTTAATAGTAGAGGATGATAAAAACTTAGCTTTGACATTGAAAGAAGTTGTCGAACCTAAAGGGTTTGAGACAACAGTATGTTTCAATTTTCGACAAGCCCTTAATGAGATTGAAAAAGCTTTTGATCTGTATCTTTTGGATGTACGATTACCGGATGGAAATGGGTTAGATTTATGTGAAAGAATCCGGGAGACATCAGAGAATCCAATACTGTTCATTTCTTCCGATACTTCAGAAACCAGCATCTTGAAAAGTTATTCTTTACAGGCGGATGATTATATTGAAAAGCCGGTTCGCTTAAACATTCTTTTAGCTAAAATAGAATCAATTTTGCATCGTTCAGGAAAATATAAAGAAATATACCAGATTGGCTCTGCAACCTTAAATTTAAAAGAGCACTTATTAACGATTCAACAAAACATCTATGAACTTTCCACTGTGGAGCTCAGTATCTTGGAAGGAATGTTTAAGGTGTATCCTGATTTTATCACTCGTGAGAATTGCTGTCGCCTGATTTTCAGTCATACTTCTCATTATCCTTCTTTATCGACGCTGAGCGTGCGTATTTCTGAATTAAAGAAAAAATTAGATCATGATGCTTATCATATAGAAAGTTTTAGAACATTAGGATTCAGGTGGAAGCAGTGAAAAAAAATTTAATTTATATTTTGATAGGATTTGGTGCTTTTTTTGCAGCCTTTGTTTTTTTATTTCATGAACTGTTTCAGGGATTTCTGAATCAAACCGTTGTTTTGGCCACATCAGATAATCCGATTCACTATCTTTTTAATCAAGCCGATGGTGTGCAAATTGATCATGCATGGAGGCAACTGGTCTTAAATGGATATGGAGAAACGGGGCAACAATATCTTTATTCTCATTTGTACAGAAATACTTATGTCATATTGATTTTTCTTCTCTTACTATGTTTTATCGGCGTTGGAATTGCTCTGTATGTATATAAGAAGAAAAAAGAGAAGAAGCAGAATGAATGGATTTTACAATCTATCAAAAATGGAAGATTTGATTATGACAATGAAATTCTGTATTCCGTATTTCAAATCCACCAGCAATATAGAAATAAAATAGAAACTCTTATAAAGGATATAGCGGTACAAAATGAAGAGTATGAGAATATTGCGCATCAACTTAAATCTTCTTTATCTACTGTTATATTAAACACAGATTTAATCAAAGAAGATGAAGATACGATCAAATATAAGAAACGAATCATTGAAGAACTGGAGCGTTCCAATAAACTGTTGAACCAATTTTTGAGTGGCTATAAAATTCGTAATCATCAAAAATATTTAAGTTTTCAGGTATCTGATTTGCAGCAAGTCATCCATTTAGCAGTTGACTGTGTTAGAGAAGATGCTAAGACAAAAAACATACACTTTGTAAAAGATATCCAAAGTTGTTATTTAGCCATGGATAGTTTTTGGATGCAGGAAGTGATAGAAACAATTTTAAAAAACTGTATTGATTTTGCAGATAAAAATTCCAATATCCAAATCATCTTAAATCACGTGGATAATCGTATACTGTTAGAAATCTCTGATACAGGAATACCTTTAGATCCATCGGTTGATATTTTTTCCAGGTATGAAACAGCAAGCTGCGCTAAGGAGCATTATGGTATTGGACTTCACATGGCTAAGCAGATCATTGAACAACATTTTGGTACCATACATGTTGAATCAAAGGGCAAACAAGTTAAATTTTTTATCCATTTACCTCTACATCAACTGGAAACATTCACATATTAGTTTCCAGTTTTTGTTTTGTAAAGATTTTGTAATATAAGAATTGATAAGATAGGAATATAAGGAGGACTACTTATGGATGCCATTGTCAAACTTCAAAATGTTAATAAAGTTTATAAAGGAGTTACAAAGGGGACAAAAGCTTTAAAAGATTGTTCCCTGGAAGTTAAACCCTCTTCTTTTACTTCGATCATTGGAAAAAGTGGATGTGGGAAATCAACATTATTAAATGCGATCGGAGGATTGATAGAGGTAGATTCTGGTTCAATCTGTGTAAAAGGTACGGAATTAACAACAATGACACGAGGAGAAAGAGCTGCCTTTCGACGAAATCATATAGGTTTTATTTTTCAGTTTTTTAACCTTCTCCAAGAATTGACCGTTATAGAAAATTTGATGATCCCATTTGATTTAAATCAACAAAGGGTAGATAAAGAGTTTATGGATGGTGTATTACAATATTTGGAATTACAGGATGTACTGAAAAAGTTTCCTTATGAACTTTCTGGAGGAGAGCAACAAAGAGTTTCTATTGCGCGGGCCATTATACGTAAGCCATCGATTATATTAGCCGATGAACCAACGGGGAATCTGGATAGAAAAAACGCAAAACAGGTTGTTTCCCTTTTGAGAGAATGTCAAAGACTCTATTCTCAAACTATTATCATGGTTACTCATGATATGGATCTGGCTAAAAAAGCAGATACGATGCAGTATATGGAGGATGGGCAGGTGATGTCTTATGAAACGACATAAATTCCATTATTATTCCCGTAATAAGAAGTTGATTCTTTATCTTACTGCCATTCTTGCGGTTTCAGTGCTCATTTTATTATTTACATTATATTCACAATACCATATTTATGAGATCACAAAAGATGAAAATGAGAAATGGTATGGCTCATGGCAGGGTGTAGTTGTGGATGTTTCATCTGAAAATGAGGATCTTCTACAGGAACATGAATTGATGGAAAAAACAGGGACTACAGGAATTTATGGAAATATATTGAGCGATGATCGATCGATAGGTTTAGTTGGGTACGGGGATACTCAATTCTTTGACATGGCGAATTTAGATTTGGTTAAAGGACATTGGCCTAAGAAAGAGGGTGAGATCGTTGTTGAATCTCAGATTTTGGATCAATTGCGAAAAAGCTATGATCTGCAACTAAAAATTTCAGCGACCGTACAAACTACAGAAGGACATGTTACAAAAGATTTTACTGTTTGTGGAATTATAGATAATTACTCTTCAACGTGGGCCATTCAAAGAGATTTTCCGAATGCCTTTATTGCCCAAAGTCCCGGTTTAATAGAACAATCAAAAAATATCTACTTGATTCCTCAAAAAGGGTATGAAAATATTTTAAATGAAATTCATTTAGAAAAGAATCAAGAGATTTTAGAAAATACGGCAATTGAGGTTAACTATAATCCATTCTCTACCAGTAACTTATCTTATACAGTTATTGGATTGTTTGCCATCGTCAGTTCTATTTTGTTGGTGTCTTATACATTCTTTCAATGGACCAGAAAGCATTATAAAGAGATTCAGATACTGAAGTCACTTGGAGCGGATCATAAGATTTTGATTAAAGATCTACTTCACCTTTACAGTAAGAGCATGATTTTGCCACTTTTTATTTTTCCTATCAGTTGTTTATGGATGAAACTGCCAGGGCAGATGTATTTATTTGCAGTCATATTGTTTTTGATTTCTTTAGTGCTGTCCATTTTATTATCAATGATTCAGGTTTTTAGAATTCCAGAAAATATCAATACGTATACGGAGGCTATTCTTATTCGCACAAGGAGATTGTCCGTTAAACAATATAAAAAAATGTCACCATTTAGAATGGCTATACGAAATATTCGCTGGAACTTAAAAAGAAAAATAGTTCAAATTCTTTTGACATCTTCTCTTTTAGTTAGCCTATTATTGACTCTAACTAGTTTTAACGAAAGTCGTTTTATGGAAAACTACTATAATGGATTTTCGGATTTTTTGATCCAGGCAGAATATGATTCTCAGGGAAATATTAAAACTATAGATCCTTCAATCGTCACAAAATTAAGTTCTATACAAGGAGTAAACTATTTTGAAAGTTTATATTTGAGCAGTGGTCAATTTTCAGTAGCCTGGAACGATCAAAGTCAGGCAGTGTTTAATAAAGATTTTATTGACTATCCAATTTTTCAAATAGGTGATAAAGGGATCAATCAAGTCTTTCCTAATGTTTTGTATGTTTCTTCTTCCAGATTTAAGGATAGAATATTTACTGATATTGATGAAGGAAGCTTCAATGAAGATACATTTAACAGCGGTGAAGAAGTGATCTTATATCTTCCTGCATTTTGTTATAGTGAAGCAAAAAATGAATTAGATGCGAGTCAAATATATCCTCTCGATAATAAGGAGGATTCAACAAATAATGTATGTACTGAAATATATGAAGAAAACTCTATTAAAGTTGGCGATGAAGTAACGATACAAAATAGAGACGGACAACAACATCAAGCTAAGGTACAGGGGATCATACGAAGGCCACTCAATGATTCTTCTAAATATGATTATACAGATTCACTACTTTTACAGGCATTTACCTTACCTTATACAGTCATTGCTTCTGATTCCTTTTTTGAATTAGAGGATCCGGTATCACATATTTCTATTTGGCTGGATTCCGATATGAATAAGGCACCGATAGAAGAAACGATTTCCACGATTTGTTCTAATGAGGGATTACAACTGATCAATAAAAGTACTGAAAAGAGAATCGAGGTAGAAAAATATGAAAGAAGGGTGTTGATCTATGCGATCATTACTGCATTATTAACGTTTGTGTCTGTGATGTTTTTATATTATTTCTTTAAGCAAGATGATTTAGTCAGGATGCAAAGAAATGAAATATTGAGTCAGTTAGGTATTCAGAGAAGGAAAATTCGTGCTATCGACAATTATGAACTCGGTATCCATCTTTTCTGTATATTATGCTTGTCGATATTATTATATGTCATCTTATTTTTTGGATCACATTATCAAATGAATTCTGTGGTACCTTGGATGGATTCTTCGTTTAATTCAATAAATATGATTTCATACCCATTGTTGATTCTGTTGTTTGTAGGTATTTATGTGTTGTTGGCTAAAATTGGTCGAAAATAGGTTCTGTAAGACTTTTGTCATGTTGTTAGTTATATACTTCTGAATAAATAAATATGAAATAGATTTAAACTGTTGATAGAAATTTTATTTTTAGGGGAGTAAAATTACCTCTGATGGTTTTAAAGAGTAAACTCACTAAAACTCATTTAATTTTGAACCGTCCATTTAGTTATGATTTTCAAATTTTTAAAAAATAGCCAGGTAATTCAGTGTGAAGTACCTGGCTTATTTGAAAGAATGCATAGATATCTCCTTTAATTATAGACAATATGGATATTGTATTACTTTATATGAGCGGTCATCAATATATTGTTTAGCTAAAAGTTTTATCAAAAAAAGACGTTAAAAATGTAAGAAAATGAACTTTTTAAATATTCAAGATACCTTAAAAATTATAAGTCAGAGGTATTTTAGAAACGTTTTTTTGAGAAAGTTGGAGGTATTTTCAAGATGAAAAACAACCGATAGTCCTAGTAGTGCAAAAGTAAAAAAATAAAAAGTCAAAAGTAGATATTATCAAAAAGCCTTTATATAAAGCATAAATAAAAAAAGAACAGAATATATCTGTCCATTTTTTCCTGATTGGTGCGGGCGAAGGGACTCGAACCCCCACGCCAAAGGCGCCAGATCCTAAGTCTGGTGCGTCTGCCAATTTCGCCACGCCCGCAAGACTGCCCTAATATAATAGCGTACCTTGCGAAAAAAATCAATGTAAAACTGTCGGTTTGTGTTTCATTTCGATCTGCTCTTGTAAATAGAGTTCTACTTCATGCAAGAGTTCGTCTGTCAGCTCGATGTCGCCTATCATTATGGGGCCATCATGATTGCGCTCCAGCACAAAGCGAATCTCAGGTAAAGCGCGGATCTTATCATTTCCGACAAGATTTTCATATTTTTCCAACTGTTCTAAAATGGGTTGGGCAATTTGTTTGATCAATTCATCATTTTTCATAATTTCATTATAAACATCCCTTTTTCCTTTGACAAGCCAGTGACTCTTTTCTTTATTTTGTGAAAGGGATTTGTTATGATATACACAAATGGAGGAATACCATGGACAAAAAAAACCAACAGCCAAAAAAAGGGGAAATCGATGATTTTGCCAAGGCTTTATTAAATAAAAAAACAGATATGGCAATTTATGCCGATGAACAAAAAAAGGAAGATGCGGATGAGGATCAAAGTGTAATTGATCGCAAAGAAGCTGAACAGACTCTTTCTTCGGCATTGGATCTTTTGCGTAAAGAAAGAGGACAGTCTACCATCGCGGAAGAAGAAAAAAGATTCTATTATTCACAGCTGGAAGAAAATGACGGTTGGGAAGAAGAGGATGACGATTTTACCACATCTTCTATTGAGGATCTTAAAACACAATCTTTTGATGTGGAAAGTGTGGCCAAAGCTCTAAGCGATTACGACCAAAACCAGGAAGTAAAAGCTAAACTCAAAGTCGATTTGAATAAATCCAATGCGAAGGGAATTGCGCATAAAGAGGAAGAGAAGCCAAAAAAGAAATCACGCTCAAAAAAGAAATCTCGAAAGCTATTACCCTGGATCATTTTAGTGATTGTGTTAGGACTGGGATGTTTAGGCGGCTATGCCTATAAAGTCTATGTATGGAATCCTGCTCATATTGTAACGGAAGACATGGAAAAGGCATATGATCGATTAGTTGCCTATGCGGATGAATACGGCAGTGATCTCGATAGCTCGGCTACTCTGATGTCTGATTCTGAGCGCTTGGAACTCTTGAATATGAAAGAGGATTACGAGATGCTCAACGAGACGCAAAAATCTGCAATCAATGAGTATTTCCAGGAACAAACAAAGATGACCTATCTAGAGTTAGTAGATGAGTTAGAAACATTCCAGGAACAAGTGTCGGATCCTGAAAACGAAAGTTATAAAACGATTTCTGATCTTTTAAGCAAGTGGAGTTCGTTGACAGCCAGTCAACAGTATCAGATCATCGACTTGGAAGCAGGATATCAGGATCTTCCGAAAGTTTTACAAGATCGGATTGATGAACTGGCTTCATCCAATGCAAATACGAAATTTGAAAAGTTAGTGTCTCAGCTGCGTGAATCCAGAGATGCTTCTGCTCAGCAACAGCAGCAGCAACTTTCTAGTTTACAGTCTCAGCTTTCCAGTCTGCAAAGTCAGTTGGCTACCAACCAACAATATGCGAGCACATTAGAAACAGAACTGCAGACGGCACAAGCGTCCGGAGACAGCGAGACGATTGCGGATTTGAATACGGCCATTGCATCAAACAACGATACGATTTCCAATTTAGAAAAACAAATCGAAACAATTCAGGCCCAGATCAATCAACTCAATCAATAACAAGAGCGTTTTGACGCTCTTTTTTTATAATGAATGATTCAAACTCTCATTTTTTTAATTTTATGTGTACATTTTAAAAAAGTATGATATTATATTTGAGCAGTTGCCGACATAGCACAGTTGGTAGTGCAACGCACTCGTAACGCGTAGGTCGCAAGTTCGAGTCTTGCTGTCGGCACCAGTTGAATCAAGAATGTCTGAGCAATCAGGCATTTTTTTATAGGAGAATTTTTTGTGAAACGGAAAAGAATGGTGAAGATACGTCTTTCTTTGGCACTTTTACTTTGTGCGGGAACATTTTTGAGCTTTGTTTTAGGGATAGGGCTGGCTTCCGGCGCCTTTGTAAAAGAGAGAGTTGTCACAAAGACAAAAGAAATCAAACAAATCGATGCAAATAATGTTTTTTTAGGAGACTCTTTGACAGACTATTTTGATTTGGATGCAGCCTTTCCAGATTATTCAGTAGTCAACAGCGGTGTGGCGGGCAACACCACAGATAATGTCCTGGCAGATTTAAACAATCGAGTCACGATCTACAATCCCTCTCAAGTCTTTGTTTGGTTAGGGACCAACGATTTAATAGACGGAAAAACACCGCAGCAAACAATAGAATCTCTTCAAGAAATCATTGGTCAAATACAGACGGAACGCTCGTTGGCAAAAATCACTTTGATCTCTTTGATCCCGGTCAATGCGCAAGTAAATCCAGCTACAGTCGGATTGTGCTCCAATGACCATATCCAGGAAGTGAATCAAGGTTTGCAGGAAATAGCCAAAGAACAAGAATTAGATTATATTGATTTGTTTTCAGAATTAAAAGATGAGCAAGGAAATCTCAAGTCAGAATATACAGTCGATGGACTGCATTTGAGCGATGCGGGATATCAAGTGGTTCTGGGCATCATCGAACCCTACTTGGATGCTTGAAGTCAGAGATAAGATTGGATAGAATGAAAACAATGAAAGAATGGATATTGAATATAAAATCTTTGAGAGGCTATGATGCTCTTTTTATAGGATTGATCGTTTCCTTGTTTTGTACCCAAGCAATCACCGCAGTTTATCTGATGATCGTTTTAGGAATCTCACTTTATAAGAAAGAATTGATCCCAGCTCTTCGCAAACAACCCGGAGCCCTTTGGATCTACGGCTTTATTGGGCTGCAGATCGTTGTTTCGGCCTGGGCTTCGAACATGGTTGGTCTCGTCAATGCCTTGGGGATGGGGCTGGTCATGGTGTGGCTGGCTCTTTATCGGGATAAGATCCATCCCAAGACGTTGATTCTGGGAATCGATTTGATGCTCGTGCTTTCTATTTTGACAGGTATTTATGCCCTCTTTCAATTTCAGGCATTTTCGCAAGCCGAAGGCTATTCTTTTTGGGAATTTCATATTCAGAATTCTCCCAAACGAAGAATCATGGCGACTTTTGGAAATGCCAATCTTTATGCCACGATGTTGGAAATGTGGATTTTTTTAGCGGTCTATCGATTTACGCAAAATAAGAGGATTTCTTATCGGATTTTTGTCGTACTTGTTTCTTTGTTTAATTTTGGACTGCTGCTTTTGACAGGATGTCGGACAGCTATCTTGCCATTTGTGATCGTCATTCCTTTGTTCTTATGGCTGGCTAAAGAAAAAGGCTGGTTTTGGGTTTCGATGATTGTGATCGGGATAGGTATCCTATTTGTATGTCTGGATCCGACCAAGATTCCGCGGATTACCGACATGAGCACTTTAGAATCACGTTTTAAGATCTGGCGGTGCGCCTGGATCGGCTTTTGTGCCTTCCCTTTGTTTGGCTTAGGGCCACAATCGTACGGCCTGTATTATCGGATATTTGACGGACATAAAGCCCCTCATTGCCATAATATCTATATCGATGCCTTTGCTTCTTATGGAATCGTGGGAGTCGTGCTACTTGTGGTTTATGCTTTCCGATTCTTATTGCCAGAAATTTTTTCGATGCGAAAAAAAGATTCGGCTGTCTTTGGCTTGATGGTCGGGATGATCGGCATCTTTTTGATTCATGGGCTTTTGGATGTGACGATGAATGTGCTTGCGACATCGCTTGTCTTCTTGATGATTTTAAATGCGGCCCCTCTCTATAAAAAGATTGAAAATCCATCAGAATCTATGATAAGCTAAGGGCGAAGAAAACAGACAGTAGAAGGAGATTTTATGCGAATTTCTCAATTCTTGGTCTGCTTTTTTTTGCCTTTTTCTTTTGGAAGCGCACCCGTACAAACGGATTGGTGGGCACGACTTCATACCCTTGAAACGCAAGCAGAAACTTGTGATATACACCATGCATCTTCGGTTTCCAAAGATCTTTCCAAGTTATATCAAGAGATTCTATCTCAAAAAGAAACGATCCAGATTCAAAAAGATCAAATCGAAGATCAGCTTCAAGAACAAAAGAATGATTTGCTTCAACAAAAGAAAAAAATACAACGTCAAAAAGATCAGATTGCGATCGAGCTGTTAAAGAATCAAAGGACATACCCTGTTTTTTCAAATGATCTGCAAAACCCGCTGCAAAGTCTGGTGACACAATGCGGTCAATATCAATCGCTTCAAGAACAGGTTCAGAAGCTGGAAAAACAATGGGAATCATTTCAAACGACTAGCCAAGATATGGACAAGATCCAAAAGCGAGTCGAATCAGCTCAAAAGGATTTGTGGCTTCGTTTTGGAAAAGGCCAAACACCAGAGTTTAAAACCGGACAGACATTTGATTCTTTTCAGATCATTCAAGGCACGCAAGATCTTCCGGTATTTGGCGGAGTCCATGCCAACGACTGGCAAGTTCCGTATACTTGTTTGAGTCCGCAAGCTTCAATTGCACAGACAAGTCCATTTTTTCAAAACATGATCTCAGTCAGTACGATATCCGCTGGTACTTGGCAGTATCCGCAAGGAGGACTGCATCTGGGGATGGACCTGGCATCGAATCTGTATTCTGAAGTTTCAGCACCGGCTAACGGAATCATCCTGTATGCGGATACTCCTTGTGATTCTGTTGGCGGCTATTTAGGCAACTGGGAAGGGTGGCCATATGGAGGCGGCAACACGATCTGTATGATAGTCTCTGTCCAAGAGCAGCTTTATGCGATCTCTTTGGCACATCTTTCCAATGAATTCTATGTACAAGCCGGCCAGCAAGTGCATCAGGGGGATGTATTGGCACTATCGGGAAACAGTGGAAACAGTTCAGGGCCGCATACCCATGTTGAAGTTTTTGAAATACATGTTTCTTTAGAAGAGGCGGTAACCTATTTTATGAATCAGGCTGATTTTGCTTTTGGCTGCGGATGGGATGCGCCGGCGACTTCCAGTGCAATTGCGACACGCCTTCGCCCAGAAACTGTACTATAATAAGAGAGAGAATATGGAAACACTTTTTTTAGAACGGATGAAAAATGAATTGAAAGAAGACTATGAAGCCTTTGTGGACAGTTTGTCTTCTCCTTTGCTTCGAGGACTGCGGTATGATCCTCGCAAGCTCTCAAGGGAAAAGCTGGAAGCCAACGTGCCTTTAGGAAAACCGAGTCCTTTTTGTTCGCAAAGCTTTTATGTAGATCGCCCGCTGGGCAATCATCCGTATCATTTGGCAGGAGCCTTTTATTTACAAGAACCCAGTGCATCCAGTGCCGTACAGATCTTGGATGTTCAACCGGAAGATATCGTATTGGATCTTTGTGCGGCCCCTGGCGGCAAGAGCACCCAGATTGCTTCACACCTTGATGACGGCATTCTGGTCTGCAATGAATATGATTCGAAACGAGCGATGGTCCTATTGTCAAATCTGGAACGGATGGGGGTCCAGAATTTTGTCTTGACCCAAGGCGAAGTTGGTCCTTTATGCGAAGAACTTCACGATTGCTTTGATAAAGTTTTGGTGGATGCGCCTTGTTCTGGTGAAGGGATGATGAAAAAACACGATGCGGCCATGCAGTCATGGTCTTTAGAACATGTTCAAGCTTGTGCTCGCCGGCAAAAAGAGATCCTGTCTTGTGCTTATCGGGCTCTTAAAAAAGATGGAATCCTGGTCTATTCCACCTGTACCTATTCTAAAGAAGAAAATGAAGAAGTGATCGCAGCCTTTTTAAAAGAGCATCCGGATATGATCCAGATCGATCCTGATTGTTCGTTTGGACGAAGAGGAATTCCCACTTTAGGAATGGATGCGCAAAAGGTTGTCCGAATTTATCCGATGGATGGAGGCGAAGGCCATTTTGTCTGCAAGATGCAGAAGACGGCAGGGACAAAAAGAGCGCTGCCTATTCAAAAACTTAAAAAGAGAGATAGGAAGACAGAAGAAGCCTTAGGCCAATGGATCCGTTCGATTCCAAAACAGATCCTCGTTCAAAAAGATCATGTGTATGTCATGGATCATCCGTTCTTGAAATTATCTCAAGTTCGTGTTTTGCGTCAGGGCGTCTTGGCAGGGACTTGGATCAAAAACCGTTTAGAACCGGCGCATGCCTTGTTTCAGGCATTTTCTAAAGAGAATTATGTTCTCACCCAGGAATTAAGCCTGGAGCAAATGGATGAAGTGATGCACGGAGCCCCGATCGTATCGCAAGTTTCAAAAGGGTATGTGGCTTATTGTATTGACGGATTGCCTTTTGGCTTTGGGAAAAGCGATGGACACCGCATCAATAATAAGATTCCCAAAGGATTGCGCCTTTTGCCAGGCAGTCATGTAAAAAAGGAGATCGAAAAAACATGAAAGATGAAGTCATGAAGTATATCAAAGTAATCGCTGGAAGTTTCTTGTTTTCTCTGGGAATCTATTTGTTCATCACACCCAGCGGTCTGAACTCGGGAGGCGTTGTAGGGGTGGCACAGATCTTGAACCTTGTCTTGCGCCCGTTAAATCCGAATCCTGAGAATTTAGATTTGACCGGATTTATGAACTTATTGTTGAATGTACCTCTCTATATTTTGGCCCTGCGTTCCATCTCGAAATCTTTTTGTATCCGAACCTTGATCAGCATTTTGATCCAGATGGTCACGTTGTCTTTGTTGCCGCCGATTCACGAAGCTGTGATGCCCGATATGCTCAGCAATTGCGCTTTCGGGGCATTGATGAGCGGTGTTGGAGTAGGCCTTTGTCTTCAGAGCAGTTCATGTGCCGGAGGAATCGATATTTTGGGGGTCTATTTTTCTAAGACCAAGCCGGATTTTTCAGTCGGGAAGCTTTCGATTCTCTTGAATATCTTTGTTTTTGTGATTTTCGCCTATATCGTCGATGTTCAAAGCGCTCTTTACTCCATCATCTTTGTTGCCCTGATGTATACGGTAGCGGATCGTGTTCACTATCAAAATATCAATATTTCGGCTATGATATTTACAAAGAACCCGGATTTAAAAATGGAGATCTTGCAGCGCCTCCATCGTGGTGTGACACGCTGGGATGGAACTGGAGTTTATACCGGAGAGCACGAAGATATCTTAGTGGTTGCTTTGAATAAATATGAGATTCGCCGTTTAGAGAAAATCATACATGAAATAGATCCAAAGGCTTTTGTGATTTTGAACGAAGGACAAAAGATTCATGGAGGATTTGAAAAGCGGTTATAAGGAGGATAATATGAAAAAAATCGCAAGCTTATTTATGGTTCTTGCCTTATGCGGCTGTGGTTCGCAAGAAATCGAATCAATCCGCCTGTCTTGTGATCAAAAAGAGGTGGAACCTGATGAAACGATTCAGATCGAAGTCCAAGTGGAACCAGATTCCATCGAACTTTCCGAAGATGCTTTCCATGCGACAAAGGATCCTGATTTGAAATGGGACGGAGAAATTCTTCGCTTCACAGCCGACGAGGCAGGAGATTATCAGATTACGGCCAGCCAGGATGGCATTTCCAGCAATACTTTGATCTTAAGTGTGAAAGAAGATACAGAATCTTCCAAAGAGCCGGAAGAAACAGAAGAAACAGCCAATCAGGAAGCATCAGAAGACCAAGAAGAATCAAACCCTGCAGCCCAACCTTCTACGCCAGAAGAGAGTGATGATGAATATTTAGTTTCCTGGTCACAAAATGACCCGCTTCGTGTGGATGAAGTTTGGCAATATGGAGATGTGCTGGTGAATACGGATCAAGATGTCTGGGTGCGTGGCCAGCTTCCGCAAACGATCCGTGATGAAAAAGAAGGCATGATCTTGTGGAATGAGGATCAGTCCGTCATGATCCAGATTGAAGACCCGGATCATCAGATCCAACAAGGAAATCAAGCCATCACTCTTGTCGGTCCGATTTCGAAAACAGATTCTGGTTATAAGATTACAGTAAAACGCGTATTTTGATCAGAGTGTTTCTCTGATCTTTTTTTCAAGATAATAAGATGAGGAGGAATGAGCATGAAAGAAATCCGTTGTCCCAACTGCCAGACGATCATACCGATCGATGACTCGTTATATATTGAAATCTTGAAACAAGTTCGGGACGAACAATTCGAACTGGAAAAAGAGAAGTTAGAAAAGTTGGATCAAGAAAAACGAAAAGCCCAGCTTTCATTGATGGAGAAAGAATATCAGACCAAACTGGAGAAATTGAGTTCACAGGCGGAGTTTGAAAAGTTGACGCTTGTCCAAAAACAACAGTCACTTCTTCAAAAGAAAGAGCAGGAAATTGAACAATTAAAAAGTCAACGAGCGATCGATCTTGCCAAAGCAGAACTGGCATTTAAAGAAAAAATCCAAGATTTGGAAAACCAAAAAAATCAAATCGAGACGCAGAAACAAGAACTGCTTTTGAATATGAACCAAAAGCTCAAGGATAAAGATGAGATGATCGAATATTATAAGGATCTGAAACTTCGATTATCCACTAAAATGTTAGGAGAGACTTTGGAGAAACACTGCGAAAATCAATTTAATCAGTTGCGGGCGACCGGTTTTAAAAACTCTTATTTTGAAAAAGATAACGATGCCTCTTCCGGCAGCAAGGGCGATTATATCTTTCGTGAGCTGGATGAAGAGGGCAATGAACTGGTCTCCATTATGTTCGAGATGAAAAATGAAGCCGATCAGACGACTACGAAAAAAACAAATGAATCTTTCTTTAAGGAATTGGATAAGGATCGACGAGAAAAGAAATGCGAATATGCGATCCTGGTCTCTTTGTTGGAGCCAGAGAGTGAACTCTATAACGGAGGGATCGTAGATGTCTCTTACCGTTATGAGAAAATGTATGTGATTCGTCCGCAATTCTTTATTCCGATGATCACCATTCTTCGCAATGCGGCTTTAAAAAATGCACAGCTCAAGAAGGAACTGATAGAAATTCGTCAGCAGAATATTGACGTGACTCACTTTGAAGAAAAAATGATGGATTTCAAGGATGGTTTTACCAAAAATGTCGAACTGGCAAGTCGCAAATTCCAAGGGGCGATCGATGAGATCGATAAGACGATCAGCCATCTTCAAAAAGTTCGTGAAAATCTGGTAGCCAGTGATAGACAGCTGCATCTGGCAAATAAGAAGGTCGATAATCTCAGTATTCGCTCATTGACATATAGAAATGAAACAATGACGAAATTGTTTAAGAAAAATAAAAAATAGAATGCTATACTAAAAATAAAGAAAGCGTAGGTTTGATTATGTTGTGTCAAAATTGTCAAAAAGAAAATCCTGAGAGTGCCAAGGTTTGTGTACATTGCGGAAAACCGCTCCATGATACACCGCCGGCTTTTCATCCGCCAAAGGAAGAGGAAGATGTTGTTTTAAAAATGGAGAAACAGCCATCGGATGCTCCACGGCCCAATCACTCTAAAACACCAATGATCGTTGCGATCGTTCTGGGTGGACTGATCGTTTTAGGGATCGGGTTTGCCGTGCTCTTTGGTCTGCAATATTCGCAGCAGATGGATCAGAAAGACGATCAGATCCAAGACTTGATGGAAGAAAATGATCAAGCTTGGGAAAGCCTTCAGGAAGAGCGGGAAGCCCGACAGGATGCCGAAGAAAAAGCGCAAGAAGACGATTTATGGGATCAGGAAGACCCATGGGAAGATTCCGTTCCTTTTGATCCGGGAACATATGTGGCCAATTATAATATGGTTTTGCGAAAAGGGCCAGACTATGATGCAGATCGGGTCGGGTCTTTAAAGAAAGATGAATCAGTAGTGATCCAGAGTGTGCAAGAAGGGGCTTCGCAGAGCTATTGGGGAAAGACAAGCTCGGGAAGTTTTGTCTGCATCCAGGATCCGGATTATACATATTTAAGAAAGAGTGACTAACGATGGCAAAATCCAAAAGAAAGCTGACCGTTTTTGGAAAAGTGCTCATCACAATGATCGGGATTCTCTTTTTGGTCTTGTGTGTTCTGCTCAGCCAGCTGGTCATCCAGCTCACAAAACCAGAAGAGAAGGCGCCGTCTGAACAAGAAAAAGTTGCTCAAGAAGAAACAAAAAAGATTGAATTCAGCGACAGAGAAAAAGCCTATGCCGATGCGCACCCGGAATTATCCGAAGAGGAAGTCATCAAACGAGTAGCGATGAACTTAGATCAAGAACCATATTCAAATCTTCAAGAGGTTCAGGATCTGGATTCGGATCTTCAGCTGGTCAATAAATATTATTCTTTGCCATCGGATTATGAGCCTGCGGATTTGGTTCCCGTTTCCAGCAGCGGCGAAAACGGGACGGTTATGATGCGCCAGAAGGCAGCGGCCGCATTTGAAGAACTTGTCCAAGCCAGCGCCCAACAAGGTTTTATCTTGAATGCTTGTTCTGCCTATCGCAGTTATTCTTATCAGGAAGGACTCTATAACAACGGGGTAGTCAATTATGGACAAGACTATGCCGATGCCTATTGGACAAGACCAGGAAGCAGTGAGCATCAGACCGGACTGAGCGTTGATATTCGTATGGATAATGATCTCAGTGATTTGGATGCGGTCCGCAGCCATCCTCAGTATGATTGGCTTTTAGAACATTTGGCAGATTATGGTTTTATTTTACGATATCCCGATGATAAACAAGATTATACTTTGATTGCTCCAGAAAGTTGGCATCTTCGCTATGTAGGCAAGGAAGCTGCTCAAGAGATGGCGGATCAGAACTGGTGTTTGGAAGAATACATCTTTTATAAAAAATGACATAAATAATGGCAAAATGAGGTCTATCCTACCATTAGGAGGTGGACCTCATGAAACCTATGGATGAAATTCGCTTTATTCTTCTCTGTCTTGGATGGATTGCTCAAATCCAACATTTGTCGATCGATCAGACATTAGATCTTTTCAACTCTCATCATCTGATTGAAAACTATATCTTGCCGTGTTTCTCAATATTGAAAAATCAAAGCCCGATCACGATTCAAAATGAATTGTTGGCGACCTTAAATCAAAATGAAAATAATTTACATTTATGAAATTAATTTACATTTATGTTGACATTTAGCCACACATTGCTTATGCTTAAGACAGATGCAACGATGGGAAAGAGTAAGATAAGTTCCCGTTTCAAAGAGACTTTCTGTTTGGTGAAAAGAAAGAGCGGTCTTATTTGAACACATCCCGGAGCACTCGGACGAAATCGCAGTAGTCTGGATCGGGTACACCCGTTATCGTGTTAGAGTATGTCAGTACTTGAAGAGGTCTTGATCGCGAGATCAGGATGAAGTAAGGTGGAACCACGTTGAATACGTCCTTATCAGGACGTTTTTTTTGTATAGGAGGGATGGCAAGATGCAGATCCATACACCCTTGGGCATGCGAGATCTGATCAAGGATGAAGTCCAGAAAAAAGAAGCGCTCAAAGAGCGCGTTGAAAATGTTTTTTGTGCTTACGGCTATCAAGAAGTGATCGCTCCTACGATCGAATTCCTGGATACTTATCAGAAGGCATTTTCAAACCTGCAAGTGGAACAGATGTATAAGTTTTTTGATGCACAAAGCCAGATTCTGGCATTGCGAATGGATATGACCGTTCCCATTGCCCGAATTTGTGCTTCCAAGTATAAAGACGCATTGCCGCCTTATCGTTTCCGCTATTGTTCCAACGTCTTTAAAGTTCGCGAAAGCTTTGCCGGCCGGCGCAGTGAAGTGACCGATTGCGGTGTGGAATTGATTGGCTTGGATGAGCAAAGCGATCTGGAAGTCATCGCATGTGCTCTGGATACTATGGCAGCTTTTGAGATGGATCACTATACACTGGAAATTGGAAACAGCTCCTTTTTCAAGGTCGCTTGTCAATGTGCCAAGATCCCGGAAGACAAACGAGAAGAACTGGCTCAGAAAATCGATCAAAAAAGTCTGGTGGATTTAAAAGCGTTATTAGATTCAATGGATTTGGATCCGGAAATCTGTTTGTTTTTTGAAAAGCTTCCTTTGTTGAATGGGGAAGCAGAAGTCTTTGAAGAAGCCTGGCGCATCAGTTTTGATCCCAAGCTTCAAAAAATCGTGCGTGAGTTACAGAAACTCTACGATAATCTTCAAACATTAGGTTATATGGATCATATCAGCTTTGATTTTGGGAAGGTTCCGCATCTAGACTACTATACGGGAATCTTGTTTGAAGGATTTGTTCAAGGTGTCGGAGTCAGTGTGTTAAGCGGCGGGCGTTATGATTCTTTGTTGAAAAAATTTGGAAGAGATCTTCCTGCCTGCGGGTTTAGTGTAAAGCTGGATTATCTTCTTGAATCTTTGAAGGCTCCTTCAAAAAAAGTCTTGCGGTTATATTATCCGCCAAACAAACAACTGGAAGCGTACCAAAAAGCACAGATCTTGCGACAAGATCATGAAGTATCATTGATTCCTTCTGAATCCAAAGAGATTCGAATCGAGGAGGTCTCGCTATGAGTTTGAGTATTGCCTTGACCAAAGGTCGTTTAGAGAAGAAGACCGTGGCCATGCTGGAAAGAATGGGCTACGGAACAGAAAATCTGAAAGATAAAGGTAGAGCGCTGGTGTTTGAAGATACCAAGAAGGATATCCGTTATTTTTTAGTCAAATCCAACGATGTGATCACTTATGTCAATCATGGGGTAGCAGATATTGGTGTTGTGGGGAAAGATACACTGATGGAAAGAGGAAATCAAAATTATGAATTGCTCGATCTGGAATTCGGAAAGTGTAAATTCTGTGTTGCTTCATTACCCGATCAAGATGTGTTTCAAAAAGTCGGACATGTCAAGATCGGCACCAAATATCCCCAAGTCGCTCGCGAATATTTTTTGAGCCGCGGGATCGATGTAGAAGTGATCAAGATCGATGGGTCTGTGGAATTGGCTCCCATCCTCGGTTTGGCAGACGGCATCGTTGATATCGTGGAAACAGGGACAACGCTCAAAGAAAATGGTTTGGTCATTTTAGAAGAAGTGTGCGAAATCAGCGCCCGTGTCATCGTCAATAAAGCAAGTTTTAAGTTAAAAAGAAATGAAATCATGGCAGTGGTCCGTGATCTGGAAAGTGTGGTGAAGGAAGATGCTCACAAGAATGGATTCGAAGGATAAAGAGCAGCTGGCAAATTTTGTCGCCAGCCGGCATCAGGAGATTTCGTCCGATGTTTTATTCAAGGTTTCAAAGATCTTAGAAGATGTTCGCAAGCAGAAAGACCAGGCGTGCAAAGCCTATACAAAACAATTCGATGGAATCGAGATGGATACTTTTAAGGTCAGTGCAGAAGAAGTCAAAGAGGCTATACAGTCTTGCGATCCTGAATTTATCCAAGCATTGAAAAAAGCCAAAGAGAATATTGAATTCTTTCATCGGGCACAGCTTCAACAAGGGTATTGTCTTCAAAAAGAAGATGGAGTCTATTTGGGACAGCGCGTTCTTCCTTTACAGAGCATAGGGATCTATGTGCCAGGCGGAAGAGCACAATACCCAAGTTCTGTTTTGATGAATACGATTCCTGCCAAGATTGCCGGCGTACGCAAGATCGTGATGGTCACACCGCCGAATCCGCAAGGCAAGATCCATCCCAATATTGCGGCAGCAGCCCAGATTGCCGGCGTGGATGAGATCTATAAAATTGGAGGGGCGCAAGCGATCGCAGCATTGGCTTATGGGACCCGGCAGATCCCCAGGGTGGATAAGATTGTGGGACCCGGCAACATCTTTGTGGCAGCGGCCAAAAAGTTGGTATTCGGTACGGTCGATATCGATATGATTGCAGGCCCCAGTGAGATTCTGGTGATTGCCGATGAAGAAGCAAATCCATCTTTTGTGGCGGCCGATCTTTTAAGCCAGGCTGAACATGACCCGATGGCCAGTGCCATCTTGGTTACGACCAGCGAAAGCATGTTAGAGTCTGTCAATGAAGAGCTGGCCATACAAAGTGTCCGCTTGCCTAAACAGGAAATCGTCAAGGCATCCTTGCGTGATTACGGAAAAAGCGTGCTTTGCGACTCACTGGAAGAATGTGTAGAGCTGTCTAATGCGATTGCACCGGAACACTTGGAATTGATGGTCAAAGATCCAGAAAAACTCTTAGAGAAAGTAACCAATGCCGGTTCTGTCTTTATGGGGTATTACACTTGTGAGTCGATTGGCGACTACTTTGGCGGAACCAATCATGTTTTACCCACTTCCGGTACAGCGCGTTTTTCCAGTGCCTTAGGCGTAGATGCTTTTATTAAAAAGAGCAGCTTTTTGCACTATTCCAAAGAAGCCTTATGCCACTTTGCGGATCAGATTGAAGTCATGGCTCGCCAGGAAGATCTCGAAGCGCATGCCCGTGCGGTATCGGTTCGCAAGGAGGAATGCCGATGAGTCAATTTGTATATGAAACCCATTCACAAAGCGGGATCTTGTTGAATGCCAATGAGAATCCATGGAATCTTCCTGATTCGATTCGTCAAGAGATCAAAGATGCTTTGGATACGATTGCGTTCAATCGCTATCCAGAAGATAGTTATCAGGAACTTTGTGAAGCCTACAGTCAAATCGTTCATATTCCGGCCAGTCAAATCCTGGCAGGAAATGGTTCCGATCAGCACTTGGGATTTTTGATTGGAACATTCTTAGGCAAAGGCAAGAATCTGCTGACGCTTTCTTTGGACTTTGGCATGTATGATTATTACGCCTCCAGCTATGATGCCGGTATTATAAAATATCCCGTGGATCCTTTTTCAAAAATGGATGTCGATGATTTTATTCATTTTATGCAAGATCAAGATCCGGACATGGTCTTGTTCAGCAATCCGAATAATCCAACCGGTAATTTTTTGGACCTGGCAGAGATCCAAAGAATCTGTGATGCGGCTTCTTGTCCAGTTGTGGTCGATGAGGCTTATATTGAGTTTGCTCAAGGGTCGGCCCTGTCATTGTTAGATCGCTGTGATCATCTCTATGTGACAAGAACACTCTCGAAGGCTTATGGATTGGCTGGTGTTCGAATCGGTTTTTTACTGTCGAGCCAAGCCAATATGGATGCCTTGCGGCCGCTGCATGTCCCTTATGCAGTCAATTCGATTTCCGCCAAGATCGGCGCTATTGTATTGAAGCATGCGGATTTATTCGATGAACAGATCGAAAATATAAAAAAGGAAAGAGATCGGTTTGCCATGTTATCGCTGCAACGCTGCCGGATCAAGCCTTCCCAGGCTAACTTTATATTGATTCAGACACCGGCGATCCAGGCACTGACCCAAGCTTTTAAAGAGAATGGATTAACGATTCGTGAATACAAAGGGAAAGATTATTGCCGGGTAACAATAGGGACCCCAGAAGAAAATCAGATCGTCAAAGATGTTTTAATATCTTTTGATAAGGAGGAACAATGAGAACAGGAATTTGTGACAGAACGACAAAGGAAACCAAGATCTCGTGCTCGATCGATCTGGATGGAAAAGGAAGAGCCGAAATTGAGACAGGTATCGGATTTTTTGATCATATGTTAGATCTTTTGGCGTTTCATTCCCAGATGGATATTCGCTTGCGTGCTGCAGGAGATCTGGAAGTTTGTGATCACCACACGATTGAAGACTGCGGCATCGCTTTAGGAGCTGCATTCAAGGAAGCTTTAGGCGATAAAAAAGGAATTGAACGGTACGGCTCTTTTCGCCTTGTCATGGATGAAGCGCTGGCCGATGTGATCTTGGATATCAGCGGGCGTCCGTATCTAGTCTTTGATGCGACATTCAAGCGGGAGACCATTGGCAACTACAGTGTAGAGATGACCAAAGAATTCTTTTATGCTTTTGCGGTGGCCAGCGGTTTGAGTTTGCATATCCATGTTCCTTATGGCGAAAATGATCATCACAAGATCGAAGCGATCTTTAAAGCGTTTGCACGCGCCTTGAAACAAGCCTTCGCCATCACATCGGATATCTTGCCTTCCAGTAAAGGAAGGATCGAAGGATGATCGGGATCATCGACTATGGCATGGGCAATCTGTACAGTGTCCAGAATGCCGTCAAAAAATTAGGTTTTGAAACGATCACGAGTTCGGATCCTAACGCTTTGGCAGTCTGTGATAAATTGATCTTGCCCGGGGTTGGAGCTTTTGGCGATATGATGGAAAATATCCAGGCATCTGGACTTCATAATTTTATCAAAACATGGAAAAAACCTTTATTGGGCATTTGTTTAGGGATGCAGTCGTTTTATGAAACGAGTGAAGAAAAAGGGATCCATCAGGGATTCGGGTTCTTGAAAGGTCATATTCGATTTATCGAAGATCCAAATGTGCGGATCCCGCATATTGGCTGGAATGCCTTGGAGAAAAATCAGGATCATCCGATTTGGAACCATTGTTCTTCGCAAGTCTATGTCTATTATGTGCATTCTTACTATGCCAAAGACATGGATCCCCAGGATCTTGTCGGAGTTTCTGAGTATGGAAGGATGAAAATTCCAGGCCTCGTGATCAAAGATAATTGGATGGGATGTCAATTTCATCCGGAAAAGAGCGGCAAAGACGGACTGGAGATCTTACGTTACTTTTTGGAGGAATTTTAAATGTTGATACTACCTGCCATTGATATCATTGACGGAAAACCCGTACGCCTTTACCAGGGAGACTATGGGCAAAAAGAAGTGGTTGGCCAAAGTGTGCTCGAGATCGCCAAGACTTTTGTACAAGAAGGGGCCCAGTTTCTTCATATGGTCGATCTGGATGGGGCAAAATCGGGCAATAAAGAAAATGCCAAACTGATCTGTCAGGTGGCCCAAGAGATCCCGATTCCTGTCGAAGTCGGGGGCGGCATACGCACTTTGAAAGATATTCAAATGTATCTGGAAGCCGGAATAGCACGCGTGATCTTAGGAACGGTGGCCTTATCGGATCCGGATCTGTTAAAAGAGGCCGTTCAGCAGTATTCCAATCAAATTGCGGTTGGGATCGATTGTAAAGAAGGAAAGGTCTGCGGATCCGGCTGGCTTTCTACGAGTACGATCGATTATTTGGATTTTGCGAAAGAAATGGAAGAAATCGGCGTACAGACGATCATCTTTACGGACATCTCCAAAGACGGCACGTTAGAAGGCCCCAACTTAGAAATGTTGAAAAAGCTCAAAGAAACCGTATCGATCCAGATCATTGCCTCCGGAGGCATCAAAGATCTAAGTCATATCAAAGCTTTAAGAGAATTGGGTGTGTATGGTGCTATTACCGGCAAGGCCATGTATGCACATACACTGGATCTCAAAGAGGCAATACAAGAAGGGAAGCGAGCTTCATGTTGACCAAACGAATCATTCCTTGTTTAGATGTCAAAGATGGCAAGGTTGTCAAAGGAATCAATTTTGTCGGACTCAAAGAAGTGGGCGATCCAGTCACATTAGCCAAAGAGTATTATGAACAAGGAGCCGATGAACTTGTCTTTTTGGATATCACGGCAACGCATGAACAAAGAGATACGATGGTCCAGGTTGTCCAGGAGGTGGCCTCTGAGATCTATATGCCTTTTACGGTCGGCGGCGGACTTCGCTCCATTGAAGATATCAAACGGATGCTTCGGGCGGGAGCCGATAAAGTCAGTTTAAATTCGGCGGCCGTCAAAGATCCCGATCTGATTGCCCAGGGAGCCCAGATCTTTGGAAATCAATGTATTGTTTTAGCGGTTGATGCCAAAAAACGCGACGATGGCTCCGGCTGGAATGTCGTGATCCACGGTGGCCGTATCGATACCGGAATGGATCTGTTAGAATGGGTCCAAAAAGGAGTAGAACTGGGAGCTGGCGAAATCCTGTTGACATCGATGGATACCGATGGGGTGAAACAAGGCTATGATCTGGAGATGTTGGAGGCGGTCCGCCAGGTGGTCAATGTGCCTATCATCGCTTCGGGCGGTTGCGGCTCCTTAGACCATTTTGCCCAAGTCTTTGAAAAAGATTGTGCGGATGCAGCCCTTGCCGCCAGCCTTTTCCATTATGGAGAATTGCGCGTACAAGATGTGAAGATGTATTTAAAACAGAAAGGGATCCCGGTGCGTTTATGATCAAACTTGATTTTTTAAAACAAGGAGGCTTAATTCCTTGTATCGTTCAAGAAGAAAAGACCAATGAGGTCTTAATGTTGGCGTATATGAATGAAGAAAGCCTGGAAAAAACAATCGAGACCGGGTTGGCGACATATTGGTCTCGTTCCCGAAATGAACTCTGGGTCAAAGGAGAAACCAGCGGACACGTCCAGCACGTAAGTCAGATCTTGGTGGATTGTGATCAGGATACGCTTTTGATCAAGGTCCGACAAGAAGGGGCCGCCTGCCATACGGGAAAACATTCTTGTTTTTATCGCACGATCCAGGGAAAGGAGATCCTATGAATGAATTTGAACAGCTCTACCAGACAGTACTAGAGCGTAAAGAACATCCGGAAGAAGGAAGCTATACCAGCTATCTTTATGAAAAAGGGCTGGAGAAGATCTTGAAAAAGGTCGGGGAAGAAAACACAGAAGTTATCATCGCGGCCTTATCCCAAAAGAATGAAGATCTCATCAATGAACTGGGCGATCTTTTTTATCATCTCTTTGTCTTGATGGTGGAAAAAGGGGTCACACTTTCCGAAGTGCAGGAAGAATTGGCGCGTCGTTCGCAGAAAAAACATAATTTAAAGGCAGAAAGAAAGCCAATCACAAACTATTAAAACCAAAAAAGCCAGTATCATGACCGAACAATCCAGATGGCTTGTATAAGTGAGATCTTGTGTTATGATACAAGTGAACAAAGGGTTGATAACTTAGAGATGGTCTAAGTTTGATAGAAAATCCATGGTGATCTGAAAAAAAAGGAAAATAAAAGAAGAAAAAAAGCAGATCGAAAAAGCTATGGTAAAAAGGAATCCAAAGATGAACCTTGGAAAAAACAATAATGAAAAAGCGAAAGGTTCGGAGATTGGATTCTTTTTTTGTGCTTAAAGCAGACGGTTTTTGAAAGAGGATGGCAAACGTTCTGTCACGCGTTGAGTGATCCATAGCCCCAGCAAGCGGTCGGCATAATCGGTGATCCCCTGTACAATAAAACAACTCAGCATCAGTCCTAAAGGTGTCTTGGCGAGGATCTGTACGAAAATCGTCATTCCTGAAGAAGTCAATCCTCCAAAAAGAAAAGCCGTGATGCAGGCGCTGACAAGCGAGGTCGGCAAAGAAACAAGAAGAGCAAATAAGAATAAGTTCATGCGCGGCTTTTTTTCAAAGATCAGACCAGTGATCAGACCCAATAAAATACCAACAGGAGCATAGTACAAAGCATAGATGTCGCTTGTCATTCCAAGGATCAATCCGCTGAGAAGATTGGGCAACATTCCGTAGACCGGGCCGCATAAACTGGCAGTTAAGAAAGTGCCGATGCTGTCGAAATAGAGGGGAAGATGTAGCCATAAGGCAATATTGGCTCCTACGATATTGATCACGATCGCCAGTGCAACCATGCAGATAGAAAAAGGGCGAAATTTAGTCATGGGAATCCTCCTTGAGAAGTGCCGGTAAACGCAGTAGTTCTTCCGTTTTTTTGTTTAGGATCGTCGAAAGAAAGAGTTCAAAGAATCCTAAAACATTCACTTTTGTTAAGATATAGGCATTGGGTTTGTGGCGATAAAAATCATAGGCATCGACCACACTTTGACCGCGACACAGCCCATCTGTCTCTATTTGGACATACGATAAAAATCCTTCACAGAGATCGGGTTTCAATAAATAAGCAATCGCCAAAGGATCGTTGATGACGCATCCGATCAGATTTTCTTGTTTGAGATGGAACTCAAAATAAAACTTTGTGATCTTTTCGATGAAATCTCCTTCTTTTGGATCTAATTCTGTGATGTAGGCTAGTATTTCAGGAGTCAGAACGATTTTGCGGGTGACATCCAAGCCGACCATATGAAGAATTCGATTGGTTTGATCACAAGTCTCAAAGACAAGCCTGGCGGCTTCGGGATCTTCCCAGTAATTGTATTCGGCAACCGGTGAACAGTTGCCTTGGGCTTTGTAGCTGCCGCCCATGGAAATGAGCTGATCAATGGATCGAAAGGCCTCCAAATCTTGTTGGATCAGCTGGGCAAGATTTGTTAAAGGGCCAATCGCAATCACCGAGCATTTTTCTTTTTTGAGGGTTCGTGATAGAAAAGAAAGAGCACTTTCTTCTTGAAAGTAGTCGGGGATCGGCTCTAAAAAACTTTCTCCTAAACCGTCGCTTCCATGGGTATCGAGGGCATTGACAAATTCTTTTTTTAGCGGTTGAGAAGCTCCGCAATAGACAGGGATATCTAGACGATGAATATGAGCTAATATCTTTTTTGCGTTTTCAAAACCCATCTCTACGGGTGAATTGCCGGCCACAATTGTGATGCCTAAAACTTCGATCTTGGAAGATAATAGAGAAAAGAGGATGGCCAGACTATCGTCAATCCCCGGATCACAATCGATGATGATTTTTTGAGACATAACTTTCTTTTCCTTTCTATAAAAAAAGTGCCTTGCCCGATCATAGACAAAGCACGATAAAAGAAAAAAGTTATCCATTGCCTATTATTATACTGGGAGAGCAAGAAACCAGTTGTTCATGTTATAACATAGAAAGAAGATCTTGACAATAGACGATTTTTTCCAAATATCTTTCCGCTTTTTCCACAGAAGCCAACCTTTGAAAAATATTATGATATACTGTAAACGAACAAAGGGATGATAACTTAGAGAAGATCTAAGTTAGATAGAAAGCCATAAGACCAAAGAAGGCAAATCAAAAAAACAAAGAAGACATCCTAGAGGAAAGGGTGAAGAAAAAAGGTCTTATGGAACAGAAAAAGAAAAGAGTTCATCAAGACCCGCTAAGCAAACAATAAAGAAGGTTAGAAAGGGATCGATTAAGATGAGCTCTTTTCTTTTGGCTTATCCTAAGGCAACATCCAAGATCATCATCAACACAAAGCCAATTCCGACCCCGATTGTGGAAATGTTCGAATGTTGACCGCTTTGGGCCTCCGGGATCAGTTCTTCGACAACGACATAGATCATGGCTCCGGCCGCAAAGGATAAAAGATAGGGAAGAATCGGCGTCAGGACCGCTGTCAGCCGCATCGTCAACAAGGCCCCTAAAGGTTCCACGATGCCCGAAAGTGTTCCATACGCAAAAGCGCGCAGGCGGGAACATCCTTGGGTTTTTAATGGTAAAGAGACAATCGCTCCTTCCGGGAAGTTTTGAATCATGATCCCAATAGACAACGCAAATGCTCCGGCCAGCGTGACGATGCCTTCTTGCGAAAGCATGCCCGCAAAGACCACCCCGACTGCCATCCCTTCGGGGATGTTGTGCAAGGTGATGGCCAAGACCATCTTGGTGGAGTTTTTGAGAGAAGAGGGCAAACCTTCGGGCTGATCGGTGTTCAAATGCAGGTGAGGGATCAGGGTATCTAAAAGCAATAAAAAGAAGATTCCGCCTAAAAAGCCGACGGCTGCCGGAATCCAGGCGATGACCGATTGGGTCTTTGCCATTTCTAAGGAAGGAACGATCAAAGACCAGATCGATGCCGCTATCATGACACCGGAGGCAAACCCTAATAATAATTTTTCAAGCCGTTTATGCATCTGGTGTTTAAAGAAAAAGACCATGGCTGAACCTAGCAGAGTTCCTAAAAACGGCAATAAGAGTCCTATCGCAATTGTTTCCATATTACCAATCTATCATATCTTGTTTCAAAATGCTTGTTGAAAGCTCTCGATTGTATTAGCGTTTTGTCTATAGAACAGCTGTGGTATAATCTATATCGATGAAAGAAATGAATTTGTTTAAAGAAAATCCCATCGGTGTCTTCGATTCGGGCTTGGGCGGTATCAGTGTCTTGCATACGATCCAGAACCTGATGCCTAAAGAGGATCTGATCTATTTTGGAGATTCTAAATACAATCCGTATGGAACGAAGACGAAAAGCGAGATCACAAAGCGTTGCATAGAAATCTGTGATCATCTGATGGAAAGAGGCTGCAAGGCTATCGTGATCGCCTGCAATACGGCAACCAGTGCCTGTGTTCCGCTATTAAGAGAGCGGTATCCGGTGGATATCATCGGCATGGAGCCGGCCTTAAAAGTAGCTTGTTCTTTAGGTGAAAATCAGACGGTTGCTGTCTGGGCCACGCACTTTACATTGGTTGAAGAAAAGTTTGCGCATTTGATGGAGCGCTTTGATCAGGAACATCGGATTGTCAAGGTTGCTTGCCCTAAACTGGTTCAACTTGTGGAAGAGGATCGGCTGGATCAGAAAGAAACGATCCAGAAAGTTTTACAAGGCTATATTGAACAGGGGCCGATGGATTCACTAAACAGTATCGTTTTGGGCTGTACCCATTTTGTGTTTTTCAAAGAACAGCTTCAGTCGATTCTTCCGGCTTCTGTCTCTTTGGTTGATGGAAATCTGGGCACAGCGATGCATCTGCAGGAATTGTTAAAGGAAAAGGAACTCTTGAATGAGCATGGGGGTTCTTTGATCTTGTTTGAAAATACATTAGAAGAAAAAATCGAACTTTCCAAGAGATTGTTTCAAAAAATAGGAGGTATGTTATGAAAAACGCATGGATCCAATATGATCAAGAACAGGTCCAAAAAGTCTTTTCTTTCAATGAAGACTATATGAACTGGATCACAAAAGCGAAGACGGAGCGTCTTTTTGTCCAAGATGCACTTGCCTTGGCTAAGCAGAAGGGCTATCAGGATCTTAAGGATGTTATCTGTCAACAGAAAACCTTGAAGCCTGGGGACAAGGTGTATATGAATCAGATGAATAAATCGCTTGTCTTGATGAACATTGGAACAAAACCGCTCGAACAGGGAATGAATATTCTGGGGGCGCATATTGATTCGCCGCGTCTGGATGTCAAACCCAATCCCCTTTATGAAGACGGAAATCTGGCTATGCTGGATCTGCACTATTACGGGGGAATCAAAAAGTACCAGTGGGTCACAGTTCCTTTGGCGCTTTTGGGCGTGGTTTGTTTAAAGGATGGAACGACTTTGGAAATCTCGATCGGAACCAAACCTGGAGAACCGGTGTTTGTGGTCAGTGATCTTTTGATCCATCTGTCGCAAGAGCGTATGAAAGAGAATGCGGAAAAGGTGATTCCGGGAGAAAACTTAAATTTAACTTTTGGAAATATTCCCTTACAGAATGAAGAAAAAGAATCGATCAAAAAGAATTGTTTACAGATCTTAGAAAAGCGTTACGGATTTACAGAAGAAGATTTCTTTAGTGCGGAATTGGAGCTTGTTCCGGCCGATGCTGCCCGAAGCTGTGGTCTGGATGAAAGCATGGTCATTGGCTATGGACAAGATGATCGTGTTTGTGCCTATACTTCGCTGATGGCCCAGCTGGATTGTGAAAATGTTGAAAGAACCAGTGTGACTTTGTTGGTGGATAAAGAGGAAGTGGGCTCGCAGGGCGCTACCGGTATGCATTCGCAATTCTTTGAAAACTTTGTTCGTGAAGTTTTGTATGCGATGCAAGAAACGGAAGAGAGAACGTTGCGTCGAGCTCTGATGAATTCTTGTATGTTGTCCAGCGATGTAACGGCAGGGCATGATCCAAATTATCCGGAAGCAAGTTCCCCAAATAATCAGGCTTATTTGGGTGCTGGTGTGGCAATCTTAAAATATGTCGGATCCAGAGGAAAATCTGGCAGCAATGATGCGAATGCAGAGTATCTGGCAAAACTTCGCCGGATCATGGAAAAAGAGAAAGTCCAGGTACAATGTGTGGAACTGGGAAAAGTGGACTTGGGTGGCGGAGGAACGATCTCCTATATCTTAGCCAACTATGGAATGCAGGTTGTGGACTTTGGTGTACCGGTACTGAATATGCATTCACCGTTTGAGGTGACTTCTAAAGCGGATGTCTATGAAGCGTATAAGGGGTATAAAGCTTTCTTAGGCGCTATGGAATAATGGAGTCAATGATTACGCTTGTGGTTTGTGATCTGGATGAGACTTTGTTGAATGAAGAAAAACAAATCTCAGTAACGGATCGCAGGGCCATTGAGCAGTTAAAAGACAAGGGGATCTTGTTTGGTGTCATTTCCGGGCACCCTGTTGAATCTACACGAAAAAAGCTGAGAGAATGGAAAATTGAGGATTCAACCAGTTTTATTCTGGGGATGAACGGGGGAACGTTATACGATGCGCAAACGCAGAAAATAGAAGAATATCATAAATTAAAGGGTGATGTTCTGCAACGGATCTTTCATCATTTTCAAGATGTCAACTGCATTCTGCAGTTTTATCAAGGGGATGTTCGTTATGTATCCAAGTCTACGCAGCGTACCAGAAATCAGGCAGATTCTTTTTTAGAGACTGAGGTCTTGGCAGATGTGGAATCTTTGATCCTAACGGAGTCTTTTAATAAGGTTACGCTTTATGCTGAGTCCAACAGGATGCCGGAGGTACTAGAAAAAATGATCACTTTTAAAGATCCGGATTGTATGGGATTTTTAGTGGATCCCAACCGTTTTGAATTTTCGGATCCTAGAATCAATAAGGGCTATGGACTTAAAAAGCTATGTCAGCACTATGGTGTTGCGATGGAGCATATCTTGGCTTTTGGCAATGCGACCAATGACATACCGATGTTGTCCACGGCGGGCATCGGTGTCTGTGTTCAAAATGCGACCGATGATGTCAAGGCCATTTGTGATGTGATCAGTCCTTACACGAATGATGAAAGTGCCATCGGAAATTATTTGAATGAAAATCTTTTATAGGAGGTATGCATATGTCTCAATGGGATACAATTTATTGTGAGCTGTGTCAGAAGATCTTAGAGGAAGGAACGAGAGTCTCCAACCGAACGGGAGTGGATACGATCAAGATCCCGGCTGCTCACTTTGAGTTGAACTTGGAAGAAGAATTTCCGATTCTGACAACCAAACAGCTTTTTATTCGTCAAGCTGTTTTGGAGATGTTGTGGATCTATCAGGCGCAATCGAATGATGTACGCTGGCTTCAGGAAAGAAATGTACACATATGGGATCTATGGGAGATCAATGAAGCGGGAGACTGGTGTGATGAAAAGACAGGGAAGGTCTTAAAGCATTTTGATCCTTCTTTTGCCCATACGATCGGGACCGCTTATGGTTATATCGTTAAAAAGATGGGATTGATGGATAAACTGATCGATTCTTTAAAAAATGATGTCAATGACAGAAGAAGAGTAATTTCTCTTTGGCAAGATGATTATTTAGAGTCTGCCGTCTTGCCAAGCTGTGTCTGGTCGAGTGAATGGGATGTTACAAATGGAAAGCTCAATCTGTGGGTCCATCAAAGAAGCTGCGATGTCCCTTTGGGTCTTCCTTTTAATGTGACGCAGTATGCTGTTTTATTGATGATGCTGGCTCAGGTTACGGATCTAAAACCAGGAACGATCAACTGGTCGATCAAAGATGCACATATCTATGTGAATCAGGTGGATGGAATCAAGGAACAGCTGGAACGCTATCATACAAACGGAAGCCTTCCGGCCCCTACGTTATGGCTCAATCCGGAAATCCGTGATTTTTATGACTTTGATCATTCCAAGGAATTGAAAGATATCAAATTACTAAACTATCAACATATGGGAAAGATCCAATTCCCATTAGCACAATAGGAGAATCAGATGAAATTGACGATGATAGCCGCTATTGGCAAAAACAACGAATTGGGAAAGGATAACAAGCTTCTTTGGCATTTGCCGCAAGATATGAAATTTTTTCGAGAACAGACCAAGGGACATACCATTATCATGGGGCGGAAGACATTTGAATCCTTGCCGGGCCTGCTGCCCCATCGTCATCATATCGTGATTTCGAGAAGCCATCCGGACTTGCCCAAAGAAGTGGAGATCTTTGATTCGCCGGATGCGTTTATTGAAGCATATCAGGATACAGAGGAAGAGATCTTTGTGATTGGCGGAGCCATGATCTATAAGGAGTTCTTGCCTTGTGCTTATCGTCTGCTCTTGACGGAGATCGACCAGGATTATGATGCCGATGCTTTTTTTCCAAAATTCGACCAAGAGGATTATACAAAGACGATCTTAACGGACATTACAGAAGAAGGCGTCCATTATCACCATATTGAGTATAAGAGGAAGTAAACAGCTTCCTTTTATTTCTATTGGATCGTCTTAAGAAAGAGAACGCAAAAAAATGTATTTTTGATCAATTCTGTTTTTAAATCTTGGTTGCACTTTGTTTGTAATTGTGCTAATATAACTAAGCTTAGTCATGGACCCCTAGCTCAGCTGGCAGAGCAACTGACTCTTAATCAGTGGGTCTGGGGTTCGAATCCCCAGGGGTCCACCATGATGAAAGATAGCCTATAAGTGAAATGCTTGTAGGCTTTTTTTGTGGTTGAAAGAAAACGGATAATGGCGGTTGTATCCTGTTTTATCGCATGATTTCTAATGATTTTTATAATGGAACGTGATAGAATCAAAAAGGCAGTAGTATCTGCTTTTTTAATGTGTGTAAGAGTATTTTGAAAGGAATGGATTTTATGAGAAATACGACGCTTGTGATTATGGCTGCTGGAATAGGAAGTCGATTTGGCGGAGGAATCAAACAACTGGAACCCGTAGGGCTTCAAGATGAGATCATTATGGATTATTCGATCCATGATGCTATTCAGGCAGGATTTAATAAAATCGTTTTTGTGATTCGAAAAGATATTGAGGATGACTTTAGAGAACGGATTGGAAATCGTATCGAGGCCATGGCACAAAAACAAAATGTATCTATCGAATATGCGTTTCAGGATCTGAACAATGTGCCAGAAGGATTTGTGGTTCCAAATGGAAGAACAAAACCGTGGGGAACAGGGCAGGCGGTATTAGCGGCCAAAGAATTTCTTCATGAACCGTTTGCGGTCATCAATGCGGATGATTATTATGGCAAAGAGGCTTTTCGACAATTACATGATTGGTTGGTATTAGACCATGAAGATAATGCCTATGCGATGGCGGGCTTTATTTTAAAAAACACATTATCAGACAATGGTGGTGTGACTCGTGGTGTATGTAAAGTGCAAGAGGGACATACGCATATCGTGGATGTAGTAGAAACTTCTAATATTGTAAAAGTGGATGGAAACAAGGTAGAAGCTGATGGGATGGAATTGGATCCGAACTCTTATGTTTCTATGAATTTTTGGGGCTTTCCGGCTAAAGAAGGACAGTCTCCGGCCTTTATAGAAGTTTTAGAAAAAAACTTTATTGAATTTTTTAAAAAAGATGTAGTGACTAATCCATTAAAAGCAGAGTATTTACTTCCTACATTGATTGGGCATTTGTTGGAAGAGAATGAATGCACTGTCAAAGTGCTGGAAACGCATGATAAATGGTTTGGTGTTACTTATAAAGAAGACAAACCGGCTGTGATGGATAGTTTTAGAAACTTGATTGAACAGGGAATCTATAACAAGGACTTGTATTCAGATTTGGTTTAGATTTTTCAATCTTGTAATTGTTATAATTACAATAAATAATCCTTTACTTTCAGAAAAAGGTTTGATATCATGTATAGGCAAAGAAATGGAAAGAGTGAAGTACCCCTTCTCACCTGATGCATTTGGATGCATAGGTCAAGAGCCAGTTCGTTATGAATTTGTCTTTTTAAATGGGTACTTTGTGTGCCCATTTTTTTATAGAGAAAAGGTAGGTGTCGAATATCAATAATCGGAAAGTGGCCCCAAACAACGTTAATACGGATTTGTTTAACGAAAAGATCCCCTTCAAAGAAGTTTTAGTTATTGATGCAAATGGTGATCAATTGGGTGTTATGTCAAAAAGGGATGCGTTGGAGAAAGCATATAGTCAGAATTTAGACTTGTTGTGTGTTGCCCCTAAGGCAAGACCAGCAGTATGCAAGATCCTGGATTATGGACGTTATCATTTTGAGCAACAGAAGAAAGCTAAGGAAGCAAAACGCAAACAACATGTTGTGGAAATTAAAGCTTTGCGTCTGTCGCCTATTATCGATACGCATGATTTTGAAACGAAGCTGAAACATGCTCAGAAGTGGATTAATGCTGGAATGAAGGTCAAAATTGATATGCGATTCCGTGGTCGAATGATTTCTCGTCAGGAAGTGGGAAAAGAGATTATGAATCAGTTCCTGGAAAAGATGAGTGACATTGCGACAGTTGAGAAAAAGCCTTCATTAGAAGGAAATACGATGTCAACGGTGCTTGCACCTAAGAAAAAATAAGGAGGAATAGACTATGCCTAAAATGAAGAGCCACAGAGGTTTGGCAAAACGTGTTAAGAAAACTGGTTCAGGGAAATTAAAGAGAAGCCATGCTTACACTTCTCACCGTTTCCATGGAAAGACTAAGAAACAGCGTCGTCATTTGGCAAAACCATCTACGGTACATCCAACTGACTACAAACGTATCAAAGAAATGTTAGTGAAATAAGGGAGGAATAAAGTATGGCAAGAGTTAAAGGTGGAACTGTATCACGCGCTAGAAGAAAAAGAGTCTTAAAACTGGCTAAGGGATACTTTGGTTCAAAACACACATTATATAAAACTGCTAATGAGCAGGTAATGCATTCATTCAAATATGCATACAATGACCGTCGTAAGTTAAAAGGAAACATGCGTAAGCTGTGGATCACTCGTATCAACGCAGCTGCTCGTATGCATGACTTATCTTATTCTCGTTTGATGCATGGTTTGAAATTAGCAAATATCCAGATCAACCGTAAGATGTTGTCTGAAATGGCTATCCATGACGAACAAGGTTTTGCCAAGATTTGTGAAGAAGCTAAAGGCGCTTTAAACTAAGTATTTAAACACAGGTGTGGCATTGTTTGTCACACCTTTTAAGTTTGCCTTAAACTTTGCATTATGATTTAATGATAAAGATGGAAACAGAAATGAGGTTTATGTATGAAAAAAGTCAGCCGTAAAAAACCAGTGAATAAGGGATACAGAATTTTTTCAATCATTTTAACTATTCTTTTGGTTTTGATTTCTTTCTTTACAGTTTTTGAAATCTACTCCATGAATGTATTGACGCCCATGCTTACAGTCATGGTGATTGTCATCTTTATTTTGATTGATGCCATTCTAGGTTTATTGTTGATTTTCAGTGCGAAAAAAATTGTATCGAGAATCTTATTCTCCATTCTGACCGTTGTCGTTACTGTGGTATTTGCGCTGGGCGGATTTTACATGTTCCAGGCTAATTCTCTTTTGAACAATATCACAACAAGTGAGGGCGATATTAAAAACACGGTATCTTTAATTGTTTTGGATGATAGTAAATACGAAGAATTAAAGGATATTGCCGGAGAAAAGATTGGTACATTAAAGTCTATTGATACTTATGGTACTGAACAAAGCTTAGATGATATCAGCTCTGAAGGTGTTGAAGTAGAGAATGAAAAATATGATAGCGTTCAAGCTGAAGTGAAAGCTTTATATGATGGTGATGTAGAAGCCGTAGTATTAAATGAAACATATCGCGGCACAGTTGAAGAAATGGAAGATTATGCAGATTTTAGTTCAAAGACACGCGTCTTACACGAAACCGTTTATTATACAGATCGTGTAGAGAACACGGCCAAATCCGTTGATGATATCACATCACATGCATTTAATATTTTGATTAGCGGAAACGATACCTACGGTGATTTAAGTACTGTATCTAGATCAGATGTCAATATGATTGTCACTGTAAACCCTGAAACAGGTGTGATTTTACTGACAAGTATTCCACGTGACTATTATGTTACTACAGAATGTGATCCGGCTTTAGGATGCCAGGTTGGTGCTTTAGATAAACTGACTCATACAGGAGTACATGGTGTCGAAACTACACAGGCTACTTTAGAGAACTTGTTAGGAATTGAAATCAACTATAATTTCCGAGTCAACTTCTCTAGCTTAGTAGATATTGTAGATGCCTTAGGTGGAATCGATGTCACAGTTGAACCAGGTTATGCCGTACCGAATTTGTTGCACGGAAATGGCCGTGGAGTTACAGAAGGCGTAAATCACTTGGATGGAGAACTGGCTCTAGCGTATGCACGTGAACGTTATGCTTATGAAGAAGGTGACCGTCAACGTGTTAAAAACCAGCAGCAAGTAATTATGGGAATTGTAGATAAGGCCACATCACCTGCAATTCTGACTAACTTTGCTTCCTTGATGAATGCCTTAAGCGGTGCTTTTGAAACAAATATGAGTACAGCAGAGATTCAACAATTGATTCAATATCAATTAAGCAGTTCTCCAGATTGGAAATTTGTACAGTATTCATTAGATGGTACGGGATCAACAGAAATGTGTGCGGAACTAGGTGATGCCGCATACGTTATGATTCCGGATGAGAGCACTGTTCAAACAGCTAAAGAAAAAATTGAGGCAGTAATGAATGGGGAATCAGCGGATTCAGTTACTGGTATAGACAATTCTGAAAAATAGATAGTTGATGATTTATAGAGCAGTTAAGATGTAATGGCGCATTTTAACTGCTTTATCATGAACAATCATTTTAAATGGGAAGGATTTTGATAACAATGTTATGTGCTTTGATCATGGCAGGAGGAAAGGGTACAAGATTTTGGCCCGCATCTACCGAAGAAAAACCAAAACAGTTTTTAAATCTTTTAGGCAATAGAACTATGTTACAGATGACTGTAGATCGTTTATTACCTTTGATTCCAATGAATAGAATTTTTGTTTGTGTAGGAGAAAACTATAAACAATTGTGTTTTGAACAGTTACCAAACTTGCCGAAAGAAAATATTATTATAGAACCAGAAGGAAAAAATACAGCACCTTGTATAATGTTATCTTCCGTTTTTATAAATAATATATACAAAAACGCTAACTTAATTGTCGTTCCTTCAGACCATGTTATAAAAAAACAGCAAGAGTTTTTAGAAGTTTTGCAAAAAGCAAACAAGTATCTTGATGAACAAGGAGAAGGCATTATAACCTTAGGTATTAAGCCAAGTAGGCCTGAAACAGGATATGGATATATTAATTATTCAAATCCAATAGATAATCAAAACTTTATTTATGAAGTAATACAATTTGTGGAAAAGCCAGATTTGGAAAAGGCAAAACAATATATTAACGATGGAAAGTATTTATGGAATGCAGGGATGTTTATTTTCAAGATTGAGTACATGTTAACTCAATTTGATTTGCATTCTCATAATATATATAAAGCATTGGTAGACTTACCTAATTTTCATGATGCGGATTATGATTCTGTTTTAGCTGCAAAGTATTCTAATTGTGAGGCCATTTCTATAGATTATGCAATTATGGAAAAATGTAATAAACTTTATGTCATACCTGCAGATTTGGATTGGGATGATGTTGGTAGTTGGAGTGCTTTACAAAGATATTTGAAAAAAGATTCTTTTAATAATATATCTAATCAAAATGTACTTTTCGAAAATAGTTTTAACAATGTTGTCTTTTCAGAAGACGATAATGTCATACTATTAGATGTGGATGATTTGTTTGTCATTCAGGTAGAAAACAAACTTATCATAGGAAAAAAAGAATCTATTAGTAAAGTTCATCTTTATAAGGAGACCAGCTATGAATCTGTCAAGAAAAAATAGCTGATTTTCAATAAATGTTTGTTTATCGTTGATTCCTTAAAATTGGGTATACGAAAAAC
>NZ_JACHHD010000015.1 GCF_014202635.1 Faecalicoccus acidiformans
GTAGATAAAACCACATAAATCAATCAGAGTATTAAGGTTTCATCTATATAGTACAAAAGGTTAGAAAGGAAATTGATATAAATGTGTGACAAGGTGCATTTGTATCATACAAGGAATATAATGAAAGAAAAACGTAACTTGGATATTAGAAACAAATTAAAGGAGACAGAAATCTATCTTTGGGAGGTAGCAGACAAATTAGGGATAAGCGAAACTCACTTTGTCCGCAAAATGCGTTATGAACTGCCAGAAGAAGAAAAAGAAAAGATTTTATCTATCATTGATGAGATTGTAAGGGAGCGTAGATAAATATGAATCAAGACAGACGGATAGATTTTCCTAAAAACTTAATTATGCTTACTAGAGAAGATGTTGGATATTTATTAAAGGCAACGCCTGAAATGGTATCTGTTTGGAATGAATTAGGCATACTTCACGGGATTAAAACTGGAAGAAATATCATGTTTTCTCAAACGGAAGTTGAACGATTTCAAAACGATTATCAAGGTTATGATTTAAGTTCTTACGAAAAGTCTAAGAAAGCTTATGAAAGCCTGATTTTCGAGAATGAGGAAAATTTATGAGAAATGAAATCAAAAATTTGTAGGGTTGAGTTTTGGCTAAGTATAAAGAAAGATACTTTTTACAAGTTGATAGAGGTGTATTTGATTCAGATTATAAAGACCTTACGCCAAGTGCGTGTAAAGTCTATTTCATGTTATGTGAACTAGAACACCGCTTTTGTACTGATGACAGCAATTATTTTTTTAGGACAAATGAAGACCTTGCCGAAGATACAGGGTTAAATATTTCAACTGTGAAAAGGGCAAAAAAAGAATTAGTGGAAAAAAAGTATGTGAAAACATTTCCAATTCATTTTCAGAAAGTTGCCACAAAAACTCGTTCAAAAAAGAAGGTAACAGCATATAGAATTTTAAAAAGAGGTTCAGTGTGAAACGGCCTCTTTTTGTATTATAAAACACATCAAAGGTTGTTTTTTTAACCATTGATTCAAAGGGTGCTTTTTAATCCTCAATTAAAGTGTATTATTAACCCTATGTATGGGCTATTATTTAATCCACTATATAATAATAGAGAATATAAGAATTAAATAATTTAATAATTAGACTTGAGTTTATATAAGATATCGCAAGTAGCTTGTCTTGTCCTTTTTTAGGAAGGACAAAATTTTTATATCGAAATTATATTGAATTGACTTTTGAATATGTTCTAGAATATTAATAGAGTTTTCACAAAAAGGCATTTAGGTTTTGGAGGATATTTATGAAAAAAGTGAATTTATTCTTTTCTGTACTAATTGCATCTTCTTTGTTGGGATGTGCCAGAACGATAGAATTTAAAGATGAAACATCTCATGTCGAATATGGAGAAAAAATTAATAATGATGATATAAAAGGGATGTTGGCTAATCCTGAAGTATTGCCTGAAAAGTATGCAGTAAAACTAGATGGGAAAGATATTGATCATAATAAAATTTATGATATAGGAAATTATACTCTAACTATTGAATATGATGATGTATCGTTAGACCATAGTATTGAAGTCTCTGATACCAAAGCTCCCACAATAACACAAAACACATCTGACATTGAGATTAACAAACAGATTGATTTGAAATCTCTATTTACTGTAAAAGATGAGAATTCTGTAGAATACTCTGTCGAAGGGAATGTGGACTTTGCTAAAACTGGAACATATACTATTACAGTAAAAGCAGAAGATAGTGAGGGGAACAAAACTAATTCAGATTTTGATATAAGAGTTCGTGATTATAAGGCAGAAGAGGCAGCCAAACAAGCAGAAGAACAGAAAAAAGCAGAGGAAGAAAGAGCGGCACGTGAAGAAGAATTGGCGGATGATGCGGAGAACGCGGCTTATGATTATATAGCTTTATATTATCCTGATATTTCGTTTGGCGTGGATGAAATGTTGCAATCATACACTACAAATATGGGAGATGAATATGTTGTACAATTTCCATGTAAGATTGAAAACGTATTTGGAGAAGAAACAAGACATTCTTTAGTTGTATATGTTGCAGTAGAGAATAATGAGATAAAAGGTGTATCAAGAATCGCTCTAGATGGAGAACAAATCAAATAAGGTTATCAGTCCGTTATGAAATCATGACGGACTTTTGTAATATTTTTCCATATATTTTTTTGGATTATTTTTTGATATTTTAAAAGCATTAATCAAAAAAAAGGGGATACCCCTATATGGTTTCTTGGCTTTCTTTCAGTTTTCATCATATTGAACTGTATAAGAGGGGTATTTAGAAATTTGAGAGCCTAGAAAGTCTGTTGCGTTTTTGAAATAATATACAGATTGTTTTATAGGTGTCTACAGGTCCATTTGAGAGCGATTTTGATTTGCTAGTATAACCATACTAAAGACTCGATAATGGCTTATCATAACTTCTGAACGAGCTTATATGAGTTATTCAGTTATTCGACCAGATTTAATTAAAAAGCGAGACAAAACTGCCTCGCATTATATTTACTAATATATTGTATGTTATTTGGTTCTGATGCCCTTTGCGTACCCTAACAGATATGCATTACCAATAGCATAAAAGAGTAAATCATTGATTGAAGTATTACTGTCTTTGCTTTTTTCTTTGGCACTATCAATGATTTCGAATACCTCTGTCATAGATAATTGTTGTCTGTTTTTGATTCTAGTTCTTCCATATTCAATTTTTTGATTGGTGTTCATAATATACCTCCTGAATTCGCAACGCCATTCGCAACGCCATTTGTATATTTTTGTCTCGACTTATAGCAGTTTATAACTTATGTATTTTTTAATAAGTCCTTTATATAAGCTTGTATCAACTTGTAACTATTATGATATTTATGTACTCTTTACGCCTCCGAGGACGCCATTTTTATTTTGAATCGTTGATAAAACCTCTTGAGTATTCCTTCTATAAGGGTATCTGGTAAGAGGTTTTTTTATTCACACAACATCGGTGTTTGTGTGCTCACTTTTTATTATACATCACAAGATCTAGAAACCCAATTTGAAAAGCAGAAAGTAAAATTGACACTGAATTTTTAGGATTTGTATAATAAGAAAAAGAAAGAAGAGTGTGCTCATGCAAAATGTATTAGGGTATGAAAAACCATCTAAATTACTAAAAAGCTTTGCCATCCCGAGTATTATCTCCATGTTGGTCAGTTCGCTTTATAATATCGTCGATCAAATTTTTATCGGGCAAGGAGTCGGTTATTTAGGAAATGCGGCTACCAATGTCGCATATCCTTTGACGACGATCACCTTGGCTATTTCTTTGTTGATTGGGATTGGTTCTGCCTCTCGCTATTCCTTGTATTTGGGAGCTAAAGAAGAGCAAAAGGCACGCCATGTAATTGGAAATGGTGTTGTAGCGATGCTGATTAGCGGATTTCTCTATCTTGTTTTGGTTTTTTTGTTTCTTCAGCCATTGATGAAAGCATTCGGTGCGACTGAACAGATATTACCATATGCTCTGGAATATACATCGATCACGACACTTGGCGCTCCTTTTCTGATTGGAACCAATGTTTTCAGCAATATGATTCGAGCAGATGGAAGCCCCAAATATTCAATGTTCTGCATGGTCATTGGTGCCTTGATCAACACTGTTTTGGATCCTGCATTTATTTTTGTTTTTGATATGGGTGTTGCCGGGGCTGCCTGGGCAACCGTGATTGGACAAGTTGCATCATTTGTGATGGGAGCCTTCTATTTTAAAAACTTTAAACAAGTCCACATGCATATTAAGGATTTTCGCTTTTCTTTTTCTCAGACCTTACAGACAGCAGCAATTGGAATCAGCGCCTGCATCAATCAATGTTCGATTCTTTTAGTACAGGTGATTCTGAACAACTCTCTTGTTTATTATGGTCAGTTTACTGAGTATGGGCAGGAGATTCCCTTGGCTGCCTGTGGAATTGTAATGAAGGTCAATGCGATTTTGCTGGCTGTGATCATCGGCATATCGCAGGGGACGCAGCCTATTGTTGGATTTAACTATGGCGCTAAACAATATGGCCGGGTTTGTCAAACATTGAAATTGTCATTAACTTGTGCTTTGAGTGTATCGGTAATAGGATGGGCCTCTTTCCAATTGTTTACACAGCCGATCCTTTCTTTATTTGGAACAGGAGAAGCTTTGTATTTTGAGTTTGCGATACGATTTATGAAAACGTTTTTGATTATGACTTGTGTAATCGGAATCCAAATCGTGTCGTCTGGATATTTTTCGGCTGTAGGAAAACCAGTAAAAGGGATGATCTTGTCTTTAACCCGACAAGTAATCTTTTTCATTCCGTTGGTTTTGATCCTGCCGCATTTCTTGGGGTTAGACGGTATCATGTACAGCGGACCTATAGCGGATTTTGTAGCATTTATTGTATCTACCATTTTTGTGGTTCGTGAATGGCGACATTTAAATCATTTACAGAAAGCGGAGAATTATGAATAAATATAAGAGTTTTGTTATAGTTGGATTTTGTTTGTCTTTGGCATTGTGTGGATGCTCCTTTGCCGAACCAAAAGGAATGGCAGAAGACCAGGCTTTGAGTGCTGAACAAAAAGAATTTGATGCTTACTTAGAAGATCAGTTGGTTGAAACTTTGGAAGGGGATTATTATACGATGCATTCACTTGTGCAAGATCCATCTTCCTTGGGAATCGATCCTTCTTCAATCGAAAAGACATGGGGTCGTTTTGATGAAAAGACGATGGAAGAAGATCGTGCAGAGATTGCAGAGACTTTGGAGGAATTAGAGAGCTTTTCTTATGAAGAGCTGACGACTTCTCAACAAGATACGTATGACACATTTGTTTACCAGATGAGGACTTCGCAAGAACTCAGTGATGAGCGATTTGATTATATCGCATCTTTGTTTTCTCCGATGACAGGGATTCAAGTCTCTTTGCCCACGATCTTTTCGGATTGGGAACTGTATACAAAACAGGATGCACAAGACCTCATCTTGATGATGGAAGATGTAGATGATTATATTCAAAGTGCATTGGACTACACATACATCCAAGAAGAACAGGGGATGCTTTGCCTTTCATTCGAAGAGATCCGATCTTATTGTGAACAGATTCTTTCTCAGGGAATAGAGAGTTCTGTTCTAGATTCTTTGAAAGAAGAAGTAGAAGATCTGAATCTTTCCAAGCAAGAATCGGAAGACATTCAAAGTGAATTAGAAATGGCATTTCAAGATTCATATTTAAAAGGCTATCAACTGATTATGAATGCGATGGATGATTTAGAAAAAAATGGAGAAAACCACAGCGCGGGTTTGGCCTCATTTGCAGCGGGAAAAGAGTATTATTCTGCTTTGATGCATTCTCAAATCGGATCTATGCGATCTGTTGAAGAGGTGCAGGAAATGATGTCATCTGCCTGTCTGGATCATCTTAGTTCAGCAATGGAACTTTCCGATGCCGCTATGGGAGTTTATTTTTTAGATACCGTATATCAAGATTATGAAGAGATCATAGAAGATGTACAAAATAAGATGAAAGACGATTTTCCGGAGATTTCTGCTAAAGAATACCAGATTCAGGATATGAAAGAAGATATTGCTACTGATAATGGCGTAGCAGCATATTATCAGATTCCGACCTTAGATGGAGATCAGACAGGTCAGTTGCGTGTCAATCCTCTTAATGATGGTATTTCTAGTATCGATACTTATATGACAGTTTGTCATGAGGGTATGCCTGGGCATATGTACCAGTATAACTATACTCGCGAAAATTTAAACGAACCCGTTCGCTGGTCTTTGTTGACGAACACAGCTTATCAGGAAGGCTATGCGACCTATGTGGAACATTTTGTATTGCGCTATTTGGATAATGATGCTCGAACATTGAAGTTTTATAGTGAATATATGCTTTCCATATACGATGCCTTGATCTTGGCGGATATTGGAATCCATTATGAAAACTGGGATTACGCCACTTGTGCTGCCCAAATGGAGACTTATGGCTTGACAATGACTCAAGAGCAGTATGATCAGCTATTGTATACACCATGTGCTTTTCAGCCTTATTACGTTGGCTATGAAGAAATCGCATTGTATCGATCACAAGCTAAAGATAAAGAAGGAAAAGATTTTTCAGAATATGATTTTCATACAGTGCTGCTAGAAGCTGGTGCTGCCAGTTTTGATGTTACTCAAAGACATATCGATTCCTATTATGGATCTTAAACAACCATAAGATGTTTTTCATTAAAAGTAAAAGGAGAATTCATCCTGTCCCTCGAAACTGGGCCATCCGGCTAGGAGGGACTTTTTTTGATGAAGGTCTAAAAAGAGATGGTCCCATATATACAGAGTACGAGAGATATTGTATCTGCTTCCCGTATTACAATGCCGAAAGAACGATGTTCGTAATCAAATAAAAAAGGCTTAATTCGTCTGGACAGATATTAAGCCTTATTATCAAAAATAATTTTGGTTTGTTTTGAACGTTTACTCAAAAGAAACTTGCGGAGCCTCTTGGGCTTCATCAGAAGCTTCGTAAGGATCGATCGATTCGAATCCCATTATTCCCGCAATCAGATTATTTGGAAATTTACGAATGGTCGTATTGTATTCTTGTACAGCTTCGTTATATTCTTCACGCGCAACACTGAGACGGTTTTCAATTCCTTCCACACTCGTCATAAAATCCGACATCAATTGAGTACTTCCCAAATCAGGATAGGCTTCGATCGCAATTCGAATATCATCTAAGAGTTGCGAGGAAGCTTGATCTGCTTGTTCAAGTTCACTGGCAGAAGCGTTGGAATCGATGGTCATATTGCCCTCTTCATCGATCGATACTCCTTGAATACCGCTCCGCAAAGCAGTGATCTCCTGGTAGACTTCACTTTCATGGTCCATGGACCCTTGAACACTGGGCATCAATTCGTTGATCTTATCTAAACGCGACTGTAAAGAACTTTGGATGTTGGCTTCTTTTGTGGTTACATTTTCTTCTAATGAGATCATGTTATTGTAGGGAGCGATAAACAAGCCTCCGATCAAGACAACGATGACACCGATGACGACCAGAGCAATACTCCATTTTGGAAATTTTCTATTCTGCATGCTTCATACCTCTTTTCTTTTTTATTTACCAGCTTCCGCCAGCTCCTCCGCCGCGGCTGGATCCACCGCCCCCGCCACGGAAACCTCCAAATCCGCCAGAACGAGGAAAACCGCCCATATAGCGCCTTCTTCGTCCGGATGACAGAAGGGAACCCCATAACATAGCTTCTAAAACAGCATCGTCATCCCGTGATGTGGATGCGTGGTTTTTACGGACGACTACGTTAATGTAATCTTTTTTTGTTGACTCTAACCTCTGTAAAAAGATTTTAGTTCTTCCAACTTTATGGGCATGGATCTTGCCGGAAGGTTCTACACTGACAATACGAGAATCCTGACTGGAAATCAAGATGTTCTCTTGGGAAAAGTCATAACCGCGAACACGAAGCTCTGTTGTTTCTTCTGGCTGCAAAACGATCGTAGAAGAGGGTTGGATGCGTTTTTGATATGCGACGAAGGCGATCAAGACTAAAATCATGCCGATCGGAATCAAGGCGCTCCAATCAATCGCTGCTGCGGATGCATCTTGATTTCGTTCTGTCTTTAAACTGCCTTCTGAGATTCCTGATTCAATGGTTTCAATTGTGTGGGTATAGAGAGATTCTATCCCTTCGGTATAGTTTTCGTCCTGGAAACTAGGCACAAGATAATCGGTTTGTAAATGTTGGCTGGTGATATCGGTCAAGACAGCTTCTAAGCCTCTGCCTACTTCCATATAACGTAAACGGTCATCGATGCTGGCTATAAAAAGTACGCCATTATCGAGATCTTTGTCGCCTAACTCATAGTGGTTGAAAGTCTCATAAGCCACTTTTCGGATATCGGGATTTTCCAGATTGGATTCAATAATAAAAACAACTTGACTTCCTGTTTCTTCTTCAAAACGAGCTCCCATTTCGTTGAGTTCTTGTTCAGTGGAATCATCGATCACATTCGCGTGATCTGTAATGTAATTGTCAATGGTCAAGATCGATTCTTGCGCTCGGACGGAAAGCGGGCACAAAAGGAAGAATAAAAAAGGAACCAGTGCAAGGGTATTTCGTATGTTCATAATGATTTCCTTCTGCTTGGATTATAACATAGAAACAGTGCTGTTAAAAACCAGTGTAAAATGCTCCTTTTTTGCCATTTCCTTAGATTGATTCTTAGATTCAGTTATGGTAAACTTTATATGTTTCGCTAGGAGGTATGATGAATTCCTATTATCAGTCTTTCTTTGAGGAAATCAAAAAAAGAATCGAAAGGAATCAGTATCAGGAAGCGTACGATATGATTCATCAGGAGATCGCACTTCCTTATGTTCCTAAGGATTGTTTAGAGCTCTTGGAAACGTATAGAGAAATGTGTCTGGATCATTTGTGCTCATCGACTTCATCGATGAATACAGAAAAAATCGTCAACTGGATCCATGGAAGTCTTTCGCAACAGGAAAACGCAATTCCTTATTTGCGTTCATTGAACCTTCGCCAGTATTTGGATGAGGTACAAGATCTTTTGAATTCTAAGATCAGTCAGCAGCGCAAAGGAGAATTGATTGAATATCTGATGGAACAAAAGATCGACGTTGCATTCACAATGGAAAAAGATGGCTTGCTGATTCAGTTTGTTCCCAGTGTGATCTTGTCGCAAGATGAGGATTTGGTGATTCAGGAGGTAATGCAGTATTTTGAAACTTGGTTTGCAAATGAGGACCCGAGTTTTCAAGCCTTTTGTTTTTCGTTGATGGAACAAGAGGTTATATTGCGTCGGCCGTTTGATTTTACTGAAGAGGAACCACTTCCTTTGGCAAAAGCCATTGTACGTTTAGTAGCGCAGGCAATGATGCGAATGGATGAATATCAATGCTTTGTACAAGCACATCAGTTAGACAAAGTTCCAGATTTGGTATTATGTATTGAAGAAAAGGAGAATTCAAATGGAAACGAAATGGACATTGAATGAGCATTCAACAGGAGAGCTAGAAGTTGTAGTAGACAAAGAAAGCTGGCAGAAAGCTCAAAAGAAAGTTCTAAACAATTTGAAAAAACAAATGAATTTGAAAGGGTTCCGTCAGGGACATGTTCCGGAAGCTTTGATTCGCAAACAAATTTCTAAAGCCGGTTTACATGAATTCGCTGCAGAAGAAGTTGCGAATGAAGCCTTGGCTAAAGGAATCGAAGAAACTAAGATCGAATTAGTAGCTCGTCCTACGATGGAATTGAAAGAAGCCGATGACGAAAAGGCTGTTTTAGTATTCCATTGTACTGTCATTCCTGAAGTTACTTTAAAAGAATATAAAGGATTAGATATCCATAAAGAAGAAGTTAACGTAACAGATGAGGATGTCGAAGAAGAAGTAAAACGCATCCAAAATCGTTATGCAGATTGGGTTCTTCGAGAAGAGGAAGAAGCTGCACAAAACGGTGATCAGGTCGTAATCGATTATGCCGGTACGATCGATGGAGTTCCTTTTGAAGGCGGATCCGCTGAAAATTATCCATTAGAACTGGGTTCAAATACGTTCATCCCAGGATTTGAAGATCAGTTAGTGGGTGTAAAAACGGGAGATGAGAAAGACGTTGTAGTTACTTTCCCGGAAGATTACAACGCAGCTGATTTAGCAGGTAAAGAAGCTGTCTTCAAATGTACAGTTCACGACATTAAATATAAAGAGCTTCCAGAAGCAAATGACGAATTGATCCAGAAGTTAAAACGCGAAGGAGTTGAGACTTTGGAAAAATTCAAAGAAACGACAAAGGAAGATCTTACAAAACGCCGTGAAGAGCAGGCGGAACGTGCTTTTGAAGAAGCTTTGATCGCCAAAGTTTCAGAAGATGCGGAAGTGGAGATTCCTGAAGTTATGATTGAAAATGAGATCAATCGTTTGTTCCGCAACTTCGAAAATCAGATGAGTCAGTCTGGCTTTACCGCAAAACAGTATTATGAAGCAACAGGTCAGACAGAAGCAGATTTGAAAAACATGTTGAAACCAGATGCTCAACATAATGTCAAAACGATGCTTGTATTAGAAGCTGTTGTAAAACAAGAAGGTATTGAAGTTACAGAAGAAGACATCAATAAAGAATATGAAAACATGTCTAAGACTTACGGCATGGATGTAGACCGCATCAAACAGATCGTCTCTGCAGACAACATCCGTTATGACTTAGCGCAACAAAAAGCGGTCGACTTGATTAAAGCTTCTGTAAAATAGTATAATGAATTCACAAAAAAGGCGCGTAGCGTCTTTTTTAAAAGTTAAAGGAGGTTTTAAAAATGAGTCAAACATATCCTTTGATTTGTACTCGGGGAGTAATACTTTTTCCGGATCAGGAGATCGTCATTGATGTAGGAAGAGAAGCTTCCTTGAAGTCAATTGAGAATGCACAAGACAATTATGAAGATAAAGTGGTTTTGATATCACAGATCGATATGCAGACCAATGATCCTACTTGGGACGACATCTATAAGGTGGGGACACTGTGTGAGATCCGCCATATACGTCGATTTGATAACTTTTTACGCATCAAATTCAAGGGCTTGGATCGAGTTCGTTTGAATCAATGGGAAAAGGGCAGTTTGAGCGACATTGCACAAATCGATATCTTGAACAGTTTCCGCCAAGATGAAATGGAAGAAGTGGCACTGGTCCGCATGATTGCCAGTGAGTTTGAAGAGATGGGCAATGCGGAAAAATTCTTCTCAAAAGAATTGGTCATTGAATTATCAAAAGGCGTGGGAGCCGATATGCTCAGTGACAAAGCCATTCAAGTTTTCCCAATCTCTACAGAAAGAAAACAAAAATATTTGGAAACTCTCGGCATCAATGATCGCTTGGAAATGCTTCTGCAAGATATGAAAAAAGAAAAAGAGATGTCAGAAGTTGAACAGAAGATCAACCAGACTGTCAAAGAACGTATCGACCAAGGGCAGAAAGATTATTACCTTCGCGAAAAGATGAATGCGATTCGTGAAGAATTAGGAGATGTAGCTGCCCAAGACCAGGATGCGGAAAAGATTCGTCAGCGTTTGGAAGAGAACCCATATCCAGAGTATATCAAGGAGAAGGTTTTGGAAGAACTGCGCCGTTATGAAATCTTACCAATGGCTTCGGGAGAAACCGGAGTGATCAAAACGTATATCGATTGGCTGATGGATCTTCCCTGGTGGCAAGAAACCAAAGATAACGAAGATCTCAATGCTGCACAAAAGATTTTGGATGAAGACCATTATGGATTAGAAAAAGTCAAAGAAAGAATCTTAGAGTATTTGGCTGTCAAACAAATGACCAATTCTTTAAAAGCGCCGATCTTGTGTTTGGTCGGTCCTCCAGGAGTCGGAAAGACTTCTTTGGCAAAGAGTGTAGCTCGTGCCTTGGACCGCCATTTTGTCAAAATCTCATTAGGCGGTGTTCGAGATGAAGCAGAGATTCGCGGACATCGAAGAACTTATTTAGGGGCTCTGCCTGGGCGTATCATTCAAGGAATGAAAAAAGCAGAAGTTATCAATCCCGTCTTTTTGATTGATGAGATCGATAAAATGGCCTCCGATTATAAAGGAGATCCTTCTTCGGCCATGTTGGAAGTATTGGATCCGGAACAGAATTCTTTCTTTTCAGATCACTACATTGAAGAAAACTATGATTTGTCAAAAGTTCTCTTTATTGCGACAGCTAATTACTTGGAGAACATTCCGCCGGCTTTGCGTGACCGCTTAGAGATTATTGAATTAAGCAGTTATACGGATATTGAAAAGATCAATATTGCTAAGGGTCATTTGTTGACAAAACAATTAGAGGAAAATGGACTAAAACCTTCTCAATTAAAGATCAGCGATAAGATGTTGTTGTATCTGATCCGCTACTATACTCGAGAAGCTGGAGTCCGTCAGCTTGAACGTACGATTGCTACCATTTGCCGAAAAACCGTCTTAGCGATTTTAAAAGACGGTAAACGCTCAGTTTCTTTGAATAAGAAGCTAGTTCATGAGTGGTTAGGCAATGAAAAAGTAGACTATGGGAAAAAAGAGAAGAAAAACCAGGTTGGCACTGTGACAGGGCTTGCCTATACCAGCTTTGGCGGCGATATCTTACAAATCGAAGCCAATAAATTTGATGGTCATGGGAAATTGATCTTAACGGGTCAGCTTGGGGATGTCATGAAGGAAAGTGCCAGCATTGCACTGGACTATATCCGTGCGCATGCTAAAGAATACCATATTGATTCAAGCGATTTTGAAAAATTGGATGTTCATGTTCATGTGCCGGAAGGAGCTGTTCCGAAAGACGGTCCTAGCGCCGGGGTGACGATGACAACAGCTCTTGTGTCATGCTTTTCCAATATTCCAGTTAAAGCCAATCTTGCGATGACTGGAGAAGTCACTTTACGAGGCAATGTATTGCCGATAGGCGGATTGAAAGAAAAGTCTCTGGCAGCTTATCGAAGCGGTATTGATACGATCTTAATTCCGAAGGGAAATGTCAAAGATCTTGAAGAACTTCCTCAAGAAGTGAAAGATGCGGTGACTTTTATTCCTGTTTCCAATGTGAAACAAGTTTTGAGTCACGCTTTGGTTCAATAACATGAAAGCTGAGTTTGTGATCAGTGCCGCTGGCAAAGACCAGTGGCCTGATTCTACATTGCCAGAAGTCGTGGTCGTAGGACGCAGTAACGTCGGGAAAAGTTCTTTTATCAATGCTTTGACGAACCGGAAACGGTTGGCTTATGTCGGAAATACACCGGGGAAAACCCGATTGATCAATTTCTTTGCGATCGATGATGCCTGGATGTTAGTCGATGTTCCTGGCTATGGTTATGCCAAGATGTCCAAAACGATGTTAAAGAAGATGGGGGAGCTCATGGAAGAATATTTTTCTGAGCGAAGTGTCTTGGCATTGGCGATTCAATTGGTTGATGCACGCCATGATCCAACGCACGATGATATGGATATGATCGATTATTTTAAGGCCTTGGGGATTCCTATCTTGTTGGTAGCGACAAAAATTGACAAGGTTCCTAAGACAAAACGAATCAAAGCACTGAAAAATCTATCGACAAAACTGCAACTGCCACTTTCTGAGATCTATGGTATCAGCAGTACGGAGAAGCTTGGTTTGGACGATGTCTACCATGCGATACAAGCGAAAATATTGTAAGGTCCTCTTTGAGAGAGGCCTTTTTTTTAAACAACTCTTGTGTTACACTGTTAATATGTTTTTTTAAAAACAAAAGGAGATTAACATGAGCGGATTTTTTGGTGTAGCTTCAAAAAAGAGTTGTGTTTTAGATTTGTTTTTTGGTACGGATTATCATTCTCATCTAGGGACTCGACGAGCCGGGATGACGACTTATGGAGAGACTGGGTTCAGCCGTGCAATCCATAACATTGAAAACAGTCCTTTCCGTACGAAATTTGATAAAGATTTGGAAAAGTTTGAAGGAAATCTTGGAATTGGATGTATTTCAGATTTTGAGGCTCAGCCTTTGTTGGTGCACTCTCACTTAGGAAGTTTTGCTTTGACAACAGTTGGCCGAATCAACAATCTTGAAGATTTGAAAGAGCTTTGTTTCAAAAACGGAATGACTCATTTCTTTGAGATGAGTTCTGGAGGAATCAATCCTACCGAACTGATTGCTGCTTTGATCAATCAAAAAACGAGCATTTTGGAAGGAATACGCTATGTTCAAGATGTAGTTGACGGAAGTATGAGTCTTCTCATTTTGACACCGACGGGAATTTATTGTGCTCGTGATAAAGTAGGTCGTACACCAATCATTATTGGAGAAAAAGATTCTGGTTATTGTGCTACATTTGAAAGCAGTGCATTTTTGAATCTGGGATATCATCATTATAAGGATCTTGGCCCGGCAGAAATCGTTTTTATGTCACCGGAAGGGGTCGAAGTTTTGCAGGAGCCAGGAGAGAAGATGAAGATTTGTTCTTTCTTGTGGGTCTACTACGGCTATCCTACGAGTACATATGAAGGAATCAACGTCGAATGTATGCGAAACCGATGCGGTGAGATCTTGTCCACTCGCGATGAGCATACCGATATTGATAGTGTAGCGGGTGTTCCCGATAGCGGGATTGCTCATGCGGTTGGATATTCCAATGCGACGAAGATTCCATTCTCTCGTCCGTTTATCAAATATACGCCTACTTGGCCTAGAAGCTTTATGCCGACAAGCCAAGCTCAGCGCAATATGATTGCGAAAATGAAACTGATTCCGGTACAGGAACTGATCAAAGATAAACGTCTGTTATTGATTGATGATTCGATCGTACGAGGAACACAATTAGGAGAGACAACGGATTTTCTGTATCAGTCGGGGGCCAAAGAAGTGCATGTTCGTCCGGCTTGTCCTCCAATTCTCTTCGGATGTAAATATTTGAACTTCTCGCGTTCGAGTTCCGAAATGGATTTGATCACGCGTCGTGTGATCAAAGATTTGGAAGGAGATCCTGTCAGTGAAGAAGTCTTAAAAGAATACGCGAATCCAGACAGTGAAAGATATCAGAAGATGTGTGAAGAGATCCGTCGTCGTTCGAAATTTACGACTCTTCGTTATCATCGCCTGGACGATATGATTAAATCGATCGGTTTGCCAAAATGTAAATTATGCACCTACTGTTGGGATGGTGAGGAGTAATGGATCCCATTTTGGATCGCTGCAGTATTCGCCACTTTAAAGACCGAAAGCTTACTGAAGAGGAGATTCAAGCGTTATTAAGAGCGGGATTTAGTGCACCTTCGGCAAGAAATCTCCAGCCTTGGGTGTTTGTTGTGATCGAAGATTCTATCAAGATCCAAAATCTGCGAAGCTTTTCTCCCTATGCGGGTCCGTTAGAGAGTGCGCCGTTGGCAATTCTTGTTTGTGCGGATCAGCATGTTAATCCAAGCTTAGATTATTGCCAGCAGGATTGTGCGGCGGCTACGGAAAATATTTTGATCCAAGCTAAAGCGATGGGATTGGGGAGTTGCTGGTTAGGAGGATATCCGAATCCTGAACGTATTGATAAGATTCGCGAATGGATCGATCTACCTGAATGGCTCATGCCTCTTTGGGTTATCGCAATCGGGCAACCCGATGAAAAAGAAATCATAAAAAACAAATGGAATGATCAAAAAATAATAAGGCTTTGAAAAAGCCTTATTTTTTAGTGGATAAGAGATAGTATTCAGTATAAATTTTTAACGCTATACTGGAAACAACATTACATAAGAGTTCTTCTTCTTTGGAACGATAACGAGGACTTAATTCATTCAAATTACCTTTTTCCATGACTTCGTGCAAATAGATTTCAAGATAAGAGGAAAACTTGTCATAAGCTTCTACATAATTTGAGTTCTGCATGCGGCTTTGAACTTCGATTAACTGAGCGATCTCTGTCAAAGTAAAGACGCGTTTTAAGATACAGACCACGATTAGATAAGCCATGTGTTTGGCATTATAGTGTTTTTTGATCGGAGGTTCCAAAATGCTGTGCTTAACATAATTATTGACCATACTGTTGGTTAGAATCTTTTCTTCCTGAAAATAAAGAGGCTCCAGGTATTTTGTGATGCATGCGATCAGCTGATCCATATAGAGCTCAAAGTCAGGGAGATCACTCCATCGGGGGCAAGTAAAATGAAGCAGTTCTTCTTTGATCTGTCGGGTTGTTTTCATGACATAAGTTTAACATAAAGATAAAAACCAATCAAACTAGATTTTAAAACTAGATATATTGACTTTAAAAACTCTTAATGGTACTTTAGAAATAGAGAAACCGAGGAGGATATCGAATGTTACAGATCGTTACGGATTCATCGACCTTATATTCCATTCGTGAAGGGGAAGAAAAGGGAATCACTGTGTGTCCGCTCCATGTCAATATTGATGGGAAAAGTTATCGAGATTTTGAAGATCTCACAAGCACAAAATTATTGAAGTTTATTCAGGAAAAGAAAGTTCCAAGCACATCGCAACCTTCGATTGGTGAAAAAATCGATACTTACAATCGTCTTTCAGAAGAAGGGGAAGTTTTAGATATCACAATGGCACAAGGGTTGAGTGGAACATATGATAATGCCCTGTTGGCAAAAAGCCAATGCGATCATCCGGAAAAAATCCATATCTTGAACTCAAAGACATTATGCGGACCTCACCGTTCATTGGTTGATCGGGCCATCAAAATGAAAGAAGCTGGAGCTTCATTAGAAGAAATCAAAACCGAACTGGAGAAAGCCAGAGAGACCGACATTTCTTTCTTGATCCCTTTTGATTTTCAGTTTTTATTACGTGGCGGCCGAGTTCGCCAGATAGAGGCAGGTTTAGGCGGATTATTGAAGCTGCTCCCTGTTATGAAACGTCAAGAGGATGGAACTGTTCTTGTGAAGTTTACTGTGACGCGTACATTTAAAAAAGCTCTTCGTTCTATTTTAGAAGAATTTGATAAACGCAATGTCACCGACGCATATACATTTTATATTACCCATGCCTTTAATGATGAATTGGCTTTTGCGGCCCAAAAAATGTTGCGAGAAAAATATCCGGAAGCCAAGATCGTCATCTATCCTTTGTCTCCGACCTTTATTACTCAAGGAGGGCCTGGGTGCATCGCAATCCAAACGATTAAGATTTAAAAAGAAATCCGGGATCACTGTGATTCCCGGATTTCTTCTATTTGTGCTAGCCATAAATCACGGCAGGCATCACTTGGCATTCGCCAATCTCCTCGCGGAGAAAAGCAGATTGAACCCACTTTGACACCATCTGGCATGCAGTTTCTTTTGAATTGTTGTGTAAAGAATCGCGAATAAAACGTTTCTAAAGCCTTTAGTATCGTTTCCTTATTTGTGGCTGGAAAGGCAATCTGGCAAAGTGCAAAGATTTTTTCTGGAGATTCGTGGAAGCGCAACATATGATAGAGAAAAAAGTCATGCAGATCATAAGATCCCAGCACTTCTTCTGTTTTTTGGGCGATTTTTCCATCCGGGTCCGGCGGTAAGAGCTCCGGAGATACGGGCGTCTCACAAATATCGATCAAAACCCGCCAGAGATCTTCTTGACCATTCTTCCGGGCTTGCAGAGCGGCACTTTCCACAATGTAGCGAACTAATGTTTTCGGTACGCTGACATTGACGGCATACATGCTCATATGATCTCCATTATAAGTACACCATCCTAAGGCCAGTTCACTCAGGTCTCCCGTTCCTACGACAAAACCGTTATATTGATTGGCTAGATCCATTAAGATCATCGTTCGCTGTCGAGCCTGTGAGTTTTCATATGTGATATCGTGTTTTTGCGGATCCTGGTGGATATCCTTGAAGTGCATGTTTACGCTAGGCACGATACTGATCTCTTCGCTTGAAACATGCAGCAGGTCCATTAAAGCATGAGAATTGGATTTGGTGCGTTTGGTCGTTCCAAAACCCGGCATGGTAATCGCATGGATCCCTTTGGGATCTAAGTGCAACATTTCAAATGCTTTATGACACACCAACAAGGCTAAGGTAGAATCTAAGCCTCCGCTGATTCCTAATACGACGCTGGTACCGTGAATTTTTTTTAGACGTGTTGCAAGACCTTGTGCCTGAATTTGCAAGATAGCCTGACAGCGCTCCAGCCTTTTTTCTTTTTGTGTCGGGACAAAAGGGTAGGCATCGATAGATCGCTTCAATTCGATGGATTCAATAGGACGGCTGTAGAATTCTATTCTTTGAGTGGGGCCTGCGGCTTCCTCTTGGCTTGTTTTGATGTGGATGCGGTCTTGCTCTAAGTGCTGCAGATCGATCTCTGCCACGATGTAATCAGACGGATCTTGGAAAGTCGATTGAGCTAGAAGTTTTCCATTTTCCGCAATTATGTCATGGCCGCTGAAAACAAGATCGCTGGAACTTTCGTCCGGACCGGCACTGGCATAAATATAGGCTCCATAAGTCTTGGCACTTTGTTGGATAACGAGATCACGACGATAGTTTTCTTTAGCGATAATCTCATTAGAAGCACTGCAGTTGCATAAGATGTTGGCGCCTTTTAATGACAGACGCGAGCTGACCGGAATTGTCACCCAAAGGTCCTCACAAATCTCAACTCCAATGCAGGCCGATGTCGTCTTATCTTGAAAAAGAATTTGATTTGAGACCGGAACCTCTTTTCCACAGAGGTTGATCGTCGTGTTTTCAGGAAGCTCTTTACCGGAAGAAAACCAACGTTTCTCATAGTATTCGTTATACATCGGAATATAAGTCTTGGCATAAATACCTAATACCTCGCGATCAAAGCAAACGGCAGCACAGTTATAGAGCTTGTTTTCAATCACTAACGGGAGGCCCACGATCACGACTCGATTGGTCGGCATATGAAGAAGAATATCTTCTAGCGCCTGTTGACATCCTTTCAGCAGAATCTGTTCATAGAATAGATCCTGGCATGTATAACCGCTCAAACTCAATTCAGGAAAAACTGCACATTGAGTATCCTCAGGCAACTTGTAAAGCAAGTCAATGATTGCTTGGGCATTGGCTTTAGGATTTCCGATGGATACAGGCGGGGTGCAGGCTGCTACTTTATAATAAGAAAAACGTTTCATCGTATAATATACAGCGATCCAGGTTTGAAATCGTTGTGTTCCTTTCTTCTTTATAACCTGTTTATTGTTCAGTAACTATAGTATACAAAAAATCAAGATTTCTAAAAAGAGAGTCTTAATCAAAATCTGTACGGACAAAGCGGACTTGTCCTAAAATCCGAACCGGGAGGTCTGCGACCTCCTGCGGAGTAAAATATTTTGGTTCATATTTAGGATTGGAAGCTTCCAAGATCATCAGATTGTTTTTGTAACGGACCTTTTTGACAGTGGCTTCTTCCCCAATTAAGACAACAGCAATTTTTCCATCTTCAACCGTATCGCATTGGCGGACAAACACAAGATCTCCATCGTAAATATGAGATCCTTCCATGGAGTCTCCTTGAATTCGTAAGAAGTAATCGCCACGAGGAGCATCTTTTCCATTGACTTCCACATAACCTTCAATCGATTCTTGGGCAAAAAGATCATAGCCGGCCTTGACAGTTCCAAGAATGGGCTTTAAAGAGGATGTTTCTTCATGAAGAAGTTTTTCTACATCATATCCTAAAACGTGAGATAACTTTTGAAGAGTACTTTTCTTAAGATCTGTACTTTCTCCGCTGATCCAGCGATATAGGGTCGAGGTAGAAACCCCGATGATCTTGGCTAGTTGTGTATGGTTGAGATCATTCTCAATTTCATACCGAATCAACAGTTCTTTTAGTTTCATACTTTCACTTCCTTGTGTCTATAATATCAAAAAAAACTAAATTTGAGAAAATATAAATATAAAATTATAAAAAATTCCCAAATCTATCTTGTATATGAGAAAACATCAAATTAAACTTCAAGATAGAAGGGAGAAGGAAATGGAAACATCAAGAATTTATATATGCATTGACCTGAAATCTTTTTATGCTTCTGTCGAATGTGTAGAAAGAGGTTTAGACCCTTTTGAGGTCAATCTTGTCGTTGCCGACCCGACAAGAGGAAAGGGAGCAATCACTCTAGCCGCAACACCAGCTATCAAAAAACAAGGGGTCAAAAGCCGGGGACGAATCTATGAGATTCCAGAAACTATTGATTATATCATTGCGATGCCCAGAATGCATCTTTATATGAAATATGCAGCGAAGATCTATGGGATATTTTTAAAATATATTGCGAAAGAAGATATTCATGTCTATTCGATTGACGAATCTTTTTTTGATATTACTTCCTATTTATCGCTCTATCATACAACACCGAAAGAGTTGGCCCTTCGTATTGTGCAGGATGTGTTTGATCAAACTGGAATCACGGCTTCGATCGGAATGGGAACTAATTTGTTTTTGGCCAAGGTTGCTTTGGATATTTTGGCCAAGCAATCCGATGATCATATAGGCTTTTTAGATGAGGGACTCTTTCGACAAAAATTGTGGCATCATCAGCCTATCACGGATTTTTGGATGATTGCCAGAGGAACAGCACAGCATTTAGCTCGCTTGGGAATTTGTGATTTATGGGGCATTACGCGGTTCCCTGAAGAAATTTTATACCGGGAATTTGGAATCAATGCAGAGATTTTGATCGATCATGCCTGGGGCAAAGAACCAGTGCAGATTCAAGATATCAAAGCGTATCATCCTAAAGGAAACTCTATTTCAAATTCCCAGATTTTGTTTTCAGATTATAGCTGTGAAGACGCTTACTTGATTTTAAAAGAAATGGTTGATATCCATACATTGCGACTGGTACGAAATCATTTGGTTACGGACCATATTTCCTTATTCATTGGATATTCAAAAAACATTCGGAAACCAAGCCGAGGGTCGTGCACGATCACGAATCGCACGAATTCGTATCAAATTTTGATGGAGGAGTATCGTCTTTTATTTCAGCGAATCTGTGATTCCAGGTATCCTATTCGACAAATCGCCATCACGTTTGGGCATCTGCAAGACGAAATATATGAGCAGTGGGACCTGTTTGCGGATAGATCATTTTTAGAAAAGGAACGAAAACTGCAGCAGACATTGATTCAAATCAAAGACCGGTATGGGAAAAATTCGGTTTTAAAAGGAATGAATATGCTTGAAGCAGCCACAGCTCGTTATCGAAATAATACGATTGGAGGACATCGGGCATGATGGATCGGAAACAGCGAGCTTATATTTTTCAATCTTTTGATGCCTTAAAAGGGTTTCGTGAGATGTTGAACGAAAAAGAACAGATTCAAGTGGCGCCAAGGATTCTTTCTGAAGATGATCTGGAAGAATTGAATCGCAAGATTCACCAGGTTCGGACAGGGGATATGCTTCAAATCGAGTATTGGGATCAAGGTGCGTATTTTCAGATGACAGGAAAGGTATCTTGTATCGATTTAGAGAATCGGCGGTTTCAGCTGGTAAAACAGAAAATCTTATTAGAACATATCGTAGATATTCAATTCATAGAGCAAGAAAAATAGCCGATCTTTTGCGTGTGATCGGCTATTTGATGTTTATTTATTCAGTTAATTCTTGAAGGCGATATCCGTATTCGCTTTCATCGGAATTTTCTAAAGTGTTTTCTTTTGCGTATTTTTTGACTGCTGCACTAGATTTTGCGATTGGCTGTAATGTACCAGCTCCTGCAACACAACCGCCAGGGCAAGCCATACCTTCTAACAGATAACCGTTGAGTCGTCCGGCTTTCGCCATCATCAACATGGTCTTACAGTTTTTAAGCCCTTCAGCCGCCTGTACTTTGACCTCGACTTCTGGATGTTCTTTGTTGATCAAAGATTTAACGGCTTTTGCGACACCGCCGCTAACCGCAAATTCACGACCGCGGTTGGATCCTTTATTTAATGGATCGTCAGCTTCTATCTCTTCAAGTTTAACATCTTTGGCAACGAACATTCCCATGACTTCTTCAAATGTCAAGACGAAGTCGACATCGCTTCGTACAGATTTACGGCTGGCTTCCAATTTCTTGGCAGCACAAGGTCCGATGAAGACAACCTTACAATCAGGATCATCTTTTTTGATCATACGAGCGGTCAAGACCATTGGAGTCAATGCCATAGAGATGTAAGGCGCGAATTGAGGGAATTGCTTCTTGGCCATGACAGACCATGCAGGACAACAAGAAGTTCCCATCCAAGGCTGTTTTTCAGGCACTTTGTCTAGGAAGTCCTCCGCTTCTTCGATCGTACAGAGGTCAGCACCGATCGCAACCTCTACAACATCTGAGAAACCTAACTGCTTTAAAGCCGCTGTTAATTTTTCTGGAGTTACACTAGGACCAAACTGGCCGACAAAAGCCGGGGCAACGGCAGCTACGACACGATGACCTTCTTTCATCGCATAGATCGTCTGGAAGATCTGACCTTTGTCAACGATGGCGCCAAACGGACAATTGACAAGGCACATTCCGCAGCTGACACATTTATCGTAGTCGATTACGGCTTTTCCGTCTTCATCGCTGCTGATCGCATCCATTCCGCAGCTTGCGGCACAAGGACGTTCGATTTTGGTGATGGCTTTGTAAGGGCAAGCTTCCATACAGCGACCACATTTAATACATTTATCCTGATCAATGTAACTTCTTCCGTCTACGATATGGATCGCATCTTTAGGACAAACCTCAGTACATTGATGAGATAAACAGCCTTGACAAGCATTTGTGACAAAAACTTTCTTTTCTGGACAAGCGTTACATGCGAATTTAATAATGTTGATCAAAGGATCATCGTAATATTTTTCGCCAATAGCACTTTCTTCAATACCATCGGAAAGAGCTTTGAATTCACCGGCATCACGAGTAGGAAGTCCCATTCCCAAACGAAGACGTTCACCAATGATGGCTCGTTCCAGGAAGATGCTGTTACGATAGGTGGCTTTGTCGCCAGGCAACAGCTCGTAAGGAATCTGTTCGATTCGTTTTGCCAAGTCATCACAATCTTCATAAGCCATGCTGGCGATGGCCGCAAAGACTTTTCGGCGAAGATCAGTGACAGAATTATATATACCGCGCATAGTTCCTCCTTATTAGATTTCTTTTCTATACCTTTTTCATTATATCGGACAAATGGAATAAAAAAAAGAAAAATTGATAACAAATTCACAATACGGTTTCGAATCAAAGAACATGCTATAATCAGGAAGGTGATCAGACATGAAACGAATCGTATGGGATTGGAATGGAACCCTATTTGATGATGTAGAACTTTGTTTTCACTGCATCAATTCTGTTTTGACTTCTCATCATTGTCAACCGCTGCCTGATGTAGAAGCATATCGGAACGTCTTTGGATTTCCCATTGAAGATTATTACCGAGAATTAGGATTTGATTTTTCAGTGACGCCTTTTTCTCAGTTAGCCAAAGAATATATGGAATTGTATCAAAAGAAGAGTTATCAGTGTTGCCTGGTCGAAGATGCTCAACAAGTGTTGTCACAGGTACAAAAGGATAAGATTCATCAGACTGTCTTATCTGCCAGCAAGAAAGAGTATCTGGACCGCCAGATCCAGGCGGTTGGTCTGTCAACTTCTTCTTTGGATGTGTATGGGATTCAGGACATCTATGCTCGCAGCAAACTGGCTTTAGCAAGAGAATATCAGAAAACATGCCGGCCTGATGATGAAATTTGGTTTATTGGAGATAGCCTGCATGATCATGAAGTGGCAGATGCTTTGGGAGCACATTGTCTTTTGGTTACAACGGGGCATCAATCCAGAAAACGTCTTGTGCAGTCGGGAGTACCAGTTTTGGATTCTTTAAAAGAATGTCTGGAGGTTGTTTATGGTTGAGGTCCTTGTCAAAGAAAATGATGCCGGGCAGCGTTTGGATCGCTTTTTACAAAAAACATTTATTTCTTTACCGGCTTCCATGATGTACAAAGGAATTCGTAATAAGAAGATCAAAGTAAATCGAAAACGCTGCGAACCCAAACAAATCTTATGTTCGGGAGATGTGATCTTATTGTTTCTTCCGCCCGAAGTCTTAACGGAACGATCCAAAAAACAGATTCGGGAAACGAAGCCCATCGAGGTGGTTTATGAAAATCATGATCTATTGATTGTCAATAAACCCTATGGATTGCTGTCTCAAAGCGATCAGCCAACCTGGCAAGATACTTTAGTAGAACGAGTTCGATATTATTTGTGGAAAAAGAAGGAGTATGATCCGGAAAATGAAAATAGTTTTTCGCCTGCTCTTTGCAATCGTTTGGATCGAAACACCAGCGGACTTGTGATCGCGGCAAAAAATGCGAAAGCGTTACGGATCCTAAATGCGGCCATGGCAAAGCATAAGATTCATAAATCGTATAAAGCACTGGTCCAAGGCACGTTTCAGGGATCGTTTCAATCGTATACATTTTATATCAAAAAAGAGCAGACGAAGGCGATTGTCTTAGATCATCCTTGTGCTGGTTATAAAAAAGCGCAGATGGATGTATCTAGAACAGCTAGTGAAGGAAATAATACTTGGGTAGAGGTTCAACTGCATACGGGACGTTTTCATCAGATTCGGGCGGGGATGGCTCATTATGGGTATCCTTTAGTAGGGGATCGAAAATATGGATATGCCGGTAAACAAAGTCAATATTCATTGTGTGCATATAAATTGGAGTTCGAGGATCTGGGATTAGATCTAAATCAACATGTTTTTATGCTTTCATATTAATGAAAAATTAACACTTATTTTTCTTGATGTATCCTAATCAAAAGACTATAATTCATTGTGTTTTGATTTTAAGGAGATTGAAATATGGATAGTTATCGTTATCTATTAGATCTGGCTCTGATTTTATTGGGTACGAAAGTGTTCGGATTGTTTTCTCGGAAACTGCGTATGCCAGCCGTTGTCGGAGCTTTGTTGGCAGGAATCTTGCTAGGACCTGCCGTCTTTGGTTTGGTGCAGCCAAGCAACCTGATCTCGACTTTATCTGAGATTGGTGTGATCGTATTGATGTTCGGGGCCGGTTTGGAAACCAGCATTACGGATCTGAAAAAAGCCGGTTTGAAGGCGTTTGTGATTGCGGTATTAGGTGTTTTGGTTCCTCTGGCTATGGGATATGCAATCGGCATGATGTATAACGTTGGACCAGAAGCCTGGATCGAGAATTTATTCTTAGGTGTTATTTTAACCGCAACTTCGGTAGGAATCACGGTTGAAACCTTGAAAGAGATGGGCGCTATGAAAACCGAGAGCGGGAATGCGATTTTGGCGGCTGCCGTAATTGATGATGTTTTGGGAATCATTGCTTTGACGATCGTTTCTGGCTTGGCCGACAGCAGCATCGATGTAGGAATGGTGCTGTTGAAGATCGTATTGTTCTTTATCTTTGCAGTTGTGGTGGGAATCGTATTACATAAGGCGTTTGCCTGGTGGTTTGATCATGACTCTCGCGGAGGTTTGCAGCGGTATTCAATTGTCAGCTTTGCCTTTGCCCTATTGATGGCCTATGCTTCGGAAGCATTCTTTGGGGTTGCGGACATTACGGGATCTTTTGTGGCCGGCTTGATTATTTCAGGAACCAGTCAATGTGCTTATGTTGAAAAACGTATTGGTACTTTGTCGTATCTGTTGATTTCGCCAGTATTTTTCGCAAGCATTGGACTGAAATTGGAACCGCTACAACTGTCAACCAGCTTATTGATCTTGATTGTTTTACTTTGCGTTGTATCGGTTGTCAGCAAAGTGGTCGGCTGCGGATTGGGAGGCTTGCTTTGCCGGTATTCAAAGACACAGTCGATTCGGATCGGATGCGGTATGGTTTCACGCGGAGAAGTTGCTTTGATCGTTGCCAATCGCGGGATGGCATTGGGCATCTTGCCTTCGATTTTTGTGACCCCTATTTTATTGTGTGTAGTCTTTACAACGATCATCACGCCTGTTTTATTGAAACTGGTTTATAATCCAAAAGGGGATGATCCTGATTATCTGCAGACTGTCCAAAAATGATCTTTGGTCACACTTTTGTAAGAAACGATCTCTATACTTTCTTGTATGGAGATCTTTTTTATTGGATTGAGTTTTTTGGGAATTCTACTTTTCGAAAGATATGGACTAAAAACAGAATTGCCTTGGATGGGAAAGCTTTGTTTTCTTTGCGGTCAGATCATAACGATTCGATCGCTTCCGCAAGAATCTATGACCGAAGGAATGGTCTTGTTGATTTATATTTATTGTTTGTTTTGGCAAGATTTAAAAACTTATTATATTTCCAAGAAATGGATCGTGCCTTCGTTATTTTTGATTCTTTATCTGGGATTTCCACAAAACTGGCTTTCTTCTGTGAGCGGAGCTTTGCTATATGGTCTTCCTTCATTCGCAATGCATCGTTTTAAACCGGAATGGATCGGTTTGGCGGATGTTGTTTACTTTTTTTATTTTGGTGCTTTATTGGGGCTGGAACGTATGATTGTCGCTTGTTTGATTGCGATTGGGATTGGTTTTTTTTGGATGCTTGGCATGAAAAAAACGATCCTTCCTTTTTGCTCATGTTTAAGTATAGGAGTATGGATCGCTTATCTTAAGGGGTATACTATTCTAATATCATTCGCGGATCTTTTGGGCTGATCACTGTGACAGGATCCTTCTGAAAAGGAACGTGGAAACGCAGCTGCTTGCTTTGTAGAAGCATGCCGCGGCTGTCCTCGATTTTTCCATATAAAGGATCATTGTAAATAGGATGGCCCAGATTTTTCATATGAACACGAATCTGATGGCGCCGTCCTGTCTGGATCTGTACCTGAATCAACGAAGTGTTAGATTTTTCTTCCAAAACTGTATACAAGGTACTGCAAGGCTTTCCCGTTTTTGAAATTCGCATTTTGTTGGCATCATGCCGGTCTTTTGCGATCGGGTTCTGAAGGATACCGTGCTTAGAGGACAAGATCCCTTTTACGATGCAAAGATATTCTTTTTGAATCAGATGGGTTCCCATTTGATGATCAAAGAAGGGCTGGAAGAAAGGAAATTTACAAAAGAGAACCAAGCCGCTCGCTTCGGTATCGATTCGATGGATCGCTTGAGCGTTGTAAGGCCATTTTTGTGAATCTAAATAGGCATTGATGCGCCCTTGTAAGGTGTCTGTGTGATGACCATCATCATGAACGAGTAAAAAAGCCGGTTTGAAGGCAACAATACAAAAGGAATCTTCGTAGACAACAGAAACTGGTTGATTCGAGTATTCGCAAGATTTTGCCTGCATTTTAAAAGAAATCGTATAGTTTTTTTTAGGTTCTAAAGTTGGGATCGAAAAATCGGTGCATCGATTCCAATGTTTTTTAGAACAAAAAAAATGATTTCGAAGTTCATCCAGACGGATTGGTTTCATGACTTGAAATCGCAACTGATAGGGAGTGCATTGTAAAATATTGTAAGATGCGGTCATATTCATAGATAATTTAAGTTTTTATCGATATAATGTCAATATAGAGGAGGATTTCAAAAATGAAAATCGTAAAATGCAATGAATGTGGTGCAGTGTTTGAAATGGTCGTAGAACCAAAAGGCGGACAGTTGCCAGAAGGATTCCACGAAGTTAAAGCCGGTACCACGGATGGAGCTTTAGAAAAACATGTACCAGTTGTAGAACAGAATGGACATAAATTGATCGTAAAAGTGGGCAGCGTTCCACATCCAATGTTGGAAGAACATTATATTACAGCCGTATGGGCAGAATTTGAAGATGGTACAGTGGAAAAGAAAACGTTGAATCCCGGACAGGAACCACAAGTTCATTTTTGTGTAAAACATCGTTCTGGTAAAGTGACTGTTTACGAATACTGCAATCTGCACGGGCTTTGGAAAACAGAATTCACGATCAGCGCAGAATAAAGACATGGACTTCCATGTCTTTTTTTCGTAAGATGAGTTCATGGAATCATTGATCGAATTTGGAAGAAAAAAGGGACGGTTCATTGTCTTTTGTCTGTTTTTGGGCCTAGTTGTCGGCATGGTTGAAAGTATCTTTGTTTCAGGCGTTCGGCTTTTAACGGATCTTCATTTGAAAATGGGCAGCCTTTTTTTATGGGGATTACCGGTTGGAGCTTTGTTGACACGATGGCTAATCAAAAATATAGGACACGATAAACAGAATATAGAACAGATTTTTCAAGCAGAAGAATCTGCGGTTCATATCCCTTTGAGGAATGCACCTTTAGCGATATCAGAAGCTTGGATTTCACATCTTTTGGGGGCTTGTACAGGCCGCGCGGGGGCCAGTCTGCAGCTGGGGTCGGCGATAGGAAGCTTCCTTCAAAAAAGAATTCCTGTCTTTTCGATGGGGTGTTCTTTGACTTGCGGAATCGCAGCAGCGCTGTCGTGTTTATTTGGCTGCCCGATTGCGGCTGCTTTTTTTGCGGTGGAAATCTTTTCGCGGCGATGGAAAGAGCTTCCTTATGCTTTATTGGCTTCTTTGATGTCTTATAGCGTACATCTTATTTTTCAAATTCCATCTTTGCGTCTATCTGTTTTGGAGTTGCCCAGCTTTTCGTGGGGTGTTTTGTTCAAAATCTTTTTGTGTGCAGTATTGTTTGGAGTTATAGGAAATCTTTTTGCGAGAAGTCTTCAGTGGGCTCGATCTCAGATACAAAAAAGTGAACATGCAATTGTTTTAATTATCGTCCTGAGTTTGATTTTGATGCTTTTGCTGATGTTCATTCGTAACTTTCGATATATTGGAACAGGTGAAATTCTTCTGCAAGCGGTCTTTGAAGGAGAACAGGTGTTTTTGTCAGATTGGATTTGGAAAGCGGTTTTGACAATATTGACATCGGCTTGTGGTTTTGTAGGCGGAGAAATGACGCCCATGTTTTCGGTTGGCGCTAGTTTAGGAGTCGTTTGCGGTCCCTTGGTTGGTCTGGATCCGTTGGTTTGTGCTGCAATCGGCATGCTTTGTGTTTTTGGAGCAGGGACGCATTCTATATGGGGAACGGCTTTTTTTGGCATTGAGATTTTTGGACTGTGGTTTGTTCCGCTTTCTTTGACGGCTGGTTTGGCATCCTGTCTTACTAAAGGAAAATGGAGTGTATATCGGCTGAACTCAAAATGAAAGCTACTTATTGTTAAGATACTTAAGTAATGGTATAATACCTCAGTCAGGAGGGATTTCATGTTAGAAGTAAGGCATCTTGTGAAAGATTATTCGACATCAACTGATGTTGTTCATGCGCTGAAGGACATCACAATTACTTTTCGTGATAGTGAGTTTGTTTCCATCTTGGGACAAAGCGGATGTGGTAAAACTACTTTTTTGAATATAATTGGTGGTTTAGATCATTACACCTCTGGAGATTTGATTATTAATGGCCGATCGACAAAGAATTATACAGATAAAGACTGGGATACTTATCGCAATCATCGAGTGGGGTTTGTGTTTCAGAGCTATAACCTGATCATGCACCAAACGGTGTTGAGCAATGTGGAATTGGCATTGACTTTAACGGGTGTTGGAAAAGAAGAGCGCCGAAAACGGGCAATCGAAGTTCTGAAAAAGGTTGGTTTGGAAGATCAGATCCATAAGAAGCCGACTCAAATGTCGGGAGGGCAAATGCAGAGGGTAGCTATTGCTCGGGCAATGGTCAATGCCCCGGATATTTTATTGGCAGATGAACCAACAGGAGCTTTGGATTCTAAAACGAGTGTTCAGATCATGGAACTTTTGAAAGAGATTTCTAAAGACCGGCTGGTTGTTATGGTGACTCACAATCCTGAACTGGCCAAACAATATTCGACTCGAATCATTCAACTTTTTGACGGTGAAGTCAAAGGCGATACAGATCCGGTCAGTCCTCAAGAGATCCAGCCCTCTTCAGAAGAGCTCAAGAAACCGGGAATGTCTTTTAAAACGGCTCTTTCGCTGAGCTTGAACAATTTAATGACAAAAAAAGGCAGGACGATTCTAACCAGCTTTGCGGGAAGCATCGGGATTATCGGGATTGCGCTGATCTTGTCGTTATCTAATGGAGTGCAGAACTATATCGATCGTGTAGAAAACGATACGATGGCAAGTTATCCCATTGAGATTCAGGATAATACAATGGATATGTCGACCATGATGGAAACCATGATGAATATGACTGAATCCAAAGAAGAGCAACAAAAAAATGAGGATGAGATCACATCTTCGCCATATATCAATGATATTCTCAATTCGATTTCGAGCTCATCGGAAAATAATCTTACTGCTTTTAAGTCTTACATTGAAAGCGATGGAGGGAAGGATTTGCGTGATCATGCGAAGGCAATTGAGTATAGCTATGGCCTGAGTCTTCATGTGTACAATGACTTGGGAGATCAAGGCTTGGTGCAAGTCAGCCCTAATGGATTATTAGAACGCTTGGGTTACTCGGATATGATGAATCTGTCTTCGCAATTTATGCCGTCTTCGAGTTCGATGATGAACAATGAGGTTTGGCTTCCTTTGCCGGATAGTCAGGAGCTTCGTGATGATGAGTATCAACTGGTGGCCGGAGAATGGGCCGATGATTATAATGAGGTTGTGATCGAGGTCGATGAAAACAACGAGATCTCCGATTATGTCCTATATTCTTTGGGATTGATGAATCAGGATGAGCTGGTTGAAAACTATGAGGAACTGCTGGCGGGCAATCGCGATAAGATCCAGACAAGTGAAAGCGTAACCTATACAATGGATGAATTGATGGATACGACATTTAAATTGATTCCCAATTCGGATCTTTATCAGAAAATCAATGGGGTATGGATCGATAAAAGCGATGATGAAGCTTACGTTGACAAATTGATGGCCGATGCCGAAGAGATCAAAATCGTCGGAATAATCAAGCCGACTGATTCGACGGTGTCTTCTACGACCATGGGTGGAGTTTACTATACTAGTGCGATGCAGGATCATATGATCGATGTTTGTTCGCAATCTGAGATCGTTCAAGAACAGATTGCCCATCCAGATATCAATGTCTTTACAGGGGCCGAGTTTTCAAATGCAGAAAAAATTCAGATGTCGGATCTGAGCACAGAACAGCAAATGGCTCTGGCAAGTATGTCTCAAGAAGAGCTGATGGCTTATATCCAGACATATAATGATAATTTGAATGCCACTTACGAGACGAATCTTCAGAAACTGGGCTATATTGATTTGAATAATCCTACCGCAATTCAGATCTATGCTTCCAACTTCGAAGACAAAGAAATGATCAGCGATCAGATCAATGCGTATAATGAAGAACAAAAAGCGAACGGTGACATCAACAATGTGATCACATATAACGATTTTATTGGGATGATGTTGTCGAGCGTGACCAGTGTGATCAATATGATCTCTTATGTTTTGATTGGATTTGTTTCTGTATCTTTGATCGTTTCCAGTATAATGATTGGAATCATCACCTATATTTCCGTTCTGGAAAGAACCAAAGAAATCGGAATCTTGCGTTCCATCGGAGCTTCAAAAAAAGATATATCGCATGTCTTTAATGCCGAGACTTTTATCATCGGTCTATGCAGCGGCTGCATGGGGATCTTGATTACTTTGTTATTGAATCTTCCTATCAGTTTGATTGTGGAACATCTAACGGGAGTTTCGCATATTGCTCGTTTGCCATGGCAAGGAGGGCTGATTCTGATTTTGATCAGCTTGATCTTAACGGTGATTGCCGGGCTGATACCAAGCCGTTATGCCTCGAAAAAGGATCCTGTAGAAGCTTTGAGAAGTGAATAGTATCGTGTCGGGTCGAAAGATCCGACATTTTTGTTTCAAGAATGAAAACGCATACATTTTACTGAAAAATCGTTTTAATTTCATAAAAAAGTGGTATACTTGGAAATGAGTAATCACTATGTAGTATAGGAGGATGGTTATGGAACAAAATAATATGCTCGCAATGATCCTGGCGGGCGGGCGTGGAACGCGTTTACTGGATTTGACCAAGAAAAACGCAAAACCAGCCGTTTACTTTGGCGGGAAATATCGAATCATTGACTTCCCGTTGAGCAACTGTGCCAATTCAGGAATCAAAGTCGTCGGTGTACTGACACAATATGAGTCCGTTATGTTGAATGCATACGCCGGAGCCGGACAGCGTTGGGGATTAGATACCCGAGGAAGCGGTGTTTATGTATTGCCGCCACGAGAAAAAGACGGAACAAAATTTGATGTGTATCAAGGAACTGCTGATGCCATCACTCAAAATATCGATTTTATTGATACCTTTGATCCTGAATATGTTTTGATTCTTTCGGGTGACCATATCTACAAAATGGACTATGCAGATATGCTTTCATTACACAAAGAAACAGAAGCTGCCTGTACGATTGCCGTGTTGCCGGTTCCTATGAAAGAAGCGAGTCGTTTTGGAATCATGAATACAGATGAGGAAGGACGCATCGTAGAATTCGAAGAAAAACCAGCACATCCAAAATCAAATCTGGCAAGTATGGGTATTTACATTTTCAATTGGAAGGACCTTCGTAAAGAATTGATTGCGGATATGAGTGTAGAAGGCAGTCATCATGATTTTGGAAAAGACATCATTCCTTCTTTCTTGAATCAAGGAAAGAAACTGCAGGCTTATAAATTTGAAGGTTATTGGAAAGATGTAGGAACTATTGATTCTCTGTGGGAAGCCAATATGGATCTTTTGGACAAGACCAGTGAGTTAAATCTGGACGATCCAGAATGGAAGATCTACACCGAAGATGTTCCGGCACTGCCGCATTATGTAGGACCGGAAGGATCGGTCAAGAATAGTTACATCAATCAAGGTGCTATCATTCGCGGACATGTGGAAAGCTCTGTTCTTTTCAATGATGTGACGATCGATAAAGATGCTACTGTAGAACAAGCTGTATTGATGCCGGGGGTTACCGTAGGTGAAGGAGCTAAGGTCTATCGCGCTATCGTTGCGGATGGTGTCAAGATCGATCCAGGTGCTGTTGTAGGCTCCTTGGACAGTGAAGAGATCGCGTTGATTTCAAAACGCGTAAAGAAAGGGGAGTAACCGACAATGTGTGATGCATTAGGAATCGTAACTTATAATGACCCGAGCGTTTATGTGAGAGGCTTGCAGAAATATCGTCCGATTGCGGCATTTAGTTTTATTGGAAGATATCGATTGATCGATTTTCCACTCTCTAACATGGCCAATTCAGGAATCCATGATATCAAGGTTTTTGTAAATGGCAACCCTCAGCCATTGATTGAACATGTTGGCAGTGGCCGTCATTATAATATCAACTCGAAACATGGACGTATTGATTTGATTCCTTTATATCGTGAAGATGGAGCCATTCAGTATGTTTCGGATGTTCAAAGCTATTATGATCAGATCGATTCAATCCAGGAAAATAAAAATGATTATGTGGTCATTGCGCCAGTCAATATGGTTTATATGGTCAATTATGCCGATTATTTGGATCAGCATATCCAAAGCGGTGCTGAAATCACAATGTTATATCAGAATGTGGATGATGCCAAAACACATTACATCAATTGCGATGTATTGCAGATGAATCGCCAAAAAGGGGTTCTGAGCATTGAGAGCAATCTTGGCAACTATAAGAATCGCCAGCTTTCTTTACAGACTTATATCATGTCAAAAGAGATCTTTGTTTCTTTAGTTGAAGAAGCACGTAAGGTCAGCAGCATGTATTGGTTCAAAGACATTGTCAATGATCATTGTAAAGATATGGATATTCGCGGTGTCAATTTTAGAGGCAGCGTTTACTGCATCAATGATTTAAAATCGTATTATGATAGCAACATGGCAATTTTGAATGAGGCGAATATGCGTGAATTCTCAAATCCAAAATGGCCGGCATATACACGGACAAATGACAGTGCACCAGCCATTTATTTGGATGGCGGAAGTGCTATTGGCTCTTTAGTATCCAACAGCAGTGAGATTCATGGAGAAGTGGTCAATTCGATCATTGGCCGAGCTTGCAAGGTAGGAAAAGGCGCTCATATTGAAAACTGCTTGATCTTGCCAGATGTTGAGATCGGAGACAATGCGGTCTTGAAAAATGTGATTGTTGACAAACATACGAAGATCTATAAAAAGATCGATTTGACAGGAACTCCGGAAGATCCGCTTTATATTGGTAGAAGGGAGAATATTTAATGGCTTCGATTTTAATGGTTGCTGGTGAAGGGCTTCCTTTTATCAAAACAGGGGGCCTTGCCGATGTAATTGGTTCTTTGCCCAAGGCGTTGACAGACCAGGGACATGAAGTGAAGGTCGTTATGCCTTTATACAAGAAAATCGCGGAAAAATATATGGATGATCTATATTTTGATTGCGAATATTCGGTGTCGATCGCTTATCATGAAGTTCCTGTAAGGGTGTATTCGAAAATGGAAGGCGATGTGTGTTTTTTCTTCATTCAACATCAAGGATATTTTGAAAGAGATACGCTTTATGGTTACGATGATGATGGAGAGCGTTTCGCGTATTTCCAAAAAGCTGTGATCGAGATGCTGAATCAGTTGAATTACTGGCCTAACATTATTCATTGTCATGATTGGCATACTGGTATGATTCCATGCATGGTAAAAGAAACTCACGATAATGATGCGCGTTATCGCAGTATTCGTTTTGTATACACGATCCATAACTTAGCTTACCAAGGAAATTTTGGACCAGAGATGTTGGATTCTTGTCTGGGACTTCCATATTACCTGCTGGATAATGGAAATGTACGTTTTGATGGCGGTATTTCCTTTATGAAATCTGGAATTTTATATTCTGATAAAGTCACGACCGTTTCTCCCACTTATGCGCAAGAAATCTTAACTCCACAGTATGGGGAACATTTAGAAGCAATCTTGAATATGCGAAAATATGATCTTTGGGGAATCGTTAACGGAATCGACATTGATTTGTGGAATCCAAAGACCGATCCAGAGATTCCGTATCATTTCGACAAAGTGAATATGGACAAACAAAAGAAAGAGAATAAACTTGCACTTCAAAGAGAGTTAGGACTTGAAGAGAACCCGGACGTATTGCTTGTAGGTTGTGTTAGCCGTTTAACATGGCAAAAAGGATTCTATCTATTGATGGAACAGTTAGATGCTTTATGTGCGGCTCCGATCCAAATCGCGATCTTAGGCAGCGGAGAGAATCAGATCGAAAATAAATTCCGCGAACTAGAGAATGGAAATAAAGGAAAGATCTGTTTCTATTATGGCTATAACGAGAGCTTGGCTCATCGCATCTATGCTGCCAGTGATTTATTTTTAATGCCGAGTCTTTTCGAACCTTGTGGTATTTCGCAACTTTGCTCAATGCGTTATGGAACGCTTCCTCTGGTTCGTGAGACGGGTGGTTTAAAAGATACAGTCAATCCATATAATGAATACGATAAGAGTGGAAACGGCTTCAGCTTTGAGAACTACAATTCAAATGAGTTGATCAATACGCTTTATTATGCAATCGATGTCTTCTATAATCGCAAAGATGATTGGAAGATGTTGCAGACTAACGCATTGAATACCGATGTAAGTTGGGCAAATAGTGCAAAGACCTATTCTTTGCTTTATGATGAATTGATGTCAAATTCATGAAGATCTTGATTAGCGCTTGCCTTTGTAAGGAGCGTTGTCGATACGATGGAAGGGATTGTTTTCGCAAAGAGGTCATGGATCTGATCGCCGGACATGAAATCGTACCAGTTTGTCCTGAAGCTTATTTAGGAATCCCGAGAGCACCTTGTGAGATCTTGAATGGCCGATTGATTGATAAAAATGGGGAAGATCTGACAGAGAGTATGCAGGAATCCATAACGAAAATACTGAATGAAGTTCATTTGGAATCGGTTGATTTAGCGATCTTGAAAGCTCGTTCACCGACTTGCGGTTATGGATGGATCTTTGATGGAAACTTCAAAAATCGTCTGATTTATGGATATGGAATGTTTGCGAAAGTCCTTGCAGATCGAGGAATTCGAATCTTGGAAGTTGACTGAAATTATATTGATTTATTGATAGAAATGGACTAAAATATTTTTAGATTTACTTTAGGAGGAAATTTATAATGAAACAAGTGACTGTTACTGTAGTTGATCCAGTAGGATTACATGCTCGTCCTGCAACTGTTGCGGTAAATGCCGCCAGCAAATTTAAGAGCGAAATCAATGTTGCATTCAAAGGACGTGAAGTAAACATGAAATCAATCATGGGCGTTATGTCTTTAGGAATTCCTACACAGTCTGAAATTACAATCAGCTGCTCTGGAGAAGACGAAGAAGAAGCTATTGCAGCTATCGAAGAAGTACTTCGCGCACAAAAAATCATTGCTTAATTGAATCAAAAAGAAAAGCCTTCGGGCTTTTTTTTTGATTTTTCCTAATGAAAAATCAAACATTTTATCTTGAAAGAAATTTTCATCGTCGTATAATTAAAGCAAGTCAAAAATTTCAAAAACGAGTAGTAAGGAGAGAGAATCATGGAAATTTTGAAATTGTTGGGTATCCTGATTGTCATCATTGGATTTATCCTCAAGCTGGATTCCATCTTGATAATCATGGTTGCTGCGGTTGTAACAGCACTTGTATCTGGCATCGACCTTGTCACTTTTTTAGAAACATTAGGATCGAGCTTTGTATCGAACCGAAGCATGTGTACATTTATTATTGTTCTGGTACTTACCGGAACCCTGGAACGAAACGGTTTGAAACAAGCGGCGGCAGAGTTTATGGGAAAATTCAAAAACGCTTCTGCTGGTCTGATTGTTGGTATTTATGGAATTATCCGTCTGATTTTTGGTGCGTTTAATATCAGTGTAGGTGGAGCGGCCAGCTTTATTCGTCCTATTGTTATGCCTATGGCACAAGCGATCGTCGAAAAGGATGGACATCCAATTGCTGATGAGTATTTGGAACAGTTAAAAGGTATGTCCAGTGCTATGGATAACGTGGCATGGTTCTTTGGCCAAGTTTTGTTTGTTGGAACGAGTGGAATGTTGTTAGTGCAATCTACATTGGCTGATCTTGGTTATGAAGTAGCGCTGATCGATCTGGCCAGCGTTCAGATCCCGGTAGCTTTGATCGCAACTGCTGTTGCTATCATTTATTATTTCTTGAAAGATAGACGTCTGGCCAAGAAATATGCAGGAGGTGCTAAATCATGACGAACCCTATGGAATTTTTCATGAGTGTTGATGTTTCACTTTCAGATAAACTGTTAGAAATTTTGTATTTCGTGATTGGCTTGATCGCCATCTATGTCGCAATTCGCAATCTGAATGATAAGACCAACGAAAAAAGATTTGGTACATTTATTTTCTGGTTCTTGTTAGGACTGATGTTTTTGATCGGAAAATGGATTCCGCCGATGGCTACAGGTGTATTAATGGTATTGATGGTCTTGAGTCCAATCTTTAAACAAGTGAAGGCTGGAAATGAGCCTAGTCCAACGCCGGAAGAAATGCAGAATAATTATAAAAAAATTGGATATAAAGTTTTTGTGCCGGCCCTTTCCATTGGTGCATTTGCACTAATTGCGGCTCTGTTTACAACGATTTCACCAATCTTTGGTATGGGAGTCGGTGTTGTTTTCGGAATCATCTTATTGATGCTCTTTTCCAAAGAAAACACGCCTAAGGTGTTTTTAAATGATGGTCGGCGTATGTTAGATATCGTGGGACCGCTGAGTATGTTACCGACTTTGTTGGCTGCTTTGGGAGCCGTCTTCACTACAGCCGGTGTCGGAGATGTGATTTCTGGTTTAGTCACAAATATCATTCCAGAAGGAAATGTAGCTTTTGGTATCATTGTTTATGCGGTTGGCATGGCATTGTTCACAATGGTCATGGGAAATGCTTTTGCGGCAATTACGGTAATGACAGTTGGTATTGGGGCTCCATTTGTATTGGCTTATGGTGCTGATCCGGTCATTATCGGTTCTTTAGCTCTGACTTGTGGTTATTGTGGTACCTTGTGTACGCCGATGGCGGCCAACTTCAATATCGTTCCTGTAGCGGTTTTGGAGATGAAAGACGATTATGGGGTTATCAAAAACCAAGTATTGATTGCGGCTATTATGCTTGTTATACAAATTATAATGATGATCGTTTTATCTTAGAATACGATCTAGAGAGGCTTTCTTATGAAAAAAATACTGATTACTGGCTTTGATCCTTTTGGCGGCGAAAAAATCAATCCGGCTTATGAAGCTGTAAAGCTTTTGCCGGATCAAATTGCAGACGCTGAAGTGATTAAGCTGGAAGTACCAACCGTATTTGGAAAAGGTCCACAGAAGACAGTCGACGCTATTGAAGAATTTCATCCTGATTATGTATTGTGCATTGGGCAAGCGGGTGGACGTTCGCAGATAACACCTGAGTTTGTCGGTATCAATTATGTGCAAGCCCGTATTCCGGATAATGAAGGCAATCAACCAATGAATCAGCCATTAGTAGAAGGAGCTCCGGCTGCTTACTTTGCGACGATTCCGGTTCATGCGATGGTAGAAGAGATGAAAAAGGCTGGTATTCCGGCATCGGTTTCTTTTACGGCAGGAACCTATGTGTGCAATGCGATGTTATATTGTGTTATGCATGCTTTGGCAACAAAACATCCTACGATTAAAGGCGGATTTATGCATGTTCCATATGCCACAGAACAAACTGTGAATCAACCGGCTGGAACTCCGGGAATGAATCTTTCTGATATCGCAAAAGGAATTGAATTAGCCGTAAAGGCCATAGTAGAAAATGAAACAGATATCCAAACGGTTGGGGGAGAAACTCATTGATCTTTTCTCCTGTTGCGTTGAATGAAGATATTTTAGTTTCTGGTGTTGAATTGAAAACGAGCGAGTCTACGCTTTTTGAAGATCTTCCAGCTCTTTCCAAAAAGTATGCTAAGATTCGCCCGCATATTCAATTTCAGATCAAGCCTTTAACTACTTGTGTGGCTTCGGGACCCAATAAAGTTTTTATGGGTGATTTTGTTTTGAAGAAAAATAAAGAGTTTAAAAATCTTTATATCTCAAAAGGTATTGAAGCAGTTAAGGTGAATATTCCTGTTCATTCTCAGTTGACTTTGCCGGCAAAAGTCGCAAAGATTCGAAAACGTTTTTATGATGAATGGTTACCGTCCAGTGGTTATCGGTCTTTTCCGGAATGGAAAGATCTGGAAGTTTATCATTATCGTCGACGTTATTTTCGAAAATCACGTAAAATGATCATGGAATTATGGTTTTTGATTGAAAAGAGTGAAAAAAATGACAATTGATCCACAATCCGCTATTATTTATGCCGCATATGGCAGCAACCTGGATTTAAAGGCTATGGCAAAGCGATGTCCCGATGCGAAACGGCTTTCGAAAGGGATCCTTAAAGATTATAAACTTGTGTTTGGAGCTAAAGGATTCTTGGACGTCGTACCTTCTCAAGGAGATCGCGTCCAAGTTGGTGTCTATTCGGTATCTATGACAGATCTAGCGGCATTGGATGAATATGAAGAGTATCCTGAACTATATGATCGGATTCCGTTAATGATCCATACTGAAGATCTGGGGGATGTTGAGGCCTTGGTTTATGTCATGCAGCCATATACAGATCAGAAATATCCTTCGGAAACATATTGGAAGACAATCAAGCAAGGCTTTGAAGATTATGGTTTTGATGTATCGGATCTTGAGCGGGCTCGTGATAGTGTGATGTAGAGACATTCTGAATGGAATGTTTCTTTTTCTTTATGAAAACGATTTCATTTCATTGAAAAAATGCTATAATAAGCTCGTAGATTTAGGAGGATTTCTTTATGTCACTTGTACAAGAAAGATATGAAAAATGGGTCAACCATCCAAATTTAGATCCTCGTTATAAGGATGATTTGGCAAATATGACCGAAGAAGAAAAAAATGATGCATTTTATACGTTGATCGAATTTGGAACCGCCGGGATGAGAGGTCTTTTAGGGCCGGGAACCAATCGTATCAACATTCATACGATCCGTAAAGCAACGCAGGGATATGCCAACTATATTCAAAAAGCAGGACCGGAGGCATGCCAGGCAGGAATCGCGATCGGATATGATAATCGACATATGTCCAAGGAATTAGCTTTTGATTGTGCTGATTTGCTCGCAAAAAATAATATTCGTTCTTATGTATTTGAATCTTTGCGCCCAACACCGGAATTGAGTTTTGCGGTTCGTCATCTGCATTGCTTTGGCGGCATTATGATCACAGCCAGTCATAATCCAAAAGAATATAATGGTTACAAGCTTTATGATGATAAAGGCTGTCAGCTGGTTCCGGCTTTAGCCAGTCAGGTGATTGGAGAGGTCAACGCCATTGAGGATGAACTTGCTATTGATGCTAAATGTACCGACGAACAGAAGAAGTTGGTTACGGTTATCGGCAAAGATGTGGATGAAGAATACTATAAAAATGTTTTGAGTATCCAATTGAATCCGGATGTCAAAAAGGATATCAAGATTGTTTTCTCGCCAGAACATGGGACAGCCAATATTCCGGTCCAGGAAGTTTATAAACGTGCCGGATATACTTGCATACCTGTTGTAGAACAATGCACGCCAGATCCAGATTTTTCGAACACTCCAACACCAAATCCAGAACAACCTGGAGCATATGAATTGGCTTTGAAATATGCCAAGGAAAACGATGCAGATGTGATCTTGGTGTGTGACCCGGATGCTGACCGTATGGGAGTCGGTGTTAAACATAATGGCGAGTATGTCGTATTGACCGGTAACCAGTCAGGTTCGGTAGAAATTGAATATATTTGTTCTCAACTGAAGGAAAAAGGATTAATGCCTGAAAATCCGGTGATGTTCAATACAGTAGTTACAAGTGATCTTGGTGAAAAAGTAGCTGCGGATTATGGGGTTTCAACTGAAAAAACATTGACCGGCTTCAAGTTCATTGGAGAAAAAGTTGCCAAATATGAAGTTACTCATGAAAAGAATTATGTATTTGGCTATGAAGAATCTTACGGATCTTTGATTAAACCTTTTGTTCGTGATAAAGATGCCCCTCAGGCTTGTTTGATGTTGGCAGAGGCTGCCAGCTACTATAAACAACAAGGGAAAGATCTTGTGGATGTTCTTGATGGTTTGTATGAACGCCATGGAACATACGAAGAAAGTCAAGTTGCTTTGACATTGTCTGGAGAAGCAGGAGCCAATCGAATTAAAGAGATTTTAGCGAATCTGCGTAAAGATGCTCCATCACAGATTAACGGGGTTAAGGTCGTTCGCAGCGAAGACTATAAAGAATGTACGATCAAAGAAGGAGATACAGTTACTGAATTGACCGGATTTACAAAATCGGATGTCTTAAAATATTATTTGGAAGATGGAAGTTGGATTGCGGTCCGCCCGAGTGGAACAGAACCAAAATGTAAGTTCTATTATTGTATCAAGGGGAACTCAAAAGAAGATGCCCATGAAAAGACCGTTGCTTATCAGCAGGCAATGAAAGAATTGACAAACAGTTAAAACAAAAAGTACCGCCAGTGAAATGAATTGGCGGTACTTTTATATTTAGTATCAATCCAAATTTTGAAGGAAATGCTCAATGCGATCACATGCTTCTTTGAGGTGGTCTATACTATATGCATAAGAAATTCGAATAAAACCTTCACCGTGTTCGCCGAATGCGTTGCCTGGGACACAGGCAACTTTTTCTTTTTCCAAGAGCTTTTCACAGAATTCTTCACAGGTCATTCCGGTCTTTTGGATGTTTGGGAAAACATAGAATGTTCCATGAGGCATATTCGTATCCAATCCCATGCGATTTAATCGGTTGACTAACAAATTTCTACGATTCAAATAATCGTTGCGCATGCGGATGACATCATCCAATCCGTGAGTCATGGCTTCAATCGCAGCATACTGTGCCTGTGTTGGGGCAGACATGATCACATACTGATGAATTTTTGTCATGGCATCAGAGACATCTCGGTTTGCTAAAGCATAGCCCAGACGCCATCCTGTCATCGCAAAAGCTTTTGAAAATCCGTTGACTACAATGATTTGGTCACGAACTTCATCAAATTGAGCTAAAGAAGCAAATTCTTGGTCAAAACTAAGTTCTGCATAGATTTCATCACTGACAACGTAGATGCCGGTTTCTTTGATGATGGGAACAAGCTTTTCATAGTCTTCCTTTGTCATGACACCGCCCGTTGGGTTGCTTGGGTAGTTGATGATCATGGCCTTGGTTTTTGGAGTAATGGCCTTTTTTAAATCTTCCGGCAAACATTTAAACTCCGTTTCTTCTTTTAGAACGATAGGAACCGGTATTCCGCCGGCTAATTCAATGGTTGGTGCATATGCTACATAATTCGGATCTAGAACAATGACTTCATCGCCTGGCTCCACTAGTGTTCGCATAGCTAAGTCAATGGCTTCGCTACCGCCCACGGTCACTAGCGTTTCGGTCTTGGGATCATAGTTTTGATGATAGCGGATGGCATGGAATTGACATATTGCTTGACGCAGTTCTAAAAGACCTCGATTGGCGGTATAGTGTGTTTTTCCTACCGACATGGAATGAATGGCGTTTTCACAGATATGCCACGGGGTATCAAAATCGGGTTCGCCGACCCCCAGAGAAATAACGCCTTTCATAGTATTTGCCAAATCAAAAAATTTTCGGATACCGCTAGGTTTCATTGCCTTAACGGTAGGATTGATGGATTTGATCATGGTGTCACCACCAGTCTAGGTTCTTCCGGCTGGACTTCATCTTGCATTAAAATACCACTTTGTTTATATTGCTTTAAAACAAAAAGGGTTTTAGTGGATTGCACATTTTCTACGCAGGCAATTTTGTCGGAGACAAAGCGGGCTACCTCAAACATGGTTTTTCCTGAGACTAAGCATAAGAAATCGCAATCGCCACTTAAAAGATACATCGTTTCCACTTCGGGATATTTCGCAATTAAAAGTGCGGTTTTGTCATAGCCCTGATTTCTTTGTGGAGTACAGTTGACTTCGATATAAGCCATCACTTTTTGATCTTTTTGTGCTTTGTTGTAATTGATGACCGTGTGATAGCCACAAATGATCTTATCTTTTTCTAATTGTTCGATCTGCTGCGCGATATAATCTTTATCCTCGTTGAGAATGTCGGCCAGATCCTGACTGGTCAGGCGGGCATTGTTTTCTAATAAATCTAAAATGGTTCCTTGATTCATACGTACACCTCCTGAAGTATAATCACTATTCTAGCACAGAATCAAAAGATTGGCACTTCCTTTCCATCCTTTTAAATGGACAGGGATCGAATGAAAAATGGGCGTAAAATCAGTCTGAAACAAAAGGGTCACTGATTGACAAAAAAGACTTTAGTTTTTATAATGATGTTGTTAATTTAAAGGAGGATTTACTGATATGACAGTAAAAGTTGCAATCAACGGTTTTGGACGTATCGGACGTTTAGCATTCCGTCAGATGTTCGGTGCCGAAGGGTATGAAGTTGTTGCTATCAACGACTTGACCAGCCCTAAAATGTTAGCTCATTTGTTAAAGTATGACTCTACTCAGGGTACTTATGCAAAAGCTGATACAGTTAAAGCTGGTGAAAACTCTATCACTGTTGATGGAAAAGAAATCACAATTTATGCAGAAGCAGATGCTTCTAAACTGCCTTGGGGAGAACTGGGCGTAGATGTTGTTTTGGAATGTACAGGATTCTATACTTCAAAAGCAAAAGCTGAAGCTCATATCAAAGCTGGTGCTCGTAAAGTTGTTATCTCTGCTCCAGCCGGAAATGATCTTCCAACGATCGTTTACAATGTAAACCATGAAACATTGACTCCAGAAGATACAGTTATCTCTGCAGCTAGCTGTACAACAAACTGCTTGGCTCCTATGGCTAACGCATTGAACAAATTAGCACCAATCGAATCTGGTATCATGACTACAGTTCATGCATACACTGGTGACCAGATGACTTTGGATGGTCCTCAGCGTAAAGGTGACCTTCGTCGTAGCCGTGCTGCTGCTGTTAACATTGTTCCTAACTCTACAGGCGCTGCTAAAGCTATCGGTTTGGTTATCCCTGAATTGAACGGAAAACTGATTGGTTCTGCTCAGCGTGTTCCAACTCCTACAGGATCAACTACGATCTTAGTAGCTGTATGTAAAGGAAAAGTTACAGTTGACGAAATCAATGCTGCTATGAAAGCTGCAGCCACTGAATCTTTCGGTTATACGGAAGAACAATTAGTATCTAGTGATATCATCGGTATGCGTTATGGTTCATTGTTCGATGCTACTCAAACAATGGCTCATGAAATGGAAAATGGTGATACTCAAGTTCAGGTTGTTTCTTGGTATGACAATGAAAATTCTTACACGAGCCAGATGGTTCGTACAATCAAATACTTCTCTGAATTAGGATAAGATTTGATTTAAGAAACTCATTACAGGATCCTTCGGGATCCTTTTTTTTGTGAATTTGCTTTCCTTGAAATATAGGTAGTTTTAAGGTATTCTAAATGTACACTGGAGGGAAAGAGTATGCCAATCAAACAACGGTTAGTAGAAGATGATCGAGACGAACTTACAGAAGATGTAGACGATCTGGATGCTGCCTATATCCAAACTTTGAAAGATTTAGGAGTAGACCGTGATTTATTGGAACAATTTCGTGATCTGACTCTCGAGAACAAAACAGAAGACTGACATAGACCCGCGTCTATGTTTTTTTACAGAGAAAGAAGGAAAAAAATGAATCTTTATAACAGTTATACTCAGACTATCGAACCTTTAAAGCCTATTGAACCAGGAAAGGTATCCATGTATGTCTGCGGACCAACCGTATATAATGAGCCTCATGTTGGGAATGCCCGGCCCATTGTGGTTTTTGACACATTGAAGAAAGCTCTGCAACTGCAGGGAATGGAAGTGATGTTTGTCAGTAATTATACAGATGTGGATGACAAGATCATCAAAACAGCAATTGAACAAAACGTGAGTGAAAAAGAAATTACAGATCGATATATCGAGGCTTATAATCGCGTTCGAAGGGATTTGCACGCAGATTTGCCAGATATAGCTCCTCGTGTTACAGAAACAATGGATGAAATCATTTCTTTTATTCAAAAATTGATCGACCGTGGAGCAGCTTATCAAGTGGATGGGGATGTTTACTTCCGGGTCATGAGCGATCATACATATGGAGAATTATCTCATCAAAAAATGGAAGACTTGATGGTTGGTGCTCGTATTGATGAAAATACGAAAAAAGAGAATCCTCTGGATTTTACTTTATGGAAGAAGACAGATCAAGGCATCCAATGGGATTCTCCTTGGTCAAAGGGACGCCCAGGATGGCACACTGAATGTGTGGTCATGATCCAAGATGTTTTCCAAAAATCATTGATCGATATCCATGGCGGGGGATTGGATTTGAAATTCCCTCATCATGAAAATGAAATGGCGCAATGTCGTATGTGCTCATCTACACCACTCGCAAATATGTGGGTACATAATGGGATGATCAATATTCAAAATGAAAAGATGTCTAAGTCTTTAGGCAACGTTTGGTGGGCTAAGGATCTGATTCGTGATCATGGTGGGAATGTCATTCGTTGGATGATGATCTCAGTACATTATCGCGCTCCTTTAAATTTAAGCGCAGAAGCCATTGAAACATCTAAAAAAGAACTTCAAAAGATTCAGACGGCATATAAACAAGCTATTGTAAAGCTGCAGTTAGAAAATGCTCCGAAAGTTGAAGCGGATCCGCAAATGATGCAAGAATTTATCGATGCATTGAATGATGATCTAAATACACCGAATGCGATTTCTGTGGTGTATGAAGTGGTAAAAACGATCAATCAAACATTGCGTTCTCGTCCAATGCCAACGGAAAAACTGGCTTCCAGCACAAAAGCGCTAGAAACGATGCTTTCGGTATTGGGCATTGAATTGGATGCGATCCTTCTTAGTGAAGAAGATAAAAAAATGTATCGTGATTGGCGCAAAGCAGTCAAAGAAAAAGAATTTTCGGTAGCTGATTCTTATCGTTCCAAGCTTCAGGAGAAGGGAATCCTCTAATGGAGGTTGTCACACATAACGCAACCAGCTTGGCTTGGATGGGAGATGCTTTAATGACATTGCGGGTTCGTGAACATCTTTTGAATCAGGGATATCAAAAACCAGATATTCTGCAAAAGAAAAGCGCAAGAATCTGCAGCGCCAAAGCGCAGGCAAGAATCTTAGAGGCATTGAAGGAAGAAGCTTTTTTCACGGAAAGGGAGCAGCAAATTCTTCAAAGAGGCCGAAACGCCACAATTCATTCAAAAGCCAAGAATGCCGATGGCAAGACTTATTTAGAAGCGACAGCTTTGGAAGCCCTTTTAGGCTATTTGTATCTTTATGGACATGCTGATCGATTGGAAGTTTGTCTGCAGGCTATTCTAAAAAAGGGAGATTCTTTATGATCGTATATGGAAAAAATGTATTCACACAGCTGGAACAAGATCCTGATTCGATTGAACGGATCTATCTTCAAAAAGGAATCCGTGATCGAAAGCTGATTGATCGAGTGCAAAGACTGAAATGCGATATTCAGTATATGGACCGCAATCAGTTGGATCAGCTGGTCAAAGATCGTCATCATAACGGAATCGCTTTAAAGGTTTGTCCGATCCCGGAATTGAGTTTAGAGGAACTGATTCAAAAAGCAGATCGTCCGGGATTGCTGGTGGCCCTGGACGGAATCCAGGACCCCCATAATTTAGGTGCCATTTTAAGAACTTGTGATTGCGTGGGAGCCGATGGAGTGATTCTATGTCGACACAACAGTGTTTCTTTGACACCAACTGCTGTTAAGGCGAGTACCGGAGCTGCTTATACGATCCCTGTTTGTACGGTGACCAATCTCAAGAATGCTTTGAATCAATGCAAGGAAAACGGGTATTGGGTCATTGGCAGCGATATGGAAGGTGCAAGAGATTATCGTGAAGGGATCTATGATGTACCGTTGGTCTTAGTTATCGGCTCAGAGGGGAAAGGAATCTCTCCTCTTGTGAAAAAACAGTGTGATTATATGATCAAACTTCCTATGGAAGGAAAAATCACATCATTGAACGCCAGTGTGGCTTGTGCCGTGTTGTTGTATCAGATTTATCAAGCTCGACATCCTCTGTAATTTCTTTTCGCTCTGGAAAGGGCAAAAGAATGAATAAAAATATCAATCTTTATATTTATTTGTTTTTTCTGAAAGATGAAGAAGCGTTTTTAATCTTAAAAGAAATTTTCAGACCTCTGATCTATCATACTATTGGAACATTTCATGTTCACTCCACAGATTGCTCATGGAATCAAAGTGATTTCTTCATGGTAGCAGATATGGTCTTATTGAAATGTCTTTATTATTTTCGAATTCATACAAGATATAATTTTGCATCTTTTTATAAGTTTTCTTTGAACAATAAGATCAAAGATATCTGTCGAACAAATCGAAGAAATTCCATTCCGCAAGACATGGAAATCGTTCATCTGGATTATTTGGTTTCGGAAGAAAGATCACAATATGCCGTAGAAAAGATCGATGCACAGCGTTTTTCTCTTCATGAAACAGTGGTAAATAAGCTTTTGTATGATGAATTGATCCAGAAGCTTTTTTTACAAATGGATGAAACTGCCCAAAATGTACTGAAGTTATGGTTGCAGGGATATAAACGAAAAGAGATTTGTCAAATTCTCAATCTTCGTGTCTATGAAGTTGCTCGTATCCTAGAAAAAGTGAAAAATTATCGAGTCTCAATTGACTAAGAGTAGTTTAAATGTTAAATTGATTAAGTTATGGGGGTGTTGAAATATGGCCGATAAAGTAATATTGACTTGCACAGAATGTCTTTCAAGGAATTATGTAACGACCAAAAACAAAAAAACCAATACCCAGCGATTAGAAGTAAAAAAATATTGTCCAAAATGTGGAAAACATACTCTGCATAAAGAAACAAAGTAAAGGAGTCTATATGGCAAAGAATAAAGAAAAGAAAGAAAAAAAATATCGTACATATTCCCCGAAAGGAATTATTCGTGAATTAAAACAAGTTCAATGGCCAGGATTTAAAGGGTTGATGAAATCTAGCGGTCTGGTTATCTTGTTTACGCTTTTGTTTGGCCTTTACTTCTTTATCTGTGAGATTTTGGCCAGCGGATTGATTCAAGTGATCGTAGGCTAGTGAGGAGGATCGCATATGGCAGAAGAATTAAAAAAAGAATGGTATGTTGTTAATACGTATGCAGGGCAGGAAAACCGGGTAAAAGAAAATTTGGAACGCCGTATCAGCACGATGGGGCTGGAAGATTATCTTTTTCAAATCGTAGTTGCTGAAGAAAAAGAAATCGAATATAAAAATGGTAAACCGGTTGAAAAGACTCGAAACCTCTTCTCCGGTTATGTTTTAGTTCAAATGATCATGACGGACGAGGCTTGGTATGTTGTTCGTAATACGCCAGGGGTTACTGGGTTTATCGGATCATCCGGAAAAGGGGCAAAACCATTCCCGGTGGCTCAAGAGGAAATTGATTCTGTATTGCGTCGTTTAGGACGTCAGGATGTCAATGTCCAGGTGGATTTCCAAGTGGGCGATACTGTGGAGATCTTGAGTGGAGCCTTTAAAAATTCTGAAGGTGTTGTTGAAGCGATGGATGAAGAAAAACAAGAAGCAACCGTGCTGTTGATATTGTTTGGAAGAGAGACACCAACAGAAATTCCTTATATGGATCTAAAGAAAGTCGACTAGACTTTCTTTTTTTCAAGGAGATGAACATGAAAACCTTATTATTGGATCTGGATGGCACAATGTATCGAGGGGATGCGGTCATTGAGAGTGCCAAGATTTTTTTGGAAGCTTGTCAAAAACATAAGATCCCTTATATTTTTTTGACTAATAATTCTATGCGAACACGCGAAGAAAATGTTTCTCATATGGAAAAAATGGGCTATCGAGGCATAAAACCCGAACAGTTTTATAACAGCGCCATGGCGAGTGTCCAATATGTAAAAACACATTATACAGGAAACAAGGCATATTATTTAGGGAAAGCAGGGCTATGGCAGGCGTTGACGGAAGAAGGCTATCGTATTACGGATCAAGATCCCGATTTCGTTTTTGTCGGCTTGAATAAAGAGGCGACTTATGCTGAGTATTCAAAAGCGTTGACCTTTCTTTTACAGGGAGCAAAATTGATTGGAACGAACCAGGATCGGATTTTGGCTAAACCAGACGGGTTCGAAATTGGCAATGGAAGTGTTGTCGCGATGTTTGAATATGCATCCAATCAAAAATCACCGGATATCGCAAAACCTCATACACCAATTCTGGACCTGTGTTTACGGCACTATGATCTTCAAAAAGAAGATGTGATTTTGATTGGAGATAATTTAGAAACGGATATACTTTTAGGAAAGAACGCTGGTGTAGAAACGGTATTCGTACAGACAGGTGTACATATGGTGAAAGACATCTCGCGTTTAGGAATCGAACCGGATCATATTGTTACGGATCTGAGAGATTGTTTGGACTTTTCTTTTGGATCGTTTATGTTATAATTGTAGCGTCTAGAAAGAGTGAGGGATATGGCAGATATTTTGAATGTGATTTTGATGATTCTTTCAGGGATCATTATTATATTAGTTTTATTACAAAGCGGTAAATCCGATGGTTTGAGTGCTGCGTTCACAGGGAGCGGGGATTTGAACCTGTTTGCAGTACAGAAAGAGAGAGGACCCGAGAAAGTCATTTCTCGTATGACTTTGATTTGTGGTATCTTATTTTTTGCTTTAGTGATTGCATTACAAATCGTTTAAGGAAGACCGTTAAGGTCTTTTTTTGGTGGTGATTTTATGGAAAAAGAACAATTAATAGAAGCTTTTCGAAAAAAGAAACAATGGACGATCAAAGAATTAGAACGAAAATTCCAGTGCCAGTCTTCTAAAGATTTTACAAGTTTGATTCAAAATCTCAATGCTTTGGAACAGGAACGTTTCCTTTGTAACAACCATAATGTTTATTTTTTGATTGACGATGACGAATATATGATCGGCAAGGTCAAAGATGTTTCAAAATGGGAATTTGCGGTGATTCAGAAGGATCGAAAAGTGTATGTACCAAAAAAATATGCTCGTAACATTTTTGACAAAGATGAGGTTTTAGTACATAAAGGAAAAAAATTCAATGAGATTATCCATGTCTATTCTCGAGGCATCACTTGGGTTACAGGCACCTTTTATTGGAAAAAAGATCATTTTATCTTTTATAGCGATTTAGATATGCATACTCGTTTTTTGATTCGTAATCTTGATGACTACTCTCTGTCTCATCGCATGAAAGCTGTTCTCAAGATCGAAAAATATGGGGATCCTTTAGTGTGCTCAATTGATCGCCTGCTGGGGTATGAATATGAGAAAGGAATGGATATTACGGCTATCTTATCTCGCCATCATGTACGCCAGTATTTCTCGGAACCAGTTATGGATCAAGCCAATGCTTTAGAAAAAGAAGTCAACAAACATGATTTGGTTGGTCGTGAAGACTTTCGCAATCTGTTGACGGTTACGATCGACGGGGATGATGCACGTGATTTTGATGATGCGATCTCAATTGAAAGTCTTTCGAGCGGATATCGTCTTTATGTTCATATTGCGGATGTATCTTATTATGTCAAGGAAGGCAGTTTTATCGATCAGGAAGCATTTGCTCGATCAACGAGTATTTATGTCGCAGATCGTGTTGTTCCGATGTTGCCGTTTTCTTTAAGTAATGGAATCTGTTCTTTGAATCCGCATGTTGATCGCTGTACGCTTACTTGTATTATGGATATAGATTTAAATGGTCATATTATTTCCAGTCGAATCGTTCCTTCTGTGATTCATTCGGATATGCGATGCACATATACAAAAGTTAATGCGTTTTTAGAAGGAGATCCGGATGTTTGTAAAGAATATGAATCGATTGGTAAGTTGTTAAAAGATTTTGAAGCTTGTTCCCGACAGTTACAAAAACGTGCTGTAGAACGAGGCACGGTCGATTTTAATACCGTTGAATCGGATCTGATCTTGGACGATAAAGGAAAATGTATTGATGTTCGCTGTAAAGAAAGAGGATTTGCGCAGGAGATGATCGAACAGGCGATGATCAGTGCAAATGTATGCGTGGCCCATACATTGAATTCATTACAGATTCCTGGAATCTATCGGGTTCACGAAAAACCCGATCCGGAAAAATTATCTTCTTTATTGCAGTTGGCACAGTCATTAGGCATAAAGTCTTCATTTTATCCAGATGATGTCACACCTAAACAATTACAAGTATTTTTGGATTCTATCAAAGATCTGGATCTTTCGCAGATTATGAGTACATTGGCCTTACGATCAATGCAAAGAGCGCGTTATGACGCTTCCTGTTTAGGACATTATGGTTTGGCTTTGAAAGAGTATTGTCACTTTACGTCACCGATTCGTCGATACCCGGACCTTATCGTCCATCGGATGCTCAGAAGATATCTCTTTAGAAAGTATTCCACTTTGCGTGAAAAAGACTATGGAAAATGTGAGCGGCAAGCTTACTTTGTCTCTGAAAGAGAAAATGAGGCTGTTTTGACCGAAAGAGAAGTGACTGATTGTAAAAAAGCGGAATATATGGAGGATAAGATTGGTCAGACATTTACCGGAAAGATCGTCAGTGTACAAGCATTTGGTTTCTTTGTAGAGTTGCCCAATACCATAGAAGGCTTAGTTCCTTTACATAGTCTAGTTGATGATTTTTATAATTATGATGAAATGGCTTCTTGTTTGACAGGAGAGGCGACCAAGAAAAAATATCAATTGGGGCAGAAAATCGATGTAATCTGTGTCGGTGCTGATAAACTCAAAGGACAAGTTTCCTTTGCATGTAAGGAAGAGTGAGGAATTTATGAAAATTGCAGTATATCTCGGATCCAGTTCGGGAATAGATGAAAAATATTCGAAATTGACAAAAGAGATCGGAAATTGGCTGGTCGAACACAAGCATACCTTGGTTTATGGAGCTGGAAGCAAAGGATTAATGGGTGTTTTGGCCGATACAGTTCATCAAAAAGGCGGGATGATCATCGGTGTTATGCCTGAATTTTTATTGGAACAAGAAAAACTTTATCCGGCGATCGATGAGTTGTATATGGTCGATACGATGTCTAAACGAAAACAAAAGATGATCGATGAGGCAGAAAGCTTTATTGCTTTGCCTGGTGGACCTGGGACTTTGGAAGAAGTAACAGAGATCATTTCTTTAATTCGGCTCAATCGTATTTCTGGATCTTGTGTTCTATGGAATTTGGATGGATATTATCAGCCGTTGAAAGATCAGTTAGACCGCATGATAGAATGTGGGTTTTTAAGTGCCGAGATGATCAATAGGGTTTATTTTATTACTTCCATGGATGAGTTGGATGCTATTTTTCGAAAATGATGTCTTGTTTGGTTCATAATTTGTCTAGATTGGCTCTTGATTTGTCTTTTGATCACGCTTTGTTATAATGCAGACAAGAAGAGGAAGTGGTGACGATGGCAACAGTTCAAGATGTAAAAAATGTCAATCAAGTCATATACTTCTTTTATAGAGGATAAAGCTGGGATGTTAGATTCATTCCAGTTTTTCTGTTTTTTGATCATACAATAAAGAGGAGGAATTAAAATGGATCAAAATTTCAACAAGGTATTCTGGGATGCTTGTGCCAATGGAGATTTCCCAATGGTCTGCGGACAGATCAAAGCAGGTGCTGATGTAAACTATCAAAACGGAGATGGAAGAACGGCCCTGATGCGTGCCGCAAAACGTGATCGGAAAGATGTAGTGCAAGTGCTCATTGATAATGGCGCGGACGTGAATCTAGTGGATAATAAAGGAAAAACGGCTTTGATGGGTGCTGCCAAAAAAGGAAATAAAACGATTTGTAAAGCTTTATTAGATGCCGGAGCAGACGTGAATGCAAAAGACGATCGCGGCCGTACCGCTTTGATGCGTGCTGCCTTATTAGGGCAAGATCGTTGTGTACAAGTTCTTTTGGATGCCGGAGCGGATATCAATGCTCAGGATGAAGTAGGGCGTACTGCTTTAATGGAAGCTTGTATAGCTTTTAAGCGGGATACGATTTCAATTTTGTTAGAAAGAAATGCCAACGTGAATTTATTTGATAATAATGGATGTACAGCTCTGATGCGTGCCGCTTATGGAGGATATCCAAGCCTTGTTGAAAAATTATTGTCTTATGGAGCTGACAAAGATATGCAAGATAAACAAGGGAACGTTGCACTAGATTATGTACGCGAACATTGCCGCGCTCAACTAGAGCCGATCTTAAAGTAGGAGGATGCAGACATGAGAGATTATTTAAGTTCTGAAGTCCGCAATGTAAGCGTGATCGGACATAGTGGAGCCGGTAAAACGAGTGTTTTGGAAGCTATGCTCTACTATACAAAAGCTACGGATCGCTTTGGGAAAACATCGGATGGTAGCAGCATGATCGACTTTGATTCAGAAGAAATCAAACGTGGAATCTCAGTTTATACATCGATTGTTCCGATTGAGTGGGAAGAGTGCAAAATCAATTTTATCGATACGCCAGGCTATTTAGATTTCGTGGGTGAGAAACAAGCAGGTTTTGCGGTAGGAGACAGCTGCCTGATTGTTGTCAATGCGAAAGATGTCTTAGAATCAGGGACAAAAATAGCGTTTAAACAAGCAATCGAAGCCAAAAAACCAACGATTTTCTTTATCAATAAATTGGATGAAGAAAATACAAACTTTGCAGATGCTTATGGACAGCTTCATGAAGAGTTTGGAAAATCGATCATCCCATTTGAAGTTCCGATTGTTGAAAACGGTGAAGTAGTAGGTTCCGTCAATATCATCAAAAACAAAGCATGGTACTATAAGGGCCCTAAAGCGAATTCCGAAATGGCTCAGCCGGTTCCAGAAGATATGGTTGATGAAGTCAGTATGTATAAAGACCAAATTGCAGAAGCCGTGGCAATGGGTGATGACGAGTTGATGGAAAAGTTCTTCTCAGGTGAAGAATTCACGGATGCAGAATTGACAAAAGGTGTCCGTATCGGTGTCCGTAATGGCGAAATATGTCCAGTATTCTCTGGAAGTGCTATTCAATCCATAGGGATCCAACGTCTGATGGATTTGATCATCTCTTATTTCCCAACCTATTCAGAGAAGGGAATGTATACGGCGACTACACCAAATGGTGTAAAGGTTGAACTTTTGACCTCTGAAACAGAAACATTAACAGCCCAAGTTTTTAAGACGATCGTAGACCCATTTGTAGGACGCATCTCTTATTTAAAGGTTTTGAGTGGAGTTCTGAGTTCTGATTCTGTTTTAGTTAATGCCAACAATGGAAAACCAGAAAAAATAAGTTCGATCTATACGATCAAAGGAAAGCACCAGACTGCGGCAGGAAAATTATTCACAGGTGATATTGGAGCTTTGGTCAAACTGCAGAATACAAAGACAAATGATACTTTGTGTGAAAAAGGAAAGCTCTTGATCGCCGATCCAATCCAATTTGATGAACCGATGTTTGGACAAGCCATTTTTCCAAAATCGAAAAATGACGAAGATAAGCTTTCAAATGGTTTAGCCCGTTTAGTAGAGGAAGATCCAACATTTAAAGTCGTTAACAATGCTGAAACCAAAGAAACTGTTATTTATGGAATTGGGGACCAGCATTTGGATGTCATGCTGAATAAACTAAAGAATAAATATAAGGCCGAAGTCATTCTTCAAGATCCAAAAGTAACATATCGGGAAACGATTACGAAAAAAGCCATGGGAGAAGGACGCCATAAGAAGCAATCTGGAGGACATGGACAGTTTGGACATGTATTCGTTGAATTTGAACCGAATCCGGGAGTTGAGGAAATGGAATTTGATGAGCGTGTCTTCGGCGGTGCAGTTCCGAAACAATATTTCCCAGCTGTAGAAAATGGATTACGTGAATGCTGCAACGAAGGCACATTAGCCGGATATAAAATGGTTAATATCAAAACTACGTTGACGGATGGAAAATATCACGATGTGGACTCCAGTGAGATGGCATTCAAATTGGCAGCGCGTCTTGCTTTCAAAGATGCAATGACCAAATGTCATCCTATCTTGTTAGAGCCGATCATGAATATCGTTGTTACAGTTCCGGATGAATATACGGGAGCCGTAATTGGAGATCTGAATAAACGTCGCGGGGCTATTATGGGGATGACGCCAGAAGATGGTGACCAAATCATTGAAGCGCAGGTACCAATGGCCGAGATGGCACGTTATTCTATCGAACTTCGCTCTATGACACAAGGGCTTGGACGATATACCATGGAAATGGATCGCTATGATCCGGTGCCGGAACCACAGGCTAGCCGCATCGTTCAAGCACATCAAAAAGAACAATGATTCAAATAGAAGTCGTCTTGTGCGGCTTCTTTTTTTCCTTGGTTTTGGTATAATAAAGCGCGGTGAGATTATGAAAACTTTTCAACATTTTTTGACATACTATAAACCATATTTAGGCGTTTTCTTCTTAGACTTATTCTGTGCCTTTTTAGTTTCTGTTATCGATTTAGCATTTCCTTTGATCTTGACATATTGTACCGATGTCTTATTCATTCAAAAATCGGCCGAAATTTTGGACGGACTTTTGATACTCGGCCTATTTTTATTCGGCATGTATTTGATTCGTGCGGTTTGCCGATACTATGTCAGTGCCCAGGGACACATCATGGGAAGTTATATGGAACGCGATATGCGAAAGGATCTCTTTGATCAATATCAAAGATTGTCCTTCTCTTATTATGATCGTCATAATACGGGAATCATGATGTCGCGCGTTGTCAGTGATTTATTTGAAATTTGCGAATTTGCACATCATGGCCCTGAAAATCTTTTCATTTCTTTAGTCAAGATTATAGGTTCATTTGTGATCTTAGCTTTTATTTTTTGGCCGCTGGCTTTAATTCTGTTTTTGGTAACGATGATCATGTTGGTTTTCAGCTATTTTCAGAACAAAAAGATGCAGGAGACCTTTATGGATAACCGTCGTAAGATTGGGGAAGTGAATGCATCTTTACAAGATTCTTTAGCGGGAATACGCATCGTTCAGTCTTTTACGAATGAGGAGATTGAAAAAACAAAATTTGAACATTCTAATGATGAATTCTTGGAGTCTAAAAAGCGTAACTATCATGTCATGGGAACGTATTATTCTTTTAACAATTTTTTTCAAGGAATGCTTTATCTGACTGTGATCGTGGCAGGTGGTCTCTTTGTAGCTCAAGGAGAGCTGAGTCCTTTGACACTGGCCACGTTTGCACTTTATATCAACATTTTTGTAGCTCCAATTGATATTTTGGTTGAATTTACAGAAATGTTCCAAAAAGGTTTTTCGGGGTTTAAGCGTTTTGAAGAAGTGATGAAGGAGATTCCAGAAATCCAGGATGCCAAAGATGCGAAGGATTTGGAACATGTTCGAGGAGACATTTGTTTTGAAGATGTTTCTTTTACATATAATAAAGAAGAATCGGTTCTAGAACACGTGAATCTGACTATACCTGCAGGTCAAAAATTAGCTTTAGTAGGGCCAAGCGGCAGTGGTAAAACGACACTTTGTTCTTTGATTCCCCGGTTTTATGATGTGGACCAAGGACGTGTTTTAGTGGATGGACAAGATGTCCGGGATTTAAAATTGAAATCTTTGCGACAGGCTATTGGCTTAGTTTCTCAAGATGTTTATTTATTTTCAGGCACGATTGAGCAAAATATTCGTTATGGCAAACCGAATGCGACAACCAAAGAAATCGTTGAGGCTGCTAAAAAAGCGAATATTCACGAATTCATTCAATCTCTTCCTGAGGGTTATGATACTTATGTTGGAGAAAGAGGCGCTCGTTTATCCGGCGGGCAAAAACAGCGTATATCAATTGCTCGCGTTTTTTTGAAAAATCCAAAGATTTTAATCTTGGATGAAGCAACAAGCGCTTTGGATAATGAAAGTGAACGGATCATACAAAGTTCTTTGGATCGCTTGAGTGAAGGAAGGACGTGTATAACGATCGCTCATCGTCTATCGACGATTCAGAATGCTGATGAGATCGTTGTGATCGATCAGGATGGGATGAAAGAAAAAGGAACTCACGAAGAACTTTTGAAAAAGAATGGAACTTATGCCCGATACTACCATCTTCAATTTTCGAAAGAAGAGGATGAGTAAGGGCAATGAAGGAGAAACGACATGATCCGACCAATTCACACAACAGATTTAGACGCGATTTATAAGATCTACGCTCATTATGTAAACACAACGGCTTATAATTTTGATGATCAACCGAAACCTTTTACAGTTTTTTGTCAAGAAATGAAAGCAATAGCGAGAACATATCCTTTTTATGTGGCAACGTACAAAGATGAAGTCCTAGGTTATGCTTATGTGCATCCGGCTTTTCAGAAAAAGGCATATCAGTATTGTGTAGAAGTAACGATCTATTTTAGAGAAGGAAATCATTATGGAATGGCTTCTAATTTGCTGGAGACATTAGAAAATGCGTGTCGGGAGAACTCGTTTCGCTGGATGATTTCCTGTATTACCGATTCGAATGATCGAAGCATTGCGTTTCACAAAAAACATGGATATATCCAAATGGGGAAGTTGCCAGAATGTGGTTGGAAAGGTGGCCAATGGAATGGAGTGATCTGGATGTGCAAAGATCTTTCATCTTCTTTTTCTTCTTTTATAGCAGACTCGGCGCAAGTGATAGGGGATGTTGAAATCGCTGAGGAATCCAGCATTTGGTTTGGATCTGTCGTTCGTGCGGATCAGGAAAAAATAACGATTGGTAAACAAACTAATATTCAAGATCATTGTACACTGCATTGTTCTGTAGGGCATCCTCTTGTAATCAAAGATCGGGTTACCGTTGGGCACGGAGCGATTGTTCATGGATGTACGATTGAAGACGAAGTGCTGATCGGGATGGGAGCAATCGTCCTTGATGGTGCTTATATTGGCTCTCACTCAATCATTGGAGCTGGGGCATTGATTCCAGAAGGTATGAAAGTTCCGGAAGGGTCTGTCGTTTTGGGCTGTCCTGGGACGATCCGTCATCAAATAACAGCTGAACAGCTGGAAAGAATCAAAAACAACGCGATGGAGTATGTGGAACTCGCAAAACAGTATAAGGGGTAAACTATGGAAAATTTATTGAACTACGTTCATTTACGAAAAGATATTTCTTTCAAGGAACGAAAACTAAATTCAGTCGATTTGTTGATCTTTAGTGAATTAGCCTACGTTGATTTTTCTATAGAAATGGAAAATGGTCCTATTCTATTGCCAGAGGCTTGTAGACACTATATTGAATCCCGTTCCCCTGAATATATCAAAGGTTATTTTTGTTTCTCAAACAACATACCTGTTTTGGTTCAAGAACTTTGCGAGTGTCCTCGGTTTGCTAATGTATGGATCCGGAAAGTAGAGCAATGTAATGACGATGAAAAAAAGATTCAATTTGGAGCGACTCTGTTCCAAATAGAAGATAAAGATATGATTGTGAGTTATCGAGGAACCGATGCGAGTATGACCGGATGGAAAGAAAATATGCAGATGACGTATATGGATGATTTGCCATGTCAAAAGATGGCGGTTTCGTTTTTTGATTCGATCATTGATGAGATTCCTGCGGAGTCTTATCTATTTGGCTTTTTTCAAAAGAAAAAGATCCCGAACTTCTATTTGACCGGCCACTCAAAAGGCGGACACTTGGCTATGTATACATTTTTAAATACTCAATATCCTGCTCAGGTCAAAAAATGTCAGGTGTTTGATGCACCCGGATTTCGTTCATCTTTTGTAAAGTCTTTAGAGAATCGGGATATATTTTCGCAAATTGAAAACATAAAACCGCAAGACTCGATTATTGGGTGCTTAATGGAGCATCCAGAAAAAGAAACAGTTATTAAAGCACAAGAAGAAGGACTTCTTCAACACGATGCGTTTTATTGGTCAATTCAGCCGGAAGGCTTTGAGAAAACAAAGAGTTTATCGATTAAGAGTCATGATACGATTGCTTTGATCGATCGTCTGTTGCTGTCGAAGTCGGACGAACAAAAAAAAGAAGCAATCGATTTGATCTTTTCGATTTTGGATCGCTTGGATATTACATCTGTATCCGGATTGAATGAGATCCACTTTCGGCAGATTTTCCAAGGAGTTATCGAATTAAAAAATATGACACAGGAAGAACGAAAATTCATGTTTGATATTATTCGATTTCTGGTCTCACAAACTGCCTCATGGATGAAAACACAAAAATAGGGATGGTTCTGTTAAATTTAAGAATCACCCTTTTTTTATGGCGCTTTAAATTCTGTTGGGGTTTTCCTAAATTCAATTTAAATCAAATTGGGGTGATTTCACCCCAATTTGTTTTTAAAGGCTCGATTCTATG
>NZ_JACHHD010000016.1 GCF_014202635.1 Faecalicoccus acidiformans
TTCTTTTTCTTTTTCCGGTCTTCCGGTATATGTTTCTTCGGTGATCTGATTGAAATCAAAATACTGTTCTTTCAGCTCATAAGCTTTTTTCAAATGGTACTGCTTGCAAAGAGCGAGAGAGCGGCTAAACGGCTACTGGAAACAAGCACAACATATCTGGAAAACAAGCTGAAGCTGACTGTCAACAGAAAGAAGAGCAAAGTGACCAGTGTGTATGCGATTCGAAATTTTAAGTTCCTCGGCTTCGCATTGGGAAGGAACGGAAATGGTACATTCATTCGAGTTCATCCGAAGTCGTGGAAGAAGATGAAAGCCAAACTGAAAAGCCTGTCCACCCGCAGACATGTTCAGAGCGTAATACCGGCACTGTGCAAAATCAGAGAGTATATGCGAGGATGGCTTAATTACTATGGAATCGCAGCGATGAAGCATGCAGTTGAAGAGCTGAATGGATGGCTATACCACAGAATACGTATGTGTATATGGAAGATGTGGAAAAGGCCGAGGTCGAAGATGAAGTATCTGATGAAGCTTGGGATACCGAAGTACTATGCACATATGGCGGCTAACAGCCGCAGAGGGCATTGGTTTACATCGGCAACCAGCACAGTAAACAGAGCTTTATCAAAAGAAATACTGGTACGCAAAGGCTTTTATGATTTAGCCGATGCATACCAGCAAATGCACGTCAACTATTGAAACCGCCGTATACGAGAACCGTACGTACGGTGGTGTGAGAGGACGGCGGTTAGTCACCGCCTCCTACTCGATTTGCCAGTCAATTTTAATTTGTCTATGCTTCTTTACGCAGTCATCTAAATACATATTTATCAATGTTTGATAAGGGATGCCTGAGATGATGGATCGTTCTTTTTCGAGTGACATAAAAACTAAGGAGACACTATGTTTTTCATTTCTCTATGTCTTTTATCCATTTGCCAAATGAGATTAATTGATAGCCTTGGAAAACCAATAGGCCTTCCATGCCTATTTCGACCACATTGTATTCAAACATACTAACTTCAAAAGTTTTATTTCCTTCTTCAGTCATGAAAATCAATTCAAATACCTGTTCTGGTGTTGGTATTTTTCCTGGGATACGAAAATATTCATTTTCTTTTTTATCAATCAATTTTGCGCGTAGAGATTCTCTCTTATTATTGTTTTTTGTATACCATTTCATATGAGCGCCTCCTATGTTTTTTCTACTTCTAGTATATAAATTGACATTAGCTTGTATCAATTTGTTTTTATATCACTTTTTGTTTAGGAAAGGAAAAAAGAACAATCAGATTTGTATATTAATATATTATAATATTAGTATAAAACAATACTAATACGAGGTTGCTATTATGCAAAAAGAATGGAAACAATTAAGCAGAGAAAAAAAACAAGTTTTTTCAAAAATAAGAAATCGCATGCGAGGGATGGGTATTAATAATGCTGCGTATAACGATCTTCTAAATACAGTATTTATGGATGTTCAAAATCAGTTTTCTGAACTATCCGATTATGAAAATTATTGTCAAAAGATAGCCGAAAAAACTTTACGTAAAAACTTTTTAGAATGGTTCTTCCTGATAACGGCAGGCACATTACTCATTTTATTTATCGAAATGCTGTCAGATTTCTTATGGCTTGGAAATAATTTACCATATAATGAGATCTGTATTTCTTTATTGGACATCATCTATGGAATTAATCTATTCTTCCTTATATTTTGGATGAACCTTGTTATTTCTTGGAATACTTTCGAATTTAACTTTTATCGATGGATCCTTTGGGGTATGTATGCTTTATTTAGTATCATCTTATTTAAAATCTTTATCCCGGATGTGGTTTTTACAATTTCACTTTATGAACTTATTCTTCTCGGAGTATTCGCTTTAGCATTTATCTTAATTTATAAATACTATAGTAAGTATCGTTATAAAAAACGCGAAACATCCGAACAGTAATTTCAAACTTTGAAGTCTTTATTTTTCAAAACAACGATAATGAGTGAAATAATCGCAATCAATATTCCAAGCGAAAAAAGTGAGATTTGAACAATTTGGTTAAATTCCACGATCCCGCCAAATAGTGCGGCCATCATACCAAATGAAAGAAATGAATCGAGCTTGGTTCGGTTTTCAAAAGGGTTCTTTTTGCGGATATTCCATTCTACGACCAACAAGATTCCTAACATAAATACGGAGATAGATAGACAATAAATCGTGCTCAGTTCAGGGTTCTCTTGGTTTGTAAATATGACCATAATTCCTGCTATGCTGGTAATGAAAACTGTTAAAGATTTAAATATCAGGTATTTTTTCATAAAATGGCTCCTTTCAAAGCAAATCTTTTTCTAGAAAAGAAATTGCCTTTTTGATCTTTATTCGCAGTATGATTCCAAATCCCCATACAAAACCGCCGCAAACCATGATAAGTATTGTCTGAAAAATTGTTTTCGCAAAGAGTTTTGTCAGAGTAATGGTGATAATAATTCCAACAAGAATCAAAAGTTCTGTCAATATTCCAAATGTCAACAATTCCGATTTTGTCTTGAAAATTTCCATTGCGGATTGATCGCCTTGTATTAATTTCTCTTTTTCGTTCATTTTTTTGCCATAGAGAAGTTCAGAAATTTGAATATCAAGGGCGTTGCATAAAGGTTCATATAAAGAAAGGTCCGGCATAGTTTTTCCATTTTCCCATCTGGAAATGGATTTGTCACTAACATTTAGTGTTTCTGCTAATTGCGCTTGTGTAAGACCTTTTTCTTTTCGACATTTATAAATGAATTGTCCTATATCTTTCTGGTTCATAAATTTTTCCTCTGATTATATTCTAGTATAGCTTGTTAAAAAGAACAGGACATAAAATGAGAAAAAGCTGATTAACATAAAAAAGCCTTTATCTAAAGCGATAAAGGCACATTTTAGAGATGGTGGTAATTGTCGGTATCCAGGCGAACCAGATAGGACTTTCTTTATACTAAGAGTATAATCAAATTAGCATATATTAACAAGTATTATTTTCGTTTTTTCAAATTTGGTATTTTTTCTTCAAACTAGCGGATTTGTTGATTATTTATATTTACGGCATTTCTCTTCCAAAAGGAGAAAATCATTACATCTTTTTGTTAAAGAACTTGTTTCTCCACTTATTTTAAGTTTATACACCAAAGAAGCATTTTTGCGTATTTTTTCTTGAATGGATTTTATATATCGATATTCAGCCAAAAGCAAAGATTTATATTTTGAATCTCGTTCTTTCGAAAAATTCAAGTACGTATAATCTTTAGATTGAATAGGAAACATATTATTAAGATTTATAACAGCATATCGTTTGATTTTAATGAAATCTAATGTCTCCTGCATTCGTTTATGTTTTTCCTTGAATGAAGAGAGAGGGGCAAAATAATCAAGTCCGTTTACTTGTAAAACAATTCCGATATATGCTCTATGATGTGTTTGATTTGCGGCTTTGTTTCTAAATAAATGTGGAGCATAGGAAGATAGGTATTCAATATATTTTTCTGAAACTGTATATAGTTTAATGTTTTCCATTTTCAATCACCTCAAAAAAATAGCAGGAACTTTTATGTGCTCCTGCTTTTGTTACAATCGCATTCAGAGCAGCGAAACGCTCACTTGTAAATTTCTTGTATTGAGCTAAGAGAAGCTCGCTAAATAAATTTCTCACTTAGGGCTGAGATACACCCGCTGTTAAGGTATATACCTTGCAATTAAATTATATCTTAGATTTTCAAATAGTCAACAAATCCGATTGTTCTCAAATACAAAATCATTTTTAGAATGTATCAATAGTTAAACCTTCGTCAAAAGATTTCGAATAATAGTATCGCCTCTACATAAATCATATTAACTTACTAACAATTCTAGGAATTAAGAAAAGCAGAAACATCCATGTATACATGTATATTATGGATATTTCTGCATGAAAATTATATTAAAGACTACAAAAAGTCGATCAAGTTTATTAACAAGTTAGGGGTGAGAAGGTTAGTCTACATCTTCTCGCCTAATTGTCAGTTCCAATCACCTTGCTCTATAGTCTCATTTACTTTAAGCGCTGAAGGAAGTTCAGGAGATCTCCATACAGCAAGCCTTTCTCCAAGCGCATCGCCATCTTGGCGATCGGCATGTAGCATAAACTTTCCACCATAACTAGGGCTTACCTCAACATAAACATACATTTCGGATCCATCGCTTTGTAGCATGGAATGGGCTTCACAAACGGGTACATCACCTGCAAATTTGGCTTCAACATCATAATAACCATTTTGTTCCATCCAATTTGCTATAAAATCCAGAGCCTCTTGATTATTCCAAACTTCGTCAATATCTGAAGCTCCTATTCCTGCCAGAAGTTCATCAATAGTTAAGGTATCCGAGCTATCTTCACCGATAATTTCCGGAGTGGTAGCTTCTTGAGTTTCAACTTCTTCGGTTACTTCTGTTTCTGCTTCTTCAACAGGAGGTTCACTATTGCCGCAACCTGTCAGTCCGAAAGCCATTGTTGTCGCGATTCCTAAAGTAAAGAAGATCCGTAAGGACTTCTTATACCCCCCCACAATAAAATTCTGTGGTTTTCCATTTTCTCTTTTTGATTTATTTGTTCCATGATTCAATCCTCCCTAATTTACTTCATTAAACTATAGTTTTATTATACTATAGCTTTTGAAGAAAGACAGAAGAGAAATTGAGAAAAAATATCAAAATAAAAAAACCTCTATCACAATGATAAAGGTTTGTTGACAAGTGGTGGTCTCAGTCGGAATCGAACCAACGACACAAGGATTTTCAGTCCTTTGCTCTACCAACTGAGCTATGAGACCATGGTTGCGGGGGAAGGATTTGAACCAACGACCTCCGGGTTATGAGCCCGACGAGCTACCAGACTGCTCTACCCCGCGATGTGAAATGAAATGAAATGGCGGAGAAGCTGGGATTCGAACCCAGGCGCCGCGCTAACGACCTACCGGTTTTCAAGACCGGACCCTTCAGCCACTTGGGTACTTCTCCAAAAGTTCTTGAGAATGGTGGACCCTGTAGGACTCGAACCTACGACCCGCCGGTTATGAGCCGGATGCTCTGACCAACTGAGCTAAGGGTCCAAAACTCGTTGGTGGCTGAGGTGAGACTCGAACTCACGACCTTCCGGGTATGAACCGGATGCTCTAGCCAACTAAGCTACCCAGCCAAAAAAATAAAAATGGTCGGGACGACAGGATTTGAACCTGCGACCCCTTGATCCCAAATCAAGTGCACTACCAAGCTGTGCTACGTCCCGATTAAAAAAGGATGGCGCGCCCAGCAGGAGTCGAACCCACAACCTTTTGATCCGTAGTCAAACGCTCTATCCAATTGAGCTATGGGCGCACATGCACGATTCGTGCCTACTTAATATAGCACAGCGTTTTCTCTTTTGCAAACGTTTTTTATTCTGAATGAAGAAAAAATTGTAAATCTCGTAAAATAAGATTCGTTTTTTCAAGACTATTCTGATATTTATCGTTATTTTGATTAAGGAGTGATATAATATAAACATGGAAAAGATGAGTCAAGTAAAGGGCAAGCTGATTGTTTCATGTCAGGCTTTGCCGGAAGAACCATTACATTCTTCCTTTATTATGGGACGTATGGCTATTGCAGCCAAACAAGGTGGTGCTCATGGCATCCGTGCTAACAGCGTGAGTGATATTGAGGAGATCAAGAAACAAGTTGATTTGCCGGTGATTGGAATTATTAAAAGACAGTATGGAGATAATCCGGTGTATATCACGCCAACCATGAAGGAAATCGACGAACTAATGACAGTTTCTCCCGAAGTGATTGCCGTTGATGCAACATGCCGGCAACGTCCGGACGGTAAGACTTTGGATGAATTCTATCAGGATATTCGCGCTAAGTATCCTTCTCAGATGTTGATGGCAGATTGTTCAACTTTAGATGAGATGCTTCATGCAGCCAAGCTGGGCTTTGATTTTGTAGGAACAACTTTGGTGGGCTATACGGAAGAATCAAAAGGACTGCACATCGAATCGAATGATTTCGAAATCATTCGTGAACTGTTATCCAAAATCGATAAGCCGGTGATTGCTGAAGGAAATATCGACACTCCGGCAAAGGCAAAACGTGTACTGGAACTTGGTTCGTACAGTGTTGTTGTCGGCTCGATCATCACCCGACCACAAGTAATTACTAAGCGATTCGCTGATGCAATCGGATAGACCACAATCGTGGTCTTTTTTTTCACTTATTGTTATAATAGGAACATTGGAGGTGAAAGCCAAAATGTTGTCAAAAGAAGAATGTGAAGTTTTGTTACAACGGTGTTTAAAAGGGAATGCTGACTTTGCGGAAATATTTGAAGAAGATACAGTCAGTGAAGGAATCTCCATGGTGGATGGCGAAATCGAAGAAGTCAATCGAATCGTTCGTGCCGGCGTTGGAATTCGCTTATATAAAGATGTGCAATCGGTTTACGGGTATACCAATGAATTAGATATGACAAGTTTGAATACTTTGATCGATGGATTGCGAGATGCCTTTGGGCAAGCTGATCACGAAAAAGAAGTTCATTTGGAAAAAGTAGAAATTGATAACCGACATCCGGTCCAGGTGGATCCGATCGAAGCACCTTTGTCACAGAAGGCACAATTGTTGATGAAAGGGTATCAAGCAGCCAAACAATGCGATCAACGAATCGTAAAAGTCACTGGATCGTTGAGTAGTGTACATCAAAATGTTCAAATCGCAAACACGGAAGGACGTTTAGTCCAAGATACTCGCGTGCGCACTCGTTTGGCAATCAGTGCTTATGCGCAAGAAGGAGAAAACATGCAATCGGGAAATGACAGCCCGGGGGCAAGTCAAGGTTTGGAGTTTTATGCGTTACGCACACCAGAATCGATCGGGAAAGAAGCTGCTCGCAGTGCTTTGGTTTTGTTAGAAGCTCAAGATTGCCCATCGGGGAAAATGCCTGTAATTATTGATAATGGATTTGGGGGCGTGATTTTTCACGAAGCGTGTGGACACTCTTTGGAAGCAACTTCCGTTGCGAAAAATCAAAGTGTGTTTACTGGTAAATTAGGGCAGGTGATCGCGAGTCCATGTGTAACGGCCATTGATGATGGAACGATCCCTAATGCATGGGGAAGCGAAAACGTTGATGATGAGGGTTCGCCACAACAAAAACGAGTTTTGATTCGCAATGGAGTCTTGGAAAACTATATGGTGGACCGCTTGAACGGAAGAAGAATGAATCATTCGTCTACGGGATCGGCCCGACGCCAATCGTATAAATTTGAACCCACTTCGCGTATGACAAATACTTATATTGCACCGGGCAAAGATAAATTTGAAGATATGTTCAAAGGAATCGAAAAAGGATTATATGCGCGCAAGATGGGTGGCGGCAGTGTAAACCCGCAGACTGGAGAGTTTAATTTTGCGGTCAATGAAGGATATTTGATCGAGAACGGGCAAATCACTAAACCAGTCAAAGGCGCCAGCTTGATTGGAAACGGAAAAGAAATCTTGATGGATATCGACCGCGTGAGTGATAATTTGTCGCGTGCCCAGGGAATGTGTGGATCTAGTTCAGGAAGCATTCCTGTGGATGTAGGGCAACCGGCGATTCGCGTATCTAAGATCACAGTAGGAGGAACTGCTCATGAATAAACAAGCATGGATCCAATGTGCCTTGGAAAAGGGGATGGATAATTTAGAAATCTATCAATCTTTATCTTCACAGCGTTCTATGACATGGTATGAAGGGAAATTGGACACAATGACGAACAGCCGCGTTATGGGAACTTCGATCCGAGGGGTTTATCAAAACAAAATGGCAAATATGGCTTTTGAGAAAATTGAGGATGAAGATAAAGAAAAAGTTATTGAGCAATTGATTGAGCAAGCTAAATTGCTGTCGACTAAAGAACCGGATCAGATTCGAGAACCAGAATCTTTTGATGTTGTAAAAAAAGATAGGAATTGGGTGCGCCCATCGAATGAACTCGTTCAACAGACTTTACAAATCTTGGAACAAAAGCTCAAGGCCTACGATCCGAGGATCCTCCAAGTCAATGAATTAGGCTATGAAGAAGCTTTTGGTTCGCGAAGTATTTTCAATTCTCTAGGGTTGGATGTACAAGATGAAGATCAGATGCAGATTTTGATGGCTTATGTCGTGGCTGGACAAGGGGAAGATGTTCAAGTCAATTATGAAGTGGAAATAGTGGAAGACTTAGCTAGTTTTGATTTAGATGCTTTTGTGAAGAAAGTATGTGATAAAGCACTCGAAAAGTTGCAAGCCTCTTCCATCCCTTCACAGATGATGCCGGTTATTTTTGAGACAGAGGCAATGACTTCACTGTTTCAATCTTTTGTGGGATTGTTCAATGGAGAACTTTTGTATAAAGGAATTTCCTGTTTGAAGGATAAGATGAATGAAAAGATCTTTTCGGATAAGATCACGATCATAGATGATCCTCGCAATACAGATGCTTTGTCGATTGCCAATTTTGACGATGAAGGGTGCCCGACTCATAAAAAAACACTTGTTGACCAGGGCGTTTTTGTACAGGCTTTACATTCGACAAAAACTGCTAATTGTATGCATACACAAAGTACCGGAAATGGTTTTAAATCCGGATACGCGGCAACGGTTGGGGTGTCACCGATGAATTGTCAAATCTTACCTGGAGATCATTCTCTGGAACAATTGTGCCAACTTATGAAAGATGGTTTGGTGATTACCGATCTGCAAGGGCTGCATGCCGGCATTGATTTTGTATCAACTGATTTTTCTTTACAAGCTTCTGGTTATCTGGTCAAAGATGGCAAACGAAGCCGAAGTGTGACTTTGATTACAGTGGCTGCCAACTTTATGGAATTGATGCGCTCCGTAGTGGCGGTCGGCAACGATTTGGATTGGAGTTATCATACGATCAAAAGTCCAAGTATTTATTTTGAAAAATGTGCAATTAGTGGGGAGTGAAAAATATGGCATATGTGAACACCGGCATGCAAGCCGCTTTAAAGGAATTAAAACAACAAGATACACCACAAATTCGAAATGTGATCATTGAACTCTTATTTACAAGTCCGCTTTACGTAGCTGCCACTTGGGATAAGGAACCCATCCGGGACGAAAAGGGAAATATGACCTTTCCGCCGGATACTCACTTCTCATTGTTGACGATCCAGACAACTGAGAAACAACGCTTTTTTCCAATGTTTACTTCCAAAGAAGAAAGCGAAAAATGGAGTGGATCACAAGGAGCCAAAATGTTGTTGCTGAAATACGACCAATATATACCAATTGTGGAAATGGCTCAAAAGGATATCTCCGGCATCGTACTGGATCCTTATGGATATAATATTCCATTTACAACTGCAATGTTGATGAATTTGAAAAAACATCCGCGACATACGGCTTTGCGGGAGACGAAAATTGAAAAAGGAGAAAAAGTCAGTTTACGTGACCCATCATTTGATGTCACAGATTTAAAAGAAGCTTTGATCCAGTATGGGAAAGAACATCCCAATATCCGTTCAATCGTCTTAAAGGAAAGAATCGTGACCGATCAGCCAAGCCACTGGTTTCTAGTGGTGGATATGGAATCGGAGGATCCGCGTTTTCTTCAAGATATGGCTAGAGCGTGTGCTCGCTGCAGTCATGGGAAACAGTTTGAATTCATTTTTGCCAGTTTGCGTTTGGCTCAAGAAATTCTATCCAAGAATACACCGCTCTATTCCAAGACAGAGGCTTAGCTTCTGTCTTTTTTTCAGTGTATAATATGAATATGTTACTTTCTCAATCCATTCAGTCGATTCTACAAACTTTAAATCAGAACGGGTACCAGGCTTATGTCGTAGGCGGTTGTGTTCGTGATGCACTATTAGGAAAAGAATACACTGATATCGATATCTGTACGAATGCGCTTCCGGAAGTTGTTCAATCTTTATTTGAACATACGGTTCCAACCGGGATTCGTCATGGAACGATCACAGTTTTAATGCCGGAACCGGTAGAAATCACGACTTTTCGTAAGGAATCAGATTACCGTGATCATCGTCATCCTTCTACGATCACTTTCGTTTCTACGATTCAAGAAGATCTTTCCAGACGAGATTTTACGATCAATGCCATGGCATATCATCCGGATACAGGCCTGATCGATCCTTTTGGCGGCCGCCAAGATCTTAAAGACCATAGGATTCGCTGTGTAGGAGATCCGGATACACGGTTTCAAGAAGACGCTTTGCGGCTTATGAGAGCGCACCGTTTTTGTGCCAAACTCCAATTCACCATGGAAGAAAATACCAAGGCTGCATTGATTCGAAATGCATCGCTGATTCGTTACATTGCGGTAGAACGGATTTGTAAAGAGCTGATTCAAATCTTGGAATGGGATCCTTATCAGATTGAACAGATGACGGAAATGCTGTCGCCCTGGATCCCGGAACTGGAAGCTTGCCTACGGTGTGATCAGAATTCTTTATGGCACGATACCAATGTGCTTCATCATTCCTTAAGAGCTGTTTCTTATTTAAAGCCCTTCGATAAAGAATTGGCCTATGCTTTGTTGCTGCACGATATTGGAAAACCCTCTGTGAAAACGACCAAGGAAGGAATCGATCATTTCTATGGTCATCCGCCTGTGAGTGCGGCTATTGCGAGAAGAATCGTACACGATTTAAAACTGCCGTCCAGCTTTCAAAAAGAAATCCCGGCATTGATAGAGTTTCATGATGACAGATTAGCCTGTAAATTAAAAACGATCTATCGCTATCGTATTGAAAAAGGGTGGAGCGATCAAAGGATGCGTCAGTTCTTTCGCCTTCGTCAGTGCGACATCTTGGCTCATTCATCCTATGGACAAAAGTCATTAGAGGATCTAAATGCATTTATAGAATACTATAATTCGCAAAGCAAACGTCCTATGGAATTCAAAGATCTGGCCATAGGCGGGAAGGAAGTTTTAGAGCATACGTCGCAAAAAGGAAGAGCGATCCATGATACTTTAAATCAGCTGTTACAATATGTATTTTATTATCCCCAAAAAAACCAAAAAGAGATTCTGATCTCGTTATTAGAGGAAGGAAGATTTGTATGACGATCGTAATTGTTGCTTGTCTGGCAATATTGATTTTTTGTGTATTGTTTTTGGCAATCCAGATCAAATCACAAAATCAGAAACAAGAAGACTCTCTTGTTCAAATAATGCTTCAAAAAAAAGAAGAAGAAACAAGAAGTGCATTTGAACAACAGCAAATTCAAAAAACATTCCAACAACTAAATAATCAGATCCAGAATTTGGCAAAGGAATCAGCTTTGAGCCAACAGTCATTATCCTGGATGCATGAGAATATTCAATCGATGAATAAAATCATGACCAATACCAAAAGAAGAGGAAATTGGGGAGAATATCAATTGGAATCTTTATTGAAAATCTATGCGGGTGAAAATCCTCGTATTTTTTCAATGCAGTTTATGTTAAACAACCATAAGATCGTCGATGCGATATTACACCTACCGGGCACAGACAAAATATTGTGTATCGATTCCAAATTCCCGGTAGAAAACTTTTTAAAGATTGAAGAAGATCCAGAGAGTTATTCCAAACTGTTTCGAATGAATATGAAAAAACATATCGATGATGTAGCGGCAAAATATATTACCGAACAAACCGTTGAACAAGCAATCTTATTTATTCCCAGTGAAGCAATCTATCAATATGTTTGCGGCTCTATGGATGATATGTTGGATTACGCTTTGAGCAAACACGTTCTTTTGACTTCACCTACGACTTTAGTAGGTGTGATCTTTACATTGCTTGCCAGCACACGCGATTTCTACCGGTCATCCCACATTCAGGAAATTGAAAAAAATATCATGCAACTTCAAGAAGACATCGATCGTTTAAAGCAGAGAAATGAGAAAGTGGTGCGCACTTTAGAGACACTAAATAATCAAGTGGGTTTAGTTACGACAAGCACTCAAAAAATTTCTAAAAAGATGGATGAGATCACAAAAGGAAAGGATGGACAACAATGATTCAAACAATCAAGGGAGATATTACGCGATTAGATTTTGATATTATTGTCAATGCCGCAAATCAGCATCTTTTACCAGGTGGAGGCGTCTGCGGAGCTATTTTTGCGCGAGCCGGACAAGGGCTGGCAGAAGAGTGCCAAAAGATCGGTTATTGTCCGACTGGCCAGGCAGTTTTGACCAAAGGTTATGGGCTTCCGGCCAAAGCTGTGATTCATACGGTCGGTCCCGTTTATCATGGAACTGACCAGGACGCTATTGATTTGCAGGCCTGTTATTGGAACACACTTTCGTTGGCATATGATTATCTGATTGATCAAGATTTGGATTCCTTGAGTTTGGCGTTTCCGTGCATTTCCACGGGGATTTTTGGCTATCCTCACGAAAAGGCGTGTTCGATTGCAGTATCGACTGTACAGAAATTGATGCGCCAATATCCGGATGCGAAAAGAATCCATGTGACTTTTGTCTGTTATTTGGAAGAAGATTATCTTCTCTATAAGAAGGAGTTAAAACTACGATGAGATCAGCCGTCGAAATGAGTCATCTGTTTTTACGAAATGTGCTGCACTCTCAGGCTGTTTGTGTGGATGCCACTTTAGGACACGGGAAAGATGCTCAGTTTTTCTTAGATCAGGGATGCAGACAAGTGATTGCGTTTGAAATACAGGAAGATGTTTTATTGGAAACTGTTCAAAGAATTGGGGATTCTCGTTTAGAGGCACATTGTCAAGGGCACGAGACAATGGAGGAGGTCCTCACGCAGGAAGTGGATGCGATGATCTTTAACTTTGGCTATTGTCCGCATGCTGATTCCAAGATCAAAACTTCCTGGTCGACCAGTCTGATAGCGGTGCAAAAGGGTTTGCAGATGCTGCGAAAGAAAGGTCGTATGGCCCTGGTTTTTTATCCGCATGCACAAGGTCAAATGGAGGCAGAGCGCATTGAATCGTATCTAAGCACATTAGATTCTCAAGATTATTGGGTGATTGCTTTTCATCCTTTGAACCAGAGGGCGGTTCCTTATTTGGTGGGTGTGGAAAAAAGAAAAGAAACCTCATGCTGAAGTTTCTTTTTTTAGATAAGACTCATAATATTGGGCTTTTTTCTCTTGGTCAAGGAATCGATATTGTTTTGCCAGAAGATAGGCAAGAATGGTTTTCTCGCCAGGAGAAGCTTTTTGAAAGGATTGTTCCATAGTTGGCAGGTTATCGGTCTTGTGTTCAATCAAGATGTCGTAGAGCTGATGAGCATGAGCCTGCAAGGTAGAGTTATCGAAGCTGTCGATCTCCTTGAGGTAACGATCACATTCTTCTTTGTTTTCTTCATAGACATAATGTTCAAAGGCAATCGTACAAACTTCCTGACGTTGTTCTTTTTTTCTTGCCAGTTTTGATACAATTTGGAATTGTTTCTGTATTTTCTCGGAATCATCGGATAACAGATAGCGATTTAGCTTCAGGAATTCGATTTGGTAAAGAGGAAAAAACAATCGAACCATCGGAGAACGGATATCTTTGTCAAATTGTTCAAACTCTAAAAATTGAAGCTCTGCCATCCATCGATTCTGTCGATTTTTTCGATAAAGTTGTGAAAATACCAGATAGAAGATAGCTAGTGCGACAAGGATCACAAGAGTCCAGGTGGAATGATTCTCCATTTACTTTAACTTCCTTTTCAATTCCTCAAAATCTATATCTTTTGTTTCGTGAAAATGAATGATCTCAGTGTCCCCTTTATAGCGAGGAATCAGATGGACATGAAAGTGTTCGACGCTTTGCCCGGCTGCTTCGTGAATATTGGAAAGCATGTTGATTCCATCACAATTCAATTGTTTTTCTAAACGGTTGGCCAACATTTGAGCAACTTCAAAAACGTGATTCCTCAATGTGGCTGGGCAATCCAGAAAAGAAGTGCAGTGTTCTTTGGGGATGACTAAGGTATGTCCTTTAGCTGTAGGGTTAATATCTAAAAACGCAAAAACTGTATCATCTTCATAGATGCAATGACTGGGAATTTCTTTATTGACTATTGAACAAAAAATACACATGATAGATCCTCCTGTTTAATATCTTTTATTATACAACAAATACCTATAAAAAGTGAAAAGCCAGGCTAAGGGGGTGCCTGACTTTTCAAAAAATTAAGGGGATAGAAAATAGTATGAATATCAAAATGACTTCATACCGGCAAGGTCTTCTATTCCTTGCTTGCACTAAGTATAGCACAGCTAAAAACAAATAATGTGTGAATTTTATGGGAAAATATGTGAAATCGAATTGAAATATCCACTTTGTGGGGACTAACAACCAGTTTTTCTAGATTTTTTTATAGAACAGACCATAAATGAATCTAAAAAACTGAAAAAAATAAATAAAACAACTTCCTTATGATTTTAGGCTCTACGGATTATGCTATAATAAACATCAAATGGGGGTTCATCATGATAGAGACTACTGTTCGTGAGATCGCATCGATGCTCCATGCGCCTGTTTTAGGGCCCGATACGGTCAAGATTCAAGGAATCTGCATTGATTCTAGAAAAATTGAAAACAGTCATTTGTATGTTCCATTGATAGGGCAAAGAGCGGATGGGCATACTTTTATAGAACAAGTAAAAGAAAAAGGGTGTGCTGCAGCTTTGTGGCAAAAAGATCATACACCTTATCCGGAGAATATAGCTCTTGTCTTAGTGGAAGATACTTTAAAAGCTTTACAAAATCTTGCCAAAGCTTATTTACAACAACTTCAAGGCACAATCGTTGCCATTACCGGGTCTAACGGGAAAACAAGCTGTAAAGATATGCTTTATTCGATCTGTTCTTTGGAGAAAAAAACACAGAAGACACAGGGAAATCAGAATAATGAAATTGGTTTGCCTTTAACGATTTTATCTTTAGATCCCGATGTAGAGATCATTATTCTTGAGATGGGGATGGAGAATCGGAATGAAATATCTTTTTTATGCTCGATTGCACCTCCAGATATTTCCGTGATCACGACGATCGGTTCTGCACATATGGAAAATTTGGGCGGGAAGAAACAAATTGCTCAGGCTAAGTTAGAGATCTTGGATCATTTAAAACCAGGAGGACTTTTCTTATACGATAAAGATAGTCCTGAAATCGATGAGTGTTTAAAGGAAATGCATATAGATCCATCCAAAAAGATCGTTTCTTTTGGAACACAGGGGGATATTTCTTTGACATCCGATGTAAAAGTGATCGAAGATCATATTTGTTTTTCTTGTTCTTTGTGTTCCGATGTAAACATCAACAGTTTGGGGAAGATCCAAGCTCATAATGCCTTGCCTTGTATCTATATTGCCTCTTTTTTAGGAATCTCTATGAAGTCGATCAAAGAGGGGCTTTCGCATTTGGAAATGACGGGCATGCGCATGCAGCTAGATCATATTGCTCAGGCAAAAATCTTGAATGATGCTTACAAATCCAACCCGGAAAGCGCTAAAGCGGCTATTGATGCTTTGATGACTCTTGACGCATCTTTACATATTGCTTGTTTAGGGGATATGCTGGATCTAGGTCCTGATGAAGTCTTGCTCCATGAAGAAATTGGAGATTATGCATTTGATCATGGTGTTGATATTGTTTGTGGGTATGGACCATTGTCTTTGAAGATGATCGAACATTGCAAAGATAAAAAAGGATATTGGTTTGAAACCAAAGAAGAGATGGGAAAATTTCTTCGACCATATCTCCAGCAAGATTGTGCGATCTTAGTGAAAGGGTCCCGAAGTATGGGGATGGATGTGCTTGTTGATATTTTGAAAGGGGAATTGAAATGAATCGATATAATTTAGCTGTTTTATTTGGGGGCCAGAGTTCGGAATACTCCGTCTCTTTACATTCGACGGCATCGTTTTTACGCCAGATCCATGCGGATAAATATAACATTGTCCTGATTGGGATCGACCCCAACGGCATCTTTTATTATTACGACGGAAGCATCGATGCGATTGAACACGATACATGGAGACAAGATGCCACTTGTACACCATGTGCCTTTGTTCATAAAGGGATCATTCGTTTAGATAAACCGGAAGAAAAGATCGAATTGGATGTGGCATTTCCGGTTCTTCATGGAAAAAACGGAGAAGACGGATGCATCCAAGGCCTATTGGAATTGATGAATATCCATTATGTAGGATGCGATGTAATGAGTTCTTCTATTAGTATGGATAAAGAAATCATGCATATTCTTTGCAAGGAAGCGGATATCCCATGTGCTCCATATGTCTGTCTGAAAAAATTCGAAACGAATCCGACTTTCGAAGAAATCGAAAAACAGATCCCGCTTCCGTGGATCATTAAGCCATGCAATGCGGGAAGCAGTTATGGTGTACATAAAGTGGAATCTAAAGATGATTTCGAACCGGCTGTGGAAGATGCCTTCTATTATGACGGGCGCGGGAAGATTTTGGTTGAAAAAGCAATTGACGGCTTTGAAATCGGTTGCGCAGTGATGGGAAATGAAACGGTTTTTACCGGTAGTATCGATGAAATTCAGATCCATGGCAGCATCTTTGACTTTGAGGGGAAATACGAAGATAAAGGAGCCGATATCATCTGCCCGGCTCGTATCGAGCCCAAACAATTTAAAGAGGCACAAGAATTGGCTTATCGAACATACAAGGCGATGAATTGTACCGGCTTAGCACGGGTCGATATGTTTTTGACAAGCGAAGGACGAATCATTTTAAATGAGTTGAATACAATTCCAGGCTTTACGGACACAAGCCGTTATCCTTCCATGATGAGAGAAGCCGGAATCGGCTTTTCTGACTTGATCGATCGTCTGATTGAACTGGCTATGCAAAGGAAGGTTGGCGTATGTTAGAAAGCTATAGTCGAAGTTGGACAGAGATCAATTATTCGGCCATTGCTCATAATGTGAAAGAGATCCAGAAACTTGTAGGAAAGACTAAGATCATGGGAATTGTCAAAGCGAACGCCTATGGGCATGGAGATGTTGAATGTGCTCGGGTCCTGGCAGATTGCGGGATTGACTTTTTTGGAGTCAGCAGCGTCGATGAAGCTTTGCGTTTGCGCCAGGGTGGGATCCGGGAATCGATCCTGATCTTAGGGTATACACCGCCGGAACATTTTCATTACTTGGTTGAAAAGCAGATCACACAGTCTTTGGTCTCCTTAGAGTATGCCAAGAAATTGAGCGCTTATGCGCAAAGTGTACAGAGCTACATTCATTGCCATTGTAAAGTAGATACGGGAATGAATCGGACTGGAATCGTTTACCAAGATCAAGAAAAGAACATGGAAGCCATCTTCGAAGAATATCGTCTTCCGGGTTTGAAAGTGGAAGGAATCTTTTCTCATTTTCCGGTTAGCGATGACCTTGGATCGGAAAGTAAGGCTTTTACACAACATCAGATTGAATTATTTCAGGAAGTCTGCGATCGCCTACAATCAGAAGGACTGGATCCGGGATTAAGGCACATACAAAATAGTTATGGAATTTTAAACTACCAAGATTTGGGCATGGATTATTGTCGTCCAGGTCTATTGTATATGGGGGTAACCAGCGATGATGAGATCCCGATCGTTTCTCAGCCTGATTTTATTCCGATTTTAAGCTGGTATGCCAATATTAGTTTGGTCAAATGGATCCATGAAGGACAGACTGTTAGTTATGGACGACATTTTACCGCTATAAAAGATACAAAAGTGGCAACGATCTCGGTTGGATATGCAGATGGTTTGCATCGAATCGTATCCAATCAAGGTTTAGAAGTATTAGTGCATGGGAAACGATGCCCGATTATTGGAAATATCTGCATGGATCAATGTATGGTCGACGTTACAAACGTTGCAGATGTCCAAGAAGGAGATATTGTTGTGATCGTGGGGCAACAAGGAGATCAGAAAGTAACCATCGACGAGATTTCACGAAAATCACATTCCATAAACAACGAAACTTTGTGTGCGATCTCATCCCGTGTTCCGCGTTTAAGAAAGAGAGATTAGAAACATGGCTAGAAAACAACTGGCGGCCATCGATATTGCCAAATATGTCAGCGCTCTTTTGGTCGTCTGTATTCATACATTTCCATTTATTGATATCAATGAAACGTTCAATACTTATTTCATTCAGACAGTATGCCGAATGGCTGTACCGTTTTTCTTTACAATCAGCGGTTATTTCTTCTTTCGTAAATTGACAAATGATGAAGAAGAAAATAAGGAATTGTTGAAGCGATATCTTTTTCGACTGTTGAAGATCTATTTGATCTGGACTGTCATTTATTTGCCTTATACGATTTATAATTATGTCAGTGCCGGCACAGGCTGGATTGGTATTATATCGTATCTGCGAAACTTTCTGTTGAATGGATCTTATTATCATTTATGGTTTTTGCCGGCTTTGATGACTGGAATGATCATCGCATATTTTCTCTATCAGAAAAAAGGCATGATCTTTATGTTGAAAGTTTCACTGATTCTTTACTTTGTTGGCTATCTTTTGAATGTGTTTGCACCATTGTGGGAATCGATTCCAGTGATCAGTTTCTTGTTCCGGTTCTTTACTGTCACAATTACGACCAGCCGGAATGGATTCTTCTTTGCTCCGATCTTTATTGGAATTGGATGCCTGTTGGCAAGGACCAAACGTTTATCGGGACGGTTTTCACAGATTGCCTTGATCATCAGCTTTGCACTGCTGGTCATGGAAGTGACATTGTATATTATATTGGGCATGATGCGTGATTTAACAAGTATGTATCTCAGTTTGATCCCAACGACTTATTTCCTGGTCAATACTTTATTGACGATGAAGATTCCTTATAAGCCTACTTATCGCAGCATGCGGGAGGATTCGTTGTTGATTTATACTGTCCATATTTTGTTTGTGGTTCCGTTATTGGCTTTGTTGCCCAATGCCCATATCGTCGTGTATTTTTTAACGATTGCTTTGTCTCAAGGTTTTGCCTCTTTAGTGGTAAAATATAAAAAGCAATTTCCTATATTAAAAGAATTATTATGATACGGATTTCACAAATCAAGTGCCTTCGTGAGGATCAAATCGAGGGCCAGATCTTAAAGAAGTTGCATATCTTAAAAAAAGATCTTTTCGCATGGCAGATCCATCGAAGAAGTGTGGATGCCCGCCACCAAAAGATCCTTTTTTCGTATACTGTCGATGCGCAAGTTCGAAATGAAAAACGTTTTTTAAAATTGCGGGATGTCTCTTTAAGCCCGGATGAAACGTATCATGATGTTTGTCCAGGATCTACGCTCTTAAAACATCGCCCCGTGGTTGTCGGCTTTGGTCCTGCCGGCATGTTTGCGGCCTTGCAGTTAGCCAAGCAAGGCTATCGCCCTCTTGTGATTGAAAGAGGAAGTGAGATTTCTCAGCGCCAACAAAAAGTTAAAACATTTTGGAATGGGGGACCTCTGGATCCAGAATGCAATGTTCAGTTTGGGCAAGGCGGTGCTGGAGCCTTTAGTGATGGAAAACTAACAACGCGCTCTAAAGATCCGCGCAGCCGCAAAGTCTTGCGAGAATTTGTAGATTTAGGAGCCGATCCGGATATTTTGATCGATGCCCATCCTCATATCGGAACAGATGGCTTTGTTCCGATCCTCAAACATTTAGACCAGCGATTACGAGCACTGGGGGCGGATATCTATTACGATACGTGTTTGGAGGATCTGGTGATAGAAGATGGGAAGTTAAAAGCAATTCAGACATCGCGAGGAAAAATCTCATGCGAACAACTGATTCTGAGTATTGGGCACAGTGCTTCTGATACGATCCGGATGTGTGCGAAGAACGGATTGCATATGGAAAACAAACCTTTTGCGGTAGGGGTTCGAATCGAGCATAAACAAGCATTTATTGATCAGGCTATTTTACATGAAATGGCTAAAGATGATCGCTTTCGACCTGCCCGTTACCAGTTATCGATGACAGCATCTAACCAAAAAGGGGTGTACACATTCTGTATGTGTCCAGGAGGACTAGTGATTCCATGTTCTTCTTCCGAAGGAAAATTGGTTGTGAATGGAATGAGCTATGCGGCAAGAGATGGAGAAAATGCCAACAGCGCGCTATTGGTTCAGGTGAATGAAAAAGACTATGGGACCAAGCTTTTCGCAGGCTTGGAGTATCAGGAAGCACTCGAGAAAAAAGCATTTTCATTAGGAAAAGATTATCGGGCCTGTGTTCAGTTGAGTAAGGATTATCTGCAGGGAATCTGCTCGAAAGAGTTCGGAACAGTTTCCAGCACTTATTGTCGGCAGACGACATTTGTTGATTTAAATACATTGTTTTCCGATTCAGTAAATCAGGCACTGCATGAAGGACTTGTTCAATTTGAAAAGAGGATTCCTGGATTTAGCTTGGACGATGCGATTATGACTGCGGTTGAATCACGGAGCAGTGCAGCGGTCCGTATCGTAAGAAATGAGGATCTTCAATCCAATATCAAAGGGATCTATCCATGTGGAGAAGGATCGGGCTATGCCGGCGGCATAATGACCAGTGCGATAGATGGTCTTCGGTGTGCGGAAAAGATTATTGAATCTTTTGCGAAACCACTATAAAATGGGAAAAAGTAAGGAGGAACCATGTCACTTTTCAAACCGGACTACTATGTTTCCAGTTATCGAAAGATCGATATCGACCGTCTAAAACAGGCGGGGATCCGTTTGCTTTTGTGTGATATAGACAATACATTGATGGCTTACAACGAGAAGGTCCCTAATCAGGAAGTGATCGCTTTTATCGAAAAGGTGAAAGCTTCAGGGATTACAGTGGCTCTTTGTTCCAATGCGACAAAAAAAAGAGCATATCGTTTTGGTGAAGATCTGCACGTTTCTCAAGTCTATTATCTATCTTGTAAGCCGATGCCATTTCGGTTCTGGAAGGCGGTTAAAGATCACCATTGTCAAAAAAATGAAGTGGCAATTTTGGGGGATCAGCTTTTTACGGATGTCTTGGGAGGCAATTTGGCAGGAATCTATGTAATCTTAACGGCGCCGATTTCCAAAGTGGATCGCTCGACCACGAAGTTTACGAGAAAATTTGAGAATTTTGTTTTCCGAAGATTAGAAAAAAAAGGTTTTCAGAAAGGAGTATACGATGACTAAGTATTGTAAGGGGTGCGGCATCGCTTTACAAAACGATGATCCGCAAGGGTTAGGCTATGTCCCGGCTCTTGATGCCAGTTATTGTCAGCGCTGTTATAAGATTCGCCATTATGATCAGGTGACGATCTCGATGCAGCAAGGCATTGAGTCCAATCAAACTTTAGAAAAGATCAATAAGATCGATGGCATCGTATTCTGGGTCGTTGATTTATTCACTTTTGAAGCCAGCATGATCTCTCGTTTAAATCAAAAACTGCCGGGGAAAGAGATCATTATGATCCTGACCAAACGAGATGTCTTGCCCAAAACGTTACAAGATGAAAAAATTCTACGTTTTGTTCGACAACGCTTGCAAGAAGAGAATATCAATGTCAAAGATATCTTGATTTGCGGGCATCTGTTAAAACATGATGAAAAAAGCACACAGAATTTGATGAAGATCGTGCAAGCCATTCAAACGTATCGCCAAGGACAAGATGTGATTTTTATGGGAGTGGCCAATGCGGGGAAATCTACGATCCTAAATCGTTTAATGGCATCGAAAGATTTGACAATTTCCCGGCATCCGGGAACAACATTGGACCTGGTTCCGATCGAACAAGATGGATATACGATCTTTGATTCGCCAGGAATCGAGAATCGCCACAGCATGCTTTCCATCTTAAATCCTCGTGATCTTAAGACGGTGATTCCCACAAAACCGATCCGTCCCTTTGTTTCTCAAGCTTTTGAGGATCAAAGCTATGCGGTTGGAGGCTTGGCACGTTTAGATGTTGTAGTAAATGGCAAGGCGAGTGTCGTCGGTTATTTTTCTCGATCCTTACCGATCCATAGAGGAAAACTATCTACCGCTGATGCTCTTTGGCAAAAACATCTCAATGAAATGCTGGTGCCTTGTGTTGATACCTCTTTATTGACGATGCATACATACCATGCTCCGATGATTCGGGAAGAAAAGATGGATGTCGTGATTCATGGATTAGGATGGTTTTGTATCAGCGGCGCTATTCAAGATGTTTATGTTCGAGTTCATAAAGGAATTCAAGTGTCCTTTAGAAAGGCGATGATTTAATGCTTACGACACAAAATAAAAAGTTGTTACGAAAAATGGCACAATCCATGCGTCCTCTGTTTCAGATTGGAAAAGATGGATTAAGCTACAATTTGATTCGGTCACTAGATGATTCATTAGAAGCGCATGAACTGGTAAAATGCACTTTGTTGAAAACAAGCCCCATTGATGTTCGTGAAGCGGCCATTGAATGCTCTTCCCAAACGCACAGTGAAATCGTTCATATCGTAGGGCGAACGTTTATTCTTTATCGCCGCAGCAAGGAAAATAAGTTAGGGTTAAAGAAATGAAAATCGCAATCTTAGGCGGTTCTTTTGATCCTGTCCATCTAGGGCATCTTCAAATGGCACATCAGGCTAAAAAACTGCTGGGAGTGGCTCAAGTATGGTTTCTCCCCACTAAAAAAACACCTTTAAAAGATCGGCAGCTAACCAATGATCAAGATCGTTTGGCAATGTTGGAAATGGCTTTAGCCCCCTATCCGGAATATATTGTCTGTACCCTTGAATTAGAAAGAGAAGGAACAAGCTATACGGTCGATACATTGAGAGAACTTCATGCGCGTTATGCAGACCATGAGTTTTTTTGGCTGATCGGCAATGATCAGCTGGAACAATTCGATCGATGGAAAGAACCCAAGACGCTTGTTCAATTGGCGCATTTTGTGTGCTTTGATCGAGATGGAAAATCAAAAAAGACAGCTTATCCGATCCGGCAGATTCACATGTCGCCCATACCTGTATCAAGCAGCGAAATTCGTAAAGGAAAGAAATTGAATTATCTGGCACCGCAAGTGCTGGATTATATATATCAGCATCGGCTGTATCTCAGCGGATTCTTAGAAGAGCGGCTTAAACCCAAACGGGTGGCACATTCATTGTCCGTGGCAAATCTGTGTGAAAAGTTTGCTCGTGCACATAATCTAGATCTAAATCGAGCTTTTTTGATTGGCTGTTTTCATGATATTGCCAAAAACATGACAGAAAGCGAAATGAAACCTTGGATGGAGATCGTTTGTCCTGAAAATATGCGATATCCTTGTCCAGTCTGGCATGGTTTTGTCGCCAGTGAAATCGTGGATCGAATTTTTGGGATCCATGATTTGCAGATTCGGCAGGCTATTTATCATCACGTGCTCGGTACCAGTATCGATCCTTATGCGATGATTGTTTTTTGTGCCGATAAGTTAGACCCTTTGCGAGGATATCCAGTCCAGGAGCAGATCGCTTTGGTAGAACAAGATCTCTCGAAAGGATTCTGGATGGTAAAAGAAGAGAATCAAAAATATTTGGAAGGAAAGGAATAGAGAATTGGAAATTCGTGAAATCGTTTGCAAGGCAATCAGTGAAAAAAAAGGATATGATATCCGTGATTATGACACTCGTACTTTAACGCCTTTTATGGATCATATGATCGTTGCATCTACGGCAAATACAAGACAGAATAACGCGATTTGTCAAAATATAAAAGATCGTCTAAAGGAAGCCGGCATCGCACTTCCTATGCGGATCGAAGGGGATTCAGATTCCCGCTGGATCTTGATCGATCTGCAAGATGTCGTAGTTCATCTGTTTGTCCAGCAGGAAAGAGAGGTGTATCGATTGGATCGTCTGTATGCAGATGTCCCGGTCGAAGTCTATGATCTATGATACGTTGGCCCTTTACTATGATGCTTTAGTTAAAGATGATCAGGCGACTTTGGCATGGGTCAATTGGATCCAGTCTTCCCTTTCGCCATGTAGAGTGCTGGAGTTGGCTTGTGGAAGTGGTGAGATTACCCAAGCACTAGCGCAAAGAGGGTATCAAATGACCGCTCTAGATCAAAGCGAGTCTATGATCCAGCAAGCAAAGGCGAAAAAGAAAGGCGATCCGATCCAGTATCTATGTCAAGATATGCGAAATTTATGCGGCTTGGGAAATTTTGAAGCCATTCTTTGTCTTTGTGACAGCTTTAATTATTTATTGGAGCCGCAAGAAGTTCAACAGTTTTTTTTAGAGGTTCATGATCATTTATCCGAAAATGGATTATTCTTTTTTGACACCCATTCGCTGGATCGGCTCCAAGAGTTTCAAGAAGAATTCAACGAGACGGGGCATGTATTCGATGTGGATTATCAATGGTCCATCACGAGTGAAGAAAATTATATTTATCAAGATTTTGCCTTTTATAAAGAAGACGGAACTGTGATTGAAGAACATCATATGCAGCGAGTGTATGATCCGGCTTGGTTGATCGAAATTTTAGAACTTTATTTTACAATTGAAAAAATCACGACAGATTTTGATCAGGAAGGCATACAAGAAGGAGAAAAATATTTCTTTGTGTGCAGGAGGAAATAAGATGATAGGAATCATTGCGGCCATGGATGTCGAAGTGCAGGCTATTGAGAAACTGTGCCAGATCCAAAGCACTAAAAAAAACGGTTTGTTTGATTTTGTTTACGGGACATGCGGAGGCGTTGATGTGGTCCTCTGTAAAAGCGGCGTCGGCAAGGTCGGAGCTGCCATGGTCACGACAGCGCTTTGTCTGACTCATGATTTGGAAGCGCTGATCAATATTGGAACAGCCGGGGGACTCAAAGAGGAGCAGGATGTTTTGGATATCGTCATCAGTGAGGATGTGGTCCAGGCGGATTTTGATACGACAAGCTTAGATGGACCAGAGGGATTAGGATTGCGTTATCGTGCCGATCGAGATTTGATTCAGAAGGCAGTCGAAGCGGCTCAGGAAAATGAGATTCGTTATCATGTAGGGACGATCGCATCGCAAGATCTATTTATGGCTAAAGAAGAAGATTTTCAAAAGTTGATCAAGAATTTTCCGGATTCAATTTGTTCGGAAATGGAGGCAGGCGCTTTAGCGCAAGTTGCGGATGCTTTTCAGATTCCTTTTGTGATCATTCGTTCACTCAGTGATGTCGCCGTTCATCATGATAACCCGATGGAATTCTCAACGTATGTTCAACATGCAAGCAAACAGTCCAGTCATCTGGTAGAAAGTTTTCTTAAAAAGTTATAATTGACAATCAACAAACAATCTGAAAAAATAAAAATACGACAGCTATATTTTCTCGAATATCAAGAGGAATATAGCTCTTTTTTTGAGTGGAAAAGAGGAGTTTATGAATCAATCGTTTATGAAAACGCGGCCGGTATTGCCGCTTGTTTTATCCATGTCGCTGCCTATGGTTATTTCAATGATGGTATCTGCTTTATATAATATTGTCGATAGCTACTATGTGGCCAAAATCAGTGAAGAGGCAATGACGGCACTCTCCCTTGTCTTTCCAGTTCAAAATCTGATCAATGCGGTTACAATTGGTTTTTCAGTGGGTGCCAATGCGGTGATTGCTTATCATTTGGGAGCACAAGAGAAAAAGAGGGCCGATACGGCGGCTTCCTGGAGCCTGATCTGCAATGGCATGCATGGACTCCTGTTGACTATCGTCTGTATTGGGGTCATCCCTTGGTTTTTGAGTCTGTTCACGACGCAGACTGTTGTAATTGATTTGGGAGTCCGTTATGCGCGGATTGCTTTTGGATTTTCGATTTTTATTGCCATCTCCATGGCAATGGAAAAGATATTTCAAGCCTCAGGAAAGATGATGATCACGATGGTCTGCATGTTGTCAGGATGTATTATCAATATTGTCTTAGATCCGATTCTGATTTTTGGCTGGGGACCATTTCCAAAAATGGGTATCGAGGGGGCTGCCTGGGCAACGGGGATCGGCCAAACAATAGGGGTGTTGATTTATTTGATCTGCTACAAAACAGGCAACTTTCCAGTGCATATTGGCATTCCGAAAAAAGGAGAGGGAAGGATCCTTGTCAAGAAAATGTATGCCGTAGGGATTCCTGCCACTTTGAATCTGGCGTTGCCGTCCTTGTTGATTTCTTGTTTAAATACTATTTTGTCTGTTTTCTCATCCGTTTATATTTTGGTTTTGGGAGTTTATTATAAATTGCAGACCTTCTTATATTTACCAGTAAATGGTATCGTACAAGGAATGCGTCCGATCATAGGTTATAACTTTGGCGCCCAAGAGATGCGTCGAGTCCATGCCATTTATCGAACAGCTCTTTTATTATCAGCCGGGATCATGGTGTTTGGAACAGTATTATGCTGGGGAATTCCTGAAAAACTGATTGGCTTGTTTTCATCAAATCCGGATACGATCCAGGCTGGCGGCACGGCATTGCGCATCATCAGTATCGGTTTTGTGATCTCTTCTTTATCTGTGATTTCCTGCGGCTCTTTAGAAGGATTGGGAAAGGGAGGGCCTTCTTTGGTGATCTCTATATTGCGGTATGTCGTACTGATCTTGCCAATCGCCTATATTTTGTCTTTGTTTTTAGGGGCCGAAGGGGTTTGGCATGCGTTCTGGATCACAGAAGTCATCACGGCTGGGATCTCTTTCTGGATTTATCAACACGCTTTAAAAAAAAGTTTAAACAGTTTGTAAAATATTAGACACTTTCTTTTGAAAAGTGAATAAATGAAATATAATGAACACAAAAGAGGAATGATATATGATCAAAATACTATTTATCTGCCACGGCAACATATGTCGTTCGCCCATGGCAGAATATATTTTTAAAGATTTGATTTTCCAAGAAGGGATTCAAGATCAGTTCTTGGTAGATTCAGCCGCAACAAGTACCGAAGAGATTGGACGCGATATGTATCCTCCGGCCAAGCGGAAATTGAAAGAAAAAGGCATCGCATTCTCTCGTAGACAAGCTCGACAAGTTCGATTTGATGAATATGGAAAATGGGATTATATCATTGGGATGGATCACTGGAATCATCAGAATCTGAAGCGATTGTTTAAAATGGATCCGCAACAGAAAGTCTATTCTTTGTTGGCAGATCGTGATGTGGCAGATCCCTGGTATACCGATGATTTTGAAACAGCTTATCAAGATATCGTTCAAGGTTGCAGAGAATGGTTAGAAAGGATCACAGATGATCAAACAGAATTTACATACGCATAGTGTATATTGTGATGGAAAAGATACGATCGATCAAATGGCACAAACAGCGATTCAAAAGGGGTTTACGGTCTTGGGATTTTCCGGACATGGTCCCTGTCGATTTGATGATGTCGCTATGAAAGAGAAAGATTTAGCTTCTTATCGAAAAGAGATCCTGGAGGCAAAAGAGAAATATAAAGATCAAATCCAGATCTATGTCGGCATCGAAGAAGATATCTGGCAACGAGTAGCTTCGAAAGATTTTTACGATTATGTGATTGGAAGCAAGCATTTTGTTAAAGTCCGGGATCAAGTCAAAAATGTAGATTATTCTCCAGCGATGACCGATGAGATCGTCAGCTTATATGGCGGTGATTTTCTGGCTTATGCCAAAGATTATTATGAAGATATCAAAAGAATCGCGCAGTTTGAAGAAGTCGATATTGTTGGTCATTTGGATCTGTTGATGAAGTTCAATGAAGAGGAACAATATTGTTCTTTTACGGACCCCGCTTATTTAGGATATGCTCAAGAATGCATCGATGTTTTAGTGCAGGCCGGAAAGATTTTTGAAATCAACACCGGGGCCATAGCGCGCGGTTATCGCAAATATCCTTATCCTCACCAAAGATTATTAGAGTATATCTTCCAAAAAGGAGGGAAGATAATCTTGAATAGTGATTGTCATGATCGAAATATGCTGGATTGCCACTATCCTGAATCGATGAAATTGATTCGTGATCTTGGTTTTACATCTATGATGGTCTTGACACCAGAAGGCTTTAAAGAAGCGCCTATTGACCAGTTTAGTCTTTAGGCGCTTTTTTTGATGCTTGAATCTCAGAATAAGTTGTCAAACCATAGAGCGGGGTTGCTTTTATGCACGCATTCTCAATGGCTTTTGCCATAGCTTTGGAAGCTAAAACACCAACTACATCAGGATCTGCTTTTACTTTTTGAGAAGCCATCGCAAAGATCGTATCTCCGTCATTTGAAGTGTGGACCGGACGAATCGTTCGCGCATATCCATTGTGAGCCATAGAGGCAACTTTGTTGATTTGTGCTTTAGAGAGTTCGGCATTGGTGATAATGCAGCCGATGGTCGTATTCATGCCACAGCTATCTATAACCGGCTCATTTTCCAACATCCAATCTGTAGTTGAGATTCGGCATTTTTTTTGGTAGTCATAGATTCCGGCAATAGGCTGGTTCGAATTCTCAAAGTATACATCTCCGCAAGCGTTGACGGCTACGATGGCGGCAAGCTTCAGTTCTCCAACTTGATAAGCCGCTATGCCAAGTCCAGCTTTCATTGCTTTGTCAAACCCGGTAAACTTTCCTACACTGGCTCCTGTGCCAGCACCGACACATCCTTCTTGAGGAAGATTGTTTTGTGCATTTTCACAAGCTTGATAGCCCATTTTTTTCGAAGGATAAGCTTTGGGATCCGATACGCTGCAGTCAAATAAGCAGGCGCCGGATACGATGGGAATCGTGATGCCTTTCATATCAAAACCGATCTTATGTTCACTGAGATATTCCATAACACCACAGCTGGCCTCAAGACCGAAGGCGCTTCCGCCCGCTAAAGTTACGGCATGGATTTGCTGGACCATATTCTTTGGATTCAAAAGATCCGTTTCACGCGTGGCAGGGCCTCCGCCTCGTACATCTACTCCGGCAGTTGCCCCTTGTTCACAAATAATTACGGTGCAGCCTGTACCTTTTTCGAGGTCTTGTGCGTGCCCGATTTTAAAATCGTCTAGTTCTTGGATAGTGATTTCTTTCATTTTTCTAATTCTCCTTGCTTTTATATAGGTCTGTTCTACGAATCTTCCAAAATGGCATACGATCGCGAATTTGTTGAATTCGGCTCAAGTCAATATCGACGACGGCCACAGATTCTTTTTCATCCATTTGACAGAGGATCTTCCCAAAAGGATCAGTGATGATCGAGTGACCATAACTTTCAAAATTCTCAAATTGGTATCGGGCCGGATTGACGCCTACCATAAATACTTGGTTTTCCATAGCCCGGGTCTGAAAAAGAGGAGTCCAGTGCGTTTGGGTGGCTTGTTTATTAAAGGCGGCAGGACAAAAGAGAATCTGGGCTCCTTCCTGGGCTAAAATTCGTGCCGTTTCCGGGAAACGGATGTCATAACAGATCAAGATGCCCATCTTACCCCAGGAAGTAGGAAATGTACAAAGCGAATTTCCGGGGGTAAACACATCTTTTTCTTGATAATCCTTATGATTTGTATGGATCTCGAATAAATGTGTTTTTTGATAGGAAGCGATCCATTCTCCATGATCGTAAATCAAGCATTCGTTATAGATCTTTTGATTGACCTCATGAGCCAAAGTGCCGGCAATGACAAGGCATTGACCTGTCTGCGAAATCGAACGCATCAATTCGGCACATTTGTCATAATATAGGGCGCTTTGACGGATTCTATCGTTCGTATAAGGGCAGTTCCATATTTCAGGGAAAATCAAGATGTCGGCCCGCTTTTCCAAACATTTTTTAGCCAAAGCTTTTGCTTGTTTTAGATTTTCATTGAGGTTGTCTCGGACTTGGATCTGAATCATTCCAATTTTCATAGTTTTATCATACCACGATTTAGAAAAATGATTTATAATAAAGCCGATGAGAACAGGAGTGAAATTATGCCAATTGTGAAACTGGGCCCTGCTTACAAAGATTATATTTGGGGTGGTACAAATTTAAAGGAAAAATATGGAAAGAAAAGCGATTTGGATATTGTAGCAGAAAGTTGGGAAGTCTCCACGCACCCAGATGGGCCAAGCATTGTTTTGACAGGCGAATACGCAGGCAAGACCTTGACTGAATATATTGATGCTCTAGGAAAAGACTGTTTGGGAACGAAAGGAAAAGAATTTGAATTTTTCCCGATGTTGATTAAATTCATCGATTCTAAACAACCATTATCGATCCAAGTGCATCCGGATAATGAATATGCATTGCGTGTCGAAAAAGAATATGGAAAAACAGAAATGTGGTATATCTTGGATTGTGAACCAGGAGCTACCTTATATTTCGGAGTCAATCGTTCGATCACAAAAGAAGAGTTCCGTCAGCGGATCGAAGATAATACGATCTTGGAAGTTCTCAAAGAAGTGCCGGTTCATAAGGGGGATGTTTTCTTTATCCAGGCAGGAACGATCCATGCCATTGGAGCGGGTACGACACTTTGTGAGATCCAGCAGAATTCGAACTCCACTTACCGTGTATACGATTTTGGCCGTGTAGGGAAAGACGGCAAACCGCGTGAATTACATATCGATAAGGCGATTGATGTCTCCAATTTAGAACCGATCGAATCGGATTTCAAACCAGTAGGAGAACCTATCAGCGACGAAACCACATCGACTGTGATGCTTGGCTCATGTGATTATTTTACAAGCTTTGAAACGACCTTAAAAGGGTCAACATCCATTCATGTCGACGAGGAAAGTTTTGGTGCTCTGGTTTTAGTGGAAGGAAATGCCGTGGTAGAAAACCAGGATACAAAACTGGAACTTCAAAAAGGGGATACGATTTTTATCACCGCCAATAGTGGAGAAGTGAAAGTCACTGGCGATTGTCAGTGGATCTACAGCAGGGTTTGATCCTGCTTTTTTGGTTTTATGTTTCAAGAAGAATTATTACGGTGGTATAAACAGAATGCCCGAAAACTGGTCTTCCGGCAAAAAAAAGAAGCGTATTCGATTTGGGTTTCCGAAATCATGGCGCAACAAACCCGAATTGAAGCCATGCTTCCTTACTATGAGCGCTTTATAGAGCGATATCCGAATCTGAAGAGTTTGGCGCAAGCTGAAGATGATGATCTGGTTAAGATCTGGCAAGGCCTGGGCTATTATAATCGGGTGCGAAATATGAAAAGGTGCGCGATTCAATGCGTTGAACAATTTCAGGGTCAGTTTCCCAAGACCAAAAAAGAATTATGCAAACTGCCGGGCATTGGAGAATATACAGCAGGAGCGATTGCTTCGATCGCATTTGATGAAAAAGTCAGTGCTGTGGATGGGAATGTAATTCGTGTCTTTTCTCGTTTTTATCATATTACAGATGATGTTTCCCAGATGAGTACCAAAAAAAAGATTACAGAATTGGTGAATGCTTCTTTGACAGAACCTATCAGCGATTATAACCAGGCATTGATGGAATTAGGGGCCTTGGTCTGCATTCCAAAAAATCCAAGATGCGCAGCCTGTCCAATTCAAAAGGAGTGCCAGTCTTATGCATATGGTGATGCGGATAGTCTTCCTGTTTTGGCAAAAAAGAAACCTAGGCGAGTTGAAAACCCAACTTTTTATATTTGGGTCTGTCAAGACAAGATCCATTTAAAAAAACGTTCTCAAAAAGGACTATTGGCGGGCTTGTTTGGCTTTGATGAAACTCTTCCCGAAGCGGTAGAAGAAAAAAGATCGCTGGAGCCATATACCCACATTTTTTCCCATGTCGAATGGCATATGAAAGGAATTGTCTGTTTTGTAAAAGAAAAGAGCGAAGACTTTTATTCCTTGAGTCAGATCCATGATAAAGTGTCGATTCCCAGTGCTTTTCAGCCCTTCTTAAAACAAACAGAAAAAATTATAAAGGAGAGAGAAAAATGCCAGAAATCATTATAGAGAGTTTTACTTTAGATCATACTAAAGTCCAAGCCCCTTATGTGCGTTTGATTGATACGGAATCAGGAGAGCATGGAGATATTATCTCTAATTACGATGTGCGCCTTTGTCAACCAAATCAAGAAGAGATCCCGACAGGGGCCATGCATACATTAGAACATCTTCTAGCGTTATATTTACGTCCTAGAGTCCCAGGTTATATCGATTGTTCACCATTTGGATGCCGAACGGGATTCCACCTGTTATGCTGGAAAGAACATGATCCTCAAGATATCGCGGTGGCATTAAAAGAAAGCTTGCAGGAAATCGTGAAGACAACTTGGGAACAGGTTCCGGGAACAAAGGAAAAAGAATGCGGGAATTATCGGGATCATTCTTTGTTTGGCGCCCAAGAATGGGCTAAAAAGATTTTGGAAAAAGGGATCTCGTATGATCCTTATGAAAGAAAAACCGTATGAGTGAAAAGCTCATATTGGCCTCTTGCACATGTGACGTTATTCTTTATGTAGATCATCTGCCTTTGACGTGTCAGGATGTCAAGGTAAAGAAGCGCGAAACTAAGATAGGAGGCTGCGGATATCATGTAGCCAAAGCCTGTGAACAAAGCCTATTGGCTTGCCCTTGCGGGACGGGCATGTATGGAGAATTTGTTAAACAAGCGCTTTTACAAGAGGATTTGTCTTTTTACTGCCCACAGGTCTTAGAAGAAAATGGAGTTTGTTTTTGTTTGATTGAGCCAAACGGGGAGCGCACTTTTATGGCCAATCATGGGGCAGAATATCATTTTTCACCAGATATCCTGGAAGATCTTCCCGAAACCGAATGGGTCTATGTATCTGGGATTGACTTAGAGGAAAAACAAAATCATTGCATAATTGAATATCTTAAAGATAAAAAACGAAATGTTTTCTTTTCGCCGGGTCCGCGTGTTGATCAGATTTCATCGGTTTTAGAAGAAATGTTGACATTACATCCTGTTTTGCATATGAACAAAGAAGAATGTGAGGCTTGGACAGGACAGGAGTTCAAAAAAGGGATGGAGATGCTATGGCAGAAAACCCGGAAACTTGTGATTGTCACCGATGCGGCCAGAGGCTCTTATGCATATGATCATAAGCTGGTTTATGTTCCGGCCCAGCCTGTCCGATCTGAAAATGTGACAGGCGCCGGGGATACTCATGCGGGCAGCTGCTTAGATGGCTTGTCACAAAATCTGGATCTAGAGACGATGTTGGAAAGGGCAAATCAAAAAGCCAAAGAAAAGATTACTAAGAAAGAAGGAGTACGATGATCGATTGCTTTGCAGTAGGATTAGGCGGGTTTTTAGGATCTGTTTTGCGATATCTGGCGGGAAAGATACCGTTGGAAACGCATGGTTTTCCGGTTCATACACTTTGTATCAATGTAATTGGTTCTTTTGTGATTGGGTGTATTGCCTGTCTTGTTTCAAAGAATCCGCATATAGACCCACGATGGATCTTGTTTTTTAAAGTGGGAATCTGCGGCGGGTTTACCACTTTTTCTACCTTCTCTTTAGAAACACAACAATTGATGCATACAGGGCAATATATGATGGCTGCACTCTATATACTTCTCAGTATGATTTTAGGTGTATTTGCCGTATTCGCTTCACAATGGATCATCAAATAAACAGGCAGCTCAGACTGCCTGTTTGTCGTCTTGATATTCCAAAATATCGCCCGGCTGACATTCCAGAACCTGACAGATCGCATTCAAAGTAGAAAAACGAATGGCCCTGACTTTCCCGGTCTTTAAATTGGATAAATTGACATTGGAAATTCCAACCTTTTCGGAAAGTTCATTTAAAGATATTTTACGATCGGCCATGATACGATCTAAACGTAATATGATAGCCATTGGATTCACCTACAAAGTCGCATCGGCTTCATTTTGAAGATTGTAGCCTACTTCCAAAATCGAAGCTAACAGTATGAAAATGATGCCTATTAATAGAAACGTTCCATCGGCCAATACAAAATTTCCATAATGGCAAACTGTGATCACGCCTGGCTGATAATCTGGAATTCTCGGTATCACAAAAGCGGCGGTTGTCAGAATCGCTCCAATCAAAAGAATGCCTTTGGAAAAGATATCGGCAAATGACCTGTGTGTCCAGTAAAGCAATAAGATCGTAAAGAAAAACAGGATGATCACACTGCAAAATACCATTGTATAAAGATATTGCGCCCATCCAATATAAGACCAAACGCCTTGTAAAGTATCTTGAACGATCTCTACTAAGGATGAAACAGAACAACCTCCGGTAAATATTAGTGTAATTAACAGAATCCGTCGCATCTTGCGTGTCAAAACTTGTTCAGATTTTTCTTTCATGATGAATCCTCCGTGTTTCTATATTTTATTTATATCCTTCTTGTTTATTAAAATCAATAAAAATTTAATGATAAACGATAAAAAATTATCGATTTTCTACAATATATCAAGAGTTTGTAAGTTCCTGTGGGAATCCTAGTCTTCATTTGAAAAATATGCTACAATGATATAGCGTCTAAATTTGTAAAAAATAAAATTCAGGAGGAATACCTATGGGATTATTTTCAAATCTATTCTCCGAAGAAAAGCGTGAGATCAGTACATTAGAAAAGATCGCAGACCAAGTGCTGTCTCATGAAAAAGAGATGGAAGCTTTATCGGATGAAGAACTAAGAGAAAAAACGACAGAATATAGAAATCGACTGGCTGATGGAGAGACTGTGGACGATCTGTTGCCCGAAGCTTTTGCGACTGCCAGAGAAGCAGCTTATCGTGTGATCAATGAAAAGCCATATCGGGTACAGGTCATGGGTGCTGTAGCCATGCATAAAGGCGATATTGCGGAGATGAAGACGGGAGAAGGAAAGACTTTGACCGCAACGATGGCCGTTTATTTGAATGCGTTGGAAGGCAAAGGTGTCCATGTGATCACGGTCAATGAGTACTTGGCGGGTCGTGATGCGGCTTGGATGGGTGAGATCTATCGTTTCTTGGGTATGAGTGTAGGTGTCAATAAACGAGAACTAAAACCGAATGAAAAACGCGAAGCTTATGCATGTGATATCACATATACGACAAACTCGGAATTAGGTTTTGATTATTTGCGCGATAATATGGTCACTCGTGTAGAGGATCGTGTAATGCGCGGACTTCATATGGCTATTATCGATGAGGTCGATTCCGTATTGATCGACGAGAGTCGAACACCGCTGATCATTTCCGGAGGGAAGAAGCAGACGGCGAACCTATATATACAGGCTGATAAATTTGCCAAGACTTTAACGGCTCCTGAATATGAAACGGATCGTTTTACGCATGAAAAAACGTTGATTTCTGGCGATTATGATATCGACGAAAAAACTCGTCAGGTCATGTTGAGTGAAGAAGGAGTCCATAAAGCGGAAAAGTATTTCCATATCAAAAACTTATATGATATTGAACATACACAGTTGGTGCATCATATCAACCAGGCGTTGAAGGCCAACTATATCTTTACAAACGAAGTAGAATATGTTGTCAGTGAAGAACAAGAAATCGTGATCGTCGACCAGTTTACAGGACGTTTGATGCCGGGTCGTGCCTACAGCGATGGTCTGCATCAGGCCATCGAAGCCAAAGAAGGAGTTCCTATCAAGGAAGAGACTTCTACTTTAGCTACGATCACATATCAGAACTTCTTCCGTTTATATGAAAAATTGGCGGGTATGACAGGTACGGCTAAAACGGAAGAAGAAGAGTTTTTATCGACATATAATATGAAAGTTGTCGTAATTCCTACGAATAAACCAGTTATTCGTGTGGACGAAGATGATGAGATCTATGCCCATAAAGATCGAAAATATCGTGCTCTAGTGGATGAAGTTAAACGTTTATATGAAAAAGGACAACCTGTCCTAGTGGGGACGATTGCGGTCGAAACCAGCGAACTCATTAGTCAGATGCTGAAAAAAGAAGGAATCCCGCATGAGGTATTGAATGCGAAAAACCATGCTCGTGAAGCGGAGATCATCGCTAAGGCGGGACGTTTAAAATCGGTTACGATCGCTACCAATATGGCAGGGCGTGGGACCGATATCAAGCTGACGAATGAAACTCGTGAACTGGGCGGATTGGCTGTTCTTGGATCGGAGCGCCATGAATCTCGCCGTATCGATAATCAGTTGCGTGGACGTAGCGGACGTCAGGGCGATCCTGGCTTCTCTCGCTTCTATGTCTCTTTAGAAGATAGTTTGATGGTTCGTTTTGGCGGCGATAAACTCCAGAAGATGTTTGAAAAACTAGGCGATGAACAAGTGCAATCCAAGGCAGTCACTCGTTCAATCACAATGGCTCAAAAACGAGTTGAAGGTTTCAATTTTGATACGCGAAAACAGCTTCTGGACTATGATGATGTATTGCGTCGTCAGCGCGAGATCATCTATGCTCAAAGAAACCGTATCCTGGAAAGTGAAGAAGTCCACGAAATGGTTCGTACAATTTTTGAAAAAGCAATCGAGCAGACATTGCAAGCCAATTTGCTAGATTCCAAAAAAGGGGAAGTAGACCCTGCTGGTGTCTGCAAATCTTTTGAAGTGATGGGAATGCAAGAAGAAAAGCAGATCAAAGTTGGCGAAATTGAAGGCAAATCTTATCAGGAGATCAAAGATTATGCAATCGATAAAATCTGGGGTGAATATGAAAAAGAGATTCATCCTATGAAGAAACAATTTCTTCCGTTTGAAAGAACGGTTGTATTGCGAAATATCGATCGCAACTGGATCAACCACATCGATCGAATGGATAAGTTGAGAAGTGGTATCTACTTGAGAAGTTACGCACAAAATAACCCGCTTCAACAGTATGTACAAGAAGGATTCGATATGTTTGAGGAAATGAATCGTCGCATTGATCGCGAAATCACGTTCTTCTTATGTAAAGTAAGAATCCGCAGGGAGACAAAGGCATAATGGAACTTTATGAATTAAAACAAGGAGTCAGTACTCACCTGGAGAAGCTTCGCTCTCTAGGTGAGTCACTTTGACTTACCTCAAAAAGAACAACAAATTGAGGAGTACGATAGACAAACTTTAGAAGAAGGATTTTGGAATGATCAGCGTAAGGCACAAGCAATTATCCGGTCGCGAAATTCTCTAAAAGATATTGTTGATAACTACCAATCGCTGTTAGGACAAATGGAGTCCTTGAATGAAACAGCCGATGTCTTAAAAGAGGAGATGGATATAGAGCTTTTAGAGATAGCTAGCGAAGAGTACTCAGAGGTTGAAAAACAATTTTCCGCTTTTGAGATTCAAGTTCTTTTATCGCATGAGTATGATCAGAATAATGCGATTCTTGAACTGCATCCTGGTGCCGGAGGTACAGAATCTTGTGATTGGGCCAGCATGTTGTATCGCATGTATACCCGCTATGCCGAAAAAAAAGGCTGGAAAGTCACAGTGTTGGATTATCTTGCCGGAGAAGAAGCGGGCATCAAGAGTGTGACCTTTCTAGTGGAAGGAGATAAAGCTTACGGATACTTAAAGGGGGAAAAAGGAGTTCATCGTCTTGTGCGAATTTCTCCATTTGATTCCGGGGCCAGACGCCATACCAGTTTTGCATCTTTAGAGGTGATGCCGCAGTTTAATGACGAAATCGAGATTGAAATCAAGCCGGAAGATTTGATCGTGGAGACCAAGCGTGCCAGCGGTGCAGGAGGACAGCACATCAATAAGACCGACAGTGCGGTTCGTATGGTACATAAACCGACCGGCATTGTGGCAACGTGCCAAAATGGCCGAAGCCAGCATGAAAACCGAGAAGAAGCTCTGCGAATCTTGAAATCGCGCCTTTATCAGCTGGAAATCGAAGAAAAGGAAAAGAAATTGCGAGAGATCAAAGGGGAACAAAGTGCCAATGAATGGGGCTCGCAGATCCGTAGTTATGTCCTGCATCCATATTCTTTGATCAAAGATGTACGTACCGGTTATGAAACCAGTCAAGTTCAAGCTGTTTTGGATGGTGATCTGGATGAATTTATCTTTGCCTATTTGAAGAGTCAAGTTCAATAATGTATACAAAGCACTAAAATAAGAAAGTTTGTTCACATATTCTTGGAATGAACTTTCTTTTTTTGTATACTTGAATGCGTGGAGGTCGTTTATGACAGAATTAGAACAACATGCATTGAATATACGAAAGAATATCCTGACGATGGTCTATACGGCACAAAGCGGACATCCGGGCGGATCCTTGTCGGCAGCCGATATCCTGACCTCATTGTATTTCGAGGAGATGGATATCAACAAAGACAACGTGGCAAGCCAGGACCGGGACCGATTTGTCCTGAGCAAGGGACATATCACACCGGGCTATTATGCAACCCTGTGCGAAAAAGGATTCATCCCTAAGGAAGAACTGAAGACGTTCCGTCAGCTGCATTCACCGCTGCAGGGACACCCGAACATGAACTATATCGAAGCAGTCGATATGTCGACCGGATCTTTGGGACAGGGGATCTCGGCAGCCGTAGGGATGGCGCTGGCCAATCGGCTGGACAAGAACGATCATCGCATCTATTTTCTTTTGGGAGATGGAGAAAGCGAAGAAGGAGAGGTCTGGGAAGCGTGCATGGCGGCCGGTCATTACAAGCTGGACAACCTGTGCGGGATCCTGGACTACAACCATCTGCAGATCGACGGAAACATTGCGGATGTCGTAGGACCGGAACCATTTCCGGAAAAGTTCGAGGCGTTCGGATGGCATGTGGTGGAAGTGGATGGTCATGATTTCGAATCGCTGGCCAAGGGATTCGAAGAAGCGCGGAACACAAAAGGACAGCCGACGATGATCATAGCCCATACGATCAAAGGAAAAGGGGTATCCTTTATGGAGAACAACTACAAGTGGCACGGAAGTGCACCGAACCAGGAACAGTATGAAGCAGCTATGAAAGAGCTGGGAGGTGAATAGAATGGCAATGGCAACAAGAGCGGCGTATGGGAAGGCCCTGGCGAAACTGGTACAGGAGAATCAGGATGTCGTAGTATTGGATGCCGACCTGGCAGGATCGACGAAGACCGGGGATGCCAAGGCAGTATGTCCGCAAAGACATTTCGATATGGGGATCGCCGAAGGCAACATGATGGGAGTGGCAGCCGGACTGGCAGCCAGCGGCAAGATCGCCTATGCCTCCAGCTTTGCGATGTTTGCGGCCGGCAGAGCATTCGAACAGATCCGGAACAGCATCTGTTATCCGAATCTGAACGTGAAGGTCTGTGCGACGCATGCGGGGATCACGGTCGGAGAAGACGGGGCAAGTCATCAAAGCGTAGAGGATCTGGCCCTGATGCGAAGCATTCCGAACATGAAGGTGTTCCAGCCCTGTGATGCCGAAGAGACGAAGCAGATCATCGAAGGCATAGCAAAGATCGATGGACCATGTTACGTACGTCTGGGAAGAGCGAGCGTGGAAGATGTGTATGATGAAAGCTACCTATGGCAGCCTGGAAAAGGAAGCGTACTGAAAGAAGGAAGCAAGGTGGCGATCGTAGCGACCGGGATGATGGTGCAGGAGAGTTTGAAGGCCGCAAAAGAGATGGAAGGGATCGAACCGACGGTCGTGAACATCTCAAGTATCAAGCCGATCGATGAAGAGCTGATCAAGAAGCTGGCAAAAGAACACGAAGTGATCGTGACGGCAGAAGAGCATTCCGTGATCGGAGGCCTGGGATCGGCGGTAGCGGAAGTGCTGGCCAAGGAAGGAAGCGGATGCCGACTGAAGATGATCGGGCTGAACGATGAATTTGGGCAGAGCGGAAAGCCGAAAGATCTGCTGGCCTACTATGGTTTGGATGCCTCCAGCATTGCGAAAAAAATACAAGAAATAGATCTTTGATTAACTTCGAAGATCTTTTTTTGTTCATTGTGATACACTTAGAAAGAGGAGTGATGCGCATCATGAAAATCAAAAAATGGATGGATTGTATCGGGAATACACCCATTGTCGAATTGTGTCATATCGAAGAGAATGAACATAGTCTTGCCCATATCTATGCGAAGATCGAAGCCATGAACCCGGCAGGAAGTGCCAAAGACCGGATCGCCAAAAAGATGGTTTTGGAAGCCGAAAAGAAAGGTTTTCTTCATCCGGGAGCGACGATCATTGAACCTACCAGCGGAAATACTGGAATCGGTTTGGCTATGATCTCTGCGATTCGTGGTTATCGTGCAATATTTACGATGCCGGAAACCATGAGTTTGGAACGGCAAAAACTGTTAAAGGCATATGGTGCCAAGATTGTCTTGACGCCGGCAGAAAAAGGCATGTCGGGGGCTATCGAAAAAGCCGATCAACTTCACAAAGAGATTCCTGGATCTTGGATCCCTTCCCAGTTTTCCAATCCAGACAATCCTCAAGCCCATTACGAAACAACAGGACCGGAAATCTGGAGCCAGATGGAAGGGCAAGTTGATATTTTTGTGGCTGGTGTTGGAACTGGCGGAACTATTACGGGAATCGGACGATACTTAAAAGAAAAAAATCCCAATATTCAGGTGGTTGCGGTAGAGCCTGCGGCTTCCAACGTTTTGTCTGGAGGAACCCCTGGGCCACATGATCTGCAAGGAATTGGGGCCGGATTTATCCCAGAGGCTTTGGATCGTTCGATTTATGATCAAGTCATTTGTGTAGAAAGTGAACAAGCCTATCAAATGGCGCGCCAATGTGCAAAAAAAGAAGGAATCCTCGTGGGAATTTCTTCCGGAGCGGCTTTACATGCGGCTGTACAGTTGAGCAAGCAAAAAGTACACGAAGGAAAATCGATCGTTGTTCTTTTGCCGGATACAGGAGAACGATATCTATCGACAGCTTTATGGGAAGAATAAAAGGAGACCAGCTATGAATCTGTCAAGAAAAAATAGCTGATTTTCAATAAATGTTTGTTTATCGTTGATTCCTTAAAATTGGGTATACGAAAAA
>NZ_JACHHD010000017.1 GCF_014202635.1 Faecalicoccus acidiformans
AAGAAATAACGAAGACATTGGATAATGTAAGAAAAATAATTGATGATAAAGAAAGTCAATTACACAAATATGATGAACTAATCAAAGCCCGATTTATAGAGGTATTATACACTGATCGAATCAAACATTGGGAACGAATACATAAAATGTTAAGTTGTAAAATTGCTTAAAAGTGCAATCTCACCTATTTGCTAGTATAGAAGGAGCATTAAGCTTTCAAAAAGGAAAGCTTTTTTTATGATATGATAGAAAATAGAAACTATAGGTGGTGCAAAGATGATCAACAGAAAAGAATTAAAGAAAAGAGCAAAAAAGGTCTTAAAGATTCATTATGGTTTCTTGATCATAGCTTGTATGATATCAGGAATATTAGCCAATGAATTCTCTGATACTTTTACTTTGTTAAGTGCAGAAAATGAAATAGGTGTTCAGGAAGATTCCAATGCAGTTCTTCCATCACAACTGACAGCCAGCCAGGTGCTGAAAGATATCGTTGAAGATAATCTTGAAGAAGGAGCCAAAACGGCAGAAACAATTGAAAAGAAAGAAATCAGTGAAAGTCATGATCCCGTTTTGGGGCGAACAAGAGGAGTGCTGGCATCTGTCATCAATTCTGTAAGTTCGGGATCTATATTTGTGTCGATCGCTGCAGCTATCAATTCTATGGTGGGATCTGAGAGCATTGCGGTTTTGATTATGATTCTGGGCGGTCTTTTCTTGCTTTTTTTGGCCTGGTTTTATATCCAGAATGTATTCTGCGTTGTTTTGCGAAGACTCTTTTTAGAGGCACGAATCTATGAGAAAGTTCCGTTTGAACGATATATGTTTTTGAGTCATGTCAAAAAATGGACGAAGGCAAGCTTTACCATGTTTCTCACATCTATGTATCAGACATTATGGATGTTTACGATCGTAGGCTTTGTTATTAAGCATTATTCCTATTTGATGGTTCCTTATATTGTAGCGGAGAATCCAGATATTGGAGCTAATCAGGCGATCACACTTTCCAGAAAAATGATGAATGGTCATAAATGGGAGTGTTTTAAAATCAGTCTCACTTTTCTTGGATGGACCCTTCTTTCATCGATGACATTCGGGTTATCTGCTATCTTTTTCAGCAATCCGTATAAAATGTGCACGTATGCAGAATTATATGCCGTATTAAGAAAAGAAGCTAAGCTTAAAAATATCAAAGATGCGGATAGGATGAATGATGTGTATTTATTTGAACTTCCCAACAAAGAAGAATTGGAAAAAGCTTATCCGGAATATAAGGATCGTTATGTACAAGAGCCCGAACTTCAAGGATTTGCCGGTTTCTTTGCGAACTGGTTTGGTATCTTGTTTAAAGAAGGTAAAAAGGAAAAAGAATATCAGGAAAAGATGCGGCTTTATCAGAGGTATCGAGCAGTTTCTAATGTGCTGGATGCTAAGCAGTATCCTAAGCGCTTGTTTTCTATTGCGGAGGAACAGAAGCGAACATTGGTTACTGGTTTGGACCCGTTGCGAAATTACACGATCTGGTCTTTGATTTTAATGTTTTTTATTTTTTCTGGAATTGGCTGGCTTTGGGAAGTGAGTCTGCACCTGATCACAGATGGTGTTTTTGTCAATCGAGGAGCTATGCATGGACCATGGTTGCCGATCTATGGATCAGGAGGCCTTTTGATTTTGATTCTTTTAAAGAAATTCCGATCTAAGCCATTGTTGAATTTTTTATGCATTCTGATCGTTTGCGGTATCTTAGAATATTCCACTTCGTATATTATGGAGATGAATACTGGTTTAAAATGGTGGGATTATAGCGGGTATTTTTTGAATCTGAATGGGAGAATCTGTGCCGAAGGATTGATGGTGTTCGGGATTGGCGGCATGGGATTTATCTATATCCTGGCTCCTGTCTTTGACAATTTGATTCGTAAGATAAAACCTGCAGTCACTAAAATTGTTTGTATATTCTTGTTGATTGTTTTTTCCATAGATATGGTCTATTCTCATTTTTATCCGAATACAGGGGAAGGAATCACGGATTATGAAAAATAAAAAACGAGCTCAAAATCTTTCAATTTGAGCTTTTTTTGTATTTTTTGATCAATTTTCTTCTTTCTCTTGACTGTATCGATAAAGTTTGCGGAATTTTAAAGGGGGATATTTAAGCCTTTTCTGGAACAGATTGGAAAAGTGCCATGTGTTATCGTATCCGACCTTGCGGGAGATGGAAGACAGAACATCCGCTTTGTTTCACTGAATCGCCAGGGATCATGAGGTTATGGTTGATTTTTTCGCTTGCTAGAATATTGAATCAATTTCTTTTTAATGGGTTTTGTTCAGCCTCATTTTTATTATTGATACTGTTTTTTAGATGAGAAACCTCGGCCCCATACTTCGCTGACGCGGCTGACGACCATAAAGGCATCTGGATCAATTTGACGTATCAGCTTTTCTATTTTTGGAAGTTCTCGGTTGGATATGATCGTTAAAATTACTTCTTGTTTCTGTTGCGAATAGCCTCCTTTGGACTCCAGCAAGGTGACGCCGCGATCTATATTGGATAAGATATCTTTCGCGATTTCTTGAGATCGGGGACTGATGATCTTTACTTCTGTGCGCGTAGTACCCATCAAGAGAACTTTATCGAGTACAACAGAGGTCAGCAGAATCAATAGAATTCCATATAACAAGCGTTCCATAGGGTTGTATAGAGTTTGGCAAGATAAAATTATGAAATCAAATACATATAAGCTGATAGAGACCGGAATTCTAAAATAGTGATGAAGCAAAAGCGGAGGAATATCCATACCTCCTGTACTGGCTCCGCTGCGAATGACGATTCCTAGTGCCAGGCCGATTCCCATGCCGGCAAAAATTGTATTTAAAAGTGCATTGTTTGTGATTACATAGTCTCCCAGACACTGGTTGAAAAATTCTAGAAATACGGGATATAAAATTGTGCTGGCGATGGTTGTCATCGCAAAAGTTTTTCCTAAAATGAGAAAACCGATGATCAACATACAAAGATTGAAGATCAAGATAAATAGAGAAACGGGGATATCAAATACATGATTCATAAATAAAGCGATACCGGTTGTTCCAGAACTCATCAAACTGGTGGGTAAGATAAACAATTTTACGATCAAAGCATAGATCAGGTTTCCGACTAAGACGGGAAAAAATTTATAAAATATTTTCATAGGTTTCATCCTCCATAAAAAAACACACCTGTTAGAATGTTTTCCCTAACAAGCGTGGATCAAGACTTTTAGTCTAATACAAGAAAATTATAATGAAATTCATAGAAAAAGAAAAGAGAAATTCTTTACTGAAAAGACCGATGGATAACTTTTCACAAGCTTTTAAAAGTCTACTGTTTTTCGAAAGATTGGTTATTCATGACAAAAGAAAACCGAATAGAGATTATTTCTGCCTATTATCTGCCTATTATAGATACAGTGCTTAAACACCTTTTACTAAATTCGGATCTGTTAATCTGTGAACATTTTGATTTCAGTAAACATCTGATGTAGTTTGTGTTCATCAAACGGTAGATATTCTGCTATTGTAAAACCAATGACATCCGCATTTTCTGTAATTAAATGCAGTATTCCAGATAGTTTCTCTATCGTCATTTTACCGCCGCCAGATCCATCGCCGACTAATTCCGAGTTTGCAAAATAAGTCGAATGGAAGAAATGTTCGTCTAATACATCGATATCAAAATGTATAAGAATATGTTCAAATCGACTAAGGAATTTATTAATTTCTGAGTCTGTCACAAAACTCTTATCCTGCACCTTATACTTCACACCCATATCCTTCAGATGTCTTTCTTGATAATCATGAAGGGCTTGAAGTCCGATATAAAAAATTTCATCTGGTTTAAATAGAGGATTCTCCATTTCTTTTGTCAGTTGTGGAGCTCCGTGTCCTAAAAGACTTCCCAACACCATGGCATGAGCATTCGGGTATCCATCATGCAAAGTGGATACATCTGGATGAGCATCGATCCAAATAATACCGACTTTCTCATATTTCCCATGAAGATAATCAAATGGTGCAAGCGATACCATACAGTTGCCGCCGATGGTGATAATCTTATCAGGATTTTCTCTGGAAATTTTTTCTTTTGCGTCTTTGATTCCTGACAAAACCTCTTCCTTGGCATATATCCCATTTGTAACGCCTTTCTCTTTGTTATCAGGTGGAATAACATCTACTTTCACAACGGGTTGTTTCGGATTCTGGGGCAGGATAAACTGCAATAAATTGGCACCAAAATAATATGTATCAAGCCTACCGCTGACATGGTCAGGATATAAAAGTCTAATCGTTTTCATGTTATTTAACACTCCCATAAATTTATAGAGATATTGTATCTCTATCCCATGCTTAAATAAAAGGCTTTAATTGTTTTCCAATATGGGCAGCGAATTTGATTTTGAGAAGATCCAAGATCACGAAAGGAAAAACACATAGCTCTAAGGCCTGGAAAAAGGAGAAAGAAATGTGGTTTTGCATGTTGATCCATAAAAACCAGAAAGTTCCAAAGCTGTAACAAAGGAATAAGCTTAGTATTGAAATCCCAAAAAAATGTTGAGGCCGGTTTGACCAGAAGTTTTCGGTTGACCATAAAAAGATGCTGCTGGCCAAAAAGCCCAATAGATATCCGCCTGTAGCCCCGAATAAAACCGGGAATCCTCCTTGAAAATTCGAAAAAATTGGAAAGCCTCCTATTCCGCCAAGAATATAACAACCAATATATATCGTTCCTTTTTTGCCGCCAAATAAAAAGATGATCAGATAAATCGCAAAAGTCTGTAAAGTAAAAGGGATAGTAAACGGAATAGTGATCCACGAACAAATTGTCAATAAGGCGATTGAAAAACCTCCGGTACAAATGCTTTTTAAATTCATATACTTTCTCCGACATTCCTATTTTAACTATTTTGATAGTCAAAGTAAACGAGCTTTTCATTATAACTAAAACAACGTATAATTGAACTAACAATGAAGTGAAAAGAGGATAGCTCATGAAAATTGTCGAAGTATTGAATCAAGATAAAGTCACTTTATCTTTTGAGGTGTTTCCCCCTAAAAAAATGGATGATTATACAAAAGTAGAAGAAGCGGCCCATCAAATCGCATCTTTACACCCTGATTTTATGTCAATCACTTATGGTGCCGGAGGTGGAACCAGTCAGTATACTGTGGATCTGGCGCGGGATCTGTATCAAAGGACCGGAACGGAAGTCATAGCACATCTGACGTGCGTTACCAGCACTCGGGAACATGTATCTCACATGATACAAAGTTTCAAACAAGCCGGTATTGAAAATATTATGGCACTTCGCGGAGATATTCCTAAGGACGGGAAAGTCGCGCACGATTATAGTTATGCCTATCAGTTGATCCGTGAGATCAAAGAACATGGAGATTTCTGTATAGGAGGTGCCTGTTATCCGGAAGGACATGTCGAATGTGAACATAAAAAGGATGATATCTTACACTTGAAACAGAAGGTTGAAGCAGGCTGCGATTTTTTGACGACCCAAATGTTTTTTGATAATAATGTTCTCTATAACTTTTTATACCGTATTCGCGAAGCCGGGATCCAGGTTCCAGTATTAGCAGGAATCATGCCGATCACGAATAAAAAGCAGCTGTCGCGAAGCGTACAGATGTCAGGAACGCAAGTGCCTGAGCGTTTCAAGGCGATCGTTGATCATTTTGGCGATGATCCGCAAGCGATGAAACAGGCCGGAATCATTTATGCAAGTGAACAAATCATCGATTTGATCGCGAATGGAATCAAACATATCCATGTTTACTCCATGAATAAACCCGATGTGGCAGCGGCCATACAAAATAATCTTTCAGGAATTTTAAAATGAATGTACAAGTATCAAGAAAAGAGATATATCGTTACCTAGGATACGGAAACCATCTACCGGATGCAGAGATTCAGGAACTTGTAGAACAGTCAATCGAGGATTTACAACCATGCAGCTTTCGATCGGTGCAGAAATGTTTTTCCATCGATGTTTTGACAGAGAATGAGATATGGTTTGCGGATATACACATCCGGTCAAAAGACTTAGGGAAAAACTTGAAAAACTGCACAAAATGTGTTTGCATGGCAGCTACACTTGGCCCCTTGCCGGACCGTTTGATTCAGCGAGCTAAGATCTTGGATCTTTCAAAGGCGGTCGTTTTACAGGCGGTAGGATGTGCCATGATTGAGTCATATGTAGACCAGATTAATGAACGAATTCGACAAGACGCACAGAATCAAGGGTATATTTGCCATCCTCGCTATTCTTGCGGGTATGGTGATTTTGATTTAAACCACCAAAAAGATTTTATACGACTTTTAGAAATGCCGATTACGATAGGGGTTTCTTTAACCCAAGGGAACCTGATGATTCCCAATAAGTCAGTAACCGCAGTCATTGGATGGGAAAAGAAATGAGGAAATTATGAAAACATTGAAAGAGCGAATCAATACCGAATGGATTTTCTTTGATGGAGCTTTAGGGACAATGCTGCAGAAAAAAGGCTTGGCGGCAGGACAGTGCCCTGAAATGTGGAATCTGGATCATCCCGAGATTTTAATAGAGATTCATAAAGCGTATCTGGAAGCAGGAGCTCACATTATCAATGCCAATACCTTTGGAGCCAATCGATGTAAAGTTGAAAATGTGAAAGAAGTGGTAACGGCTGGAATCTCTTTGGCGAAACAAGCTGTTCAAGAAAGTCATCGCCAGGATGCTTATGTTGCTTTAGATATTGGGCCGACGGGGAAATTGCTTGCCCCGATGGGGGATTTAGATTTTGAGGAAGCTGTTTCGATTTTTGCGGAAATGGTGCGGGCCGGAGTTAAAGCAGGTGCTGATTTAGTTTTGATTGAAACAATGTCAGATAGTTATGAAGCCAAGGCTGCTCTTTTAGCTGCTAAGGAAAATTGCGATCTTCCTGTTTTTATCACTTTTATCTTTGATGAAAACCATCGATTGTTAAGCGGAGGCAGTGTGCAGTCCGTGATTCCGATGTGTGAAGGATTGAAAGCGGATGCGGTGGGAATCAACTGTGGGTTGGGACCTGCACAGATGTTGCCCATCGTTAAAGAAATTGTCCAAATTTCTTCTTTACCAGTGATCGTAAACCCCAATGCGGGCCTTCCTCGACAGCTCGGAAATCAAACTGTATACGATTTAAGCGATGATGAATTCGCCTTTTGGATGAAAGAAATAGCTGCATTAGGTGTTCAGGGAGTGGGAGGCTGTTGCGGAACAACACCTTCAACCATCAAGACAATGATCCAAACGATCCGGAATTGTCCATTTCAGCCGATAGCTCCCAAGAAAATGACTTGGGTCACCTCTTATTCACAAGCGGTGCAGATTGGGCCTAAGCCCGTCGTGATTGGCGAAAGAATCAATCCAACAGGGAAAAAGAGGTTAAAAGAAGCTTTACGGAATCAGGAGTACGAATACATTCTTTCTCAGGCCTTAGAACAAGAAATTGCCGGAGCTCATATTCTGGATGTCAATGTCGGATTGCCTGAAATTGATGAACCTTCCATGATGAAAGAAATGATCTGCCAGATTCAGAGTGTCACGGCTTGTCCTCTTCAAATTGATACGGGCAATATCGAGGCTTTAGAACAAGCTTTGCGAATCTATAACGGAAGACCTATGGTGAATTCTGTGAATGGCAAACTAGAATCAATGGAGAGCGTTTTTCCCTTGATCCAAAAGTATGGAGCCGTTGTTGTAGGACTCTGTTTAGACGAAGAAGGAATCCCAGAACAAGCTGAGCAACGCGTAGAAATCGCTAAAAAAATATATCATAAGGCTGAAGAGTATGGCATTCCATCAAAAGATATTGTGATTGACGGCTTAGCAATGACGATTTCCAGCTCGAGTCAGGCCGGAGTGGTCGCTTTAGAGACAATTGATCAGATTTCTAGAGAATTGAACGGATATACGATCTTAGGTGTTTCGAATATTTCTTTTGGGTTGCCACAAAGAGAAATTATTAATTCTCATTTTTTGAGTATGGCTTTAACGAAGGGTTTATCTTGTGCCATCATCAATCCGAACAGTGAAGACATGATGAAATCATATCGTTCGTATTTAGCTTTACAAGCCTTGGATCCTCAGTGTAAAGGTTATATTGAAGCTTATGGATCTGTTCCGACTCAGAAGTTTACAGATTCTTCTGAAAACATGACATTAAAACAAGCCATCCAGGCAGGTTTAAAAGGAAGGGCCGAACAGCTGACGCTAGAACTTTTGAATCAAAAAGATCCTTTGGAGATCGTCGATGCAGAATTGATTCCGGCTTTGGACCAAGTGGGAAAAGAATACGAATCCGGGATTTTATTTTTACCGCAGCTTCTGATGAGTGCCGAAGCGGCTAAGCTTAGCTTTTCGGCTATAAAAGAAAAAATGCCGCAAGACAACAAAGTTGCCAAAGGCCGTATTGTACTGGCCACTGTTCAAGGCGATATCCATGATATCGGGAAAAATATCGTAAAAGTTTTATTGGAAAACTATGGTTATGATGTCATTGATCTTGGTAAAGATGTAGCGCCGGAACAGATTGTTTCTTGCGTGAAAAATGAGAACATCTCTTTAGTTGGATTGAGTGCTTTGATGACGACTACAGTCGTTAATATGGAAAAAACCATACGTTTACTTCATGAACAAGCGCCTCATGTCAAGATCATGGTAGGTGGAGCAGTGTTGAACCCCGAGTATGCTAAGATGATTCATGCGGATCATTATGCGCCGGATGCGATGGGATCCGTTCGATATGCGGATCAGGTCTTTTTGAAAGGGCAAGGAGAATAAATATGTCATTTTTACCAACGACCCGTGATGAAATGTTAGAACAGGGATATGAACAAGTGGACTTTGTTTATGTTTCAGGAGATGCCTATGTGGATCATCCTTCTTTTGGATGTGCAATCATCACTCGTACTTTACAAGCCTATGGTTACAGTTGTGCCGTCCTTGCCCAGCCGGATCGGCACAAAGATGAGGAATTCTTGCAGTTTGGGAAACCCCGCCTAGGTTTTTTAGTGTCGGCCGGGAATATTGATTCTATGGTCAATCATTATTCAGTCAATAAAAGAAGACGAGATAAAGATGCATATTCCGATCAGGGAATCATGGGAAAACGTCCGGATCGTCCGACAATCGTTTATACACAAATCTTAAAACGCTTGTTCCCAGATATTCCCATCCTGATAGGAGGAATTGAGGCCAGCCTAAGACGACTGGCACATTATGATTATTGGGATGATAAAGTTCGTCGCTCGATTCTGATTGATTCTCAAGCGGATCTTTTGATGTTTGGCATGGGCGAAAATACAATCATCGAAGTGGCAGAGGCTTTAGATGGAGGTTTAAATGTCAAGGATATCTGTTATATCAGAGGAACCGTATGGAAGACTAAATCTATAGAGTCCATTATTGATGATTATATTCTTTTGCCAGATTATGAAACAATTTGTCATGATAAATATGCTTATGCCCGCAGTTTTATGATTCAGTACGAAAATCAGGATGCGATCCAGTCTAAAATCTTGATTGAGCCCTATGATGGGTGGTATGTCGTCTGTAATCAGCCGCCTCTTCCTTTGACACAAGAGCAAATGGATTTCACGTACTCTTTGCCGTATGAACGAACTTTTCATCCGAAATACACATATGTACCGGCCATTGAAGAAGTGCAGTTTTCCATCACCAGCAATCGGGGATGTTTTGGATCATGCGCTTTTTGCGCCATCACATCCCATCAAGGCCGCGTAATCTCTTCCAGGAGTACTCAAAGCGTTGTAGAAGAGGCAAAAAAAATCATAGAGATGCCTAATTTTAAAGGTTATATCCATGACTTGGGAGGACCCAGCGCTAACTTTTCCCGACCTGCCTGTGATAAACAGACTACACTAGGAGCGTGTGCGAAAAGACAATGTCTTTGGCCCAAACCATGTCCGAATTTAAAGGTCGATCACACTCACTATGTGGAGATGTTAGATGCGATTCGTGAACTGCCTAAAGTAAAAAAAGTTTTTATTCGTTCCGGGATTCGTTATGATTATTTGATGTATGACAAAGATGAGACTTTCTTTGACCGGCTGATCCAATATCATATCAGCGGACAGCTGAAGGTGGCGCCGGAACATGTGAGTGCCGCAGTATTGGATAAAATGGGAAAACCACGAAAAGAACTTTATTTAAAGTTTGTCGACAAATATTATGAAAAGAACAAACAATGGGGAATGAAACAATATTTGGTTCCTTATTTGATGAGTTCACATCCGGGATGCGAATTAAAAGACGCAATCGAACTGGCTTGTTATTTGAAGAAGATTCATCATATTCCTAAACAAGTTCAGGACTTCTATCCAACCCCGGGAACTTTAGCGACGTGTATGTACTATACTGGTTTGGATCCTCGAAATATGAAACCTGTTTATGTTGCGAAAACTTTTGAAGAAAAGTTGGAACAGCGAGCTTTAATGCAGTACAGTTATCCCAAAAATTACGATATTGTCTATCGAGCTTTAAAAAAGGCTTGCCGGGATGATTTGATCGGGTCTGGGCCCAAGTGTTTGATCCCAGCTAAAAGACCTTATCAAAAACATAAAAAAGAAAGAACGAAGAAAAGGGACGTCCGTTGACATCCCTTATTTTTTGTTTCCATAATAATCCTTTAAGAATTGTTCTTTATATTCTTGGAAGGTGCCTTGAATCAAGGCTGCTCTGGCCTCTTCGGTGAGACGAATGATGAAGCGCAGGTTATGTTGTGAAGCCAGATCAAAATAGAGGTGTTTCTTTTCCGGCTCTCCGGATTTTAATAGCGCACGCAATTGACCACGGGTCCATCCGGCTTTACAAACTGGACAATCGCATCCAGGATCCAGTTTTTCTGGACTGTCTTTAAATTTCGCATTGGCAAGATTGATATTGCCATATCGTGTATAGATTTTCCCGTGCCGGGCTTCTCGAGTGGGAGCCACACAGTCAAAGGTATCGGCTCCGTTTTCAATACCAATCAAAATATCATCGGGGTGAGAAAGTCCCAACAAATGACGAGGCTTCATTTCCGGTAACTCCTCGCAACACCAGCGTAATATGTCGCCTAAGTTCTCCTTCAGGAAAGCGCCTCCCAGACCAAATCCGTCAAAATCCATCTTCGCTAATTTTTTGGCCGTGGAACGACGCAGATCTTCCCATCGTCCACCTTGCAAGACTCCATAGAGTGCTTGATAATAGCCCAGGTCATAACAATGTTTTTTATGTTCCTTTAAACTTCGCTTTGCCCAGCGTTCTGTTCGAGCTAAAGATTCGACATTGTATTCATAGCTGTCAGCCAGGGAAGTCAATTCATCGTATGCCATATGAATATCGGCACCGATCCGGCATTGAATTTGCATCGACTCCTCTGGGCCGATAAAATCATCTTCACCTGTCACCGGATCCGTAAAAGCAACGCCTTGTTCGCTGACATGAGCCAGACGTTTTTCTGGCTCGGTATTTTTCAATTCATTGCCCACTTTCATACTGACGACTTTGCCGCTTCCCGATCCCAAAGACATGACTTGGAATCCTCCAGAATCCGTCAAGGTTGGCCCTTTCCATCCGGACCAACTAGCTAAGCCGCCTTCTAAAGCGATTTCATGAGAGAGATTTCGGAGATGGTAGCCGTTGCTCAGCATAGCTTGTGCATGAAGAGACTGAAGTTCTTTCATGTCGACGAAGTTGACTTTTCCGCGCGTTCCTACACACATGAAAGCTGGGGTTTTGATATCTCCATGAGGCGTATGGATGATTCCGGCGCGACCGAGTTGATTATCCATGCGTTTTACGATTTCAAAAGAAAATTGATTGTTGTTTTGATATTCACTCATTTTTGGGCGCAGACAACGGGCGCAGAATGCCTCTAAAGGAGAGAGCAAGATCTCCAAAAGCATTCCCATGACATACGCAAAGACAGCTTGTCTAAGAAATTCAGAAAAAGATAACACACCGAGAAAGGCAATGGTCTCGAAAATGGCAGAGTCCAGGATTCGGGCAAAAGCGGAGGACCCTAATGCACGGGCTATGAAGCTTTTCGCAAAGATTCCTTGTTTTTCTTTTAAGTAGATAAATAAAGTGTTGTTGAAAAGATTAGAGACGATGTAAGCTGCCAAGGATCCTAAAACGATGCGCGGAGTAAAACCTAAAACTTGACTGTAAGCTTCTTGCAGATTCCATCCGGGATAAGCTGGCAGTGCGATCACGGCCCAGAAGACAAGAATCGCTAACAAATTGATCAAAAAGCCCGCAAATACGATTTGTTGGGCATGTTTTTTTCCGTAAAATTCCACGATCAAATCGGATAAGATATAGGTCAAAGGGAAAACAAGGATGCCGCCATCAACCGCGATTCCATTTAAGTTCCATAGTTTGATTGCCGCCAAATTTGATATCAATAAAGCGCCAACTGAAAGTGCGCACATTAAAATGAGTGTTCGTTGTTTAAAATTAGACATGGGTTGATTATAACATGAAACCCGAAGACATCCTATAAAAAACTGCAACTCTCTAAGAGTCGCAGGCAAGGGGACAGTTTATTGATCGGCTGTTATTTGATGCAGTGTTTTAATAATCAAATCGACAGTTTTTTCCACGCCAAGTTTTGAGACATTGATGCATAGGTCATAATTGGTAGGATCGGCCCACTTTTGATCCGTATTGAAATTATAGTATGCACTTCGTGATTTCTCCATCTCTTTGATTTTCTTCCGAGCTTCTTTCTCTGAAAGCTGGTCTCTTTCCATGATGTGCTGGATACGATCTTTTAAGTCGGCGCAAATAAAGATTCGCAGTAACTTTTTCTTTTCTTTCAAGATATAATCCGCGCATCTTCCTACAATGATGCAGTTTTCTTGTTTTGCCAAATTATGGATGGTTTCGATTTGAGCCTGGTGTGCCAGTGCTTCTGTCGAAATGTATTGATCGTTCCACCAGAGTCCCGAAGGAGAGGTCAGTAAAGAATAAAAGAAAGGGCTGGTTTGTCTTTCGTCAGTATTTTCTAAAAATTCAGTGGTCAACCCACTTTTCTGGGCGACTTTGACTAAGAGTTCTTTATCATAATACTGATAATTCAAAGTTTTTGCCAATCGCTTGGCGATTTCACGGCCGCGGCTTCCAAACTGACGGCCAATGGTGATCGTAGTATATTCCATCGTTCTCGATCTCCTTTCTTTGTTTCCTAATTCTATTTTAACTTGCGATCCATGGTTTTTCAAAAAAGAATGAAGTTGAATTCTATACGAAAAAATTCGGGATACAACTTTTAAAACTTGGAGTAATTCAATACACACTATAGGAAAATCCTTTTTAACTTTAATTGAACGCTTTTTTCCTATTTAGAAAGGGGTGTTTAGAAAACTGTCCGAAAATAAGAGAAAGTGTATCAGAGCTTTTTGGTATAGAAGAAGTTAAAACTAGATTGACAATCCAATGATACGAGATAAGATTGAGATTAAAGAGGAGAAGAATCTATGCTCAATCACGATATCGTAATTATTGGAGCTGGCGTGAGTGGCAGTGCAATCGCCCGTGAACTTTCACGATACGATTTAGATATTGTAGTTTTGGAAAAACAAGAGGATATCTGTTCAGGGACTTCGAAGGCAAACAGCGGAATTATTCACGCTGGATACGATGCGCCGGAAGGCTCTTTGATGGCATCGTTGAATGTGGAAGGCAACGCTATGATGGATTCCTGGAGTGAAGAACTGGATATTCCTTTCCAAAGGATTGGTTCTTTGGTCGTTTGTTTGGAAGAAGAAGGAATGCCGTTTTTAGAAAAGTTATATCAAAGGGGAATAAAAAATGGTGTGCCGCATCTGGAAATCATTGATCGTCAACGATTAAAACAGTTGGAGCCCCATATTGCGCAAGATGCAGTGGGGGCTCTTTATGCACCAAGCGCAGGAATTGTCTGTCCTTTTGAATTGAATCTGGCCATGGCTGAAAATGCGGTGCAGAACGGTGTGCGTTTTCTTTTTGATGCCGAGGTGCTTTCTATAGATAAGATCGATCAAGGTTTTTGTGTTTTGACCTCAAAAGGAAAAGTGCTCACCAAACATGTGATCAATGCTGCAGGAGTGCATGCGGATACAATACATAATATGGTCAGCATGCAGAAAATGGAAATCATTCCGCGAAAAGGGGAATATGTATTATTGGATAAAAAAGCGGGAAAACATGTTCGCCATACGATTTTTCAATTACCGACCAAAATGGGGAAAGGAGTCTTGGTCACTCCTACGATTCACGGTAATCTGTTAGTGGGGCCGACGAGTGAGGATGTGCAGGATAAAGAGGCGCTTAACACAACGGAAAAAGGGTTGCGGGACGTTATTGAAAAAGCTAAAAAAACAGTGCAAGATCTGCCGATGCACATGATCATTACTTCGTTTGCCGGGCTGCGAGCCCATCATCCTGCACATGAATTTATTATAGAAGAAGTCAAAGATGTACCTGGCTTTATCGATGTAGCTGGAATCGAATCACCAGGTCTTTCCAGTTGTCCGGCAATTGGAAAAAAAGTGGCCAAATGGTTTCAAGAGAAATATGATCTTGTTCAAAAGTCTGATTTCCAGCCGCGGCGGAAAGGACTTAACCATCTTTATGCGATAAACTCCCATCAAAAAAATGCGTTGATTCAAAAAGATCCTCGCTATGGGAATATCGTTTGCCGTTGTGAAATGATCAGTGAAGGAGAAATCGTTGAAGCGATTCATCGACCAATCCCGGCACGTTCTTTGGATGGGGTCAAGCGACGGGTGCGTGCCGGCATGGGACGCTGCCAAGGAGGCTTCTGTTTGCCTAAAGTCGTTGAGATCTTGGCAAGAGAACAGGATGGAAAAACAGCCAAGGAGATTACAAAGTCTGGAAAAAACTCCTATTTTATCGCAGGAAATAATAAGGAGGATCTGTTATGAGAAAGGTTAGACTTGTGATCATTGGCGGCGGACCAGCGGGATTAGCAGCGGTCTTAGGGGCAAAGCATGCCGGAGAAGACGATATTCTGATTTTGGAGCGAGACAAACAATTAGGCGGAATCTTGAATCAGTGTATCCATAATGGATTTGGACTTCATACCTTTCATGAAGAGTTGACCGGACCAGAATATGCCGCACGATTTAGTTGTGAAATCAAAAATCAAAATATCCTTTATTCGTTAAATACTATGGTGACGAATATTTCAAAGGATAAGATCATCACTGCTGTGAATCCTTCTGAAGGCTTGTTTCAGATCCAGGCACAAGCAATTATTCTTGCCATGGGGTGCACAGAAAGACCTAGAGGGGCGCTTAACATACCGGGAACACGGCCTGCGGGCATCTATACTGCGGGAACAGCGCAAAAATTTGTGAATGTTTACGGCTTGATGCCGGGAAAAGAAGTAGTGATCCTGGGTTCAGGAGACATTGGCTTGATTATGGCAAGGCGCATGACTTTGGAAGGGGCAAAAGTTAAAATGGTTGTGGAAAAAATGCCTTATTCCAGTGGCCTGAAACGAAATATCGTGCAATGCTTAGAGGATTTTGAGATTCCGTTGAAGCTCTCGCATACGGTTGTGGACATTGAAGGCAACCGCCGGCTTGAAGCCGTTTGGATCGCACAAGTAAAAGAGGGCAGAATCCTTCCGGAAACAAGAGAAAGAATTTCGTGCGATACACTTTTATTGTCATGTGGTTTGATTCCTGAAAATGAACTGTCGGCCATGATGGGTATCGAGTTGAGTGATCAAACAAAGGGTCCAAAGGTCAATGAGAGTCTGGAGACGAATATTCCTGGAGTTTTTGCCTGCGGCAATGTTTTGCATGTTCATGATTTGGTTGATTTTGTATCCCAAGAGGCTTCTATGGCAGGAAGAAAAGCTGTTGAGTATCTTCGAGAGCCAAAATCAGGTCAAAAACACGAAGTTCCTGTTGAAGCAGGAAATGGGGTTCGTTATACGGTGCCTAGCCGAATGTGCTTAGAAGCGATGGAATCCTCTTTACCGGTTCGCTTTCGTGTCGATCAAATCTATAAAGATGGCTTTTTCTGTGTTTATGGCAATGATCAAAGAATCATGCGGCGGCCGTTTCGAATTGCGACTCCAGGCGAAATGGTGCAGATTTTGTTGACCAAGAAACAATTAGAAGGAATAGATCTTCAAAGAATTCGAATCGAACTGGAGGCCAAGATCAATGAAAACTAAGGAACTTACATGCATCGGATGTCCGATGGGTTGTGTTTTGACAGTACAGATCAATCAAGGGAAAGTACAGTCTGTTCATGGGAACAGCTGCCTGAATGGAGATCGCTATGCCAGGCAAGAAGTATGTGCACCTGCTCGAATCCTCACAACTACGGTACCTCTTGCGGGAGATGATAACCACTTGATGTTATCCGTAAAAACAAGGAATCCTATTCCCAAAAATAAGATTTTTGCGTGTATCCAGGAATTAAAAAAGGTTCAGGTGAAGGCGCCTGTTCATGTGGGAGATCTGGTATTGAAAAATGTTGCGAATACAGGCGTCGATGTTGTCTCAACTCAAAATATTGGATAGTCGACTGTAGGGCAATCGGAACTATGATACAATAAGCCCAAAGAGGTGGTTTTGTGATTCAAAAAGTACAGGTGGAAATTACACCATTACATACACAACGAAAGCTTCATATTTATTTGCCAAATAATTATTATGAGAGTCAAGAGCGTTATCCGGTGATGTATATGTTCGACGGACATAATCTCTTTGATGATCGAGATGCGACCTATGGAAAATCTTGGGGACTGCAAAAATTTTTAGATCAATATGATAAACCATTTATTTTGATTGGCTTAGAATGTAATCATGAAGGCAATGAACGCCTCAATGAATTCAGTCCATATACTTTCTCAACCCCAGGTTTGGGCAATATCTATGGAAAAGGTGATCTTTTGATGCGATGGATGGCTGAAGAGTTAAAAACTTGGGTAGACCAGCGATATCGCACATATCCGAATCGTGAATGTACCGGACTAGGTGGCAGCAGTATGGGTGGGCTGATGGCTCTTTATGGCGTGATTCGATATAATTCGTTTTTTTCAAAAGCGGCTTGTTTATCGCCGGCTGTATTTGGATGCTATGATCTATTGATGGCGGATCTTAAAAAATCAGATATTAGTCCAGATACTCGTGTTTATATGAGCTTGGGGTCGGAAGAAATATCCAAGGATTTTTTCTTGAAGCAACTGCAAGCTTATGATCAGTCTTTTGTGGATGCTCTGAATGATCGTCAAGCATCGGCAGTCTTTCATCTGGTCCATGGAGGAGGTCACAATGAGGCCAGCTGGGAGAAAGAGAATCGCATTTACTTTGATTATTTGTGGAGAAGATAGTATTAAGGGGGAGAGAAAACGTGCGTATAGGGTTGAGAGTGTCTAAGGCAGTGATCTTGATCGTCTTGATAGTGTTGATGGCTGTCGTGTTTAGCGGGCCAAAGGAAAGCCGGGAGACTTTTGAAACGGTTTTGTCAAAAACACAAGAAGGATTAGATCTTTCATCTATGCCAGGGCAAGATAATCAGAAAATCCGTGAGATCTTTGGATTGGATCCGGAATCTTTTTCTGCAATCGCATATTTCAAGATTGATGATGTGATGCAGGCTAATGAATACATGTTGGTCCAGTTTAATGACAAAAGCCAAAGTAAGGCCTTTGAGGATGCTGTCCAGAAGCGGATCGATGAGCAGATCAATCTTTATGAAGGGTATGCTCCAGACGAAGTCCAGCTTTTAGATGATGCGATCATCGATGTGCAGGCAAACTATGCTTTGTATGTTGTCGATGACCAAGCCGCTCAGATTCATGAGCAGTTCTTAAGTAGTTTGTAGGAGGATGAGTATGGTATTTAATAGTTTGATATTCATCTTTTGCTTTTTGCCAATAACTTGGATCTTGACTAGAATCGTGCCGACAACATTTTTGAAAAATCTTGTCTTATTTATTTTTAGTCTTCTGTTTTATTCTTGGAACGATCCTTTTTATGTGTTGCTTTTATTGATCAGCATTGCCTGGAATTATTTAACTGGTCTTGAATTAGAGAAAGAAACAGGAAAAACGAGAAAAATTGTTTTTTGGAGTGCGATCGCATTCAATCTCTTTATTTTAGGAGCTTTTAAATACACAAATTTCTTATTAGGGATCTTCGGCTTAGAAGGTTTTGATTTCGCGTTGCCGGTCGGATTATCGTTTTTTACCTTTAGTGCGATTTCTTATTTGGCCGATGTCTATAAAAATGATGTGCCGGCACAAAAGAATCCTCTGTCATTAGGGTTATACATTGCGTTTTTTGGAAAGATCAGCAGCGGTCCCATTGCCTTTTACCGTGATATGGAACCGCAGTTTCAAAATCATCCGATGAATTTTACTCTCTTTTGTGAGGGGCTGATTTTATTTACTAAAGGATTGATTAAAAAAGCGCTTTTTGCGGATTCATTTGCTTTGGTTTTTTCTTCATTGGCAACGAACACCAGTATGGCAGGTGCGTGGCTTTATGCGTTGAGCTATATGATGCAGATCTACTTTGATTTCAGCGGATACAGTGATATGGCAATTGGGGTATCCAATATGTTTGGATTTAAACTCAAAATTAACTTTGATCACCCTTATTCCGCAAAGAGTATTCAAGATTTTTGGAGACGTTGGCATATCAGCTTATCCACTTGGTTTCGAGATTATGTGTATATCCCGTTAGGAGGAAATCGTCACGACTATGTACGTAATATTTTGATTGTATGGTTTTTGACGGGACTTTGGCATGGAGCCAACTGGACATTCATTCTTTGGGGATTGTATTATGGCGGACTGATTCTGTTGGAGAAGTTTGTGTTATCTGCGTATCTAGATAAACTTCCAATGGCCATACGGCGCATTTATACTTTTGTATTGGTATTGTTTGGCTGGGTGTTCTTCTTTAGTGACAGTATTCTATCGGCTTTCGGAACGTTTGGACATATGTTTAATTTTATGAACATATGCGATTCTCAAGCGCTGTTTGTCCTTGTGGGCCATATTCCGTTATTTGTTCTTGGATTCTTGTTGACGGGAGAATTATTTGATAAGGTTGAGCAGTTCTGCTTTCAAAAAGGATTCCGATATGACAAGATCGTATATACTTCTTTGTATTTGATCGGATTTCTGATCAGTGTTGCCTTTGTTGTGGGAAGTACATATCAGAGCTTTTTGTACTTTGCGTTTTAAGGGGGATTCAATATGAAAAAATCAAAAGGATCGATTGCGAAAATGTTGAGTCCGATTTTGGTAGTGGTCATTGTGATTACGGGGATCGTAAATTTGATTTTGCCAGATCGTTCGACTTCACCGATGGAGAATCGAAGTCTTCAGGCTTTCCCTTCTATGAATTGGAACTCATTTCAGAATGGAGATGTTTTTAGAGAATTGAATTCCTGGTATTCGGATCAATTCTTAGGTCGAGAGAAGCTGATCCAGCTGAAATACCTTGTCAACAAAATGGCAGGTACAAATAAGATCGACGATGTCTTCTTAGGAAAAGGAACCTTGATTGAAGATGTCAGTTCAGTAAATCAAGAACAAAAAGAAAGAAACTTGCAGGCAATTAATGCGTTTTGCACATCTTATGAAATTCCGTCTTATTTTATGATTACTCCTAATGCGGTGAGTGTACAAAGTGATCGGTTGCCGGCATTTTCGACACCTTTAGATCAGAATCAACAGATTGATGAGTATTATGATGGACTGGATTCGTCGATCCAGCGCATTGATGTTCGTTCGACCTTGGAAGAGCATAAAGATGAATATTTGTATTACAAGACTGATCATCATTGGACTTCTCTAGGGGCATTTTATAGCTTTCAGGCAATGGCTTCTGCCATGGGGTTAGGAGATGTTTCGAAGGAAGATTATGATATTTATCCAGTTTCAGATGATTTTGAGGGAACGTTGGCAGGAAAGACTGGAAGTGTTTTTTTGAAAGATCAAATTGACATCTATGTTCCTAAAAATAACAGCGAATATATCGTAAGTGATTTAACGAACGTGACGACTTCTCGTTCCATTTATTCTCGTGAGGCCTTGGATACGCGTGATCAATATACTGTATTTATGGGTGGAAATGCCGGAAGGATCACGATTGAAATGGATAACGATAGTTCGCGGCACCTTTTATTGATCAAAGACTCCTATGCGAATGCGATGATACAGTTTTTGATTCCCTATTATCGGACAATCGATATCATCGATCCCCGGTATTATTTCGAAGATGTTTCCAGACTGGTTAATTCACAGATGATCACAGATATTTTATTCCTTTATAATTCCAATACTTTGATGCAAGATACATCGATAGCTGATTGTCTGGTGATGCCAACACAAGAATAGGAAGTAAAAAGTTACAGAAATGTGACTTTTTCTTTTGCCCAAATGCAGTTATAATACGAGCTGGAGGAATTATGAAAAAAACGAGACAAGTTGACATGGTGCAGGGACCGTTGCTGCCTAAGCTGATTCTATTTTCGGTTCCGGTTGTGTTGTCTGGAGTGCTGCAGCTGTTGTTCAACGCAGCAGATGTTATCGTAGTAGGCCGATTTACTGGAAAGGAAGCTTTGGCAGCTGTTGGATCTACATCGAGTTTAATCAATTTGTTGATTAACTTGTTTTTGGGTATATCTGTAGGGGCCAATGTTTTGGTCGGTCAGTACATCGGCGCAAAGGATCGGGAAAACTGTCAAAAAACGGTACATACGGGAATTATGTTTGCGTTTTTTGGGGGTTTGTTTGTGGGGATTTTTGGCTTTTTAGCGGCCGGTACATTATTGACCATGATGGCGACGCCTGCCAATGTATTGCCCTTGTCGACGACTTATATGCAAATCTACTTTATAGGATTGCCGGCACTTTTGGTTTATGATTTTGGGGCGGCTTTGCTGAGGGCTGTCGGGGATACACGAAGACCATTATATTTTTTGGTGATCTCGGGAATCATAAATGTTGTTTTGAATCTATATTTTGTTATTGTGTGGAAAATGGGAGTGGCCGGCGTAGCTTTGGCAACGATCATTTCGGAAGGAGTGAGCGCAGTATTGATCTTACTGTGCTTGAGCCGGCAAGAGGGCATGATCCGGCTTTCTCGAAAATATCTTCATTTTTCATTGGACAAAGGAATTCGTATGGTCAAACTGGGGGTTCCTGCAGGAGTTCAAGGAATGTTGTTTAGCATTTCCAATGTTCTGATTCAATCTTCGGTCAACGGATTTGGCGCCACTGTGATGGCGGGAAACACCGCGAGTTTGAATATCGAGAATTTTGTTTATATATCGATGAATGGGATCTATCAGACTGCGCTGAGCTTTACGTCCCAAAATATGGGGGCTGGTCAATATAAGCGAATCGATAAGATCTTGTTAGAGTGTCTAGGCATTGTATCTTTGATCGGGCTCGTGCTGGGAGTCGGAGCCTATGTCTTTGGAAATTCGCTTTTACATATTTACTCTACAGATCCTCAAGTAATCAAAGTTGGTCTTTTACGGTTGTCGATCATTTGCACACCATATTTTCTTTGCGGTATTATGGATGTATTGGTTGGCTGTCTTAGAGGAATGGGTTATTCTTTGATGCCGATGATCGTTTCTTTGATTGGGGTCTGTTTATTTCGTGTTATCTGGATCTTCACAATTTTCCAGATTCATAGAGAATTATTTGTTTTGTATATTTCGTATCCAATTTCATGGATTATGACAATCGTGGTAGATATCTGTTGTTATAGAATTGTTCGAAAACGAATATCCGAAAAGAGGGTGATGGAAAATGCAGCGGTTTGATTTAAGGATTTCGGATGCACAGCGAAAACAAGAAGGGGATCGAACGGAAGCTTTGGTTTTTCGGCTGAATGGAACAGATCCGTCTTCACAAGAATATAAAGAATTGTTGAATGAGCTCTTTGTCAATGGAATTCCGGAAGGGACAAAGATCCGTACGCCTATTTACATTAATCTTGCCAAGAACATAACTTTTGGGAAACGCGTTTCTGTCATGCCGTATTTTAAATGCATGAGCGCAGGGAAAATCGTTATCGAAGATGATGTGCGGATTGCGATGGATGTAAAAATTATTACGAATAATCATGATTTTTATGAACGAGATGTTCTGACAATCGAAGATGTGCATATTCAAAAGAATGCTTGGATCGGAGCAGGAGCGACGATTCTTCCTGGGGTTACGATCGGAAGAAATGCGATTGTAGGAGCTGGAAGCGTGGTAACTCATGATGTTTTGCCAAATACAGTTGTTGTCGGGAACCCGGCGAGAGTGATTCAGACTTTGGATCCGGATCAATTTGAGAAAGAATGAGGATGTTATGGAATATCAGGCAATATTATTTGATTTGGATGGTACGCTTTTACCAATGGATCAGGAGGTGTTCGTAAAAGCATATTTCGGACTTTTAGTAAAAAAAGTGGCTCCTTTAGGGTATGATCCTGAAAAATTAGTGGATTCGATATGGAAAGGGACTTATGCCATGATTCAAAACGATGGTTCCTGTATCAATTATGATCGGTTTTGGGAAGTGTTTGAATCGATTTATGGAAAGGAAAAACTCCAGGATCGACCCATCTTTGATTCGTTTTATGAAAATGAATTTCAACAAGCTAAACAAGCTTGCGGGTTTTCTTCCTGGGCTAAAAAGATTGTGGATCTTTGCCTAGATAGAGGCCCTTGTATTTTGGCGACAAATCCCATCTTTCCACAAGTGGCTACGCATTCCCGGATTCGATGGGCGGGATTAGATCCCGATGATTTTGAATTTATTACGACTTATGAAAATTCTATGACATGTAAACCTAATCCTCAGTATTACCGGGAGATCACTGGCCGCCTTGGGTTAGATCCGGCGCGCTGCTTGATGATTGGTAACGATGTAGCAGAAGATATGATAGCTAAGACATTAGGCATGGATACTTTTTTGGTTACAGATTGTTTGATCAATTCAAAAAATGAGGATCTTTCAGGATATCGAAGAGGCACTTTGCAGGAATTGTACGGATGGCTAATGGATTAGAAAGCAAAAAAGGTGGGAAACCACCTTTTTTTTATAAGATTTGTATGTTGTTTTCGTAACAAGTCCTGATCATTTCTTCTGGCCAGATACTGGCTTGGACTTCTCCGATGTGTGCCTTTTTTAACAACAACATGCACAATCGGGATTGGCCGATTCCGCCTCCGATCGTGTAAGGCAACTTTCGGTCTACGATTGCTTTATGGAAAGGGTATTGGAGCCGGTCCTCTTTTCCTTCGATTTTTAATTGCTTGACCAAGGAATCTTCGTCGACACGAATTCCCATGCTTGATATCTCTAAAGCGCATTGCAGAGGCTCATACCAGAAAAGAATGTCTCCATTCAGTTCCCAATCGTCATAATCGGGGGCTCTGCCATCGTGTTTTTTATTGTTGGAAAGCTTTCCGCCTATCTTCATAATAAAAACGCATCCAAGCTCTTTCGCAATTTCATTTTCTCGTTGGCGAGGTTCTAGATTCGGATAACGATCTAATAATTCTTGGCTGGTAATAAAATGAATCTGGTCAGGAAGATGATTAACGGCGGTTGGATACTTGTACCAAACTTCGTGCTCCATGTGTTTGATGATTTTAAAAATCGTGCGAACGTGTTGTTTTAAAACATTCTCGGTGCGTTCCTCTTTGGCAATGATTTTTTCCCAATCCCATTGATCAACATAGGCAGAGTGCAGATTGTCCAGCTCTTCGTCTTTTCGTATGGCGTTCATATTTGTATAAAGACCTTCATGAAGCTGGAAACCGTATTGTTTTAGAGCAAATCGTTTCCACTTGGCTAATGAATGAACGACTTCGATTCGCTCTTCCTGCATTTCTTTCATCGTAAAATGCACAGGTTCTTCGGTTCCGTTTAAATCATCGTTGAGGCCGGAACTTTTCTCAACAAAAAGAGGTGCAGAGATCCGCAACAGGTTCATCTCTTTTCCAAATTCGTGCTGAAAAGTATCACGGATGTATTTAATGGCTTCCTGTGTTTGGCGAACGCTCAGCACAGGGTTGTATTCTTTAGGGATCGTGAGTTTCATGTTTTGTCGTCTCCTTTAAAATATTTACCATAGTATCATACCAAATGTAAAAAAATACATAAAGTTTCATTGTGTTACATTGACTTACATTGTTTGAAAGTCTAAAATAAAAAATATAGTTTACGAATTTGGAGGAAGAGAGTATGAATAAGCTATTTAAAATCGGATTAGCCTCTGTAACCGCCCTTTCTTTGGTGGCATGTTCCGGAGGAAACCAGTCCGATGATACCACTAAAATAGGAATCATCCAGCTGGCAGAGCACCCAGCGTTGGATCAGGCTTATGAAGGATTTATGGATGGATTAGAAGAAGCGGGATATACAGAAGATAATACGGTTTTTGATTATCAGAATGCTTCTAACGATCAATCGAACTGTAAAACAATCGCGGATAAGTTTGTCAATGATGGTGATGATTTGATTTACGCCATAGCGACACCAGCTGCCCAGAGCGTGGCGCAGGCAACCAGTGATATTCCAATTTTGGTGAATGCGGTCACAGATCCGGCTGCTTCTGGCATTGTGGAAGATAACGAAGCCCCAGGCGGGAATGTCAGCGGTGTCAGCGATTTAACTCCTGTTGAAGAACAGATCGATTTATTACAACAGCTGCTTCCGGATGCGAAGAAAGTAGCGGTAATGTATTGCAGCAGTGAAGATAATTCCAAGATTCAGGCAGAGATGGCCGAGAAGGCTTTAGATGAAGCAGGTATTGAATGGGAAGAAGCCACGGTAGCGGATTCTAGTTCAATTCAGCAGGTCACAGAGTCTTTGATCGGTAAAGTGGATGCGATCTATATTCCTACTGACAACTTGTTGGCGGAAGGAATGTCGGCTGTAGCACAAGTATCGAATGCCAATGGCATTCCTTGTATCGTTGGGGAGAGTGGTATGGTTTCCAACGGTGGTCTGGCAACTTATGGAATCGATTACTATCGATTAGGAGAAATGGCAGCTGAACAAGCTGTGGCAATTTTGGAAGACGGAAAATCACCAGCGGATATGCCAATTGAATATTTAAGTGCAGAAGACTGTGTTTTAACGATCAATAAAACGGTTGCGGAAGAATTGGGCATTACGATTCCGGAGGAATTTGCTGATGCTGAAATGATAGAAACGGCATCATAATATCATGGGTATTGTTTTAGCAATGCAAGGGGCCTTGAGCCAGGGGATTCTCTGGGGATTAATGGCCCTAGGTGTTTACATCACCTTTCGACTGTTAGATATAGCCGATTTAACTGTGGATGGCTCTTTTGCGACCGGAGGAGCTGTGTGCGCTGTTTGTCTAGTAAATGGAATCAACCCGATTATTGCTTTGATCTTGAGTACCATCGCCGGTTTTATTGCCGGTTTGATCACAGGAGTACTTCATACAAAATGTCAGATTCCTGCCATCTTGGCCGGGATCTTGACGCAAATAGGATTGTATTCGATCAACTTGCGAATAATGGGCCGTTCGAATACTCCTCTGTTACAGTATGACAATGTGTTTGGCCAGTTAGAAAAATTGACTGGGTTATCTTCAAACTGGGTCGTTTTGATCGTTGGTTTAATCGTAACAGTTTTAGTAATAGTTGCTCTGTATTGGTATTTTGGCACGGAAATTGGCTCCAGTATTCGAGCTACAGGAAATAATGAGCAGATGATTCGTGCGTTAGGGGTCAATACCAATGTCACAAAGACATTGGGGCTGATGATCTCCAATGGATTGATTGCTCTTTCTGGCGCTTTAGTGACGCAACAACAAGGATATGCCGATGTCCGTATGGGAATTGGAGCCATTGTGATCGGCTTGGCTTCGATCGTTATCGGAGAAGTGATATTTGGACATAAGGGAGCTTTCGGGACTCGTCTCACTTCCATCGTAGTGGGTTCTGTGATTTATCGTGTGATCGTGGCGGTGGTTTTGCAGATGGGACTGAATACGGATGATTTAAAACTTCTGACGGCCATTTTAGTAGCGGTTGCCTTGACAGTACCAATCGTTATGAATAAACAAAAACAGCTTTCCATGTATAAGAAGCTGACCGGAAGGGAGCAGTAAACATGTTGAAGATCACAAATGTGTCTAAAACTTTTAATCCGGGTACTGTTAATGAAAAAAAAGCGTTGGATCAGTTGAATCTGCAAGTAGATGACGGCGATTTTATTACCATTATCGGCGGGAATGGTGCCGGTAAAAGTACATTGATGAATATGGTTGCCGGCGTGTACCCTATCGACTGCGGCACGATTTATCTTGATGGAAAGAATATTTCATTACAGGCAGAATTTCAAAGAGCCCAGATGATCGGCCGGGTGTTTCAAGATCCGATGTTAGGAACTGCTGCAGATATGGCAATTCAGGAAAACTTGGCTATGGCCAACCGCCGAGGAAAAAAACGAGGGCTGAAATGGGGAATTACACCAAAAGAAAAAGAAGTTTTCCATGAGCAACTCAAACGTCTCGGCTTAGGCTTAGAAGATCGCATGACATCTAAAGTTGGGCTTTTATCTGGCGGACAGCGTCAAGCTTTGACTTTGTTGATGGCTACGTTGATCAAACCAAAGTTGTTGCTTTTGGATGAGCATACAGCGGCTTTGGATCCGAGAACTGCGAAAAAAGTATTGGATCTGACCAATGAGATTGTAAATGAACAAAAACTCACAACATTGATGGTTACACATAATATGCAGGATGCGATCCATATTGGAAATCGTTTGATCATGATGCATGAAGGCAAGATCATTTATGATGTGTGTGGAGAAGAAAAGAAGAATCTTCATGTCTCGGATCTGTTGAAAAAGTTTGAAGAGGCCAGTGGTGAAGAGTTTGCCAATGACCGTATGATGTTAGGATAATCTCGTATTCGAGATGTAATGTGTGAAACGCTTAGAAATGGACAAGTTTCATGACTTCATTTCTTTAGAGAATTGCTGGCTGGTGAAAAGCATGAAAGAGTCATGAGAATATCACCATGGAGCGGCCATGCCGAAATGTAGGCGTGGACGGGGGTCTTCGTTAAAAAGACAGAGATTTTTATCTCATAAGTGCATTCTTAGGAATGAAAAAGAGTGGTACCGCGGAAAATGCCTTTCGTCTCTTTAGGGCCCTGGGCCTTCTGACAGAAAGGCTTTTTATATTTCCAGTATAAAGGAGGAATCAATATGGAAATCCGTTTTGAAAAAAGAGAGGTTTTAAAGGAAAAACCAACTGGTGCTTTAGGTTTCGGAAAATACGAAACTGATTACATGTTTGTCATGGATTATGATGATGGAAAATGGCATGATGCTCGCATCGTACCCTATGGACCTATCGAATTTGATCCGGCAAGTATGGTATTACATTATGCACAAGAGACTTTTGAAGGAATGAAAGCTTATAAAGCAAAAGACGGAAGAGTCTTATTGTTTAGACCTGAGATGAATGCTCGCCGCTTCATTAATTCAAATAAACGTCTGAGCATGCCGATCATTGAAGAGAAAGATTTTATTCAGGCGGTGGAAGAATTAGTACGTGTTGAAAAAGATTGGATTCCCACTGGAGAAGGTGAATCTTTATATATTCGTCCTTACATGTTCGCAACGGAAAAAGCGATCGGAGTTCATCCGGCGAACTCTTATAAATTTATCGTGATCTGCTCTCCGGTTGGAGCCTATTATCCAGAAGGGGTCAATCCTGTAAAAATTTATGTTGAGGATGAATATGTTCGAGCAACTGTCGGCGGTACCGGATTCACGAAATGTGGCGGTAACTATGCTGGCAGCTTGGCAGCGCAAGTTAAAGCGGAAGAACTAGGATATACCCAGGTTTTGTGGCTGGATGGCGTTCATCGTAAATATGTCGAGGAAGTAGGATCCATGAATGTTATGTTTGAAGTTGATAATACGATTATCACGGCACCGACAGATGGAACGGTTCTTCCGGGTGTTACTCGTGATTCAATCTTGCATATCTTGCGCGATTGGGGATATAAGGTTGAAGAAAAGCATTTTGCGATCGATGATTTAATGAAGGCTGGACACGACGGCAGCTTGCAAGAAGCTTGGGGGACTGGCACAGCCGCTGTCATTAGCCCGATTGGAGAATTGTACTTTAAGGGAGATATCGTAACAATCAATGATTTTAAAACAGGGGAGCTGACCCAGAAAATCTACGATACTTTGACAGGTATTCAATGGGGTGATCTGGAAGACAAGTATGGATGGACATACGAAGTAAAGGTGGACTAAAAAGAACTCTGCGGAGTTCTTTTTAATTTGTTTGCCCGGTATTGGAATAGGGAATTTAGACGAAAATGAAACAATTTTCAAAAATAGTTGAAATCTATTTACAAATGCGCTATTCTTAAATAAACCAAGGCGGAAGAGATCAAACAGAAAGATGTGCGCTAAGCGAGCCGGGGAGGGTGTAAGCCCGGTCGTAACGATTCTGCAAATGGACTTCCAAGGGCGAGGTGAAATAATAGTAGCCAAGACGTGACTTGTACGTTACAACAAGAGAAATGTGATAGCATTTTCTACTGAGTGGGTAAATTTTACCAAAACAGGTGGTACCGCAGATCGAATGATTTGTCCTGTGTCAAAGTGATTTGACACGGGATTTTTTTTACCCCGAAAAGCTATCCAAACAAGAGATAAAGAAAAGGAGAGAGAAAAATGAAAGCTTTATCGAAATTAATGGCAGCCATTATGGCAAGTTCTTTATTGTTTGGATGTTCTTCATCCGGTTCAACTGAAATTCCGACGATTGGTGTTGCTCAATTGGTGAGTCACACTTCCTTGAACACGATTCGTGATGCGTTCACGGATCAAATGGAAGAATTGGGATATGAAGATGGAGAAAACATAAACTATGATTTTGCGGACGCTTCGGGGCAGACCAGCAATTTAAATTCGATCATGTCACAATATCAAGATGAGGATGCCGCTGTTGTGGTCGCAATCGCAACACCGACAGCGCAAGCGGCAGCTAATATTTCTGAAGATATCCCCGTTGTCTTCTCAGCTGTTAGCGATCCAGTAGGTGCTGGACTCGTTGATTCTTTGGAAGAACCGGGAGGTAATATTACAGGGACCAGCGACGAGGTGCAAGTGGATCAAATTTTAGATCTTGCGTTACAGCTCGTTCCCGATGCAAAAACTGTTGGCTTTCTTTACAATGCCAGCGAAGCAAATTCTGTTTCGAATCTGGCAAGTGCAAAAGAGTACTGTGATCAAAACGGTTTAACCTTAATAGAAGGAACCGGATCAAATTTAACGGAGTTACAAAGTTCTGCCAGTGTGTTGTGTGAACAAGTAGATGTCCTTTTTGCACCAAATGACAATACAGTTGCCAGCGGTATGGCAGCCTTGTCTCAAATTGCTTTAGATGCACAAACACCTTTCTTTGTAGGAGCCGATTCCATGGTCAATGATGGCGGATTGGGAACCGTGGGAATTGATTATGAAGAATTAGGAATTGAAACAGCCAATATGGTGGATGAAATCTTGAATGGAGAAAAACCTTCTGCTATGTCGGTCAAAGTATTTAAAGATGATTTGAATATTTACATCAATCAGTCGGCTTTGGATAGCTTGGGATTGACGCTGCCGGAAGATATACAAAATAATGAGCGTTTAGTTATTGTGGAATAGGAGGGTATGCGATGTCTGTCGCAATCATTGAAAGAGCCTTAGAGTTAGGACTGATCTTTTCAGTCCTTTCTCTAGGTGTTTATATTTCGTTTCGCGTTTTGAATGTGCCGGATCTGACAGTGGATGGCAGTTTTACGACCGGGGCTGCGGTTTGTGCTGTATGCACATTGAATGGTCATCCATTTTTGGGGCTGCTGCTAAGTTTTTTGGCCGGAGGAATCTGTGGTTTAGTCACTGCTTTCTTGCAGACAAAGATGCGGATCCATGCTTTGTTGGCGGGAATCCTTACCATGACGGGCTTGTATTCCATCAATCTTCGAATCATGTCAGGAGCCCCTAATATCGCTTTGTTGAATACCGATTCATTGTTTACGATGGTTCCGTTTACTTTGGGGGTTTTGCTTTTGATCAGCATAGCATCGGGAATCCTTTTGTTTGTGTTTTTTAAAACAAATACAGGTTTGATGCTTCGAGCATCCGGCGATAATGAAACGATGGTCAAGTCTAGCAGCATCAACGTGGATACGATGAAGTTTTTAGGCATGGCATTATCCAATGGATTTGTGGCCCTCTCAGGGGGGCTTTTAGCTCAATACCAGAATTTTGCCGACGTAACTGGAGGAACAGGCATGATGGTGTTAGGATTGGCTGGCATTATTATTGGAGAAGCCGTGATTCGTAAGCGCACGATTGGTTTTGGTTTGGCTTCTTGTATTTTGGGAGCATGTCTATATCGTCTTTTGTATACAATAGCTTTGCAGTTTGGAATTCCGGCAACTGATATGAATTTGATGTCGGCTATCTTAGTCGCTTTGACGATCTCGATTCCTTATCTGAAAGCGTTAAAGGAGAAAGAAAATGCTTGAGTTGGAAAATGTATCGGTCATTTTTAATAAAGGAACTTCATTAGAAAAAGTGGCATTAGAAAACGTCAGTGTAAAAGTCAATGACGGTGATTTTATAACGATGCTAGGATCCAATGGGGCCGGCAAAAGTACTTTGTTTAATGTGATCACTGGAGCTTTGAAAGTAGATCATGGCAAAATATTGATGGATGGGGACGATATTACAGCGACAAAAGAGCATGTTCGAGCTCGTTATATTGGGCGTTTGTTCCAAAATCCAGAACATGGAACAGCGCCGCATTTGACTGTTGAAGAAAACTTGGCTTTAGCTTATTCGACAAAGAAATATGGAAAGTTTTCTTTTGCGGTCCATAAACAGGACCGTGAATTCTTTCAAGAAAAGCTGAGACAATTGGATATGGGACTGGAAGATCGCTTGAAAACACCCATTGGTTTATTGTCGGGGGGACAACGCCAGGCTGTGGCTTTGATGATGGCGGTGCTGAATCCTCCCAAGATCTTATTGTTGGATGAACATACAGCAGCTTTAGATCCCAAAAGCGCCCAAAAGATCTTAGAGATCACTAATGAACTGATTCATAAAGAACAGATGACAGCTTTGATGATCACGCATAATATACAAGATGCTTTGGAGAATGGAAATCGGCTTTTCATTTTGAATGAAGGACATTTGATCCAGGATATGGATCAGAAAGAAAAGTCTCGTTTGAAACCGGCGGATATCTTAAATTATTATGCTGTTTGACAAACAAGATAAAACAGATTAGACTTAAATCGCGAGGTATAAGAATATGAATGCAATCGATGAACTGAAGACAATTTCTGGTAAAAAGCATGTGGTGACAAGTATTGAATATGATTGCCCAAGCGAAGAGAAAGAAGACGAAGTTTTTGAAACGGTTCGCGGCATCTTAAAACATCATTTAGATGAAGTGGCAAAGATCACCTATGATTTAGAATCAGAAGGAAAAGTCAAGGTAGAAGTAACACAAAATTTATAGGAGAACAGGTTCTCCTATTTTTTTATGGATCGTGAAAAGAAAACGGCAACGATCAAAAGAATGGCACCTGCAAGGATCGTATTCACATCTAAAAATACATAGAGTAAGAAAAAAGCGGCTGCCGCAAAATATAACAGCATGGCGATAATATGTTTATTCATGATGACCTCGATTCTTTTTTTATTATAGCACGAGGGGAGTTTAAACTATGAAAAAGTTAAAGATTTACGGAACCTTAGGACCTGCTTGTCAGAAAGCGGAAGTTTTAGAAAATATGTTTCGAACAGGCATGAGTGGCGTGCGATTAAATCTTTCGCATACCACGCTTTCTCAAAGCAAAGAGATCCTTGGGCAAGTTTTCCAAGCGGCCCAGCGCTGTAAAATTCAACCTGAGATCTTGATTGATATGATTGGTCCTGAAATTCGTACAGGGAAGCGAGAAAGAGCGCTGATCTTAGAAAAAGGGAAGAGTTATTTTTTGTCACAGTTGCGGTTCCCGGATTTTGTAAAACCTTATTGTATACCTGGTCAGCATGTGCTGGTGGATGATGGAAAAATGGAAATTGAGATCTTGGATAATGGACAAGTTCAAGTTTTGCGGGAAGGGATACTGGAATCTCGAAAAACGGTATTCTTTCCTGGCGTACAAATTGATTGTCCCGCATTGACAGAACAAGATGTTGAAAATCTTCGCGTTGCCAAAGATTATGGAGTTACAGGGATCATGCAGCCGTTTGTTCGCGGGCCCAGAGATCTGGCTCATGTGAAAAAGGTGCTGGATTCTTTTGGCTTGTCTTTAAAAGTCTTGGCTAAAATTGAGAATCAGGCTGGAATCGATCATTTGGAATCTTTGTTTCCTTATTGTGATGAGATTGTGATTGCTCGGGGAGATTTGGGCAGCTCAATTGGATTATGTCAGTTGCCGCGAATTCAAAGAAGAATAGAAGCAGCTTGTCATAAGCATCATAAACCGTATATGGTTGTTACAGAAATGTTAGATTCCATGCAGCGTCAACCCACGCCAACACGGGCGGAAGTCAATGATATATATGATGCGGTCATACGTGGTGCTTCGAGCATCATGTTGACAGGAGAGACGGCTAAAGGAAAGTATCCCGAAGAAGCGATGCGGTATTTTTGCACAATTGCGAAAACGGCTTTGGAAGACCGTAGAATCTAGATATTGCACTGTGGAAAGTTTCATGTTATATTCTTCATGTTTTAGGAGGAATTAAATATTTTATGATAAAAATGCTTCTTCAAGGAATGGTTGTGGGGATTGCCAATATCATTCCTGGGGTCAGCGGCGGAACCATGATGGTGGCCATGGGGCTCTATGATAAATTGATACATTCTATTACGCACTTAAAAAGCGAGTTCAAAGAAAGCATGAAACTTCTGCTTCCTATTTTCTTAGGAGCTGGATTGGCGATCGTGATTTTATCTCGGCTTTTTGAATTCCTTTTAGAAGAGTATCCAATCCCTACTAATTTTGCTTTTTGTGGTTTGATTGCGGGAAGTTTGCCATTTATTTTTAAGAAAGTGAAAGGTTCCAGTCCTGCCAAACCGATCAATTGGATTCCATTAGTGCTTTTCTTTGCGATTGTAATCTTAATGGCTGTGATGGGAGAAGGAGAAGGGACTGCCAATGTACTTCATGTCGATCTGTTTCAGGTGATCATATTATTTTTGGTGGGTGTAATTGCGGCGGCTACCATGGTGATTCCTGGTGTCAGCGGATCGATGATGCTGATGTTATTGGGATATTATGCGACGATTCTTTCCTATGTCAATCAAACTGTGGATTCGATCATGAATATTGATGTGAACAGCTTTATTGGTTGCTGTGGAGTCTTGGTTCCGTTTGGAATTGGTGTGGTTGTCGGAATCTTCTTGATTGCAAAATTGATTGAATGGATCTTTTCTCGCTGGGAAATCCCGGCTTATTATGCAATTATCGGTTTGATTGTTGCGAGTCCTATTGCGATTCTGCTGAAAACGGACTGGTCTATGGCTTCGGTAGGAATCATTTTGATTGGTATCGTTACATTTGCTGCCGGCTGGTTTGCGGCAAGCAAATTGGGCGGTGAATAAGTCTCTTTGTTTAAAAACAAAGAGCTTTTTTATTAGGGGGAAATAAAACATGAAATTTGTTATCGTATATGCATCGATTCATCATCAGAATACAAAAAAAATAGTCGATGATTTGTGTGAATGTTTTCCGGTAGATAGTATTGATCTGACACAAGATCCTTATCCGGATATTTCATCATATGATCGGATCGGTCTTGCTTCAGGGATCTATTTTGGATCAGTGCATCCCCTTATCAAAGATTTTGTTGAAAAAACTAAGTTTAGAAAAGATCAAAAATGTTTTGTGATCACAACTGCGGGAGCTCCATTTTTAGATTTTTCTGGATTTCTTTGTCGAACATTAAAGAAGAAAGGAATAGAATGCTGTGGATCGTTCCATTGTCGCGGATATGATACATATGCGATCTTTGGAAAAGTTGGAGGGATTGCGAAAGGGCATCCCAATGTGAAAGATATAATGCGTGCCAGAAAATTCTTAGACAGTTTGAAATAAGCAAAAAAAAACCGACATTGTCGGTGAATCGTTATAGTGGAGCAGGTGATGAGAATCGAACTCACGTAGTCAGCTTGGAAGGCTGAAGTTCTACCATTGAACTACACCTGCAATGGTGACCCGTGGGCGATTCGAACGCCCGACCCTTTGATTAAAAGTCAAATGCTCTACCAACTGAGCTAACGGGTCAAAATAAATGGTGCCGACTATAGGAATTGAACCCACAACCTACTGATTACAAGTCAGTTGCTCTACCAATTGAGCTAAGTCGGCACAGTATAATGGTGGAGGCTAACGGGCTCGAACCGCTGACCCTCTGCTTGTAAGGCAGACGCTCTCCCAACTGAGCTAAGCCTCCGTTTGCCAAACAATAATAACAAAAGTTACAACGAGCGTCAAGACAAAAATAAGTGGAGCAGGTGAGGAGAATCGAACTCCCGTATACAGCATGGCAAGCTGTTGTTCTACCATTGAACTACACCTGCATCTAGTGGCTGGGGTAACTGGATTCGAACCAGTGAAATGCAGGAGTCAAAGTCCTGTGCCTTACCGCTTGGCTATACCCCAAGAAATGGTGGAGGAGGACAGATTCGAACTGCCGAACCCGAAGGAACAGATTTACAGTCTGCCGCGTTTAGCCTCTTCGCTACTCCTCCATAAGATGTTGGGGCTAAAATCAATGGTGGAGGCTAACGGGCTCGAACCGCTGACCCTCTGCTTGTAAGGCAGACGCTCTCCCAACTGAGCTAAGCCTCCATTCATTTAGCGCCTTTTTATACTAGCAAATTCTTTTTTATCTGTCAATTTTTTTCTGAAATTATCGACATATTTTTTATATCGGGCATCTAAAGCCTTTAAATATACCTCTCCAATGGTGTGATCATTGGAACGAAATTCTTTTTGGATCAACTGTTTTCCCTCATATAAAAAGATAGCGGGATCCATGATCTCATAAATTTTTGTAAAGACAGTTTTAGTTCGATATACACCTAAGGATTCGAAGACCTTTCTAGAACACAAGCGAACCTGAATGTGTTTTGATGAAGGGATATATTTATTATTTTCCGATTTTAAAGTGAAAATATAAATAGGAACGTGGATCTGCGAAAAAAGATCTTCCCATTTAAGCCATAAATCAAAATAACTTTTTCCCTTCTGTGAAGATAATGAATCTAAGGTTGTAATTATGAATAATTCTGAATCCATGTATTGTTTGATGCGCACCTATATTATAACACAGTGTGATAAAACCGGAAATGTGATATCCTATATACAGAAAGTTGAATGAGGACCAAAAACATGATACGAATCGGGATCGATCTAGGAGCGGATAAGATCCGTGTTGTGACAGCAGAAGAAGGGGTTATTTTTGATGAAGCATGCGCCGTGGCTTTAGATCAAAAGGGGAATGTTTTAGCTATTGGCAATGAAGCGAAAGAACTTCAAGGCGGGGTCGATGAAGCAATCTCCGTCATCTTTCCGCTGGCTTTGCCTAAAATTGATTTTTATGCATTGCACGCTTTGTTGGAGCAACTGATCTATGATTTTAAAATGTTTAAAATGTTTAAAAAGACAATCTTTTTATTTAGTTATCCTACGGCATTGAATCATAAGGATCGAGACGAATTAAAAGATCATCTTTTAGAGTTCGGAGCTTATCGGGTCTACTTTGACCAGGAGATCTGGGTAGCTGCCATTGGAGCGCAGCTTAATCTCTTTATTCCTGTGTCTAGCTGCGTTTTGAATATCGGTTCTTCTAACTGTGATATTGCAGTCTTCTCTCGAGGAGAGATGACTCGGCAATCACAAAATAAAGTAGCGGGGCGACATATTGATCTTTTGATCCAAAAGTGGCTTCGCCAAAGTTTTCGGCTTCAGGTCAGCGATAGTGTTGTTGAACAAATAAAAATACAATTAGGGCAGACGATTGTTCAAAAAAATCCTCGATCAATGATTGTGGAGGGGTTGGATCTCAAGAATCAACAATTGCGTTCGATCCAAATCGATGAAAATATGTTGGTGCCTGTACTGATGCCTTTGTGTGAACATTGGGCTAACTGGATCTATCAATTTTTAAAAGGGCTGCATCGCGATGAACAGGAAGATATCTTGATGCGCGGATTGATTTGTTGCGGCGGAACCATGCTTTTAAAAGGATTAAAAGAGAATCTGCAGAAGCTGATATCCTGTCCGGTCTATGTTACGGATGACCCTTTAAATACCGTAGCACAGGGTTTAGAAACCCTTTTATCTCGAATGGAATCCATATCCTGATCAAAAATATACGATCAGGATGATTTTTTTTGGATTTTTAGGCGAGGATTTGATAGAATGATAAATGGCTATTTATGCCGTATCATTTCATTTTTAGTTAGGAGGCGTTGTAGGATTCATGGCGAAGCAGGATATGATTGAAATCGATGGTATCGTTGTAGATACATTGCCAAATGCTGCTTTTAAGGTGAAACTAGAAAATGGACACGAAATCATGGCTCACGTTTCTGGTAAAATCCGTATGCATCACATTCGCATTTTACCAGGTGATCGTGTAACTGTAGAAATTTCACCTTATGATTTAACACGTGGGCGTATTACATTTAGAAGAAAGTAGAGGGAAAGACAAATGAAAGTAAGACCATCCGTAAAACCGATGTGTGACAAATGTCGCGTAATCCGACGCAAGGGACGCGTCATGGTGATTTGTGAAAACC
>NZ_JACHHD010000018.1 GCF_014202635.1 Faecalicoccus acidiformans
TCAATCAGAGTATTAAGGTTTCATCTATATAGTACAAAAGGTTAGAAAGGAAATTGATATAAATGTGTGACAAGGTGCATTTGTATCATACAAGGGTATCAATGATCACACGGACATTTCAAGATTTAAAGTTATCTGGTTTAGGATTAGGTTGTATGCGTCTTCCTTTGTTAGAAGGAAGCGATACAAAACCGGATGTTGATCAAGTCCAGAAGATGGTAGACTTGGCGATTCAAAAAGGAATCAATTATTTTGATACCGCTTGGGGCTATCATGAAGGCGCCAGTGAGATCGTCATCGGTCAGGCATTAAAAAGACATGAGCGTTCAACTTTTTATCTGGCGGATAAGTTTCCGGGATATGATTTAAATAATATGGCAAAGGTCGAAGAGATCTTTGAAGAACAATTAAAAAAATGCCAAGTTGATTATTTTGACTTTTATTTGTTCCATAATGTCTGCGAGAAAAATATCGATGCTTATTTAGATCCGCAATATCATATTTACGAATATCTGATGGAACAAAAGAAAAAGGGAAGGATCCGTCATTTGGGATTTTCCTGTCATGGAGATTTTCCAGTTTTGAAACGTTTTTTGGAAGCGTATGGCGATTCTATGGAATTCTGTCAGCTCCAGCTGAATTATTTAGATTGGGAATTTCAAAATGCGAAAGAAAAATGTGCACTCTTACATGAATATGGGATCCCAGTATGGGTCATGGAACCTTTGCGTGGCGGAAAATTAGCACAGATTGATTCTGAATTTGAAGCCTCTTTGGGCCAAAAAGATCCTGTCGAGTGGGCTTTTCGTTTTACCCAGTCCATTCCGGAAGTCACTATGGTTCTTTCGGGGATGTCCAATATGAGTCAGCTTCAAGAAAATATTCGGATTTGGGAAAGCGATGAACCTTTGACATCGACAGAAATGGATACACTTCTGGCGACCGCAAGAAAAATGACCGCAAAGACGGGCGTACCTTGTACAACGTGTCATTATTGTACGAGTCATTGTCCGCAACAACTGGATATTCCTCGATTGATTTCCTTGTATAATGAATTCTGTTATTCTGGAGGAGGATTTATTGCTCCGATGGTGATTGGAACACTGCCAAAAGAACAAGGGCCAGGGGCTTGTATTCGATGTCGAAGTTGCGAAAAAGTCTGTCCGCAACAAATCAAGATCTCTGAAGTTTTTCAAGATTTTGTAAAGCGTTTAGGATGATCACGAAAACACAGCTTAAAACGGACTGTGTTTTTTTACTTAGACAAAAATTAAAAAGAGTCAATCTAGAAAAGAAAGAAGGTCCTGTGTTATACTTTCGTCATGGAACACAATCAATTACGCCTTGTACTATGTGATATCGACAGCACATTGATCAATTCAAATCGAGAACTGACGCCTAAAACCAAAAAGATGATTGAAAAGCTTCACGATAGAGGAGTGTATTTCGGCTTAGCTTCCGGACGTCCCGTGGATGAGCTGCAGAAGTATGCGCCGCACTGGGGCTTTGGTTTTGCGTTTGATTTTTTGATCGGGATGAATGGCAGCGAATTATGGGATAATCTCAAACAAAAACAGATCGATTCTTATAAACTAAAAAGAGAATGGATCCAGGAGATTTTAAATCTAATGAAGCCTTTTCCGTCGAATGCTTTTATCTATCAAGATGGAATGCTGGTGGCGCAACGTATCGATGATGCGATGAAAAAATCGGCGGTAACCAGTCAAAAACCGATTCATGTGATCGCTTCTGATAAAGAGCTTTATGAACGTGAAAACGCCAAGATCATGTTTCGAATGTCTAAAGAGCAGACGTTGAAAGTTGAAGAGTATTTCAAAGAACGTCCCAATCCATACTACAAAGCGTTTAAGACACAGTCTACATTGATCGAATTTGCTGATCGCCGGATTTCAAAAGCCTATGCCTTGAAGATTCTTTGTGATAATCACGATTTTTCTTTAGAGAACGTATGGTCTTTTGGCGATACGACCAATGATAATACGATGCTTGAAGTGAGTGGAAAAGGAATCTGCATGTTGAATGGCAGTGAGGATACAAAAGCAATCGCCGATGAAATCACGCATTATGACAATGATCATGATGGGGTGGCGATGTATATGCAGGAACATTATTTTGATCAATTGGGGGAGACTTTATGAATAAGATCGCGTTGATGGTGGATTCAAGTGCAGATATCACGAAAGAAGAAGCACAAGAATTAGGTATCTTTGTATTGCGCATGCCTGTGATCATCGATGGAAAAGAATATATTGAATCGGAAACGATCACAGATGAAGAAGTAGTAGATGCTTTACAACAGCACAAGAGTGTAAAGACGGCACAGCCGATCATCGGGGATATGATCCAGATGTGGGATCGATTATTAGAAGAATACGACGAAGTGTTTTATTTGCCTTTGACTAGTGCTTTATCGGGAACGAATAAAACGGCTTTGAATCTTGCCAAAGAAGAATATGCGGGAAAAGTTACTGTAGTAAAGAGTGAATTTGTTTGTTATCCGACGATTCGAGTTATGGAAATGGCTAAAGGCATGTTTGATAAAGGATATACAACGGCACAAGTTAAAGAAAAGATTGAAAAAGAAGGCGAGCTTATGGCTGTTTTGATTCCCGAGAACTTGGAAACTCTCAAAGCAGGAGGAAGAATTTCGCCGGCCGTTGCTTCTTTGGCGGGCTTATTGAAAATTGTTCCGTTATTGAATATTTGTCATGGATCGATTGATCTGCAAGATAAGGTACGAACTTTAAAGAAGGCTTATCAGCGTGGAGTGGAAGTGGTGACTCAAGGTGTCGATCCTGAAGATTATGAATGGATGGTCATCGATGCTTTTGATAAAGAAAAAAGTGAGATGTGTAAAGAAATGTTAGAAAAAGCGGTGGGGCAGCCGGTTTCTCAACATGCGTTCAAAACGGTGATCTTATCTCATGTGGGCAAAGGAACGATCGGATTTGGAAGAATTAAGAAAATTCGTTATTAAGAAGTTGTGAATATTTAAAAGCGAACCCTAAGTTTGAAAATCAAACGAAAGAGGTTCGCTTTATTTTATGAATTTTTGAACACAAAATTTTGCAGACGCTTAAAGGCTTCTTCTACTTTTTTTGTAGGCAGTGCTAAGTTCATGCGAATGGTGTTTTCTTTCTGGAAAGGTCTGCCATCTTGCCAGAGGATGCCAACTTCGATTCCTTTTCTTAATAAGGTATCTAGATCCATCGCATGTTTTTGTAGCCATGCCGTGCAGTCCAGATACAACATGTATGTTCCTTGTGGTATAGAGACTTGGATTTCTGGGGCCAATGTATGGAGCGTATTCAGTGCAAGATCAATGTTGGTCTTTAACACTGTACAAAGCTCATCGACCCATTGCTCTCCTTCTTTGGAATAGGCACCTATCAGCGCATGGACGCTGAGAATGTTAGGAGAGTTATAATGTGAACGGGCTTCAGTCTTTAAAATCTCTTGTCTAAGCTTCTGATTTGAGATCACATGGTAAGAGCCGACCAAACCTGCCAGATTAAAGGTCTTGCTGGGGGCGAAGATTGAAACCGTTCTTTGTTTGGCATCTTCATTGATCGTCGCTGTAGGGATATGCGTGTAGCCAGGCAATATCAAATCACTCCAGATTTCGTCGCTGATCACAATGCAGTCATTGTTGCGATAAACTTCCATGGCCTTTTCAAGCTCTTCTTTTTCCCACACTCTTCCTGTTGGGTTGTGAGGGGAGCAGAATATACAGACTTTGATATGATATTCTTTGATTTTCTTGTCCATGTCCTGATAATCCATGCGCCAAATTTGATGCCTGTCCAGGATCAAGGAAGAATGAATGATCTTTCGATGGTTGTTGTTTAAAGTCTTTGTGAATCCAATATATGTAGGAGAGTGGACCAAAATAGGGTCGTTTTCTTTCGTGAAAGTTTGTAAAACGCTGCTGACACATCCTAAAACACCGTTTTCATAACCAATTTGTTCTTTTGTGACATCGTTGTGATGACGGTCTTTTTGCCATCGAATTATGGAATCATAATAGGCTTGAGGCAATTCAAAATAACCAAAATGAGGTTCCTGCAAGCGTTTAGAGATGGCACTTTGAATGCCGGGAAAGACGGGAAAATTCATATCAGCCACCCACATAGGAATCTTCGTAAAGCCTTCCTTGACTTTTACTCCTTGGATGGGCAAAGAGTCTACCGCTAAGGCATCGTGGCCTTCACGATTTAGAATCGTTGTGAAATCATAGTTCATAGGGTTAACCTCCGTGATTAGTTTATCATGGTTTAAGATTATTGACAGCATATATTCTAGGCTGAAACTTCCAAAGAATGAATCTCGATTATTTAAAAATTCTAATGGATTTACTGGTTTTGACCAAATGATCAGATCATAAAATACAACGAGAAGACCGCTTAATTTTTAAAACGGAAGACTTCTTTGATTTTTCGCGGCTGATTCAATTATGTCGTTTGACTTTTGTCCGCAAATCCACTTTATTCTATACTGAAAACAAAGGGAGATAGAGGTACATATTGTTGACTCTGACATAATTCAACTTTACGCTTATATTGGATGAAAACAGTACTTTCCAGATATTGAAAAGCGACCAATCATAAAGACTGACCGCTTTGTATAATACTGGATATGAAATTGTTAAATTGGAAATTGGCTATTTCGTTGCAACAATACTTATCCAATGATTTTTTTTATTTGAATACGTTTTTATCTCTGTAAAACCTGCTTCTTTCAAAGCAGCAATGAGCTGATCAGATGTGTAAATCTTCATACCATCAATCAACTTTGTCCATTTTTCATCTGCGTCATTCGTTCCGTCAGATTCGTTACAAATCAGGAATGTCCCTCCGTTTTTCAGAACTCGATTTACCTCAAAAAAACATTTTTTCAATCCCGGCCAGAAGTAAACGGTCTCAAAAGCAGAAACATAATCAAAAACCGCATCAGGAAAAGGGATAGCAGATACATCACCTTGAACCACGCAGCATTTTCCTTGTTTAATGGCGGCGGCGTTCAGTTTTTGAGATTCTGCCACACTGACCTGCGAATAATCCATTCCTGTCACATGTCCATTTCCGCATTTGCCCAACCAGGCAACAATATTTGCACCTCCTCCGCAACCAACATCCAGTACCGCAGCGTCCGGATTCACTGAGATATTTGAGAATCCCCATTGTGATAACTTGGCGTGACCGATGTTCATCATCTTCGTCATCAATTTTCCGCCGAAGCCTTGTGGCTTACGAGTATTTTCAAAGAAGTTCATTACATTATTCCTCCTCTTTAAATTCCAATTTATTGGACATAATCATTTACTATTCTCTTATTCTCAAATGATAACAGGACACTAAATATTATTTCTATCAGTATCATCATTATTGCAAGAGTATAATTAGCAAAATTTAAACCAACTATCAAAGATAATATTGGAATAATTATTGACAATACCATATATGTTTTTGAATTATATAACCAACTGTATGGCAATAAATGTGCTCCGAATATCATAGCAATAACCATTAGCATTTTATCTGGCAATGTAGGATAAATCCACATTGCTATTAAAAGGTATATCATTTGATTTGCAGAAAATAGTATTCCTAAGTAGTTTAATGGATTACTTTTATCTTGAAATTGTATTTTTAATATTTTAGAAATTAAAAAAGCTATAGGTAATAATGGTGCAGTGCAACAAAATGTTAATAGATTTTTTGTTAATATAGGTAAATCTGTTAATTGTACGATTAAAACCATAATCCATATTACTACTGATGCAATGATAAAATGAATACCTTTCTTTTGCTTTTGGGCACAATCTTTTTTCAAATCTTTCAAGTTCATTTTTTATCTCTCCTCAATAAATTCCAATTTGCTATTATCTTATATATCTTTTATTTATATTTAAAATTAGTATTGATACTATTATTGTTACAATTAAAGTTATACAACAACTTAACAAACTATAATTAAATACAAATATTGCAGATAACCCATTTATTAAACAATGAGTTAATATACAAGGAAATACACCTTTCGATACCTTTCTTATTGTTGCCAAAGCATAGCATAAGGTTAAACACATTATTCCAAAAAGAAAATAGTTCATATTTGCATTGGCTGTTCCTATTATAAAAAATATTGGTAAATGCCATAACCACCAAATAATAGAAGTAAAGATTGTTGCTATATGAAATCCAAATTTCTTTTCCAATTCAGGTTGTAAAATCATTCTCCATCCAACTTCTTCATTTCCACCACCAAATAACATCATTGGTAAAATTACTATAAGCATAAATATAGGAGCACCAAATTTAAATCCATTTATTGCACACCCCAAAACATAATAAATCAATACAAATAAAATTACTAAAATATAAGTCCAAATATTATGTTTTATATCAAATATCTTTTTTAACCATTCTTTTAAATTCTTAACTTTGTTATTTCTCTTTAGTGATATATAAGAGGCAATAGTTGGAGAGAACCCCCCGATAATGTGCATAATCCTTAAAAATATATTATTTATTGTCAAGTTAAATATTTGACTAATTAAAGCACAACCACCCCAAAATATTAGCATTATAACAAATGTTATTATTAAAAATTCTTTCACTAACTTTTTATTCATAAATACTCCTATCATCTCTACAAATTAGGATTTGTAGTACTAGATAATATATTTATCCAGTCGTGCAATCCACTCATTTGAGTGCAGTAATGCGTCCTCACAATGTCCCTTTCCTTTTAAACAAATAGTTGTAGAATTTTTATAATTTTTCTTGATATATTTTGCTACATTTCTAAAAATAAATTCATTTATCTTTCCACCATAAAAATAAATAATCTGTGTATTGGGTGTATCAATATCTGAGGGAAGTTTGAATTGTCCAACTGCATATAAATAATTTTTTATGGTTTCATCTGATATATTATCCAACAGTTCTAAAAACACATCCAGCATATCTTCTGTTACCATTGAATTTATTGCGTTTCGTACCACTTTTTGATTTCGTTCTCTTGCTTTTTTGGTTATAGACAAGTACTGTTTTATAAGCATTTGAGTCATATATTTTCCAAATGGTAAAAGTGGTGAACTTTCTAAAATAACCTTTTCAAAGGTAAGCCTTTTGTTTTTCCATAAATACGATGTTAAAACTCCACCCATGCTCATTCCATAAATTGCGTATATATGGTTAATAGATTTTGATATACAATAATTTTCTATCTCTTTTGCAGTATCATCAAAGGAATTGAACTCGGACTTCTCCTGCACATCATGTCCCGGCAAAATTGGCACAAGAATATGATAGTTCTCTTTATAATGCTCTATATAATCAATCCATATTTGATATGGACTTTCAAAACCATGAACAAGCATTATTGTTGGATTATTTGTATTGCCATATTCCAAAATACGCATTTTAAGCCCCCGCTTTGCTTACACAACTTCCAATTTATAGAGATATTATACGTCTATTTTTACCCTATGTTTTATAAATTCTAAATTCTGAAGAATAATCTATACTTCAATGAATAAAGGACAACACAATACTTTTAAAAAGTTATCACCTGTTTTTTTTCAGTATAGATTCCACTTTAACCTGTCTTGTCACCTGACATGTCTCAGTGTATAATGGTCAAGACAGATTTTTTTGGAGGATTTCGATATGGGAATCAAGGAAGAGATTTTAAGACTAAAAAAAGAGAAGAATGCCGTTATATTGGCCCATTATTATGTCATACCAGAAGTTCAGGATATTGCGGATTTTGTCGGCGATTCTTTTGCTTTGGCAAAGAAAGCCAAAGCAATCGACGCTTCGATCATTGTCTTTGCCGGCGTTTCTTTTATGGGCGAAAGTGCCAAGATCCTCAACCAGGATAAAAAGGTGCTGATGCCGGATCTGGAAGCGGATTGCCCGATGGCTCATATGGCCACTTTGGCAAAAGTACAGAAGATGCGCGACGAAATCGATGATCTTGCGGTAGTTTGTTATGTCAATTCCACTGCTGAGCTCAAAAAAGTGAGTGATGTCTGTGTAACAAGCTCAAATGCGGTAGATATTGTTCGCAAACTTCCACAGAAAAATATCTATTTTATTCCGGATCGCCATCTCGCATCGTTTGTTCAGAAACTGGTGCCTGAAAAAAATGTGATCTTAAACGATGGTTATTGTCCAACGCATCATGCGATGTCATCCGAAGATGTACTTAAAGCGAAAAGTGCTCATCCCCAGGCACTGGTCTTTGTACATCCTGAATGTCCGGAGGAAGTCGTATGCCTGGCTGATTATGCGGGCAGTACAGCGGGTATAATCCAAGCTGTCAAACAAAGTGAGTCGAAGGAGTTTATTATCGGAACGGAAGAGGGAGTCTTGCATGAGCTTCGAAAACAGAATCCTGAAAAGACATTCTATTTATTAAGCGAAAACTTGGTCTGCGAAGATATGAAAAAGGTTACATTAGAAAAGCTATACCAAGTATTGCGTGATGAATCTAATGAAGTCCATTTAGATTCCAAGACCATGTCAGTGGCCTATAAAGCGATGGATACGATGTTGGAGATGACCAAATCATGAAGACGATTCATACGGATATCGTCATTGTAGGAACAGGGTGCAGCGGATTGTTTGCGGCTTTGCATGCACCAAAGGAGAAGAAGATTTTGATGTTGACCAAGACGACATTGGAAGAGAGTGATTCGTTTTTGGCGCAAGGCGGCATCTGCGTATTAAAAGATCCGGATGATTATGAAAGCTTTTTTAGAGATACGATCAAAGCAGGACATTATGAAAATCGTCGACAGTCGGTTGAGATCATGATCAAATCTTCACCTGAGATCATTGCGGAATTAGAAGATTATGGGGTGCGTTTCGCTAAAGATGAACTAGGCAATCCTATCTATACGAAAGAAGGATGCCATTCTCAGCCTCGAATTCTTTTTCATGAAGATATCACCGGAAAAGAAATCACCTCCTGTCTCTTGGAACAAGCAAAAAAATGTTCGAATGTGTCTTGGATGGAGAATACAACGATGGTCGATATTATCGAAGAAGATAATATATGTTATGGAATTTTGGCACAAAGAGACAAGGAAACGATTGCGATCGAGAGTGATTTTACAATTTTTGCGACCGGTGGAATCGGAGGACTGTTTTCAAATTCGACCAATTACCCTCATCTGACAGGGGATGCCTTGGCAATCAGCTTACGTCATCGTATCGCTTTAGAGCATCCGGACTATATCCAGATTCATCCCACTACACTTTATTCTACAAAAAAGGGACGGCGTTTTTTGATTAGTGAAAGTGTTCGTGGAGAAGGCGCCAAATTATATGGCAAGAATGGCAAACGTTTTGCCGATGAAGTTTTGCCTCGCGATCTTTTGACCAAAGAAATCTACAAACAAATGAAGAAAGATGAGATGCCCTATGTTTGGCTTGACATGACAATGTTGGGAAAAGAGCAGATTCTTTCGCATTTTCCGCATATCTATCAACATTGTTTGGATGAGGGATACGATTGTACGAAAGAATGGATCCCGGTTGTGCCGGCTCAGCATTATTTTATGGGTGGTATCCATGTGAATGCGGCCTCTAAGACAACGATGGATCAGTTGTATGCGGTGGGGGAAACAGCCTGTAATGGGGTCCATGGAGCAAACCGTCTCGCCAGTAATTCGCTGTTGGAAAGTTTGGTCTTTTCCAAACGAGCCATGCACGATCTTTTAGCGTTAAAGCCCAAAAAAGCAAAAGATTTTTTAGCTTTAGCTGATGAAACCGCAAAGAAGTTAGAAACATCGACCTATAAAGAAATCGTCTGGGATGCGATTCGAAAGAGAAAAGAGGGAAAAAAGATGAATTCGATCACCATGTCAATGAATGTAGATACTTTGATTCTTCAAGCGCTTCGTGAGGATGTGACAAGTGAGGACATCACGACCAACGCGATCATGAAAGGTTATCAGTCTGGAAGTGTACAGCTGATCTGTAAAGAAAATGGTGTAATTGCCGGTCTGCCTGTATTTGAAAGAGTATTCCATCTTGTAGATCCGAAAACGGAAGTTACTTTCTTTTTTCATGATGGAGACAGAGTGCAAAAAGGAGATTTAGTTGCAGAGATCTATGGTGATATACGCGCTTTGCTGACAGGAGAAAGAACGGCCTTGAATTATCTGCAAAGAATGTCAGGAATTGCAACCTATACGGCACAAACAGTCAAGCTATTAGAAGGAACGAATATTCGGCTGTTGGATACGCGAAAGACAACACCGAATATGCGGGTCTTTGAAAAATATGCCGTTAAAGTAGGCGGAGGATATAATCATCGCTATAACTTAAGTGATGGGATCTTGTTGAAAGATAATCATATTGCTGCTGCCGGAGGCATCACCAATGCGATTCAAATGGCAAAAGAATATGCTTCCTTTGTTCGAAAGATTGAAGTGGAAGTAGAAAACATGGAAATGGTCAAAGAGGCAGTTGAAGCAGGAGCGGATATCATTATGCTTGATAATATGAATGTGGAGCAAATGAAAGAAGCTGTGGATTATATTGCAGGAAGAGCACTGACAGAATGCAGCGGCAATGTGACGCGTGAGAATATTGCCCAATATATTCAAAGCGGAGTTGATTATATTTCTAGTGGTGCTTTGACACATTCTGCCAAGATCCTGGATCTTTCTTTAAAGAATCTTAAAGCGGTTTGATATGAGTCGAGAGTATCGTTTACAAAAGCTGCTGGAACGGTTACAGCAGACTTCAAATCCGTTATCAGGCAGTGCTCTTGCGAAAGAATTGCATGTTTCCAGGCAGGTGATCGTACAAGATATCACTTTATTGCGCGAGCGGGGAAACTCCATTTTAGCTACTCGCCTGGGTTATGTTTTGGAAAAGAAACCGTGTCAAGAAATCATCAAGGTGCATCATTTTGATGATCGTATCGAAGAAGAGTTAAATACCATCGTCGATGCCGGAGCGTGGGTCAAAGATGTATTTGTACAACATGAGACCTATGGAAGGCTTCAAGCAGAGTTGTCAATTCATTCCCGCCGGGATGTACAAAATTTTTTGGAAGATATCCGCAAAAATAACAGTGCCCCCTTGACGTATTTGACCAATGGGATTCATTACCATACGATCGAGGCATCGGATCCTGAAGCGATCCAGGAAGCTTTGAAGAACTTAGACAATCTAGGGTTTCTTTGTTAGAATTGAAATATGAACGAGTTCTCTTTATGGAAAAAATGTAAGAGTGATTTCAATAAATGCACAGGATTGCTATTGATTTATATTTTTTTATCGCTTGTGTTAGGAATGGGATTGGGGTCTTTTATCGGATACCTTCCTGTTTCTTTTCTTCACAAGCTTGTTTTGATGATGTTGGCTGTGTATCTGTTGTCGCTGTTTGTGATCGTGATCGCTTTTCTGATAGGGAAAGCGTGGCTAAAAGTACCGCTCGGAAAACTATTTCGAAATAAAATATCATGCAAGACATGGGGGCTTTCCACATCTTTTATGTTTGGTATAAGCTTCTTTGTGGCTTATTTTGTGAATCTTGTCAATTTGCTTTTGAGTCGCTTGTTTGGAGTTTCCATGTCAGGCTCCAGTTTGGAATTGGGCCCATTTAGCTTCTATACTTTTCTGATTTTGATCTATGTTGTCGTTTTAGGGCCTTTGTTTGAAGAACTATTATTTCGAGGTTTGATTCTTAGAACACTCGATAAGTATCACCGGGGTTTTGCGGTTTTAGTCAGTTCTCTTTTGTTTGGGATGCTTCATATGAATCTGCAACAGGGCATCGTTACTTTTGCTGTGGGCTGCGTGCTGGGATATGTGAGTTTAAAGTACGATAGCTTGCTTTTGCCTATAGGAATGCATATCGCAAACAATTTAGTTTCGGTTTTGATCACATACCTTTCGTGGCCGGTTCTATGGTGCTTTTTCTATTTATTTTGTGTGATTATGATGATGATTTCTTTATCAAAAGAAGAACGATCGATTCATCAGTTATTTCAAAAAGAATATTGTACATATCCGTATGGAAAGCTTTTCTTTAGCCGATGGACAACAATTCTGTTTTTGGCCGTTTTTGTGATCATGGCCATCTTTGGATTTGGCACATGAAAAAAATTTTTATTTTCTGTTTGACATCCTTTTATGAGAATGCTATTATATCTAGGCAGTCAGCAATACGGGCCTGTAGCTCAGTTGGTTAGAGCGCACCCCTGATAAGGGTGAGGTCGCTGGTTCAAATCCATTCAGGCCCACCATTTGCTTTGATTGTTTGTGGGGTGTTAGCTCAGCTGGGAGAGCACCTGCTTTGCACGCAGGGGGTCAGGAGTTCGATCCTCCTACGCTCCACCATTTTTAAAAATTCACCAATTTACTTTGGTTAACTATATAGAGTACACAGACGGACGGATGTTCGTCTTTTCTTTTGCTGATTCTTGTGTATACAAAAATAACACCCTCTTTCGAAGATGTTATCTTTGTTGTTATCATTTGTTTTTAGGAGAGAGATATGAAGAGATTTTTTTTGTCTTCTCTTAAGACACTTTTAATATAAATGATTTTTATCGTTTAATTATTTGGAATTCGTGTGAAACTATGTGAGTCTTTTTATGATTTTGGGGAAATATGGATTTCTTGGGCGGTAAGACTAACCATGGTATAATAATCAGGATTGGATGTGAAAAGAAATGTTCTTATTCATAAAGTGCTTGCCTAGACTCTTTCGACAGGCTGGAAAAGATATGCGTCGTCATTTTGCTTTGACTTTTTCGTCGGTGCTTTCGATTGCAATTGCTTTATTGATCTCTATGTTGATGCTTGTTTTGGCATGGAATGTTTCTTCTTTTACAACAAATATCGAAGAAGAACTGATCGTCCAGGTTTCTTTAAATCCGACATTGGATGCTTCAGGGCAGGAGGAACTTAAAAAAGAGATCCAGAAGATACAGGGGATTTCACTTGTTCGGTTCAGTGATAAAGAAGCAGAGCTGGAGCAGTTGATTGAGGATTATGGAGATACGTTTGCGCAATATGAGGGGGAAGATCGCAATCCTTTGTACGATGTATTTATTGTAGAATTGGAAGACCCAACACAGATCGAGGACATTACTTCCGAGATCTCTAAACTGAATGGTGTTGTAGAAGCTACTTATGGAACAGATACAGTGAATACCATGGTTCAATTGTTTTCATCGGTTCGTGTTGGCGGCTTGGTATTTGTCGCGGCTTTGATTTGTCTTGCGATTTTCTTGATTCGCAATACGATCAAACTGGCGATCCAAGTTCGTAAAGATGAAATCCAGATCATGCGTCAAGTAGGTGCCATGAATTGGTATATTACAGTTCCCTTTGTGTTGGAGGGTCTGTTGACTGGTTTTCTTGGAGCCTTGATTCCTTCTTTGATTTGTATTTTTGGTTATACCGCATTATATCGGGCTTTAAACGGAGTGTTTATCTCGGAGCTTTTTGTCTTAAAAGATCCGTATCCTTTTCTTCTGTACATTTGCGGCGTTTTGTTTTTGATTGGTATTCTGGCTGGTATGTTGGGAAGCTATTTGGCTAGTCGAAAGTATTTGAGGTGGACAAGATGAAAAAAAGAAATCGCGTGATTGTGTGCTGTTTACTGGTTTTTGGCATGAGTTCTATCCTTCCTGTGTATGCGCAAGATTATTCGGATAGCGGATACTGGGTTCAAAAATGTTCTCAGCCTCAAAGTTCGCAGGCGGATGTTCAAGCGTGCCAGGGATTTCAAACGTATCAGCAGCAGCGTTATGAAGAACTGCAAGCCAATATTGAACAATATTCTAATGATATTGCTTCTTTGCAGGCAGATACTGAGAAAATGGAAGAATTGGCGAAGACTCAAAAAGAACTGCAAGAAACTTTAGAGGGACAGATTCAGGAAAAAGAGGAGGCTCTCCAAACGATCCAGGAACAGATTAAAAAGCTGGATACTGAGATACAGAAAAAGCAGGCAGAAATCGATGCCTGGAATGAGCAAATCGTTTCCCGGATGAAAGAAGAACAGTCGAACACGGGGACAAATATGGTTGTTGATCTGATCATGGGAGCATCGGATCTGAATGATATGTTGCGACGCATCACTGGATTGGAACGAATCACAGAAGACGATCAAGATCAAATTGAACAATTAAAAGAGTTGAAGGAAGAACTGGACTTACAAAAATCAGAACAAGTACGTCTTGAAGAAGATACGCAGGCGCAACAGGATCAATTAGAAAGTCAGAGGCAGCAGGCCAAACAACTAGAAGAATCTTACAACCAATTGGCGGCTCAGTATCAACAGAAGATGGCGGAACTGCAGGCAGCCAAACAAGCCGCTTTTAAGGATATTGAATCGTTACGATCGAATATGATTTCTGTTAGTTATTCTGGAACGTTGACGAATGTCAGCGGTTTTGCGGCTCCTATATCTGGAGGTCGAATCTCGGCAGGAACATGGGCTTATCCCGGGGGCGGTCTGCATCTGGGAATGGATTATGCGGTACCGATTGGGACGCCGGTGAAGGCGCCTGCCAACGGTGTGATCTTGTATGCTGCCAATCCAGCACCTTCTAACGGGGGCTATTTGGGCAACTGGAGCGGATATCCTTTTGGCGGCGGCAATACCTTTGAGATGATCTGTATGGTCAATGGAACCACTTATGCAATCAGCTTTGCGCATTTGTCAAGAGAAGGATTTGCAGTTTCTGCCGGACAGAGTGTCGTACAAGGGCAGACGTTGGCTTTAACAGGAAATTCAGGAAATTCCAGCGGTCCTCATTGTCATATTGAAGTTTATAATTTAGGCACCATGTCTTTAGAAGAGGCGATTTCACGGTTTTCCAGTTCAGCTGATTTTGCCTGGGGAACAGGCTGGAACTCTACAGCGACAGCTTGTGAAAATGGTCATGGAACGCCGTGTCGAGAAAGGCCGGAGCGTTTCTTTGGATAGGAGGTTCTCATGATTGAATTCAAAAATGTTACGAAATCATATCCAAATGGAGTTCATGCGTTAAATCGTATTTCCTTACAAATCGAGGATGGAGAGTTCATCTATATCATAGGTCCTACCGGATCAGGAAAAAGTACGATCATCAAGATCTTGAATGGGGAAGAAGTTCCTGATTCTGGCCTTGTGATCGTGGATTCTGTCGATGTAGGAAGTTTAAAACATCGAAAAGTTCCCAAATATCGAAGAAATATCGGCTGTGTATTTCAAGATTATCGCTTATTGCCGACTTTGACGGTACAAGAGAATATTGCTTTTGCTTTAGAAGTTCTGGGACTTCCCAAAAAAATGATCCGCAAACGGGTTCAAGAAGTTTTGGAACTTGTCGATCTTAAGGAAAAAGCAAGGGCTTATCCCGATGAACTTTCGGGAGGCCAACAGCAGCGTGTTACGATTGGCCGCGCTATCGCCAATCGTCCAAAGATCTTGATAGCCGATGAGCCTACGGGCAATCTCGATCCCGAAAAATCGCGTGAAATCATTGCTTTGCTGGAAAAGATCAATGCCATGGGAACAACCGTGGTTATGGTGACGCACGATATCGTACTGGTCAACGAGTTTAAAAAGCGAACCATTACTTTAGATCAGGGATTTGTGGTAAAAGATTCAAAGAAAGGCGGCTATGTTAGCGTATGAAACGATGGTTATCGCTGTTGTTTTATGAGTTCAAATATGCCTTCTTAGGAATCCTAAAACATTTGCTGCTGACGATATCGGCTATCAGCTGTATGATCGTTTCTTTGTTTTTGATTGGTCTGTTTTTGTTGATTGGGTTACATGTTGATCATTTTGCTACAAATGTTCAGCATGATATGAGCATACATGTTGTGTTGGATCAAGAAGTTGATGATCAAGAAACGATTCAGCAGATTGAAAAGGAAATTGATTCTGTCTCGAATGTTGACTCGATTGAGTTTTCTGATAAAGATCAGGAATTAGAATTGATGATCCAGGAAAAAGGAGAGGCGTTCAGTCTATATCGAGGAGAAGACAATCCTTTATCTCATGCTTTCTTTGTCACTGTCAAAGATAGTTCCAAAATTGATCAAACGGCAAATAAGATCGAAGAATTGGAAGGTGTTAGCTCGGTAGCTTATGGAGGATCGAGTGTTCGTGATTTGATTGATTTGATGGATGTTGCACGGAAGGTTGGATATGCCTTGGCTGTTCTTCTTTTGATCTTATCTTTATATCTGATCTATAATACGATCAAGACCACAATCTATTCTCGACAGGAAGAAATAGCGATTATGCGGCAAGTCGGGGCTTCTAATGCGTTTATACGCATCCCGTTTGAGATCCAGGGAGTCTTGATTGGAGGCATAGGCGCATTGTTTCCTTGTTTACTTTTAGCTTTTGGATATCCAAAAATATATGAGCAGATGAACGGAGTCCTTTTCTCGCATCTATTCTCTTTGATAGAACCAACGCAAGTTTTCTGGATGGTTGGAATCTGCGTTGTTATTTCAGGGTTGTTGATTGGCATACTTGCCAGTTTGCTGGCTGTTGGGAAAACGTTACGCGGCAACCGTTAAAGAAAGGAAAAATACTATGAAAAAAGCGCAGTACAAAGAAACGACTCTGACGGTCATCATTGTGATTTTATGTCTTCTCTTTTTTGGCTTGGGCGTTTCGGTCCCGTTCATTTTTGATCGGGGGTCACAATCGGAAGCGGCAGTCAGTGATGAGAAGTTCAATGCAATCTATGATCTGCTTCGGGAAGAGTGGTATTTTGCTGACGAAGTGGAAGATATTGATAAAGTATTATTAGAAAAAGCCATTGAAGGAATGACAGATCTGGAAGAAGATCCGCACACGAATTATTTCGATCTTGAGTCTGCTCAAGAATTCTCGGAAAGTCTGGAAGGCTCCAATGTGGGTTTAGGCATGTCTTATTTCCTAGATGAAGATCAAAATTTTGTGGTCAAAGATATCTTCTTGGATTCACCTGCAGAAGATGCGGGGTTAGAAGTTGGTGATGTGATCACAATGATTGATGGCCAGGCTTGTTCAGAAACTGATTCAGATACTTTGGTCCAGCTGATCAAGGATCATGAAGGAACACCGATAGAAATTGTTTATACTCATGAAGGAAAAACGCAATCTAAAATGGTTGAACCTAAAGAGTATGATGAGACTGTATCTTGTCAGTTGTTTGAGGATCAAGGATATGCTCTGATTCGATTGACTAGCTTTTCAGAAAACAGCGGAGCTGATTTTGCGAAAGCTATGAATCGGATCCAAGAAGCGGGAATCCAAAATTTGATCCTTGATCTAAGGGGGAATACAGGAGGTTATTTAAGTGCTGCTGTAGATATTGCCAGTTCTTTGTTGCCTGAGGGAAGCGTAGTTGTACAGGAAGAGGACAAGGATGGAAACCGTAGTGAATCGAAGACCAATGATGATTATGAGCAAGTCCAGTTAGATCAGATCGCGATTCTTCAAAATGGAACTACGGCCAGTGCCAGTGAAGCTTTGATCGGGGCTTTAAAGGATAATCTAGGCTCTATTGTGACCACGGTGGGCACCACTTCCTATGGAAAGGGAACGGAACAAACGAGTGTTCCATTCAGTGATGGAACGAGCATTAAATATACGATTGCCAAATGGTACACACCCAACGGGGATTCCATTGATCAAGAAGGATTTGAACCGGATATAGAGGCGTCATCTTCAGAAATTGAAGATGTTCAATATAACGCAGAAGAGACTCAAGAAACCCTGGAACCGGATACTGTTTCTGTCAATGCTAAAGCAGTCCAGATCTTTTTGAAGTATTTGGGTTATTCTGCGGATAGAACCGACGAATATTTTTCGGTTGCGAGCAGTGAAGCTTTAAAACTATTCCAAAAGGATAATGCCTTGACGATCAGCGGTAAATGTGATCCAGAAACGTGGGATAAACTCTATCAGAAAGCGATGTTAAAATATAATCAGGATACTTTGTATACCGATTCGCAGATTGAAACGGCGGTTCATCAGTTTGAGACATCCTAGGATGTCTCTTTTTTTGCTTTCTTGCATAATATTTCTCGAAATTTTATAATGAAATGGTTAAAAAAGAGGAACGGCATGAACATAAAAGTAGGGACTCGAGAATCAAAATTAGCTTTGAAACAGACTGAACTTGCGATTCAGGCTTTATCTAAGATCTTCCCGGAGCGATCCTTTGAAATCGTCCCCATTCGTGTCAAAGGAGATCAGGATAAAAAGACACCGCTAGTTCAAATGAAACAAACCGGCATCTTTATCAAAGAAATTGAACTCGCTTTATTAGATCATACAATCGATTTGGCTATTCATTCTTTAAAAGATGTCGGGTCTGTGATGCACCCTGATCTTATGCTGTTGCAGCATGCCTTATTCGAGGACCCTAGAGATTGCCTGATTTCAAAAGATCATCAAACTCTCATGGAATTGCGCCCAGAAGCAAAGATTGCGACAGGTAGCCTTCGTCGCCGAGCTTGTATCCATCGGCTTCGGCCAGATATTCAGTTTGTGGATCTAAGAGGAAATATAGAAACGCGTCTGCAAAAATTGAAAGAATCTGATTGGGATGGTTTGATTTTGGCCAGTGCAGGGTTGAAGCGTTTGGGACTCGAAGCTCTAATCGATGAGTATCTGGATCCATCTTTTGTGATTCCAGCCTGTGGCCAGGGAACATTGGCTTTACAGATTCGCAAGGAAGATCAAAGGCAGTATGAGAAATGTTTTTCAGAGACTTCAAGAGCGTTAGAAGTACAGATTGAACGTGATTTTTTAATGCAGAGTCATGCTGGATGCCATGTCCCGGTGGGATGTTATGCCAAAATCCATGGTCAAACAGTTGTGGTTGATGCCTGTTTTGGAGAGGATGAATTTTCATGTCGTTTTGTGCATGAGACGTTCTCTTTAGATCATTGGGAACAAATCGGATCACAGCTTCAAAAAAAATTAAAGGAACAAGAATTATGATATGGTTTGTGGGAGCGGGATGTTATCATCCTGATATGTTGACAATAGGAGCCATCAAGTGTTTGAAAATGGCAGACTGTGTTTTATATGATCATTTAGTGAATCCGGAATTTCTACAATATACTTCCGGCGATTGTGAATGCATCTGTGTAGGAAAGCGTGGTTATCATCCTTCTTTTTTACAGACAGATATTGAAAAACTGTTGGTAAAAAAAGATAAAGAATATGCCAACGTGGTCCGTCTAAAAGGGGGAGATCCCTTTTTATTTGCCAGGGGAAGCGAAGAAATGCTCTATGTCTTGGATCATGGATGTGATTGTCAATATGTACCGGGAATCAGCAGCGCTATCGGGGCTTTGGGGTTTGCCGGAATCCCGGTGACCCAAAGACATCTTTCAACAGGATTTGTGGTTCATACAATGCATACACAAGATGGAAAAGATCCGCTAGATTATGAACGAGTGGCTAGGGAAAGGAATACTCAGATCTTTTTTATGGGATCGCATAAAATTGAACGATTGGTGAAAAACTGTCTTGCTCATGGGATGCCGGCCGATACACCGATAGCCTTGGGATCGCACTTGACATATCCTCATCAAGAAGTTTTAGTATCAAGCCTAGGACAGATTTTGAATCAAGATTTAAAAGAATATACCAGTCCTTTACTGATTGTGATCGGAGATGTAGTTAAAGAGCAGGAAAGGTTAGCCAATGCGAGTCGTTTACCGCATTTTTCGAAACAGGTTCTATTGTGTTCTATCGATAATACTCCCTGGCCTATTGAGGATTTGACCCTTCGTTACGGAATTTATCCGAGCATTCGACAAGTTGCAGAAATCAAAACGATTTTTGAAGAGAAGTTTACATTAGAATCTTATTCTACTTTTGTCTTTGTATCGCGGAATGCGGTCGAATCATTCTTTGAGAATATGGTATTTCATCATCTGGATATCAGAGATCTTTATCAGAAAAAAATCGTTGCGATCGGTTCCAAGACGAAAGAGGCATTGATTCAAAAGGGAATCTTATGTGATTGTGTTTTTTCTCATTTTCGGTCGTTTGAAAAGGAGTGGACAGATCTGACTTCGGTTTGTGTCATAAAAGCAAAAGAAAACGAATATGTCTACCCCTCCTTTTCGTGTTACACCATAGAAGAAACTGATTTTGATCTCCCTGAGGTTTCGTGGGATGCCGTGGCGGTCACTTGTTCTCGTTCTTTAAAGATCTTAAAAGATCGAGGGTTAGCTCTTAATACGCCGATTGTTTGTTTTGCTCATAAGACATTACAGAAGGGCAAGGAAATGGGATTTACCAACCTGCACCCGGTACTTTCTTCTAAGGAGGCGTTAGTGCAAGGGATATTGCAGCTTTTTGGAGAAACAGTATGAGAATTTGTATCGATGTTGAATGGAAAGATCATGTAGTCTGTATCCTTGGCGGAGGGAAGGTTGCTTTGCGAAAAGCTAGTCAGTTTTTAAAAGCGGATGCGCATATTTATATTTCGAGCTTGGAATATTTAGATGAGTTTGAAAAGCTTCCTGTCATGAAATGTTCCTATCCACAATTGGTAAAGACATTGGATCAGTGCACTTTGGCCATTGCGGCAACCGATGATCCTCGTATGAATCAACAGTTTATTCAAGAGGCCAAAAAGCGAGGGGTTTTAGCCATGGCGGCGCAAAAAGATTTAGAACAAGATTGTTTCAGTATGATGGAATCTCGAAACGGCGATTTGGTTCTGGCGTGTCATACAAACGGGGCTTATCCTATCGCTAACAAAGCCATATTAAAGGACTGGCAAGACCGGCTTCAGGATCTTAGAGTGATTCGGGATCATTTACAAGATCATCGCTATTGCGAAACGATTCTGAATCTGGATCCTGAACACATCTCTTTTTTGCGATCGCTTTGCGAAAAGTCAAAAGGTATTGTCGTGTTGGTGCATGGCAATCATTCTCAAAAGGCGAAGATACAGATAAAGAATCTTTGTCAACGGATCCAGGAAGAGCATCAGTATCCAACGACTTTCTTGTTTATGGCACCTCAATATCGAGATATCTCGATAGAAAACTTTTGTCAGATTTTAAAAGAGTTAAAATCGAAGGCCCATTTTGTGGATCTTTTTTGGGGGCAAGGGCGTTATATGCATCAGATCCAAGATGTTTTAGAAATCTATCATTTTATGCATCAATGGATCCGGATCGATGCGGCTGAATTTGTAGGTTCAAATGAAACTCTGATCCAACATACGCTTCCCAATTCTAGGTCGGATTCATCCGTCGTCGTCAGTATGTTAGATTCTCCTTTTTTAAAGAAACAGTATCCAAACAGCCGGTTTGTGGCTTGTCTGGAACAAAAAGAAGTAATAGAAAGGATCGTACATGAAATCCATCCGACTTTTTAGCTACACAGCTCTTTTTTTAGCGTTGATGATTCTTTCTTCTTATATTCAGATTACCTTGCCGACACCGGTTTATTCCATGCATATCACAATGCAGTTGTTTGTGAGCATCGTTTGTGGCTTTTGTCTGCCATTGCGTTATGGTCTTCTTTGCATGGGAGTCTATGTTTTGATGGGACTAATGGGGATCCCGGTCTTTGCCAGCGGTGGAGGAATTCAGTATATCTTGTACCCGACTTTTGGCTTTATTCTTGGTTTTGTCGCATGTACTGGCAGCTGTGCTCTTTTGCGTCAAAGAAAAAGACCAAGTTCCATGAAAGAATATCTTTTCATCGGAGCTTTTGGTCTTGCGATCTACTATATTCTAGGAAATGTGTATTATTATTTCTCATTTCCATTCTTTTTGAATACTCACATCCCTCTTTGGCTTTCACTGTTGAATGCTTTTTTCGTTTCGATCATACCGGATTTGTTGATTATGGTCGCGGCTTGTCGAACAGCTAAATCTTTACAGATATTTTTTAAGTAACGCTTGCCACTGGTCGGCGTTTTCTTTTTGCCAAATTGCAAATGTGGAATCGGCCTCTGTGATCGTTTCACCCAGTTCTTTAAAGAAGCTGTTGATATCGGATTCTAAGAGTAAGCCGGATTCTATTCCAAATTGTGTACCTGTCAGACAAGGTTTGCCGTTCAATGACATTTTAAAGGCAGAATAAGGTTTCTTATCCACTAATTTTGTGAAACCCTGTAATCCGATGGTTCCAATCTGGTGTGTTCCACAGGAACTAGGACAACCGGAGATATAGATTCTAGGCAGAACACCTTCTTTAAAATTATATGGACGTAAGAAATCAATCAGTTTTTTTAATACTTCATTTGAATTCCTTAAACCAACTTGACATGTCTGAGCCCCTATGCAGGAAACGCTGGCTTCAAAGGATGTTCGAGCACCATCCTGTGTATGTGCAACAACAGTTTTCGCTTCGTCGATTGTCAGGTTCACGATATAGATGTCTTCTTGCGGGGATAAACGCAGTTCTACTGCTTCCATGTCTTGGATCAAATGATTCAGTTCGGCCCATTTTTGAACATCCATATTGCCGCAGATCGGATGATATTTTACGGTATAGAGTCCGGGCTGTTTTTGAGCGAGTACACGGTCGGGAAGTTCTGTCGCTATTGGGCCGGTTTTAGTGATGCTTTCTTCTTGGATCGTTACATCGTGGTCCAAGTTTTGTTTCGCAAGCTTGACTTTTTCCTGGAATTCCTTTTGAATTTCTTCTTCTGTCAATTCTTGCTGTATGTAGCGTGATCTGGCTTTCGCACGATTCGTGTAATTTCCGTGTTCCATGAAGAAAAGAACCATTGTGTTGACATAGTAGAGAATATCTTTGGGATCAATATGGTCTCCTACTTTTACGCCCATCATTGGATTATTCCCAAGTCCTCCGCAACAATATACATCAAAGGTATGATCTTGATTGGCAATAAATCCCAGATCTCGAAAGTTCGCATGGGTCTCATTGGCTTGAGAATTTGAGAAAGCGACTTTGAGTTTTCGGGGCAGGGAGTATTTATTGATGATCTTAAGCAGGTATTCGCCCGCTGCTTTTGCATAAGGGTATACGTCAAATGGTTCTTCCGGATCTATACCGGATAAAGGAGAACACATGACGTTTCTGGGATAGTCGCCGCCCCCTCCTCGGGTCACGATGCCAATTTCAAGCCCAGCTTTCATAATGGGAGTCAAGGCATCTGGCTGGACATCGTGCAGTTGCACGGTCTGACATGTAGTACAGTGGGTCCGGTGAATATCATATTTTTGACATTGTTCCACGATAAAATTCAATTTTTCTTTTGTGATGCGCCCCTGATTCATGCGCAAGCGAAGCATAAATGCTTCACCGCCACGTTGAGCATAGGAGCCAAAACCTCCGCTATAGCCCTTATACTCTTTGACGGATATTTCTTTACGGCAGAATTGTTTTGTCTTTTCTTCAAATTCTGGTAATTCTTGATAAAGTTCTTGTTGTAGTGATTCCATGCTATTTCCTCATTTCTATTGATTATTATATCGCAAAAGCGAGTTAAAAAGGACTATCCATCTGCATTATTTTATTGAACGAGGATCTTCTTCTTTTCATGAGCAGATAAAACGATTAGAATAAAAAAGACTCGGGAGAGGTGGATCCTCTTAGAAAGGAATGAATATGAAATTTAGTGATATTGATTTTTCGGCACTTTCAAGAATGATGAATTCCATGAGCGATGAGGAAAAAGAGCGCCTGAATACGATGGCAGAAAATATGATGGAGAACATGAAAAGCGAACCAGAATCAGAGGAAGAAACTGATTTTTATGCTCATTTTGGCATCAGTGAAACGGAGTATGCTGATCTTCCTGGTCAAGTATTAGATCAAATCGAAGCGGCCAGTGATTTGGAACAGTATTATGAGGATGTCACAGAATCGGATTTCAGTGCTTCTGTTGTTTTTCTGTCAAAAGCCGTTTTGAACATGGTGCGCCACTATCATGCGAAAATCTATCAGGATGCACTGGATTTACCAAAGTTTGCCAATCCAAAAACGACAGTTCTTTATGATTATTACTATCCTTTATTGGATGAGGATCATATACATAAACTGAGCGATGAAGGATTGGGAGAATCTAGTTTGTGGATCAATCACAGAAACATGTTGCAGCAGATCTATATGGCTCTCAATCGGGCAGAATATGATTTTATCAGTTATGAGACCTTGCAGGGAATCAAATCAATCCTTTTTGATCAAAAAGGATTGTTGCGGATCAAAGATTTGATTTAACGATTCGAAAGGCTGGAAGTGTTATGTCTTTCATAGATTATTGATCAAAGAAAAGAAAATGACTTTGCCAAGATTAATAATTATATCTAGAAATGGATATTATTTTTATCATGATGAAAAACACTGTATGCTTCACCAATTATTTTTTTCTCGATCAATGCAATAGTGATCCAATTTGCTTCGGTTCTGTCAGTATTCTTGAATTCTAAGGTGATGGTTTCTATTCTTATTCAAGACAAAACACAAAGTTATGTATTATTCCTTCTTTCATGATAATAGGAATCCCAACTTCATAAATGTCAATTACATCGTGAATCTGATCTGCAATTTCTAAAATTTTTTTGTATCGGCCAAATCAACTGCAATTTGTAACTTCATTTCTAATTCTCCTTCTCATTTCGATAGGATGCTAAGAATAAATCCATATTTCCGTTGAAATGCATCCATCCCATATGCGAAGGCACTAAAACTGTTTCTCCCTTACGAATGGAGATTCCATTGATGGTACCTTCGCCATCGACGCATGTGTAAAAGGCGAATCTTTCATGAAGAAACTTTCCTTGTTTTTTCACATGGATACGAATCAAAGTATAGAGTCCGGGTTCATCCCAATAGCGAGTCACATCACACCCAAATTCATGGGCTGCAGGATACATCTCGAATTCAATCATTTTGTCTGGTAAATTGACATTTTCATATACAAATTGAGGTTGGATATCTCGCTTTTTTCCAGTGGAGGGATCAATTCGATCATAATCATATAAACGTAAGGTAAGGTCCGCGTTTCTGGAGATATTATAGGTCAGCACTTTTTTTCCGATCGCATGTAAAGTACCAGTAGGAATATCGATAAAACCATTAATTGGTGTAGGTAAATATCGAAGTAATTTATCCCATTTTTTGTTTTTGGTCCATTCAATAAATTCTTCTTTACTTTTCGCATGATGACCGAATTCGATATATCCATCTTCGGGCGCATCTAAAATGACCCAGGCTTCTGGTTTCCCTCTGCCGCCGTTATATTCTTTGGCGAAAGAATCGTCGGGATGGATTTGTATAGACAAGTCTTCATCTGGGTCCAATATATTGACTCGTATTGGTAATTGGTCTGTTTCGCACTCAAACCAATTCGGATGATCAACATACAATTCGGACAATGTACAGTTCATTTCCGGAATTTTACAATCCGCATGGCCTGGCAAGGCAACAACATTGTAAACCTCACCCAGTTGTTCGATATCTGTTTCATAATGAAACTCTTCTCTGAGTCGTTTTCCTTTTCCCCACATTCTTGGTTCGATGTGCGGAGAAATCTTAACAATCTTTTTCATTTCAATCCTCCTTGCTGCTGATGATATTGACTCGATCTTTTAATGCATCATATCTTTGTCGAGAAAGCAGATGATCTGTTATAATGCCGTCAATGCATTCCCAATCGGTAATCGTGTGCAAACCGTTTTGTGCAAACTTAGTACTGTCAACTAGAACATAGACTATATCACTTTGTAGAATCATTGTTTGTTTCAAACTTAGTTCTTGATATGAATGTGTTGTTGGACCAGTACTATCCATGATTCCGGCACTGCCTAATAAACAAATATCTGCATGCACGGATTGTATGAACTTTTCGGCCCAATTCCCGACAAGAGCTTGATTTTTGTCTCGTTTTTTGCCGCCAGTCAAGAATACATTGTTGGTTTCTTTTAAGCTTTCAAATGCTAACAAAGAATTTGTGATAATATTTTTGTCTTCCAGACGGTTTAAATAATCGACACATTGAAGGCAAGTTGAACCGGCATCCAAGAAAATCGTATTTACTTGGCGGCATTCTTCAACGGCTCTTTTCGCTATTTCAGTTTTCTTTTCTATATTCTGCTTGCGAAAATCATATCTTTTTTCGAGGCTTAATATAGATAAACTGGCTCCTCCGTATTCTTTTTGTGCGATTCCCATTTGTTCCAGAATATGCAAGTCTTTTCGGATTGTTTCCATACTTACCTGATGGCATTGCGCTAATTCTTTGGCATTGACATATCCATCTTTTTCTAATCTCTCGACGATTTCTGATAGTCGTTTATGCATTAATCTTTTCTCCATACCATCACTCCTTATTCTAATGAAAATAAATGGATAATCATCTTGCGATTGGTTGCGATTCAATACTATTCTACATCTAACTTTTTTGTCTTGTATACAGGTAAGATTTGGTACTATTATCACTAACAGAAATAATTGGTAAAACAGCCCAATGATCTGTAAATTAATTTAATTGGGCTCGTCATCAATTAACATTTGCAGCTAATATTTTTATATGTAAAAGTTAAAACAACTCATGGTTGCAAAAATTCTGCTGGGGGGGGTAAAATTTAGTTAAACAAATTAAAGGAGAAAGAAAAAATGAAGAAAATGAAAAGGTTATTCTCATTGATTTTGGCTTCGACAATGGGGATGGGACTGGTAGGATGCTCCAGTTCTGCAAATGAAGAAGAAACAACTAAAAAAACGGAAACAGTAGAAAAAGAAGAAACGATTGCATTACCGACAGAAACAATGTCACCAGAAGAAACATTGCAGTTGACTGCCGGTACCGAAATAAAATTAGAGGACCTTGAGAAGATGCCCGATGAGGCTACATTAGAAGAAAATAATTTAATGACGACTTATAATATAGTTAACTCGTTCTTGGATGAAAATGGAGAAAAAGGGAAAGAAATTGAAATGCAAGAAGGTTTAGGGGTGTGTGAATATGATGAACATGGATATCGAGAGCAAGTGGGATCTGATGGAAAAACTCAAGAAATCCAGATAACCGGCATAACTATTGAAGAAATAACAAACTTGGTTCATAACAATGATGGTACAATCACAAAGTGTTTTGTTGATGATTATGATCAAGAGGTTCGAGGAGGAAATATCATTTCAGAAAAGTTGTTAGCCGAACTAAACTGAGAATAAATCAGTTTTACAGATACACCAAAAGCCAGGCAGCTCTATTGCAGAGTTCCTGGCTGATTTTATAGACATTTCGATTAGTATTTTTATAATTTTTCTATTTAGAAAATTAGAGTACATGGCTAATAATATTTTGACAAAAATAAAACACTTTCTTAATTTGCCTTTATTTAAAGCATTTCAAGAAAGTGTTTATTTGCAATGGCGCCTGAAACACAACGAACGATAAATATTAAAACAGATTGATATACGCCGATAACAGCTATTTAAAAGGACTTTTTGAATTTCATTGTGCTTATAAATCGATACAAATTGATACGAATCTGACTAAAAATGTGGTGAGTTTGTGGTGAAAAATTTTAATGGATTCGGCTTTCGTAAAGTATATTTAAAGTATACTTAAAGTTCACTTTTAAAGTCTACTTTGTTATCCATTGACCTTTTTTTCGAGATCCTACTCTTTCCAGAATTCCGAGATTTTGAAGTTTAGCACAAATCTTTTTTGTTGCTCCAAGACTAATTCCTACTTTATCCGCAACGTTCTGGAGCGATAAATTACCATCATGGCTTAAAGCGTCATATACTTTTTTCTGATTTTCAGTTAATCCATTTTTATATAAAACTATATTTTTTCTAGTTGCAACATCGGGTCTATCAAAAGCCAATGGAATTGTTACCTTCAACATCCCATCATCAAAAGAAAATACTTCTTTGCCATATTTTTCAACTATAGTTGGAATTCCATGGCCGCTTTGTTCGGCATATTTGGCTGCCATGAAAATTGTTAACAAGCTTTTATTGACTGGAACGCTAGTCCCTTGATAAAATCCCTCTTTTGATAAAGAAAAGGGAAGACCACCATATGAAACTATTTCGATACGATCATCAAATAAGTAAATGGAAGGTGCTACTTCGTTTTTCCAATCATTGTGTAAGCAGGCATTAATCCAAGCTTCTCGAAAACTAGGAAAATCAAATAAAGGAAGTTCTTCTCTTATTGTATTATTTAGATTCACTTTCATTATATTTATAGTTTCAAAAAATTGCATAACTTCCGAGATAGAAATAAGCAGACATTTTCCTCCATATTCAGTTCTTTTAGACATTACGCTCTTATCAGTTCCTTCAAAGGTAATAACTTTTAAAGAAATAGAATTCCTATCGGATAATAAGTAGGCATTCATGTTGAATTTACCATTTCTGTTTATCAAACCGTAATTTGAGTAAAATTCTCTTGTAGCACTTGGATGGATTCCGTTGCCTGCTAATATGGCGAAAAGTGAATTAAAAGTAGGGTTTTGATTAGGAGATGACTTTTGACGCAAAATATCAGAATCTGAAGTAGAAAGCATTCTTCTCAAAATCTCATTTGATGCATGTTCGTCTGCTGAAACATTACGGATATAATATCTTCCATCAAATGAATATGGTATATCATATCCTCTAGCAAAAACTTTAATATATTTTCTATTAGTTTCGTCTATCAATTCTTGAATATCTGCATAAATTCGAGGTTCAATCTTATCTCTTATTCTATTTCGTATATCCATTAAAGTGTTTTTGCCTATAGAAATTCCACATACATTTCCATCATCTTTTACACCATAATATACAGTGCCTTGACCATGCTTATTAAGCATGGCTACAATTGATTTCAAGCCTTTATCAAGCTGGCCTAACCCTTCTTTAAATTCTTGATATTCATTCTCGATACCGAGATTCATAACGTTCACCTCATTTCATTTAAAGTATACCTTAAGTTTATTTTAAAGTCTACTTTTAAAGTCTACCACAATATTGTTACTTCTATATAAATATGATTGTGTCGATTTAAAATGTAGATTATTATCACTACTAATAACATTCAGAAACAAATGGTTCTGTGGTGAAAATGTGGCGAATTTGCATAAAAATAAAAACACTTTCTCAATTTGCCTTTATTTAAAGCATTTCAAGAAAGTGTTTACTTGCAATGGCGCCTGAAACAAGACTCGAACTTGTGACCTGCCGGTTAACAGCCGGATGCTCTACCGACTGAGCTATTCAGGCAACTGCTCAATTATATTAGCATACACTTTGTTTATGTGCAATAGGAAATAATGAATTTTTTCGATAAAAGTATTGTCTTTTTAGATTTGTCGGTTTTTAATGATGTGTGTAATGAAAAGAAGGGGACAAAATGATCAAAGCTATCGTAATGGACATGGATGGAACTTTGTTGGATCCATCGAATAAAATTATGCCAAAAACAAAAAGTGCATTGATTCAATTACAGAAAAAAGGGATACAGTTGATACTAGCCAGTGGACGGAGTTATACGCGGTTGATGCCGTATGCCACGGAACTGACGATGGATATGCATCGTGGATGGTTATTAGAAGTTGATGGGGTCGCTGTATATGATTTATCAAAGATGGAGAGAACGATCTTGCGCCGAATGACCATGGAAGAAGTTCAAATGGTATTTTCAGACCTTATCCATAGAAATTGCGAAAGTATGGCTTGTTTTGATGACGGAGTCTACGATTATTTTCCAGATGAAATACGTCAGATTAAAAAGACTATACGGATTAAGGAAAACCTGCCGGAAGATTTTCCTTGGACTGGAGGACCTTGGGGTTGGTTGGCAGATATGAGAGATGGTTATCCGAACATTCATTACATAACACATGTATCTGAGATTTCGCCACCTATCAATAAAATTCAACTTATGCAGGAAGAACAAGAAATCCAGTTTTTGTATCAAGTGTTGGCAGAGAAGTTTTTAGATTTTAATGTATTCCGTACAGCACCACGTCAATTGGAAATCTTGCCTAAAGGAGTTTCAAAAGGAGAAACCCTAGAGAAGATCATGGAGCGGGAAGGATGGACAAAGGATGAAGTCCTGGCATTCGGCGATGGCGAAAATGATGTTAGCTTATTTGATGTGGTAGAAAATAGTTTTGCGATGGGACAAGCCAAAGCGTATGTTAAAGAGCGGGCAAAACATGTAACAGCTTCAAATAATCAGGAAGGAATATGGCAAGCCCTTTACAAACTTGGCTTGCTTGAAGATTGAATAGTTCGATAAAAAGGAAGGTTGGATGAGTTGTTGAACTTTTTGATAGTATTGTTGGGATCGGTATTGGCTAGAACGGTTGCATGGGCATTTTCCTATTTTGGACTTTCTTCATTTGAACAACTGGTTTTTCATATCAAAGTCCCGTTGGAAGGAACAAATAAACGATTTTTAGTGGATTGGCTGCGCCTGTGTTTTCTATATGGCTTGATTCTTTCGCTCCTAATCTATATTCCTCTTTATTTTTTAGATCTATTAAATGAATTATCTTGGATTTGGTTTTTTCTTTGTTTGATTTATTCTGCAGGGAAAGTAGGACTGTTTACTTATATCCTTCATCAGTTTCAAACCAGCGATCTTTATGAAAAAGAATATATTCATCCAGATCAAGAGTCTATAGGAATACCTAAAGAGAAAAAGAATTTAATCCATATTTATTTGGAATCTATGGAAACCACATATGCGAAGAAGGAAGATGGAGGAGATTCCCAAGAAGATCTTCTTCCTTATTTAACTTCTTTGACCAAAGAAAATCTCTCTTTCTCTCAACACGACAAGATTGGAGGCGGTCTTGTGGTGACAGGCACAGGATGGACTACGGGAGGTATGGTGGCTTCGAGCGCCGGTGTGCCTTTGAATTTTCCGATCACCCATCCATTTTGTACAGATAAAAAGCCATTCATGAAAGGGCTAGTTGGATTGGGCGATATTTTAGAGAAAAATGGATACTCCAATACTTTGATGATTGGTTCTCAAGCTGTATTTGGGGGTCGTAAGTTTTATTATGATCAACATGGAGATTATCAGATCTATGATTTAAATAGAGTGAAACAAGAAGGGTGGCTAGATCAAGATTATCATGAGTTTTGGGGATATGAAGATGAGAAACTGTTTGCTTTTGCGAAAAAGAAAATCTTAGAGTTAGCGCAAAAGCAACAACCATTTAATTTTGAAATGTTGACAGTGGATACACATCATCCATACGGATATCAGCAGAAAGACTGGGATCTTCCTTATACAAAAGGAATCTCAAATTCAATTTATCATACGGATCAACTATTGAATGATTTTATGGAATGGTTGAAAAAACAACCTTTTTATAAAGACACTGTAATCGTGATTCAAGGAGATCACACAAGCATGGCTGCCCAATATATACATTCAACTTATCAAAAGAATTTTGACCGCAGGATCTGGAATGTATTTATCCATCCGCAGAAAAACGCAAAGAAGAGTAAAAATCGAGAGTTTTCAACTTTAGATCTTTTTCCTTCGATTCTTTCGGCTTTGGGATTCTCATTGCCTAAAGGCGGTTTGGGATTGGGGCGTGACCTGTTTGGAGACAAGAAAACATTAGTAGAAAAATATGGTTTAAACACGTTAAATTTGTTCATTAAAAGACGATCTCGCTTCTATCAAGAAGAGATTTTAAAACTTGGAAAAAAAAGCTGATTTTATGGAAGCGTATTCGTTGACACTTTTCGTCTTCTTGGGTATCATGAAATCGTACTTATACGACTGACGGAACTAGTGGAACAGACCACATGAAGTATAAGAGTGTATAGCCGACCGTCTGGGCAGAAAGAAGAGCCCGGAGGCCGGCTTTTCTTACGAAATCACAAGGAGGAAAAAAAGAATGTTTGAACAATGGAAGGGCTTTAAAGGTTCTAAATGGCAAGACGAAGTCAATGTCAGAGATTTTATTCAGCACAATTATGATCCTTATGATGGGGATGAGTCATTCTTGGCGGGGCCAACTCAGGCTACTGAAAAACTATGGGATGCATTGCAGAAACTTCAGAAAGAAGAACGCGCTAAAGGCGGCGTTTTAGATATGGAGACAGAAGTTATTTCAACTTTGACATCTTATGGTCCAGGTTACATCGATGAAAACTTAAAGGATCTGGAACAGATCGTCGGATTACAGACAGATAAACCTTTGAAACGTGCTTTTATGCCATATGGCGGTATCCGTATGAGTATGGAGGCTTGTGAAACATACGGCTATACACCAAGCAAAAAAATCACAGAAGTGTTTACAAAATATCATAAAACACATAATGATGCGGTGTTCAGTGCCTACACGCCAGAAATGCGACTGGCTCGTAAAAACAAAATCATCACAGGACTACCGGATACCTATGGCCGTGGCCGTATCGTAGGAGATTATCGTCGTGTTGCCTTATACGGTATCGATTTCTTAATTGAAGAAAAACAAAAGGATATGGCACTTTGTGGCGACGGAACGATGACAGATGATGTGATTCGTTTAAGAGAAGAAATTGCCGATCAAATCAAAGCTTTGAAAGAGATGAAAGAAATGGCTGCCGTGTATGGTTATGATATTTCACAACCTGCAAAAAATGCGAAAGAAGCAGTTCAATGGGTTTACTTCGGATATTTAGCGGCAATCAAGACACAGAATGGTGCTGCCATGTCGGTTGGTCGTATTTCAACTTTCCTGGATATCTATATGGAACGTGATATCCAAGCAGGAGTTTTAACCGAAGAGCAGGCACAAGAATTAGTGGATCATATGGTCATGAAATTCCGTATGGTGAAATTTGCGCGTATTCCATCTTATAATCAACTTTTCTCTGGAGACCCAGTATGGGCAACTTTGGATGTTGCAGGATTAGGAATGGACGGTCGCCATATGGTTACGAAAACTTGTTTCCGCTTTTTGCATACATTAGAAAATATGGGACCAAGTCCAGAACCGAACTTGACTGTGTTGTATTCGAGTCGTCTGCCAGAGCCATTTAAAAAATATGCAGCAAAAGTCAGTGTTGCCACTTCTTCTTTACAATACGAGAACGATGATGAGATGCGTCCGGAATGGGGAGATGACTATTCGGTTTGCTGCTGCGTCAGTGCAACACAAACAGGAAAAGAAATGCAGTTCTTTGGTGCACGTGCCAATTTAGCAAAATGCTTGCTGTATGCTATTAATGGCGGCATCGACGAAAGAACGAAGATGCAGGTGGGTCCAGAATATAAGCCAATCACGAGCGATGTTTTGGATTATGATGAAGTAATGCATAAATATGATTTGATGATGGATTGGTTAAGTGGATTATATGTCAATACATTAAATCTGATCCAGTATATGCATGACAAGTATTATTATGAATCTGCTTTGATGGCATTGATCGATACCGATGTTCGTCGAACTTTTGCGACAGGTATTGCCGGGTTCTCTCATGTGGTTGACAGCTTGTCGGCAATCAAATATGCAAAAGTGTCGCCAATTCGTGATGAAGACGGCATTGCGATTGATTATAAGATCGAAGGAGATTTCCCACGATATGGAAACGATGACGAAAGGGCCGATGAAATCGCAGTATGGTTGTTGAAGACATTTATGAATAAAATTCGTAAACATCATACATATCGCAACAGTGAGCCAACCACATCGATTTTAACGATTACGAGTAACGTAGTATATGGGAAAGCCACGGGAGCTTTACCAGATGGAAGAAAAGCAGGAGAACCTTTGTCTCCAGGAGCAAACCCATCTTATGGAGCTGAGAAGAACGGCTTGTTGGCATCCTTAAATTCGGTTGCAAAATTACCATATGAATATGCATTGGATGGCATTTCGAACACGCAAACGATCAATCCAGGAGCTTTAGGGCACAGTGATGAGGAAAGAGCAGAAAATCTGGTCCACGTAATGGATGGTTACTTTGATCAGGGTGCGCATCATCTAAATGTCAATGTATTTGGTGTTGAAAAGCTGAAAGATGCGATGGAACATCCGGAAAAAGAAGAGTACCAAAACTTTACGATTCGTGTCAGCGGTTATGCAGTGAAATTTATTGACTTGACGCATGAACAACAGCTGGATGTCATTGCCAGAACCTGTCATGATCATCTATAAGATCTATGAAAGGAAGTATTCATTCAATTGAAACCTTTGGCTCGGTCGACGGGCCAGGGGTTCGTTATGTGATCTTTTTACAAGGATGTAAAATGCGCTGTCAGTTCTGCCATAATGCAGATACTTGGAAGCTCTTAGAGCCAACCCAAGAAGCTAGTGATGTTTTAAAAAAGGCATTGCGCTATCGCCCATACTGGAAACAAAAGGGCGGAATCACTGTTTCGGGCGGAGAACCATTATTACAAATCGATTTCTTGATTGAATTGTTTACACTCGCTAAAAGCGAAGGGGTTCATACCACCTTAGATACATCGGGCCAACCCTTTTCTAAAACGAAAGAGTTTCTAGAAAAATTTGATCGACTTATGGAAGTTACAGATTTAGTTTTACTGGATATCAAACATATCGATGATCAGGCTCATCAGCAACTGACAGGATGGACCAATCAGAATATATTGGAGCTGGCTAGATATCTAGATGAGATCCATAAGCCTGTTTGGATTCGTCATGTTCTGGTTCCTGGTCGAACGGATGAAGATCGGTATCTCATAGAATTAGATGCCTTTATCTCAAGTCTTAATAATGTAGAACGTCTGGAAGTACTGCCGTATCATACTCTAGGGGCATATAAATGGAAAGAACTTGGGATCCCCTATCCTTTAGAAAACATTGACCCCCCAACGGCAGAGCGTATTCAAAATGCGAATAAACTTCTGCATACAAATAGCTATATGAAATACCAAAACTAACCAAAGAAACCAAGGAGATTTAAGATCCCCTTGGTTTTTTTAGATATATTAAATTATGTTGGGGTACACCCTAGCCTTTAAATTGGTTGGGGTGCTTTTCTTGTATCGCTTTAAATTTAAGTGGGGGTCTCGAAAAT
>NZ_JACHHD010000019.1 GCF_014202635.1 Faecalicoccus acidiformans
ATAAGAAACAAAGAGTCATCAAACGAAAAGGAAAACCAAGAGGAAAATATAAAAAATCAAACTGAGAATCGTTATGGAGAAATACATAGAATCGAACCTTTAAAAACAAATTGGGGTGAAATCACCCCAATTTGATTTAAATTGAATTTTGGAAAACCCCAACAGAATTTAAAGCGCCGAAAAAAAACTGTAACAATTCAAATATCTCGTTACAGCTTTCTTATTTCATTGTCATCAATTAAATATATGTCGAATCACAAGGATTTAACACGTAGTATCACCTTCATAGAATGAGATTGGTAAATAGACTCTGGATATCTCATTAGTTTCTTTGTTTATCAATTTTGTCAATAATTGCACAGACTCTTTTGCAATCAAATCTACTGGTTGTCTAATAGACGACATTGTTGGTATCTCACTTCTAATCCTTTTTCCTCCATCAAATCCAATTATTTGTAGATTTTCTGGAACACTGATTTTCAATGAATTTGATGCATTTAATAACAGGTAACCATAATCATCTGTACTTGTAAAACACCCTATTTTACCTTTCAGTATTCTATTATAGTTTTCTTCTAAAAAGGACAGAATATCTTTTTTAACATTTTCATAATTTTTGATACTTGAAACTTCTACAATTTCATAAGGAACATGATTAAGATTGCAATAATCAACAAATCCACTTTTTCTTGCTGACATTGCATCTGAATAAATCACCTTTTCACCTATATATATTAAAGTTTCAGCACCTTTCTCTATAAGCTTTTGTGCAGCAAGCTTTCCACCTTCATAATTATCAGACGAAACCATAGAAAATCTACCTGTTGGTTCTTTTTCAATTGAAACTAGAGGCATACCAGGTCTTACAAAGTCATTCATTTGAGAATATGATATAGATATAATACCCGCAGCTTTTTGGCTTGTTGCTAATTCTATATATTCTTTTTCCTTATTAAAATCAGAATCAGATATACACAAAATCATTTTATAGCCAGAACTATTAAGTTCATTCTGTATATAATAAGTAAGTTCTGAAAAGAACGGAGACCAGACAGTAGGAATAATAAATACAACAAACTTTGACTCCTTAGAGCGAAGATCTCTAGCGGAAGAATTGGGTATATAATTTAATTCCTTTATTGCTGCTTCAATTTTCAATTTAATTTTATCCGATACTTTTTTATTGTTTAAGTAATTTGAAACAGATCCTCTAGACACGCCTGCCGCTTCTGCCACATCATTTATATTCATACTGTATTACCTCTATTCAATTAATCTTAATACATGTAAAAAACTAATGCTTCATAAGGTCTTAGATACAATGTACTAGCATCTTTATTTTGTTCAATATTACCATCGTAATTTGAAACAACCAATTCTCTTTTGAATTTTTGTAAGTTATTAGGCAAATTATAACATACTTTCTTATCAGAAAATGAACCCAATACCAGAAGCGTTTTACCTTTATAAGTTCTAGTATAGCTAAATATATCAGAGTCTTCTAAACCAATTTCTTTAAAGTCGCCATCCCTTACAATTTCATTTCCTTTCCTATATTTGATTAACTTTTTGTAATAATCATGTATAGAAAAATCACTATTCATATCATTCTCTACATTAATTTTAGAATAATTAGGATTTAGCTCAATCCAAGGATCAACACAACTAAAGCCAGCAAATGAATTAGAGTTCCATTGCATTGGTGTTCTAGCGTTATCCCTAGATTTATTATGGATATAGCTCATAATTTCATCATTTGATAACCCCATATTTGAGAATTTAAGATACATATTATGTGCTTCAATATCCTTATAAGAGTCTATACTATCAAACGCAACATTTGTCATTCCAATTTCATCACCTTGATAGATAAACGGAGTACCTTGCTGAAAAAATAAAACTGTCGCAAGCATTGTCGCAGATAGTTTTCTATATTTTGAATCATCATTTCCAAAACGCGATACAAATCTTGGCTGATCATGATTATCCCAATATAATGAATTCCATCCAACTCCATTCAATGATTTTTGCCAAAGGAACATTGCTTCTTTTAAATCACTCAATTTAAATTTTAAATCTGAATATCTACCAAATTTTCCATAATCTACGTGCATGTGATCAAATTGGAAAACCATATTTAATTCTTTGCGTTCTGGTTGACAATAAAGTAAAGCTTTATCAACAGGAGTACGCGTAGCTTCACCTACAGTCATTACATCATATTTACTTAATACCTTTTCATACATTTCTTGTAAGAATTCGTGTACTCTTGGTCCATTTGAAGCTCCAAAATATGGGCTGCCATATCCATTTTCACCAGCCGTTGGATCATCAGGAAAATCTTGTTTCTTCGAAATCAAACTGATTGAATCTAATCGAAAACCATCGATTCCTTTCTTCAACCAAAATTCCATATTTTCATAAACTTCATTTCGTAAATCCGGGTTTTCCCAATTTAGGTCCGGTTGTTCTACTGCAAATAAGTGTAGATAATACTGTCCTCTTTCTTCAACATATTCCCATGCAGACCCACTGCCAAAAATAGATCCCCAGTTGTTAGGAGCTGAACCATCTTCTTTAGGATCTTTCCAAATATAGTAATCACTATATTTATTGTCACGAGATTTCTTCGATTCTTTAAACCATTTATGCTCAATTGATGAAGCACATACAGCTAAATCCATAATAATTTTAATTCCAGCATCATGAGCTTCTTTCAATAGGTTTTCAAAATCTTCCATTGTTCCATAGCAATCAGCTATTTTATAATAATCAGAAATATCATAGCCATTATCCACCATAGGCGATTCATAAATTGGGTTTAGCCAAAGTACATTAACACCTAAATCTTTAAGGTATGGAATCTTTTCACGAATCCCATTAATATCTCCAATTCCATCATTATTAGAATCTTTAAATGATTGGGGATATATTTGATAAACGACCGCATCTTTCCACCAATCATTCTTATTCATCATCTTCATCTACCTCTGCTTGGAATTCATTCATATATACAATGTTATCTTTTGAAGCATTTACTAACCCATTAATACATTCATTTGTAAGATAGCCATCTGCTGATTCAAGAACCAATGACAATGCTAAAGCTAAATTAGTTCCAGTTAAAATATGTGTATGTTCTCTAGAAATGTATTTATATAGTTTTTGATTAACAGATCCCGCAAGCAAATCTGTTAGGATGACCAATTCATCTTCATCTTTTAAAGTTGAAAAATAAGAATCAATTTCTTCGTCAATTGGTTTTCCATCAACATAAGCATTGATATAAGTCACATCAATATCATCTCCAGCAAAAAATCTTAGTGCATTCGCAAAACCTTCTGCTAAAGTACTATGTGTCGCAATTAAAAATCGTCTTTTCATGTTTACCTCATTTCTATAAAAAAGAGAATTTGATTATTCTCTTTTTGATTAAGCAGTTTGAATACCTAAGATACCAAAATAAGCACCAACTAGCGAAACTACCACAAGTAAAAGAATTACCTTAACAGGTGTCCACCATTTTTTACCCAACAACCAATAAACTAGAGCTGTTAGTAAAACTGGAAGTAATGCAGGCATGATTTTATCAATTACATCCGTTTGTAAAGATAAGCTTACTTCACCAGCTTTAAAAGTTAATGGAACATAAATTTTAATGACTGTCGCAATTAAAGTTCCTACTACCATCAAACCCATAACAGATGCAGCATCTGTCAAAAGATTAATTTTATCTCCAAGAGTTGTTATTAGTTTAGTTCCAGATGAATAACCTAAATTCGATAACGCCATCTTCACAAAATACAAAGCTACTGAAACTATGATCCATATAATGGCTCCAATTGGATTACCTTGTAAAGCCATATATCCTGAAATACCACCAATAATTGTTGGCCATAATACCCAAAATAATGAATCACCAACACCTGATAATGGACCCATCAATGAAATCTTTAAGTTTTGAACAGCATCCTTGGCCTTAAGACCATCCTGTTCTTCCATCGCAAGTGTAGCTCCCAAGACTAAATTTCCCATCTGAGGTGTAATATTAAAATATTTAAAATGATTATCCATTGCTTCAATATAATCTTCATCGTTTGGATAGATTTTTCTCAAAGCTTTTGACATTGCGAATGCAACAGAAGGAGCTTGTTGAGTTTCATAGTTCCAACCTAAACCAGCTACAAATGTCCAACGTCTAAATGCCGCTTTACGTTCCTTTTCTGTTAATCTGTTAACTGTTCCTCTTTCGAATTGATTATTCATCAAAATCATCTCCTTCCATATCATTTACTAAACAATATGATGCATTCTTTGTTTTTTCTGTTTCATTTCTGTAAATAATGTATCCTGCTGCAGCACCTAATAATGCAACTCCTAAAATTGGAAGATTAAGATATGCAGTTAGCACAAAACCAGCAATCAAAAATGATAAATGTTTTTTAACAGGCATATAGTGTAAAAGTAAACCAACGCCAAGTACTGGCAACATATTACCGGCTACCTCAAGTCCTGTTGTAAACCATGTTGGAATTGCTTTTGTCACAAGATTTACAAGAGGGGCACCAAAGATAACTACTGCAGTAACAGGAATCACATACTTTAAACTCCAAATGAATACCGATAAGATATAAGCTCCCTGCATTTGAGAGAATTTTTTCTCATGCAATAATTTTTGTTCCCAATGAGCAAAAAAAGTATTTACATATTTTACAAATACATCCAATTGTAGTGTTAACATACCTACAGGTAATCCAACAGCTACAGCTTCACCTGTACTTACACCGGTTCTTGTAGCAATGAAAATAGAAACAATTGTTGCTACTCCATATTCAGGAATAGAAGCTCCACCAAGTGCGGTAACACCTAAAGACATTAATTGTAAAGTACCACCGATGACTAGAGAAGTATTCCAATCTCCTGTAATCAACCCCATAACAAATCCTGTACATGCTGGCCAAGCCCCAATCACCTGAACACCCGAACCATTATCCCAAGTCATATAACCAGCTAATAAAATAATCAAAATATCTTGTAAAATTTCTAGCATAGTAGTCTCCTAATCTAATTTTGAAAGTATTGCATCTAAACTTAGTTCCTCATCACTTGGACGATATTGGAACGTTACATTTTTGCCTCTTTTTGACAATTCTTTTAAGTCTTCGATTTCTTTATCATTTAAAGAAATACGATTTGTAATTGGCTTTCTATCACCTTCTGCAAAAAGGAATCCAACGTTGACATCAGAAAATTCAATTCCTGCTTCTTCTAACTTCAATAAAGTTTCAGGTTCTTTAACAATGACAAACACACCATGATTATTATATTTCCCCATTTTAAAGTTGTTGATAGCGGTTTCAGTTGAAATAATTGACATCCCCGTGCCAGATGGTTTACTCATACGCATACTACCTTTAACAACTTCATCATCACAAATCTGATCATCAATTACCATGAATCTTTTAGGTTTCAAACGCGTATTCCAATCATTTACCGTGATACCATGGATTAGTCGTTGATCAATTCTCGCAAGTACAATAGACATAATTTTTTCCTCCTTTTGGAACGTTCCATTTTGTATACGCTTACATAATATCAGTATTTTTTTTATTGTCAATAAAAATCGATCGTATTTTTCAGTTTTATTTCAATCACTTTTTACTTTTTAAAATCTAGATTATTTCTAATTTTATGGAAAATATACACTTAATTTCTAACCCTTTTGTCTATAAACTTCAATAATAATTAGCCGTACAACTTGCTAGGTAAATATTTATACTAACTTCTTTTCTTTCAACACAAATTAGAAACACATGATAAATTTTGTCAAAAAAAAGCAATCAGGCAATGTCATTTCTTAACTTAATGACATTGGATTTGATTCTCGTTTTTTTAGTTAAATGGCAAATATATTCTGAATTTCATTTTCAATTGTCTTCTTATAGACCTTTTTAGATTTGCAAAGTTTCTTTGCGAGACAACTTTTCTTGCGGTGCTATATAATGTAATTGAAGGAGGTGTACAACATGAAACATCTAGCATCGAACCTTTATTATCTACGGACCAGAAATGGTTACACGCAAGAAGAGTTGGCAAACCATTTGTTTCTAACACATCAGACTATTTCGAATCATGAAACTGGAAAAACAGAACCTGATTTTTCCATAATTCAAAAATATGCTGACTTTTATCATATTTCTGCAGAAGACCTCCTTCTAAATGACTTGTCAAAAAAAGAAAAGAATTCGCGAATCATATTTGACAGTGTCATTTTTGATAAACGAGACAAAGTTTTTATCATTATCAGCGGAACTAAAGGAACATATTCCTATAAAAATATCAAAAAGTGTGAAATACTAAACGAGAAAGCCCGTTATAAAGGAAAAGAAGAGCCTTTTACTCACCAAGTTGTCACTGGAGTTGATTGGCTGGTTCAAGCGAACATTCTTGAGCAACCATTTTATGTAGGACTTAGATTAACAATGAAAGACGGAACACATCTTGCGATTTACACTTCCAAACAGCCCACCAGGACACAAACTGATTTTCATATTAGAGATGTTAAGGAAGCAGAGAAAATAAAAAAATTGATTGATAAAATCATTATGAAATATAAAAATGATGAGTCTTATAAAATGGACAACGTCAATTCAAAAAACATTCTTTTCGACAAGGACCGACAAACCTTCCAAATCCTTTCTGGATCAAAAGGCATCTACCCGATGAAAGATGTCTATAAATGCCAAATCGTTTTTGAGGATGCCAAATATTACGGTAAAACCAAGCCTTTTTCGCACAGACTATTGATTAGTTCCTTTGAATCCTTTTTTGTCACACTGCGCGACACCTATGTCGGGCTTGAAATCGAACTCAAGAATAAAGAAAAGCTATATGTTTACGTTTCAAACATCAAACAAAAACATTACTCAGATGCGTTCAAAGCCGATGTAAAAGTGGCAGAAACTTTAAAAAAGTATTTTAAAACGATCATAACTGGAAATAAGACCATGAAAGATGAATAATTAAATGATTCTAATATTCTTTGCATGACACTTCTCTTTCTATATTTTATGATGATATTGAAAGGAGGGATCGATCATGACATACCTTCAATCCAATTTACATTTTCTGAGAACAAAAAATAAATTGTCTCAAAAAGAACTTGCTGAGAAATTGTTTATGACTCATCAAACGATTTCAAATCATGAAACAGGAAAATCTCAACCAGATCTAGAGATGATGCAAAAATATGCCGACTTCTATGAAATCCCTTTATCCGATCTTCTTCATCTAGATCTTTCAACAAAGAAACCAGTAAAAGATATAGGCAATATTATTTTCGACAAGGACCGACAAACCTTTCAAATCCTTTCTGGATCCAAAGGCATCTACCCGATGAAAGATGTCTATAAATGCCAAATCGTTTTTGAGGATGCCAAATATTACGGTAAAACCAAGCCTTTTTCGCACAGACTATTGATTAGTTCCTTTGAATCCTTTTTTGTCACACTGCGCGACACCTATGTCGGGCTTGAAATCGAACTCAAGAATAAAGAAAAGCTATATGTTTACGTTTCAAACATCAAACAAAAACATTACTCAGATGCGTTCAAAGCCGATGTAAAAGTGGCAGAAACTTTAAAAAAGTATTTTAAAACGATCATAACTGGAAATAAGATCATGAAAGATGAATAATTAAATGATTCTAATATTCTTTGCATGACACTTCTCTTTCTATATTTTATGATGATATTGAAAGGAGGGATCGATCATGACATACCTTCAATCCAATTTACATTTTCTGAGAACAAAAAATAAATTGTCTCAAAAAGAGCTTGCTGAGAAATTGTTTATGACTCATCAAACGATTTCAAATCATGAAACAGGAAAATCTCAACCAGATCTAGAGATGATGCAAAAATATGCCGACTTCTATGAAATCCCTTTATCCGATCTTCTTCATCTAGATCTTTCAACAAAGAAACCAGTAAAAGATATAGGCAATATTATTTTCGACAAGGACCGACAAACCTTTCAAATCCTTTCTGGATCCAAAGGCATCTACCCGATGAAAGATGTCTGTAAATGCCAAATCATTTTTGAGGATGCCAAATTTCATAATGAAGAAATTCCTTTCCCTTTGGATCATCGAATCTTGGTCACTTCATATGATTTTTGGTGGGTGAATCGAAAAGTATATGTCGGTTTAGAAATCGAACTCAAAAACTCAGATAAACTATATATCTATGTTTCCAATGATGCTAAGATTCAAAATTCAGATTCCTTCAAAAAAACTATGCAGTATGCGCAACAAATCAAAGAACAATTTAAAACATCTTCAAAAAATCCCGTTCTTTGAAGATGGATTCTGACTTTAACACCAAGTTATTTTTTAGAAGAATACTCTAAAAAAATTGAAAAGTGATATTCTGAAAATTTTCAAGAATTTCATCATAAATAAAACCTTTCTTGTGCTATAATAACGCCAAGAAAGGTTTTATTGATTTAAGGGGATCAATCACATAATGAAGGGGAAGAAAATGGTTTTGCGGTTGCCAGTTTTTTTCATCATGCTGGCATTATTTTTTGGCTTGAGTTCATGCTCACAAAATGCTTCAAAATTACAAGTACGAAATAATCTGGTTTTTCAAGAAGGAGAATGTATCAATCTCAGTGCGGAAACATTCCTGGATTCAAACACTCCTAAACAGATACTTCAAAATGCGATCTTATACTCTCCGCTATTAGACGAAGATCAATATTCTGTCGATTCAACATGCAATGTTGCTTCGAAAGGAAAAGGATATCTAGAATGTGGAGAATATACCGTCACGATCGTTTATCAGGATGAAGTTAAAAAAGTTACATTTCAAGTTGTACCTACAAAAAAAACTGCAGTCTGTCTGCAGTTTTTTTAATCATTCAACATTAATAAATTATGTTCTTCAATTCCTACATGAACTACAGATCCTACATCAAACAAGGCAAAGCTTCTAAATAACACTTCAGAAGTAAAAGTAACATCCTTACATTTTAAAGTATAGCGTAGTACATTTCCCCTGGAAATAAAATCCATGACTTCTGCTTCAAATGTCATGAATGACGGGTCATTGATTGGATCTGAAGATAATAAGAATGTTTCTGGACGAATTGCATAATAATTTCCTGGAAACCGTTTTTCCGGAAAGAAATTCGTTAGCTGTTCCGGCGTCAAAATGTTATAGTGTCCAATAAATTCTGCTGAAAATTTGGATACAGGATGCGTATATAATTGTACAGGCTGTCCACTTTGTTCAATGATACCTTGATTCATTAAATGAATCCGGTCGGACATGATCATAGCTTCATCTTGATCGTGAGTGACAAAGATCGTTGTGATTTTCAACTCTTTCTGAACTTTTTTGATCTTTTCTTGAAGCTCTCTTCTCAACTTGGCATCGATAGCGCTCAATGGTTCATCCAACAATAAGACTTTGGGTTCCATTACGATAGCTCTGGCAATGGCTACGCGCTGCTGTTGCCCTCCAGAGAGCTGACTTGGATAACTCTTTTCTTTTCCAGATAAATCAACCATTTCAATCGCTGCTTTCACTTTTTTTTCAATTATCGCTTTATCCATCTTTGCGATTTTCAAACCAAATGCGATATTTTCTTCCACATTCATATTTTGAAACAAAGAATATTGTTGAAACACCATACCAATTCCTCTTTTTTGGACAGGCGTATCGGTAATATCTTCTCCATCCAAAATAATCTGTCCGGAATTGATATCTTCTAATCCGGCCAAAGAGCGAAGAAGAGTTGATTTTCCACAACCACTTGGTCCCAATAGTGTGACCAGTTCCCCTTTCTCTATCGTCAAGTCTATATTTTTAAGCACTTGATTGATCCCATCATAGCTTTTACAAATTCCTCGAAACTCAATATAAGCCATTATGCTTCCCTCCTCTTTTTCGATTTCACTGCTTTATTTTGAATCACCAATGTTAGTGTTGAAATAATCAATGTTGTTATGAATAAAATCACGATAATAGCACTGGAAAGTTGCCCAGATTTTGACATAGTCTGATACAAATAAATTCCTGCTGTTCGGAAAGCACTTCCTGCAATCATGTTGACAACCACAAAATCCGCAAACAACATCGTGAAGGCAAGCATCATTGTGGAAATGATCCCTCGTTTCATCTGAGGAATCACAATCATAAAAAAGGCATGTAACTTAGAACATCCTAAAACTTGAGCGGCCTCAATAACACATCGCACATTCAAAGCCCCAATCGTATTCTTCAAGCCTCGAAAAATATACGGCAATACAATGATGCAATAAGATCCAACCAATAAAAAGATTCGATTCGATAAAAAACCTGGTTTCCCTGAATATAAAGAAATCACACCAGCTGCCAAAATAACGCCTTGAATGGCATAAGGAATATTACAGAGAATCTCAACATATTTTTCCAGGCTTGGTACATATAATGTAATCACATACAAAACTAATAAAATCGAAATTGTACAAATCACTACAGGAATAATTGAAATGACAATGGAACGAAGCAAGGAATTAATAAAGGCTCCATCCGAGAAAATATCAAAATAATAATTTAAAGTGAACCCGGTTGGTAAGATATCCATCCATTCCGTAAAAACCGAATAAAAAAATGTTAAAACAAGAGGCACTACAAGAAATGCCGCAACAAGAAACAGAATCAAAGCATCTCCAAAATGCGTTTTTATTTTCATGAAGCACCTCCAGATCGTTTCTGAAATTTATTTGTGATTAAAATAGAAATGACCATCAATCCCATCATTACCAACGAAAGAGCACAACCAAATTCCTGATTCTGAACAACTTCTCCTATATATTGTTGAGAAATTCGAATCGGCAATAAGGCAATGTTGTTGCTCAACAAGGCATATGCTGTTCCATAAGCCGCTAAAGAGTTGGCAAACAAGACTGAAAACGTTCCCAATATACTTGGCAAGAGGCTTGGAATAGCCACTTTGAACCAATAATGAAAACTGTTTCCGCCTAATAATCCAACTGCTTCACGCCATTCTTTCTTCAATCCTGAGAAAATAGGCAGCATCAACAAAGTCGCCAAAGGGATTTGAAAATAAACATATGTCAACAACAAACCATTAATTGTATACAAATCAAATTCTGCCAAAAATGAAATACCATAGTTTTTTCCAATCAACGTCAGGATCCCTACATTTCCCAACAAGATCATAAACGCAAACGCTAATGGAACACCGGCAAAATTACTGGTAATATTTAAAACACTTGTAAAGATATTACGAACTTTTGCACTCGCTGCATTAGCCGCTTTAGCCCCTAAAAAGGCAATTAGGATACCTGCCAATGCGGATACAACTGAGATCCAAATACTATTAAAGATCGATTGCTGGTAAAGACGAGTCGAAAAGATCTTAATGAAATGTTCAAAAGTAAAGCCTCCGCCGCCGGTCTTTGTAAAACTTTCGATGACCACATTGATCAAAGGAAGAATTTCAAATAAAAAAGTGATCACAAAGAAAGGAATCAAAGCCAACAAATAAAACTTTGTGTTCTTTTTTGTTTTAGTCATCAAATTTCACCTCCAAATTTTTCATTTTCTTTGTCGGGTGCAATTTCAACAAATGACACAATAAAGGAGCAATATCCAAAGTTGTCAACTCTTGGCTCTGAACGCCTTTTTGTACATTTTCATCAATAATATAAAGAGCCGTTTTACGCTGCTCTTCGGAGTTTCCTCCATGATAACCATTGGCACTCATTCCATGATCAGCGCCCACAACTACACTGTATCCCTGTTGGATCCATTGCGGAATATAAGTTGAAAGCTGATAATCGTTTTGCATAATGGCCCGACTGTATTCTTTGGAACCCGCACCGAAACGGTGCCCCGCATCATCGATACTCATTGGATGAATAAATACAAAGTCATAATCTTCTTTACCCATTAAGCAGGAAGTCAATGAGTAAACATGACTATCCGGAAAACAATCTTCGTAGTAAAAAAAGCCTCGATCGATCATCGAATTTGAATCCTGATGCCAGATATCTCTCTCCTTATCAAAAGGGGCCGAAAGATAAAGCTCGCTGATCCAATAATACGCACAAGCAAGGCTTTTTTTATGAGCCTGTTTCAACAATTCAAACAGGTGTTTCTGATTGGAAAGACGACAGATCCCGTTATTGGTAATTCCATGTTCATATGCCTCAACACCGGTAAAAATCGTCTCATACATCGGACGAGAAGAGCTGGGAAGATTCCCCAGCACTTCGTATTTTGCCGCCCGATTCGTTTGGCTTAAATGTTCCAGATATCCTAAATGCTCTTTGGCATATATACTTTGTAATCCATCCAATAAAACAAACACTGCTTTATTGGGCATACGCAACAACCTGTTCTTGCCATGAACTAGCTAAGTCAGCAACGGCTTCATCCCATGCTTCTTGATCTTCAATAAAACGAGCATTCGTATATTGTTCATCAGGAAGCAAGTTTGCCTGTACTTCTTCTGGCAATTCTACATCGTCGCGAATCGGACGTGCATATCCTTTGGCAAGATTGATCTGTCCTTCATCTGACAAGATATATTCACGCGCTACAGCCGCAGCATAAGGACGTTTTGTATAAGCGTTGATAATCGTACAATATCCACTTTGGATCGCCCCATCGGTCGGTACAGAAACTTCAAAACTTGCATCTGGATTATTTTCCAAGATCTGTGAACGATATCCTAAAGAATTATAGTCCCACAAGACAGCTACTTCGATTTCTCCTTTTTCTAAACGAGCGACACTGGTATCTCCCATGTCTAAACGACCTTCTTCAGCCAGTGTTTTAAAGAAATCCAAGCCTGGCTGAATATTTGATTCATCTCCGCCAAAGGCAATAGCAGCACTCAACAAGCCGCTCTGCGCTTGAGTAGCGACAGAAACATCTCCAATTGTCAATGTATAGTCTCCTTCCAAAATATCTTGCCAGCTGGTAGGGGCTTCATCGACCAAGTTTGTATTCGTGATAAAAGTGATCGTACCATAGTATCCAATGATCCAATCGCCATCATCATCTTTGGCCCAGTCAGGAATGGAATCCCAATAAGAAGTTTTATACGGCAAAGTTACACCTTGTTCTTCAGCAACCGGTCCAAATGACTGCCCTACATCTCCAATATCTTTGGTTGCATCATTGGCTTCATTGGCAAAAAGGGCCAGCTCTTCAGCACTGGACATATCTGTATCGGTATGAGTAATACCATATGTTTCTTCAATCTCTGTCCAAGTTTCACCCCAGTTTGCCCAAGTGTCCGGCATCCCGACTGAGTTTACTTCTCCATCTTCTTTCGCTAATTCACTAATTTCATCAAAGCTCATAGAATTTAAATCTACAGCCTCTTCTTGTGTCCCTTCGGAACATCCCGCTAATAGAGAACATGCCAAAGCAGCACACAATCCACCTTTTATCCATTTTGAATTCATAGGTCTCCTCCTTGTTTCCAAGTATTAAAATAAACTATTTGTATAAACTCTCGATTATAACTCCGTAAAATCCAAGAAAGATATTTCTTCCTTATATTAAAATTATGTAAACTATACTTATAATGATAAGCAAGGAAGTTTGTATGAGAAGAAAAGACCGAGAGATTCGCGATTTTAAAGAAATAATCCATATTATCGAAAAATGTGACGTTTGCCGCTTAGCTATTCAAGATGAGCCCTATCCCTATATCGTCCCTTTAAATTTTGGAATGGAGATCATCAAAGAACAGATCTACCTCTACTTTCACTGCGCTAATGAAGGAACAAAACTGGATCTTCTCAAAAAGAATAATAGAGTTTCTTTTGAGATGGATACAGATCATCGCTTTATTCTATATGAAGATCGAATGAGCTGTACAATGGGATATGAGAGCGTGATCGGGCATGGTATCATTGAAAAAATCACGGATCCGCAAGAAAAGTATGAAGGCTTAAAAATCTTGATGAGACACTATCATAGCGAAGATTTTAAATTTAACGAGAAGATGATTCCGGCAACGACTGTATTGCGTTTGAGAGTCTTAGACTTTACAGGAAAAAGACGAGACAATTATCACGCTGAAGAAAAAAAGAAAAAAATATTAGCACTCTAGTCTTGACAGTGCTAAGGATTTGACTATAATAAGAATTGTAATCAAGGAAAGCTCCTTGATGGGAAGTTATTTCATGATCAACGGCTGCGTTTTAACAACCGCTTAAGAAAATGGAGGCGATGTATATGAAATACTACCCTGGATTTAGAGGATTTGATTTGTTTGACGATTTCTTTGATCACGATTTTGATTTAGTTCCATCTCGTTGCATGAAAACAGATATCACGGAGAAGGATGGAAACTATCATCTGGATATTGAAGTCCCTGGCATCAAAAAGGAGAATATCCAGCTGGAACTTAAAAATGGTTATTTGAAGATCACGGCAAACCGTAATACTAGCAACGAAGAAAAAGATGACAACGGAAAAATCATCCGTCAAGAACGAATGACCGGTTCTTATTCTCGTAGCTTCTATGTAGGAGATCAGATCCAGCAAGAAGATATCAAAGCCAGCTTTGATAACGGAGAATTGCATGTTACGATTCCTACTAAAGAGCACAAAGAAATTGAAAATAACACAACCATTCCTATTGAATGATGAGATCGGAGTTTTCCGATCTTTTTTTATTGAAAAACAAAAAAAAGGGACGAATACCGTCCCATGAACAAATTTAAAGAAACTTACTCTTCGGTTTCTAAAATCCCGCTTTTCTGATAAAGAACCCAGCGAGCGATATTTCCCGCATGATCACACATTCTCTCCAGATATTTTCCAACTAACAATAAATTGACCAAAGATCCTGGATCTTCCAATTTAGCTGCCAATTTATCCGTATAAAACTCTTTGGCTTTCAGATATGCAGCATCAGCCTTATCATCCATTTGAATAACTTCTTGTGCCAAAGCTTCATCTCGACTCATATAGGCACTGACAGCCTGTGAAATCATCCCCCGAGCTACCGCAAACAAATCTTGAATCGAGCCATCAATCAACCCTTCAGTATGATCCATTTCACGAATCAAAGCTGCTACTTCTTTTTCTTGATCCATAATACGAGTTAAATCACGCACTGTGTTCGTAGCCACTGTAATTCGACGTAGATCTCTGGCAACCGGATGCTGGAGCAATAAGATTCGCATGCAGTTTTGATCACATTCACGCCCTAAAGTGGATACTTCTTCATGAAGTTCATCGACTTCCTGAGTCAGAATCTTATCCTCATCATACAAAGAGTGCTTGCACAAAGACAATCCCTTCAAACAACTTTGACCCATCTCGGTCATTTTCAATTCTAACTGTTGAGTTTGTTTTAAAAACTTCGTTTGTACAACCATTATCCGAACCTCCCTGTTATATAATCTTCGGTCTTCTTCTCCTTTGGAGTTGAGAACATCATTTCAGTATCTCCAAATTCAATCAAATCTCCTAACAAGAAAAATGCCGTTTTATCACTGATACGCATTGCCTGCTGCATATTATGAGTGACGATTACAATCGTATAATCTTGTTTCAGTTTTAAAGTCAACTCTTCGATTTTTCCCGTAGAGATTGGATCCAGGGCGCTGGTTGGCTCATCCATCAATAAAACTTCTGGTTTAATAGCTAAGGCACGGGCGATACAAAGACGTTGTTGCTGACCGCCAGAAAGTCCCAATGCGCTCTTCCCAAGACGGTCTTTAAGCTCATCCCAAATAGCAGCATCGCGCAAAGCTTCTTCCACAATTTGATCCAATTCCGCTTTTTTCTTAATTCCATGGGTTCTTGGACCATAGGCAATATTGTCATAAACACTCATTGGAAATGGATTAGGTTTCTGAAATACCATTCCTACGCGTTTTCGCAAGGTATTGACCTCAATATCTTTATAGATATTTTGACCATCTAACAGGAAATCTCCAGTGATTTTGCATCCTTCTACCAAATCATTCATTCGGTTGATTGATTTTAAAAGCGTACTCTTTCCGCAACCACTAGGCCCTATGAAACTAGTGATCTCATTGGCTTTGATATCCATTGTGATGCCATGCAGCGCATGAAAATCACCATAATATAAATTTACATCTTGTATCGATAGTTTTACTTCACTCATATTACTCATCCATTTATCCTTTCACTAACTTACGTCCTAAATAAGAAGATAAGCTATTCATCACAATCACAAACACCAACAATACCACCGCAACTGCACAAGCTTGTTCCGTATAAAGCCCTTCACTCATCAAACGATACATATGGACAGCCAAAGTGCTGCCTGGTGCAAAAATATTCGTGCAGACTTGTGCAACTGTACCGGAAGTATAAATCAAAGCTGCTGTTTCTCCAACAATTCGACCCATACTCAACACGATTCCAGACATAATACCAGGAATCGCACTAGGCAGAATGATGCGGAAGATTGTTCTTAACTTTCCAGCACCTAATCCAAAACTTCCTTCACGATAAGAATCCGGTACAGCGACTAAAGCTTCTTGTGTCGTACGCATGATCGTAGGAAGAACCATGATGGCTAAAGTCAAAGAACCTGCCATAATACTCAATCCCATTTTCATAGAGATGACAAACATCAAAGAGCCAAATAATCCATATACAATACTCGGGATTCCAGATAGTGTTTCTGTCGTTAATAGAATCACCTTGACCAGTTTAGACCCCCGCTTAGCATATTCAACAAGATAAATTGCCGAGAAGATGCCAATGGGAGCAGCAATGACCAATGTCATCAATACAACAATAATTGTATTGATAATAGCCGGCATCATACTTACGTTATCTGTATTATATTCCCATTCAAACAAAGATGGTTTTAAATTTGGAACTCCACGAATCAAAATATAAGCAATAATAAACAACAGACATAGAATAGTAATCGCTGCTGCAATATGCGTCAGAAGCGACAGCGCAAACGAGACACGATCTTTTTTTTGTTTCATTATGCCTTAGCCTCCTTCCGTTTTAAAGCTGAAAAGGAAAGATTTATGATCATAATAAACACAAACAAAACAACAGCCGTAGCAATCAGTGCTTCTCTATGCAGACCTGTCGCATATCCCATCTCTAAAACGATATTGGCGGTCATAGTTCGTACACCATGCAATAAACTGCCAGGGACCACCGCTTGATTTCCAGCTACCATGATGACCGCCATCGTTTCTCCAATGGCTCGCCCCACTCCTAAAATCACTCCAGCGAGCACTCCAGATTTTGCGGCCTTCAAACAAACAAAGTAGACACTTCTTTCATGACTGGCACCCAAAGCCAGACTGCCTTCATAGTAAGAATCTGGAACTGCCTGTAAACTAGCTTCCGATACAGATACAATCGTCGGCAAAATCATGATTCCTAAAAGGATGGATGCCGCCAGGACCGTATTTCCGCTCGTATGGAATGCATCCTGAATCAAAGGTACGATGACTACCAAGCCAAAAAAGCCATATACAATACTTGGAATCCCTGCCAACAACTCAACTGCAGGTTTTACAATACGATAAATTTTTTTAGGACAAAAATACGCCATATATACAGCGGTCAAGATCCCAATCGGAACCCCCACAACAATAGCTCCTGCAGTAACATAGATACTGCCGATAATCATTGGAAATATTCCATAAAGATTGTTGCTGGGAGCCCATTCCATCCCTGCCAAAAAGTTCATAGGTCCAATCTTGGCAATAGCAGGAAGACCATTAATAAACAGATAGAAACAGATAAAGAATACGGCTACGATACTAAAACAGGCGGCCAACATGAACACGATTCGCATCGCGTTTTCTCTTAACTGCATGGTTCACATCCTCTCTTCATATAATCGTGTTAAAAAGGGGTTTCCCCCTTTTTGACACTATTTAAATTATTTTTATCTTATTCGGCAACGTCTGCCCAATCTGTAATCTCGCCTGTGTAGATTCCTTTGATCTGATCTGAAGTTAAATCATCTACACTGTTGTTATTGTTAACAATTACGGCGATACCATCGATTGCAATTGTTGTTGGAGTTAAACCAGCAGCTTCTTCATCTTCTGTTAATTCACGAGAACACATACCGATATCATATACACCAGAGATTGCGTTTTCTGCACCAGAAGTAGAATCTGATTGTTGAACCGAAATATTGGCATCCGCATTGATTTCTTTATAAGCTTCTGCCAGTTTTTCCATAACAGGAGTTACTGAACTTGAACCACCTACAGTTAAATCTCCAGTTGCTCCGTTGGATTCAAAAGTTCCTGTCGTTTCCATTGGGATATATCCTTCTTCTGCAACTACAGCCTGTCCTTCATCAGACATGATGAAATTCATAAAATCTTGTCCTAATTCGCTAACTTCTCCAGTTGTACAAATCAAGAATGGACGGCTTACAGAATATTCACCGTTTTCAATATTTTCCTGAGTAGCTTCTACTCCATCGACTTTAACTGCTTTCACTGTATCGTTCAGTGAACCTAATGAGATATAACCAATCGCATAGTCATTTCCTTCAACAGTCGTCATCATGACTGAAGTAGAGTTTGTGATTTGAGCACTGCTAGTCGTGTTATCCTTTTCGCCATCATCAATTCCTAATAATTCTGTAAAGGCTCTACGAGTTCCAGAACCATCTTCACGGCTGACAACCGTAATTGTTCCTGAAGCTGTTCCTTCAGCACCATCTTCTGCTGTACCGCTTGAGCAGCCTACCAATGCAGTAGCACTTAATCCAAGAGCTAACATTCCTTTTATAAATTTGTTCATTTTTTTCATCCTCTTTTCTTTTACATGAATAGTGTATAAAAGAAATGTTAAGCGCCTAGAATAGAAATGTTAAATCTATGTAAAATGGAATCTTTACCGAACGAACAGCCAAACCATATAAATAACATAAGTTAGAACCATGCAAAGCCCGCATCTCCGGTTCAAACCCCATTTTTTTACAACACCGTAATATATTATAGAAACAAGAAGTAATACCAGGCAATCTTGTGCTGCCCAAATATCCACTTTCATAGGCCGTAGGGTGCCAGAAATACCTAATATACATAATATATTGAAAAGATTGGAACCAATCACATTGCCCATCGCAATTTCATTTTCTCCCTTTCTTGCAGCCACAATACTGGTCATTAATTCTGGAAGAGACGTTCCAATCGCAACAATAGTTAATCCAATCAACGACTCACTCCATCCCCATAGTCTAGCTAGATTCGAAGCTCCTTCTACGACAAGCTGTCCGCCTGCGATAATGCCGATAATCCCCACGATTAAAAAGAAAATCAATCTTCCTAACGATTTTGCATATTTTACAGACTGATCTTTAGTTTCTTTGGCAGAACGGATCTGCTTTGTCAGCAAAGCACCAAAAAGGACCAATAAGAGGATCGATTCCCAGCGTGAAATATCTTGATGAATCAGAATAAACACCAATAACACACCGCTGACAAATATCGACCATGGCCAATCTCTTCGCATTAAAACACTATGAATTGCCAAAGGATAGATGCAGGCACTCGCTCCGGCAACAACCAATAGATTAAAAATATTTGAACCAATCACATTGCCTACAGCAATTTCATTTGATCCTTGTATGGCCGCCGTTACCGATACCGCAAGTTCTGGCATACTGGTTCCAAACGCAACGATCGTCAATCCGATCACCACCGAAGAAACTTTCATTCGATAAGCCAAACCCGAGGCATTATCGACAAACAAGTCCGCTCCTTTGACTAACAAGAAAAATCCTAATACTACAAACAATGCAGGAACTAACATATCTCATTCCTCCTTCTAAAAAAAACCGACATTCTGTCGGTTCAATCTTTATTCTGTTCTAAACCCAAAATCATATTTTCTGCCCAAGTTGTATAGAAGGATGGTAAAAAATGCACACCATCTGCTTGATAAATCGGCGCATCTCCATTTTGGGAAATCTCAGTATTATCTATATAGATCCATCCATTTTCCTGACACATCGACTTGACTTTCGCATTATATTCATCCACTTTGTTCCAGCGAGGAGATTCTGCCACTGCTTCATCCGTCGCGGGAATGATGGAATTTACCGCAATCGTCGCATCCGGACAACGCTCTAATACTTTCTGGATCTGTTCTTGGTAGACCTTATCGTATCCGCCCGCATCATCAAGCTGCATCCCCATATCGTTAACTCCATAAGAAAAGAATATATACGTCGGATTGATTGTCTCTACTTGGTCTAACCAATTTGATATGTATTCGACCGTGGCCCCGCTATCCGCCAGCACATGAGAATCCGGGAAAAAATGATATACACTAAATCCCATTGCGCGAGAATCGCCAAAAATTACGGCATCATCAAATAAAGCGAACAAATCGACCTTGCCTTCATCGATCCCTTGTTGCAATTCTTGGTATTTTGTTTCTTTTAATTTTTCAGAAAGATCATCTACTGCTTTTTCTTCTTGTTGCTTTAAATACTCCTGGCCCTGTGACAGCACCGTATTTCTTGGCAACGCAAGGATGCCAAGGATACAAACAGCTAAACAAGCGATGGAAATCAAGGCGATCTTTACTGGTTTTTTTAATCTTCTTTTTGTCTTTTTCATAAATTCTGTCTTTATTCTAGCACAGTCCTCCATAAAACAGAAGTGTATTTGAAATGTGTACATTTGTATTTATTTTTTGAACATTTTGCTTGATTTTTAAGAATTCGCTCGTATAATAATGGGTATTACACGAAAGGTATGATGAAACTATGACAAGAGTTTATAACTTTAGTGCAGGCCCGGCCTGTCTACCCGAATGGGTCCTAAAAAAAGCGGCGGAGGAAATGCTGGATGCACATGAAAGCGGTATGAGCGTTATGGAAATGTCCCACCGCTCTTCTGAATTTCAATCCATCCTGGATACATGTAAAGAGCGTCTTTGTCGTTTGATGAACATTCCAGAAGACTACGAGATCTTATTTTGTCAAGGCGGAGGAACAATGCAGTTTTCCATGGTTCCTTTAAATCTGTTAAAGCACAGCGCCGATATCATCAATACCGGACAATGGACGAAGAAAGCCATTATGGAGCATGAAAAACTGGGGACAACTCATGTGATCGCATCCAGTGCTGATGCAAACTTCACATATATCCCCAAAATCACACAGAATGATTTGAGTCCTGATAGCGATTATTTGTATATCTGCGAAAACAATACGATCTATGGAACGAAATATAAAGAATTGCCTCCTCACGAAGGAAAACTTCTCGTTGCCGATCTCAGCAGCTGTATTCTTAGTGAAAAGACCGATGTTTCAAAATACGATCTGATCTTTGCGGGAGCCCAGAAAAACATGGGGCCTGCCGGCGTCACGATCGTGATTATCAAAAAAGATCTGATTGGTCATGCCAAAGAGAATATTCCTTCTTTATTGGATTATAAAACATATGCAGACAATGACTCAATGTACAATACACCTCCTTGTTATTCCATCTATATGGTTGGTCTAGTATTGGAATGGTTAGAAAAAGAAATTGGCGGTTTAGACGAAATGGAAAAATTGTCCCGTAAACGCGCCAAAATGCTTTACGATTATATTGACTCTTCAAAGCTATATTCTAACCCTGTCGTCAAAGAGGACCGTTCCTATACCAATATTCCTTTTGTGACAGGAAACGCTGATTTGGATAAAAAATTTGTCAAAGAAGCCAAAGAAGCTGGTTTAGTAAACCTGAAAGGGCATCGAACGGTCGGCGGCATGCGCGCCAGCCTCTATAATGCGATGCCAATCGAAGGGGTTGAAGCTTTGATTGAATTTATGAAAAAATTTGAAAAGGAGAATCTCAACGCATGTACAAAATAAAACTTTACAATAATATTGCTCCTATTGGAATTCAACAGTTCACAGCAGATTATGAAGTCGGAGATGACATCGAAAATGAAGATGCGATCCTGGTTCGAAGCGCCAATCTTCATAATATCGAATATAGCGATCACTTAAAGTGCATCGCTCGGGCGGGAGCTGGTACTAATAATATTGACATCGATGCTTGTACACAACGCGGCATCGTAGTTTTCAATACCCCGGGAGCGAATTCCAATGCCGTCAAAGAACTTGTATTTGCCGGTATGTTGCTTGCGTCTCGTGATATCTATGGAGGAATCTCATGGGCAAAGACTCAACAAAACAATGAAAACCTTGCCAAAGACATGGAAAAACAAAAGAAAAAATATGCAGGGACCGAATTGAATCAAAAAACATTGGGTGTCATCGGATGCGGAGCCATTGGTGTCCAAGTTGCCAACTTGGCTCTTCGTTTTGGCATGAAGGTTCGCGGCTATGATCCTTTTATGTCCATAGATGCCGCATGGAACTTGTCGCGGTATGTCCATCATGATAGCGACATAGATGATTTATTTCGAAATAGTGACTTTATCACGATTCATATTCCATTAAATGAAAAAACCAAAAATACCATCAATAAAGAGACCATTGCTCAAATGAAGGACGGAGTCAAGATTTTGAACTTTGCCCGTGGCGGCTTAGTCAATAACGATGATATCTTGGAAGCTTTGAATACCGGGAAAGTGGCAAAATATGTCACAGACTTCCCAACCCCTGAGCTAGTCAATCATCCAAACGTGATTGCCATCCCGCATTTAGGCGCCTCCACTGCCGAAAGTGAAGAAAACTGTGCCATCAAAGCAGCACAAGAAACCATGCATTATCTGCAATACGGAAACATTCGAAATTCTGTGAATTTCCCTGACTGTTATATGGATTTCAACGCTCCGTTCCGCATCTGTGTGATCCATCACAACGTTCCAAAAATGATCTCCCAGATCACAAATTCACTATCTCACGATAATGCCAATATTGAAAACTTAATGAACAAATCTCGTAATGAGATTGCCTATACGATCCTGGATCTTGATAAGGAAGCCAGTCCGGAAACGATCCAAAAAATCGAAGCCATTCCAGGTGTTGTAAAAGCCAGAACGTATCGGAGACAACCTCTATGATCGATGCTCATGTACATTTGGAAAATGGACCTCTGAGCAAAGAATATGTATTTGAATTCATAGACACTGCCCTAGAGAAAGGAATCGAACATCTGCAACTTCTCGATCATACCCATCGATTTTATGAATTCCGAGAAATGTATGATGATATATGCCAGGCAGATCCTAGACAAAAGATATGGTTTGAAAAGAAACAGAAAAACTCAATTCAAGATCTACTTAAGCTTAAAGATGAGATCGAACAGGAACAGTTGCCTTTAAAGGTTTCTTGGGGATTGGAAGTTTGTTACGAAAAAGAAAGAGAGCCCTTTCTTCGTTCCATTCTTCCTGGCCTCCCATTGGATTTTTTTGTAGGAAGCGTTCATTCCATAGACCATTTTTTATACGATATTGGAGCCTTCAGCGAAGAATTAGTTTGGGAAAAAATGGATACCTCGATAATATATAAAAAATATTATCAAGAATTGGCACAATGTATTGCCTCTGATCTCTTTGATCAAATCGGACATCCAGATGTGATCAAGCTGTATCAACTAGACCCCGGTTATGATTTACATCCAACTTATGAAAAGTTGGCACAATTGGCAAAAGAACATCATGTCTGCATGGAAGATAATACAGGTGCTTATTATCGCTACAATCATCCTGAAATCGGATTGTGTCCTGCTTTCCGAAAAATTCTCAAACAGTACCATGTCCCTATCGTTTGGGCCAGCGATGCCCATTACCCAGCGCATGTTGCCATGGCTTATGATGAATTAAAAGGAGCTCAATTTCTGTGATGAGCTCCTTTTTTTATCGTACTTTTCTGGCTTCCATATAAAAGCGTTTTTCATCCGCTTCTCCCATTGAAAATGTCTTGCGAGGCAAAACTCCCCCAGCCATAATCGCTGAAAACAAGGAATTCTTATCGATACGATCTAAAAAGATTCCACAATTTGACGTATCCTGTAATAATGCCATCATCGCTTCTTGTCCGTGTATATAATCGATAGAAGCTTGGGGATGATCGTTCAAATACGAATCCAGATAATCTTGTAAGACATCGATCGGCAATCGGTCATCCGACTTCACAAGACTAATTTTTTTCTCAGTTGATCCTTGATGGAAATAAATCTCATTTCCCTGCTGGATCTCAATTTTTTGTGCCTGACAGTATTTTTCAAAGCCCAGATATAAATCTTCCAGATCCGTATGAAATAGAATGCGGTGAATCGGTTCAAAAATCAATGCAGGGCTATGAAGATTCACTAGCTCTACCATCGCAAAACGAGCCGGGTGATTCGCCCGCTGTTGATCATTGAGGTGGACCTTAACTTTTTCCCAACAAGCTTTGGCTGTTGCCAATGAATGATTGCCATCTCCCACAGCTAAGAATAACCCTTTAGAGTCTTCTTGCATCCTATACAATGTAGCTTCTACTTTTTCGGCATCTGCTCCCTGGATCGCATACCCTGTAAGATGACCTCCATCCATCATCAAGTCAAAATCGTATAAAACGGGAAATGCAGCTTTCTGGCTTGCCAGCTCTTCGATCAACTGTTTTTGCGGATCATCGATCAAAACCATGACATGGCTAAGTTCAAGCAAGGCATTCTGGCGGATTCGCACACGAGGCGGAATACGCGATTCGATCGTTCCCTCTGTTGCACGGATCGGGCAGTCTGTATGCGGGTCATAATCATAAGCCTCTAAATCAATGATGCCGACCAATCCGTATCGATCCCCTGAAAGAGTTGATCGTTTCAACAGAACAAATCCATTCTGGATCTTTTCTTCTAAAATACCTTCTTGAAGATATCGTTCCATAGTTTGCTGGATAGTTTGAATTCTTTGATCTCCTTGCGACAGAAAAGCTTCAGGATAAATCAAATGAAGACAAGAAGGTTTGTCTTTTATCCTTTTTTCTATTGTTTTCCAATACTCCGGCTGGCTCGTATACTGGTCACAAGCAATGACAGCCCAGCAGGCAGGATCAACAGATGCATTCGGCAAATAAAAGGTTCCTCTTTGAAAACAAGGTTTCATATCCTTCCTCCTTAAAAATTCTTCTCCAACTCCAGAATCTGGCTGCACAATTTCTCTAATACTGGCGTATGAATAGAAAGTTCTTTTGCCATTGGTATGATCGTCAGAGAAAATAACGGCAGTTCCGTTTTTCGATGAGCTAAGATATCTTGCGCCATGCTCGGCAATCCTTCAGGCCGAAGTGAATTGACCAGTTGAATCCAATCTTGTATATCTTGATCGGTTAAAGAAATTCCTTTTGCGTTAGCCACAGTTTGAACTTCTTTCATTGCCGCAACAAATTCAGCTTGATAAGGCTGATGATCCTGGCATCCTCCATATCCTACTTGATGAGCTGCACACACTTGATTGATCCCGCAGTTCAACATTAATTTATTCCATTGTTCCCGAACAATATCTTCACATTCTCGATAAGGAATCGAGTATCTTGAAAAAAATTGTTTTAGATCTTCTACTTTTGATCGTTGTTGAGGCGTTTCACTGCCGAACAAGATTTCTCCAACATGAGAATAATCTACTGCATGATTTAAATAAGTAGAATCCATACCTTGCACAATACAGCGAATCACTGCATCTTCTCCATAAACTTTACGACACTCTTCTTCACTGCGGATTCCATTCAGACACGAGAGTATGATGGTATCTTGATTCACAAAAGGTGCAATCTCCTGAATAGCAGCCGATAATCCTGAATATTTAGTACAGATCATGATCAAATCCAGTGATTCCCCTGAAGTGACGTATTGAAAATCGGGAAATTCTCCATTTACCTCCAACGGTTGTTGTTCATATCTCTTTTTACGATCCGGATCAACGATAAATACCACATCATGGCATCCATGTTCTAATAATAGTGTTCCGTATAAAGCACCGATAGCTCCTCGTCCGACAATTCCAACTTTTTGGATCATTTAATTCTCCTCTCGGGCATTGACCAGCCCTACACCCCATACGATCAAAAGCAAAGAAATCAAACTTGAAAATGAGAATGCTTGTTGCGTTTCCTGTAACATGAACGCGCTCAATAGAACTCCCATTACAGGTATGAGGCAGCTAAAGATTCCTACTTGGCTTACTGGATGATTCGATAATAAGATCCCCCACAAGGTATATGCACAAGCCGAAACGAATGCCAGATGGAGCAGGACCCCGATCCCAGCTATATTGGTCAATGTCAAATGACCGCCCATGCAAGACCCAATGAGGACTAATATAATGCCTCCTAAAAAGAACTGATATCCGCTCAGCATCACTGCGTCATCGGTTTTCGTAAACTTTTTGATAAAAGCAGCACTCAGAGCAGAACAGATCTGCGAAATCAGCACAAACCCATCTCCCAAGCCAGAGATGCTCTGTAGGTCTTGTATATTCATAATCAGTATACCAAAAAAACCTAACAGGCAGCCAATCACTTTGCGAAGATCCAACCGTTCATAATGAAACAACAAGCTTGCGATAAGCAAAGCGAAAAAAGCGCTGGTTCCGCTGATGATCGATCCATTGACGCCACTGGTATGCGCTAAACCAATATAGTAGAAAAAGTATTGTCCGGCGGTCTGAAAAAAAGCCAAAACAGGAATGGACCTCACGGCTGTCCTCGTCGGTAAAAGCAGCCGCTTTTGAATCAAGCTTCCTATAAGCAATACCAAGATTCCCGAACAAGTAAACCGCAATCCCGCAAACAACAAGATGCTCGGGGTATCCGAAGCAGATATAGAAAATAATTGATATCCGGTTTTTATAAAAGGGACTGCACTGCCCCATAAAGCACAGCAGAAGATAGCCGTTAAAATCAACACGCTGCGCCGTTTCCAAAATGTTTTCTGCATAAGAAAAAGGAAGTAGATTGCTCTACTTCACAAATTGTACGATTGCCATAGGAGCAGCATCCCCTTTGCGGATCCTTGTCTTGATCACGCGAGTATACCCTCCGTTTCGGTCTGCATAAGCCGGCCCTATCTCATTGAACAGCTTCTGCAGTGCAGTCGTTCCTTCTTCATCCACTTCCACGTTCCGTACAAAGCTTGCGGCCTGACGACGGGCATGCAGATCATTGCGCTTTGCCAATGTCACTAACTGGTCCATAACGGCACTAAGTTCTTTGGCTTTCTTTTCTGTTGTCTCGATCTGTCCGCTCTCGATCAGTGAAGTCGCCATGTTTCTCAACAAAGCTTTTCTATGATCTGCGGTACGTCCTAATTTACGATTCCACATACGATACTCTCCTACTCATACGATTTAAAAGATAAGCCCAACTGGTACATTTTATCTTTCACTTCTTTTAAAGATTTCTTTCCCAGATTTTTTACATGCATCATTTCATCTTCAGTTTTTTGGGTGAGCTCATCTACTGTCTGGATCCCTGCGCGTTTCAAGCAGTTATAAGAACGAACGGAGAGATCCAGATCTTCAATCATCATCGTATTCACTCTTTTTACATCTTCTTCATGAGGCTGTTGTACGACAAAACTTTCTTCCAGATGTAAGCCAGCTAATGGGACGATCTGATCAAAATGTTCAACCAACACACCTGCAGCCTGACTGATGGCCTGCAAAGGGGTAATCGTTCCATTTGTCTGTACTGAGATATGTACCTTATCATATTTGGCATCTTGTCCGACTCGAGCTGGTTCTGATAAGTATTCAGCAGAACGAACTGGTGTAAATAGAGCATCCAGAGCAATCGTATCCTCATCTAACTGGTACTCTTTTTGATTCTCTAAAGCACTTTTATATCCTAATCCATTCGTTACAAACAGATCCATCTCTAAGGCATATCCCTTTTCCAGATTACAAATCACTTGTTCAGAGTCACACAAGCTAACATTTTCCGGACAGATGATATCCGCTGTTTGGATCGTTGCTGGTCCTTTTTTTGAGATATGAAGTGTATAAACTTCATCCCCTTCACAATGAAAGCGTAACTCTTTGATATGTAAAGACAATGTCGTTACATCTTCTAAGATACCTTCAATATGCACTCGTTCTTTATCAAGTCCTTTTACACGATATCCAATAATTGCACAGCCCGGAAGATTAGACAACATGACGTTGCACAGACTGCTTCCGACTGTCGTTCCGAATCCTCTTTCCAAAGGCTCGAATACATAAGAGCCTTGATAGTTTTCTTCATCTACGGATTCTTTATGGAATAATGCTCTTTCAAATTCCTGCATTCGGCGCTTCCTTTCTATCCACGAGGTCGTTTTGGCGGACGACATCCGTTATGTGGGATCGGCGTCACGTCATTGATCATCGTGATGCTCAGTCCGGCTACCTGTAATGCTCTGACCGCTGCTTCTCGTCCTGGCCCCGGTCCTTTTACTTCTACACTCACCGTCTTCATCCCATGGTCCATCGCTGCCTTCCCGGCTGCTTCCCCTGCCAACTGGGCTGCATATGGTGTGCTCTTGCGGCTTCCCTTGAATCCCAGCGCTCCTGCACTGCTCCATGCCACTGCGTTTCCACTCTCGTCTGTGATCGTCACAATCGTATTGTTGAAAGTTGAGTGGATATGGGCACATCCTCGCGCTATATTCTTCTTAACGCGGCGTTTCCCTCTTCTTTGTACTTTTGCCATTCTCTACACTCTTCCTTTCTACTTCTTCTTGTTCGCGACCGTCTTCGCTTTCCCTTTGCGTGTTCTCGCATTGGTCTTCGTTCTTTGTCCGCGTACCGGCAATCCTCGACGATGTCTCATCCCGCGGTAGCATCCGATCTCCATCAGTCGCTTGATGTTCAGCTGCACTTCTCTTCGCAGATCCCCTTC
>NZ_JACHHD010000020.1 GCF_014202635.1 Faecalicoccus acidiformans
TCAATTTAGGGGTCTGGAAACAACTTCAAGAAACATCAGCCCCCTAGATTGTCCCCTAAATTCCGGACGGAAACCCCTAAATTATTTGGTTACCCAAAAAAGCTGTCGCTAGGACAGCTCGATCAAAAACTGAACGATGTTGACCATCTTTTCCATCTGCTGAATACTGCAGAATTCAAACCGGCCATGATGATTATATGAACCAGTCCCCAAATTAGGGCAAGTACAACCTTTTTCAGTCAACATAGCCCCGTCCGTTCCGCCACGAGTCGGAATCGAAACTGGTTCTAGTCCATTGGCTTTAATCGCTTTTTTTGCACGCCGCACTGCTTTTTTATCCTTCATCAAATCTTTCATATTTAGATATTGATCTTGGATATGAATCGTAAAACGCCCCGGATATTGTTGATTCATCTTTTCGCAAAGCGCGTGCATAAAATCTTTTTGGGCTAAAAACTTCCTTTGATCATGATGACGAAGCAAATAAGTCAGCGTTGCCTTTTCGCAAGTTCCATTCATTTCCAACAAATGGTAAAATCCCTGCCGATTCTCAGTATGAGCAGGCGTTTGTTTTTTTGGCATTTTCTGGATCCATTCACTGGCCAGCAAAGAGGCATTGACCATCTTATCTTTGGCATCCCCCGGATGAATGCTCGTTCCTCGAATCGTGATTTGTGCCATAGCCGCATTAAAGTTCTCATAGTCCACAGAATCAATTCGAGAGCCATCAACAGTATAAGCATAATCAACCATAAATTGAGACAAATCAAAATGATCGACCCCACGTCCGATCTCTTCATCGGGCGTAAAAGCCACAACGATTTTCCCGTGTTTTTTACCCGAACGAATCATTTCTTCGACGGCTGTCATAATGATCGCAATTCCTGCTTTATCATCACCGCCAAGCAAAGTTGTGCCATCCGTTAAGATCAAATCATCTCCTATGCACCGTAACAAAGACGGATACTCTTTTGGCGAACAGACAGAACCATCCGGATAAACAATATCGCGACCATCGTAACCAGACAGAATCCAAGGCGAAATATTTGCTCCGCTCAATTCACTGGCCGTATCCATATGGGCACAAAATCCCAGCGAAGGATAAGCAGGATCATTAGCGTATAAAGTCGCATAGACAATCCCATACTCACTTAAAACCACTTCATCAAATCCCATTTTCTGACATTCTCTGACCAGCTCGTTTGCGAGGACCAGTTGTTTTTTTGTACTGGGAGTCGTATGGCTGGATGCATCGGATTGTGTATCAAAAGAAACATAATGCAAAAAGCGTTCTTGTACCTTCATTATGCCAACTCCTGAGCTAAGCGCGGTACTATTTGTTTTTTACGCGAAACATATCCATTCTCTGTAAAGGACTGCACGACCTTTTCTACTTGATGCGCCAATTTTCCCACATATAAGAAACGGCTGCCTTTTCCTTCCACATTGGTAAAGACCATCAATAGAAGATCTAAATGACGCACTTTGTTTTCTTGTTCCATGTATTTCAAGAAATCTTCCTTGATTTGATCTACAACATCCAAATCAAAGATGAAGACTTGAGAAATGGCAATTCGTTTCCCGGAAAGCGTATATTCTTTAGAATCCCGGTGCAAGATCGTATCAAAGCTTTTATCTTGGATCGTAGCCGTATTCGAGAACAAATCTGTCGCCATCGCATCAAAATCCAAATGATGCGTTTTCCCTATCCAGGATGCCAGCTCTTTATCAACCATCGTACACGTTGGAGAATGAAAATTCATCGTATCACTGATAATTCCATAAGCAATCAGTTTAGCGGCATTGGAAGACATTTCCACTCCCAATTCGCGAAACATCAAACCGATGATCGTACAAGAACTTCCTACGATCATGTTACGAAAAACGATAGGATGATCCGTTTCAATATCCCCAATGCGGTGATGATCGATGATCTCTACGATATCCGCACTGTCAATATCGTTGATCGATTGTTTCTTCTCATTATGGTCTACCAGGATAAACTGCTTTTTTTCGGCCTTCAATACATGATATCGAGCCACAGAGCCAACGATCTTGCCTTGATTTAAAACAGGGTAGCTGGAATGACGAGACTTCAGCATCTCCCGTTCGACATCGGATAAAAATTCATTACGATTGAAAGAAGTGATTTCGCTGGCCGGTGTCATGATCAATTCAATGGGGATGCTGCGGTAAATCATTTGAATGATCTTCATGGTATTGTAATTGGTCGAAATCAAAGTGACCCCATATTTCTTGGCCATCTCTATGATATAGTCGTTAGGGACAAAACTTTCAGCAATGACAATCACGGCACAGCCTTTTGCCATACTCTTGATCATATCGTCCTCATGATCACTCAAAACCATGATGGCCCCTTCCAGATCACGTTCCATCAATTTTTTATCCGATATGCGGACTTCCCCGCTCATCGGCAGATTTCCTTTTAAGATGAAGCTTCCTTTTAAACACTTTACGATATTTTCCAATGGTGTTTCTTTCAAAAGATCCTTTGTGATATTTAGATCCTGCATCTGGACTTTGGAGATATCTCCAATGGTAGCCATGCCAATATAGTTTTCATTTTCATCTACGATATAGAGTGCTTTCGCTTTATCCAAACACAGATCCCATCCATGCCGCAACGTCTCATCACGAGGCATCGTGATGGCCTCATCGATCTCGATTTCCGCCAGCGTATTCTTGGCCGTTGTCATGTACAAAGGGGGATCCAACTCAAGTTTTTTTAAGATATAACTCGTTTCCGGATTTAAATGTCCGATTCGGCCCGCAAGTGCATGAATCCCTTGTTTTTGTTTCAGCTCCTGGAGTGCCAAAGCGGCACAAATAGAATCCGTATCCGGATTTTTATGCCCTATGATATAAACGGGTGAAGTCATTATGATACATCCTCTTTTCTCTATATTTACCATTATATCAAAAATCACCCAAAACAAAAGAGAGTAGGCTTTCTGCCTACTCTAATCTCTTCTTCTCTCTAACTAACCGGTTTTACTTTACAGCGTCTTTCAAAGCCTTGCTTGGTTTGAAACGAACAGCGTTAGAAGCCGGGATATCAATTTCTTCTTTTGTAAAAGGATTGATTCCTTTACGAGCTTTGCGTTCAGTGATGGTAAATTTCCCCAGTCCGCTCAAATCAACAGTATCATTGTTAGTCAATGACGCTACAACTTCGTCTACTACGAATTTTACATATGTCGTTGCATCTTTCTTAGTCAAGTTGCATTCAGCAGCCAATTTTTCAGCCAAGTCCTTTTTTGTTACTACATTTGACATAAAATGTCCTCCTTTTCACGAAGAGAATCATAGCATTATCTTTTAAGAAATGCAATAACCCTCCTTTTTTCGATAGCACCGCCTGATTTGTGACCAAAATAATGGTTTTATCGATGAACTTACATCATTTTTTATTGATTTTTTTTGGATTCAATGGCACAATGAATGAGCGCCTGCATAGTATAATGGTAATACACATCCATGGTAAGGATGAACTCGTGGTTCAATTCCGCGTGCAGGCACCACGCAACATTTAAGACGGTCTATTCCAGATCGTCTTTTTTTGATAAAATGAGATAGTATTAAGGAGTATAAGATGATCAAAGCCGTTTTTTTTGATTTTGATGGAACGATCTTGTCTCACTCAACCATGAGCGTTCCCCATTCTGCCAAAAAAGCCTTGCGTTCTTTACAAAAACAAGGCATTCTAGTCATTGTCGCAACCGGACGCCATATCACTGAAATCGAGGAATTTGATTTCTGCCACGAATTCACATTTGATGCCTATATTACTTTGAACGGACAATATTGTTTCAATCAAAATGAAACGATCTATTCAAATCCGGTGCCCAAAGAAGACGTACTTGCGATCTTAGATCATATCCAAGAAGATCCCTATCCTTGTGTTTTTGTAGAAAAAGATCGACAGTATATGAATTTTTATACCGACTGGGTACGTTTAGAATATCAAAAATTAGGAACTTCCCTTCCGGCATTGGAAGACATACAAAGAGCCGCTTGTCATGATATTTATCAACTCTCTCCCTATTTGAATCATCAACAAGAACAAGTTCTGTTTGCAAGAACAAAAAACATCAAGATCGATCGATGGACAGATTATGTCATCGATGTATTGCCTAAGATTGGAGGAAAAGACACCGGCATCCAAAAAACGCTCGATTATTATGGTCTGAAAAAAGAAGAGACTATGGCCTTCGGTGATGCCTTTAACGATATCCCCATGTTTAAAGAGACCGGTATTAGTGTCGCCATGGGTAACGCCAAACCGGAAGTCAAACAAATCGCAGACCATGTCACCGATGACATCGACCAGGATGGTCTTTATCAGGCCCTTCGACACTTCCAACTCATAAAATAGGCGATCATTCTAGACCGCCTATTTCTTTTAACATCTTTTCCATGCTTTCTTTTCCTAATCCCACGACATTCGTATAAGAGCCGCGAATTTCCGTCACAAAATCACTGTCCTGTATCCCATAAGCTCCCGCTTTATCCAACACATTAAAATGTTGGAGATAATCCGAAATTTCCTGATCAGACAAGGGACGAAAAACAACATCTGTAACATCCACATGACAATATTTTTTATCTTTATACAAGATACAGATGCCGGTCATAACCTGCTGGATCTTTCCGCTAAAGCTTTCCAAAAACATACGGGCTTCTTCCAAGTCCTTTGGTTTTCCATATAACTTCCCTTCAAAAGCCACAATGGTATCAGCACCAATTACACAAGCATCCGGATGCTGATCAAATATGGCTTTTGCCTTTTGATAAGCAACATTTTTTAAAGCTTTGTCCAAAGGCAAAGTCGGATCAAAATATTCATCTGTGCACGAAGCTTCTACTTCAAACGAAACCCCTAAACTTTCTAAGATCTCTTTTCTTCGTGGCGATTGACTAGCTAATATGATTTTCATGATCAAACCCTATCGGCGCTTTCTTTCTTTGAATATAGATCGAAAAAATGATTCCCGGCACTACGAGCACACAAACCATTACGACACAAGCAATAACGAGCTGATAAAAGATCGTTTCTGGCAACATATTGATCATAAAGTCTGTAGCGGGATCCAGCAGCCAAAGCTGATTTTGGAAAAAGATCGTATGAAACCACGTCCAAAACCCCGTAAAATCAGTCAAGATCCATAACCCAAAAAGAGCAAAGACAATCAACAGACATCCACAAGCTTGCAGAAAGCCTTTTGTTAAAAACGCCAGTGCTTTCTTTCTTTGCGCAAAACCAAAATAGAACAGAAGCCCCAACAACCCTGTAAAAGAAGCAATCCCTACTCGAATACAGTTCTGATAAAGAGCTTTGACATCCACCATATGGCTTTTTTCACGCTCATTAAATGTCTCCTGTTTTTGCCCGCTCACAGTGATCGATGACTCCAAAGAATCTGTATCATCCCGGATATAATCCAAAAGCAAACGAATGCTGCTATTCAGGTCATCGGAAGAGACATGGAGCTGTTGTGCCAGATCCATTGATTCATAACGAGCAATATAAAAATTTTCATTCAAAGCAACCGAATGAATACTTCCGACCACACAGACGATCAAAAACAGCCAACCCCAGACAAAAGCTAAGATACTATTCCACCGCAACGAGATCCACCTTATCCACAAAAGCCATTTCTTCGATCAATTTCATAAACGATTGAATATCGCTTTCTAAATCACTGATATCTAAAGTGAAACTGACATTATGAATTCCATTGATTGGAATAGTTTGATTGATGGCTAAAATATTGACTTGTTTGGCAGAAATCAAAGAAGAGACCTTAGATAAAGCCCCTTTTTCATTGCGTAAAGTCATAGTAATGACAGCTTTGCGATTATTCTGCTCCTGGCTGGCGGCAAAAACCACATCCTTATATTTATAATAAGTTCCTCGTGAGATTCCTACCGCCTTGACTGCTTCTGAGATCCGTTTGGCCTTGCCAGACTGCAAAAGAGTCCGGGCTTCCATGACTTTTTCTAGAACTTCAGGAAGAATATCACTGGAAACGACATAAAATTTACTCATTTTCTACCCACGCTCCTTTACTGGCCACTCTAACTTTTCGACACAGAATATGAGGGCTTTCTTGTTCAACCATTTGTTTGAGCTTTTCTAATCGTGCTAGATCCATAGACAAAGCCAACATCGTACTGCCACTGCCAGAGATCCACATTCCTAATTCCAAGTCTTGACAGATAGAATGAATCTTATCATAATCCGGAATCAGTTTCTTTCGATACGGCTCATGAAGAAAATCCTGGCAAGATTTCGCAAGAATCATCTCATTTCCTACCTGCAACGCCTGAATAAAGCACAAAGCATGACCCACTTGTGAGACCGCCTCCTGATATGGCAAAGTTTTAGGCAAGATCTTGCGAGCTTCATTGGTCACGATTGGATAATCAGGAATCATAGCCAACCCATGATAGGAGGCGCAAGGCACGATCATCATTCGAGGGTCTAACTGATCCATAAAACTCGTCACTGCCTGTCCGAAGATACAAGGGGCAACATTATCTGGATGACCTTCGATTTCGGTCGCAATTTTTAATATCTCCATCTTATTCATATGGGCTTCAAACCAAGCATCACACGCTAAGATCCCTGCCACAACACAGGTAGAAGAAGACCCCAGTCCCCGACTGAAAGGAATGTCAGAATCGATATCTAAATGAAAATTCGGCATCTCTTGGTGAAGATGCTGACAAGTTTTCTGAAAGGCTTGCACAACAAGATTATTCTTATCTGCATATTCTTTTGGACAACCCGTGATTTTTAAAACATCGGATGGTTCAAAACGAAAAGTAGCCCACCAGTCAAGCGCCATGCCTAAACTGTCAAACCCAACACAACAATTAGCGCTGGTTGCCGGTACATGCACTATGATCATAGAAGATCCTCCATAGCTTGTTTGACCACATCTTTCATTTGTGAAATGGAAATCACTTCTTTATGTAAGATTGGCAAAGTCTCTAATTGAGCCAGCCCTTGCGGAATCGGGTCGGTACAGATTTTTTGAAGCGAATGCATGGCTGACAATTCTTCTTGACAAGATGTTCCTAAAGCCTCTAAGACATCTTGTGAAAACTTATAAGGAGAAGCCGTAGCCAGACTTACAACAGGACGCTCTTCAGCCTGTTTTGCCGTCATATATCCAATAGCCGAATGAGGATCCAATACGACATCTTCCTTATTATATACTTCACGGATTCCCTGCTTTGTCTGTTCATCATCTAAATAAGCGCAGCCAAACAAAGACTGAATCTTATTCAAAATCTCTTGAGGAATTTGATAACGTCCTGTCTGGTGTAAAGAGCTCATGCATGCATTCACAAAATCTGTGTCTTTCCCAGACATATAATACAATAAGCGCTCTAAATTCGAGCTGATCAAGATATCCATGCTTGGAGAGATAGTCTGGATAAATTCTCGATTGCGGTCATAGATCCCGGTTTGTAAAAAGTCCGTAAGTACATGATTGGCATTGCTGGCGACGTAAAAGCGCTGAACCGGCAGTCCCATCAAATACGCATAGTATCCTGCCAAAACATCTCCAAAGTTTCCGGTAGGAACACTAAAGGACACTTTATCCCCTAACTGGATCACATGGTGATTCACCAAGTATTTATAGCTTTCAAAGTAATAGACGATCTGAGGAACCAGACGACCAATATTGATCGAATTGGCACTCGTCAATAGAATATTCTTCTGTGAAGCTTCTTTCTCCAGATCCAAATCCATAAATAATTCTTTAACCTTGCTTTGGGCATCATCAAAGTTTCCTTCGACGGCAAACACCTTCACATTGTTTCCTTTTTGTGTTGCCATCTGACGATATTGGATCTGAGAGACTTTTTGGTCCGGATAAAATACACAGATCCCAATGTCTTCCACATCTTTAAAACCTTCCAATGCAGCTTTTCCGGTATCCCCGCTGGTGGCCGTCAAGATCATTGCTTTTGCATCTTCGCTCTTTAAAGCCGTCTTCATCAATTGTGGCAAAAGCGTTAAAGCAACATCTTTAAAGGCACTTGTAGGCCCATGAAATAGTTCAAGCACATAGATATCTCCGACTTTTCGAATCGGTGTAATATCGGAAGAAGAGAAAGAATTCGTATATGCTTTTTCAATACATTCTTTTAATTCTTCATCACTAAAATCCATCAGAAGGGGTCTAAGAATCGTGAACGCATTCTCTTGATAAGATTGTTTGCAGATCTGCTCAAGATCGATAGAAATCGTATCCAGATCATCCCATACATACAGTCCGCCTTCTGGAGATATCCCCTCTAAAATTGCTTTTTTGGGGGAAATTTTTCTATTTTTATCGCGAGTTGAAACGTAATATTTTTCCATAGATTCCTCCTTGAAAAACCATATACCATATGATACAATGTTCACATTCTAAAAACAAGTGTTTTCTTGAATTAAACAAGGAGGAACTTATGAACGCAGTTTTATTGGGATATGGCACCGTCGGAAAAGGTGTAGAAATTCTTTGTAAGAACGTAAAGGAACTGGATCTGAAACAAGTTTTCGTCCTTCCAGAATACGAAGATCTTCCCTATTTTTCAAATGACGGAGAAGGGATGGTCACTCGCGAAGATATTGATATCGTCTTCGAGTGCCTTAGCGGTACGGAACCATCAAACACCTTGATCACCTTGGCTTTGGAACATGGCAAACATGTTATCACATCCAACAAAGCTACTGTCTCCCCTAATTTGGAACGTTATGTAGATATTGCCAAACGAACAGGCGGTTCGATTCAAATCGAAGCCAGTGTGGCAGGCGGTATTCCATTTTTAGATGCGATCCTAAAACTTCAAAAATTAGAACCGATTCGCGGATACCAGGGAATCTTTAACGGTACCTCAAACTATATTTTGGATCAGATGCAAAAAAACGGTATGGAACTGTCGGTCGCTCTCAAACAAGCACAATCCATGGGCTATGCCGAAGCGGATCCAACTAACGATATCGAAGGAATCGATGTCTTTTATAAGACAAATATTACCAACATGTTAGCTTATAACACCAAAAACGATACTCTTCGAAAACCGATTGGGATCACTCGTCTGAATACAACAGACATTCAGCTCGCTAAAGAAAATGGAAAAGTCATTCGACATATCGCCGTTTCAAAACAACAAGACTGCGCCTTCGCCAGTATCATTGCTCCGGCATTCTTACATCAAGGACACTATTTAGCCAATGTGCCCGACAACTACAATGCTCAATTGATCTTTGCGGACAGCTTTGATTATCTTGGATACTTTGGACAAGGAGCCGGACAGCTGGCAACAGCGCAAGCGATGCTGGCCAATGCCATTGATACTATAGAGGGTCGAGAACGAATGATCGTTTTAGACCAGGAAAAGAAGATTCAGGAAGATCTTCTAAAGATGGATTGGATCGTTCGTGCCAAAGCCGGATATGAACAAGCTGATAAAGTGGAAAAGATCGATGATCAGGAATCGTATTACTGGTTCCAGCACAAGGATGCTTCTTTGATCGATCAGATCCAGAATTGGGATCCAGAAGCAATGATTGCGCTTTGGATCGAATAAAAACCGAGGAATCGAATATGATAAAAATTACTAAATTTGGAGGAAGCAGCGTTGCCAATGCGAAACAATTCCAAAAAGTTAAACAAATTGTAGAAGCTGACCCTTCGCGCCGATATGTCGTAGTCAGTGCTCCGGGTAAACGAAACTCCAGCGACAACAAGATTACTGATCTTCTCTATCTTCTAGATGCCCATCGGCAATATCATGTAGATGCAAGCAATGTTTACCGTTTGATCCGGCAACGTTTTGTCGACATCAAGACAGAGTTAGGATTAAAACAGCCTATTGAAAAAGAATTGGACACTTTTTATACCCATCTGAATCAGTATACTCAGGCAGAGATCGTTTCTCGCGGGGAATATTTCTGTGCCAAACTCATGGCTGAATATCTCGGGTATCAATTCGTAGATGCGAAAGGAATCATTCGTTTCCATCTGGATAAAACCATCGATATGGAAGCGACTGCCAAAAAACTTCAGGCAAAAATGGCACAATATGATAACTTTGTGTTCCCGGGCTTTTACGGTTCGACATCCAATAATCAAATTCAAGTTTTTTCTCGCGGCGGCGGTGATATCACCGGATCGATCCTAGCTCGTTGTCTCAACGCCGATATGTATGAAAACTGGACCGATGTCAGCGGATTTTTGATGGCGGATCCGAAAATCGTGGATCATCCAAAACAAATTACGCATATTACTTATTCAGAACTGCGTGAACTTTCTTATATGGGTGCCAGTGTCCTTCATGAAGAAGCAATCTTTCCCGTTAAGGAAGTCAATATCCCGATTCATATCTTGAATACCAATCATCCCGAAGAACAAGGGACGATCATCCAAGAAAGAACCGCAATCAAAAACCCCTATGCGATTACCGGAATTGCGGGAAAAGAAGGCTTCGTTTCCATCTATGTCTACAAAAAACATATGTCCAGCGAAGTCGGATATATCCGAAAGCTGTTATCCATCCTAGAAATGTATAACGTCAGCGTAGAACACATCCCTTCCGGCATCGACTCTTTTAGTGTCGTTGTCAACAAAAGCGATGTACAAGAATCTCTATATGAGATCCTGGCCCGGATCAAAAATGAGTTGAAGCCGGATGAGATCCATACAGAAGAAAACTTGGCTCTGATATCCACGGTTGGTAAAAGCATGTCGGACTCCCCGGGCGTTGCGGGAAAACTCTTTAAAGCTTTAGGGGACAAAAATATCAACATCCGTATGATTGCGCAAAGCAGTGACGAAATCAATATCACGATCGCGGTAAAAAAAGAAGATTTCCAAGAGACGATTCGTACGATTTATGAAGCTTTTGTCACAAAGGAGGGAAAAGAATGTCGAAACTGACGATTGCGATTGCAGGAGCTACTGGAGCCGTAGGCCAACAGATGCTTCAATGTTTAGAAGAAAGAAAGATCGATTGTGAACTCCGATTGTTCGCCTCGTATCGCTCCGCAGGAAAAACATTCTCCTTTCAAGGAAAAGAAATAGTGGTCGAGGAACTAAAAGAAGAGAGTTTTGAAAATATCGATATCGTCTTAGGAGCAACCGAAAACGATATCACCAAAAAGTGGATGCCTTGGGCACAAAAACATCATGCGGTCGTCATTGATAATTCAAGTGCCTATCGTTTAGACCCCAATGTCCCCCTGGTGATTCCTGAAATCAATCCAGAGGACATCCAGAAACATCAGGGAATCATCGCGAACCCAAACTGTGCTACGATCATTGCCTTGGTAGCTCTAAATCAACTTCATCAGGAATTTCATATTCATCGCATGATCGTATCAACATATCAGGCCGTTTCGGGTGCTGGTGTAAAAGGGGTAAAAGATTTAGAGAATCAAGTAAAAGACGCTTCGATTCCTTCTACAGCTTTCCCTTATCCAATTGCTTTTAATCTAATTCCTCAAATCGGAGATTTTGATGAAAACGGGATTTCGAAAGAAGAATGGAAACTTCAAAACGAAAGCCGAAAGATTTGGCATGATCCGAATCTTTTAGTCAATTGTACTTGTGTGCGCGTTCCCATCTTGCGCTCGCATTCCGAAAGCATTACGATCGAATGTGATCAACCAGTGAACATCGACAAAGCACGAGAGCTCTTAGAAAGTGCAGAAGGTGTCAAACTTGTCGATGATCCGCAGAATCAACAATATCCGATGCCTCTTGACACTTCGGATCAGGACTTGGTATTTGTCGGTCGCTTACGAAAAGATCCAAGCGATCCGACTGGGCATTCTATGATCCTGTTCTGTTGCGGCGATCAGATTCGCAAAGGAGCTGCAACCAATGCAGTTCAGATCTTACAGGCATTGATTCAAAATCAAAACTAAAGGTATTTCTTCGGAAATATCTTTTTTTTTGCGCAAAAAAAGGTGGAAATCCACCTTAATCTGTTTCCACTGAATCAATAGCTTCTATCACGATCCCGCGAAATGCATTTTTTTCCAGACTGGCTACCCCTTTGATCGTCGTTCCACCCGGAGAACAAACCGCATCTTTCATCTGGGCAGGATGTTGTCCCTGTGCCAAATACAAGGAACCAGTCCCTTCAATCATTTGGGCCGCTAAACGATAAGCTTGTGCACGAGTCAGTCCATGTTTGACTCCGGCATCCCCCAGTGCTTCTAAATACATAGCCGTATAAGCCGGAGCACAGCCGGCAATCGTTCCCGCAATCGAGAGATGCGAAGTCTCGATCCACTCTACTAAGCCAAGAGAACCAAAGACTTCTTCAAATACTTTTACTTCATTCTCATCTAGAGAATTTTTCGATTCACTGACAAAGATCCCCTTCCCGATCGCCACCGGTGTATTAGGAATGCTGGAAATATGATGCGTTCCTGATACCAGCATCTTCTCATAGTCTTCAAAATACACACCAGCCGCAATGGATACTACAACCTTCGATACGAGTTCTTCTTTGATGGGCTCAAGCACAGCTGAGATTTGGTATGGTTTGACTGCCAACAATATCCAATCCGAATTTTGAATCACTTCATGAGACGATTCGTACGCCTGAACTCCATATTTTTTAGCATTTTGTTGGCAACGCTCATAATGGGCGGCACACACTGAGATCATAGAAGGATCGATCTTTCCTTGTTTGATCAACCCTTGTACGATGGCTTGTGCCATATTTCCAAAACCTATACATCCTATTCGCATACCGATCTCCTTAAGAATCATATCCGTCAGGATTCATAGATTGCCATTTCCAGCTGGAAGCACACATCGCATCAAGATCATATTGAGCTTCCCATCCTAACTCTTCTTTCGCTAAATCACATTTTGAATAACAAGTCGCAATATCTCCTGCACGTCGCGGTTTGATCTGATAAGGCAATTCTTTTTTGCAGGCTTTTGAGAAAGCGTGAATTACATCTAAAACACTATATCCTTTTCCCGTTCCTAAGTTATAGACTTTGCATCCCGCTTTTTCTTTGATCTTGTTCAAAGCTTGAACATGACCTTTGGCCAAATCCACAACGTGGATATAATCTCGCACTCCTGTACCATCCGGCGTATCATAATCGTCACCAAAGACTCCGACGCACTCTAATTTACCAATCGCCACTTGAGCAACATATGGCAACAAATTGTTAGGAATGCCTTTGGGATCTTCACCAATCAATCCGCTTTCATGCGCTCCAATCGGGTTGAAATACCGCAATAAGATCACATTCCATTCCGGATCCGAAGTATGTACATCCGTTAAGATCTGCTCTAACATCCATTTGGTCCAGCCATAAGGATTGGTGCAGACGCCTTTAGGACATTTTTCTGTGATAGGGATCTCCTGCGGATCGCCGTAAACCGTGGCACTGGATGAAAAGATAATATTTTTACAATTGAATTCTTTCATAACAGAGATTAAATTCAATGTGCCGGAAATATTGACTGTATAATACTCAATAGGTTTTTGTACAGATTCTCCTACTGCCTTCAGCCCCGCAAAATGAATGACGGCATCGATTGCGTTTTCTTGGAAGATTTTACGCAATGCGTCTTTATTCAAAATATCTTCTTCATAGAATTTCACTTCTTTGTGCGTAATTTGTTGAATTCGCTCAATAGCCTTCCTGTTTGAGTTATAGAGGTTATCTACAACTATAACTTCATAACCAGCTTCCAATAATTCCACACAAGTATGGCTTCCAATGTAGCCGGCTCCACCTGTAACTAAGATATGCATAATCTGTTCTCCTCTTTTTTTTATTATTATACAATAGTTTTGAGTTCTTGTTCCTCTTCTTTTGTCAAACAACACGCTTTCCATTCTCCATGGACCTGTACCCAAAGACAATGATGATCCGGATCATAGTTATCAAATATTACACTTGGCCAGATACTGCGAAATTGTTTTTGTTTGCGGATCAAGAAACTCAAATTGAGATTTTGCGACAGGGCCTTGTAGGCTAATAGAAAAGAATCTGCGTCTTTGCATCGAACGACCTTCTCTTCTTGATCGAAACCTTTGATCGTCGACTGTTGAGATAAAACAAGTGATGTTTTCTTTTGTGGATTACGAAAGACGAAGGGATAGATCATTGTAAAAAGATGATGACATTTTGAACATATATGTTGAAAATACGTGCCATCCTTCAATCTTTTTTCTATACCGTCGCTAATTCCGGCAATAGCCAAAGTATCCCTTTTAATTTGAAAAACATGCCCACAGATCGGGCATGTGATTTCAATCATCCTTTCTTTCATAAAGGTCGAGTCACTTCTTTAAGCCAAGAGACTTCTTCTGGATCTAAATACGGATGAATTTTTTCATAGACTTCCTGATGATAAGCATTCAACCATTCGATCTCATCTTGTGTCATCAAGGATACATCGATACCTTCACGATCAAATGGTACAAATGTCAAAGATTCAAAGCCCATGAACTGACCATAAAAATTTTGATCTTTAGCAACAACAAGAAGCTCATTTTCATGACGAATTCCAAATGAACCTTCCTGATAAACCCCTGGTTCATCGCTTTGAATCATGCCCGCTTCCAAAACACAGGAATCGTTTCTTTCCGGAACGATACGCCAGCGAAAACCATTAGGCGCTTCATGTACATTGGATAAATGTCCTACACCATGTCCGGTTCCGCATTGATAATCCATCATCTGATCCCATAGTGGTCCGCGTGCCAGGATATCCAAATTCAATCCGCGACAACCATAAAGGAAAGTGGCTTTTGCCAGTCGAATATGTCCTCTCAGCGCTAAAGTAAACCAATATTTCTCTTCTGAAGTGATCGGCCCTAACACAAAAGTTCGTGTGATATCAGTAGTTCCTTCAAGATACTGTCCTCCGCTATCGACCAAGAGCATGCCTTCTGGCTTTAAAACCACATCGCTTTGCGGGGTTGCGCTGTAATGCATCATAGCCGCATGATCTTTATACGCACAAATTGTAGAAAAGCTATCCTCTAAATAGTTATCTTGTTGCGCTCTATATTTTTGTAACTGACCTTGCGCACTGCATTCGGTAATCGATCCTTGAGCAACCTGATGTTTGAGCCAGTACATAAATCGCGTAACTGCAACCCCATCTTTGATATGGGCCCATTTTGTATTCTTGATTTCCGTTTCATTCTTACAAGCTTTTAAAAGAATGATCGGATCTTGTGCCTCCACGATCGGTTCCTGGATTGATAAAGCCAGAGTGCTGTTGACAAAATGAGGATCTATCAATACGGGGCCAGATAAGGAAGCAGCATCTTTATAAATGTCATCATACCCTTTGATCCGAACATTCGCTTTTTCAAAAAGTTCTCTAGATCGATCATCTAAACGAGTCCCATCAATATAAACGGTTGCCTGATCCATTTCAATTGTCATATAAGCTAAGGCAACTGGAAAATGAGGAATATCACTGGCTCTTAAATTCAAAACCCAGGCAATTTCATCAATCTTGGTGATCACATGCGATGCCGCATGAAATTTTTTCATTTCAAAACGAACTTTTTCCAACTTCTCATCAATAGAATATCCGGCATATCGTTCTTCATAATGAAAAGTCTGAGATGATGGCAGTGCCGGGCGATCCTTCCAAATACGAGACACCAGATCTATGCGGTTCTCAACTTGGATTTCCTTGGTAGAAAATTGAGCTAAATATTGCCGATAATCTTGCAGGTTGATCACTTTGCCATCAAAAGCTACCGTATCGTGTTCTTGTAAATGGGCAAGGATATATGCTGGGATAGATGGAGTTTCCGGTTGTCCCATCTTCATCAGGTCGATGCCTGTCCCTTCTAACTGATTGGCCGCTTGAATAAAATATCGGCCGTCTGTCCAAAGACCAGCCTGATCCATCAAAACAACAAGTACGCCTGCACTGCCTGTAAATCCAGAAAGATATTTTCGGCATGCAAAGTATTCACAAACATATTCCGTATCATGATAATCGCTTGTCGGAACAATATAGGCCTGTATTCCTTCTTTTTTCATTTCCATTCGCAATGCTTGTAAACGCTCTTTGATCATACGAATTACACCTCCACATAATTAATATAATAAGCCCAGTTCAAAACTTCGACTCCTCCGCAGCTCAAAACAATCATCAATAAACAAAGCCATAAGATCTTTACCACAAATAATCCGATATTTCTTCCTTTATAGGTATTCTCTAAGCGCATATACTTGATTTGTGCCCATAGACAATACATAGGAAACAAATAACAGAGTCCCTGTAATAGAACCATCATAGGAACATAGTTGCGTAAAAAATAAAAAATATGAAAAACTTCTCCAGAAAATAAATCCTTGGTAAATTGACTTGCTGCTTTCCAAGTCACAAAATCATTAAAACAACCTAAGCCACTGAACAATCCAAAAAAGAACATCAATGAAACAGAAAACAGTAATGCGCCTCGATAAACGGGCGGCTTTTTAGCACTAATGCGATTGGTCTGGCCTAAAAGAGCCAAAAATGTCAGAAACAGAAAAATTCCATAAATCACAAAATGCCCGGGAATCAGCCAAAAGATCAAAGAAAACAACAAGCTTGCAGCCAAACAAGCATTCGCAATGGTATCTGTCTGATCTCTTCTGCTTCGAATCTGGCGAATCCCTTTTTTTCCTAATGAAAACCATTTGGTCAGTGGTTGCAGTGATTTCGATGGCAGAAGTGCAATGCCTATAGAACATAGAATAGATACTGCACTGTAAATAGCGATACTGGTCATAATCTCTCCCTGATTTGAAAATCTTTCCTTTGTTATTGTAGAATAATTCTGGTAATAAGTCTACCAAGGAGGAACCGATGAAAATACTCTTTATCGATGCAGATGGCACATTGCTGCACCACGAGGGATTTATCCCCGAAAGTGCCCTGAGAGCCTGCCAAAAAGCACAGAAAAACGGGCATAAGATTTGCCTTTGTACCGGAAGACAAAGAATTGAAGTTTACGGAGACATGTTAAAACTCGATTACGATGGACTGATCACCGGAAGCGGAGCCTGTGTAGAAGTCAGAGGAAACATATTAGAAGAAAAAAATTTTTCTATAGATCAGATTCGTTTCTTGATCGATTATCTAAATCGCCATCAAATCAATGCGCTCTATGAGATGAATGACGGATTGGCGGGAACGAAAAACACACAAGAAGCAATCCAAAAGCTTGTACAAAAATATTGTGGTCATTTATCGGGCCAGGATTATGAAAAGCATGGTCTGGTCCAAGTTTTACATAATTTAAAGATTTATGAAAACATTGAACAATTGCCTGTCAATAAAATATCTTTTTTAGAATCCGGGCGTTCCTATCAGCAAGTTGAAGAAGATCTGCAAGATTATTTTGATTGCGTTCCTTCTACTTTTGAACCTTTCGGGAACCAGAGCGGTGAAATATCCGAAAAAAATATCACCAAAGCCCATGGCATGGATACATTGTTGGCGTATTATAACGCAACTCCGGAAGATGCCATTGCGATTGGTGACGGATTCAATGATCTATGTATGTTTGAAAAAGCAAAGATCTCAGTAGCTATGGGAAATGCCGATTCCAAAGTCAAAGAAAAAGCTGACATGGTTACGGATGATTTATTACACGATGGAGTTTTTAATGCTTTTAAAGAGCTGCATCTGATTTAACGATTACAGAAGGAGAAACTGAAGTCAAATCCATTTCCCTTCTTTTTTTCTGCACTTCTTCGTTCATTTGGCAAAGGCATGACCAATAAACTTCCAAAGGAACAAAACAATAAATTCCTATGATCATAGATTGCTCTTGCATCGATTCAATCACGACTTCTTTTTGCATCGTAGCAATGATATGTTCTCTTTGTGAATCTAATACACTGTTCCCTAACTGAAAACAAAGTTCCGGATCCGTTTCTATGGAAACTGGAAAGGTAATATGAATGCGCCGATAAGGATCTTTGGAATAATTAATAACGATTTCACTGATGGCAGTCGAATTTGGAACCACGATTTCTTGATGATCATATGTACGTAAAACCGTAAACAAAATCTCTATTCGTGTAACCATTCCTTCCTTATCTTCAATGCGTATCGTATCGCCAATCACGAAGGGCTTGGTAAATAAAATCTGGATTCCGCCGGCCACATCATTCATAGTATCTCGCAAAGCCAAAGAGATTCCTAAAGAGACTGCACTCAAAGAGCCGACAATAATTGACATATCTAACCCCAGCACTGCCAAAGCAATGACAACAAATATTATTCTGATACTGATCGATGCACAGGATCCAATAAAACTCAAAGCTCCGCGATCGTTTACATTCTGGGATAAGCGAACGATCAGCTTCCTCACGATTTTAGCCAAGAACATTCCCACAATCACGATCACTGCCGCAACAGCCATTTTTATCAATAAGTTTTCCAATTGATCAAACATGCTTATCCTCCTTTTTAAAAAGAATCGGACTATGCCGATTCTAAATCTTTTTCTAATCTTGTGATTCCAACCTGGATACGAGAAAGACTCTCTTCCTTACCTAAGATATAAGCCACTTCAATAGCTCCCCCTGGTGTTGATTGTTTTCCTGTCAATGCCGTACGGATCGGCCAAAGCACCTGTCCATTTTTCATTTCCAGCATCTCTGGCAGTGCCATCAATAAATCATGGATCTCTTCTTCGCTGGTCCATGGACAATCTTGTAATACACGATAAGCTTCTTTTAAAGCCACTAATGCCGTCTCTTTCTTTGATTTCTGACGTTTATGCTTATACATTTCTAAATCATAGTCCGGCAACGCTTCAAAGAAATCGATCATTTCCGGAATTTCATTTAACGTATTTGCTCTTGATTGTACCAGTTGAGCAATTTGTTTTAAGTCAACATCGCGAGTGATCGTTTCTTTTAACTTTGGTTCGATCAGTGAATAGTATCGGTCAAAATCCATATGCTTCAGATATTCACCATTCATCCAAGTGAGTTTATCAAGATCAAAAATAGCTGGTCTTTTAGAAATGCGATGAATATTGAACACTTGAATCAATTCTTCCAAAGAGTAGATCTCTTGATCTGTTTCTGGAGACCACCCTAACAATGCGATGTAATTGATAATAGCTTCCGGAAGATACCCCTTGGCAACAAGATCTTGGAATGATGCATCTCCATTTCGTTTTGAAAGTTTATGATGTTCATCTTTCATAACCGGCGGTACATGAACATAGGTTGGTCTGTCCCATCCGTAAGCATCATAGATCAGATTATATTTAGGCGTACTCGACAAATATTCATTCCCGCGAACAACATGCGTGATCTGCATTTGATGATCGTCAATAATATTCGCAAAATTATAAGTGGGAAATCCATCCGACTTGATCAGAACCTGTTCATCCAATGTGTTGACATCCACTTCAATATGACCATAAACTTCATCGTCAAAGGTCGTTTCATTGATTTTACCGATTGTCTGGCGAATCACATAGGGCTCTCCGGCATCTAGTTTAGCCTGAACTTCCTCGGGTGTCAGATGTTTACAAGGATCATCGAACTTAAAAGAATCTCCTTGTTCTTCTCTTTGTTTCTGAAGCTCTTCTTCTGAACAGAAGCAATAGTGAGCCCCTCCCAGTTTGATCAATTCCTCAGCATATCCTTTATACATTCCTAAACGTTGGCTCTGAATATAGGGACCATGCTCTCCTCCGATATCTGGTCCTTCGTCCCAGTTCAGACCACAGTCTTTTAATGTTTTATATATAATCTCTTCGGCCCCTTCAACTTGGCGTTGCTGGTCCGTATCTTCAATGCGCAAAATAAAATCGCCATCTTCATGTTTTGCGATCAAATACTCAAACAAAGCGGTTCTTAAATTTCCAATATGCATATATCCGGTAGGACTTGGAGCAAATCGTGTTCTAATTTTTGACATATTTTTCATCCTTTCTCGATAATCTTAAACCAAGAACTTTTTTTCTTCAATAAACAGTTGCCAAAACTCAAAAAAAAATATATTATATATAAGCACCTTGGGGTATAGCCAAGCGGTAAGGCACCAGACTCTGAATCTGGCATTTCCATGGTTCGAATCCATGTACCCCAGCCATAGAAATCAAACGTCACTTGAAGAGGTGGCGTTTTATTTTTGTGCTTTTCGATTGTTTTTTAATAAATTATAAAAAGTAATTCTGACATTAGATTAGTTTACATAGGGAACTAATTATTAATGTAACAGACTGGCTGTTAAAAGAATAAAACTATGGTTATGAAAAGGTAAAATTGATCAAGTTTCTGTTCTGCGGTTTTCTTTTGTTTAAAACTTAAGCGGGGTATTCCCCCCTGTAGTTAAACATAGTTTCTATCCAATTCCATTAAAATATAAAGTAAACATCCTTAAAAAAACTGTTTAAAGCAACCCGTTCAATTCTTTTCTTCTACAAATATCCCGGAATATTTCGGCACTTGGAAACGCTCCGTAAAGAGATCGCATTTACATAAAAAAGAATAGAAGATATGTCGTCCCTGCTTGCTCAAGGATTCATAATTTCCTTGTCCTTTGGCTAAGATAACATCGGATTTTTCAAAGATCTCCTTTGTCTCTTCTGGTAACATATCATAAATCGTCCCGGCAATGGGGTAGCCATTTGTACAGATTTTCCCATATTGGCTGATTCCAACATATTCCGCATCATCCTGGGTGGCATCGTTCAGGACTTCTTTCCCTCGTACTAAGATATTGATCTCGAGATTCGGAAATCTTTGATGAAGTTGTTCAAGGAACAACTTATCCACTACGATCTCTCCACAATTATCTGTGATTAACAAAAATGTTTTCGCCCTCTCGCACTGATTTAAAAACGATTTCATCACTTTTTGATCTGATTGACTCAATTGTTCTTTTTCAAATAAAGAGACAAACATTTCTTCGTCTACATGATCCATAGCGCCAAAATCAATAAAATTACCAACTCGGGCAAAAGCAAAGGCCGTAATTAATGGATCAGAAGCTTGTTCGATTCGCACTTTCAATACATCCTCCATAGAAAGGACCAAATCATTATACTTTTTCTTGATCTCTTTATAAGAAACTAATTTCCCAAAATGCTTCTCATAAACCTGATTGAATAAATAAACGAGGTAAGGTGCCGATGCATGATCATCACACCCATCGATGATTGCTCGAATCTCTTGCAAATATTGTTCATCTTGAACGTTTCGCTTTTGTTTATCATACAGGCATTTCGCACAGCTTTGAGTAATCTGCATACTTTATCCCTCTTTCTTTTCTTATTTTAAACAGAACAAATCTTCTGTTCAATTCGGACAGTTATGTTTTTGAGCCAAAGTAATCGATTCATCTAATGCAAGCGGGAAATAATGCTTACAACAACTCAAAAAGGAATAACACGTATTTTCATAGTTCCCTTGCTTCTTAGCGAACATCTCTTTCAATTTATAATAAGAAGATTCAAAATGATTTCGATACATTAAAGAAACTGGAATCTTATCTCCATTTGACATTGTAATCATTTTCTCTTTTCGATCATATTGCTTGACCCAGAGCAAATTCACAATATAAGAACGATATGTCTGCACAAACCAGGTTGATTCCAGTTTTTTGATCCAATAATGTAAAGAATAAGTGGTATTTTGATCCCGACGTCCTCTCATGTGAAGGCGCGAATGGCGGTCAATATATTCTACATAATAGATTTCATAGTAGTGGATTGGATAGATTGAAACTCGCTTGTCTTTAAAACCGGAGTATATAAAATAGTTTTCATATAAGATTGTCCGCAAATTGGAAACAAGGTAATCATTTTGTGAAGATTTATATAAATAGTGCAATGCATGTACGCTATAACCTTGATCGGTACGATCTTTGTCATTGGTCATAAAACAGAGTTGAATCTCTGGAAATCTTCGCCGAAGCGCTTTGGCCAATTCAAAACCATCGATCGCATCAAACTTCGTTTCCATTATCATTAGATCAATATTTTTAAGAGAATGTTGATAGACATTGCCAGAATTCGCAAGATAGATTTGATATTTAATATTGCATGTGATCAATATTTTTTCACAAAGACACTTGGTTTTCTCACTCTCTTCTTTATTATCATCAAGAATCAAAATCTTTAAAATCATAATCAAAACTTCCCGGGCTCCTCAAAATAAAAAGGCTTATCTTTTGATAAACCTCAATGAAACATATCTTTTTTCTTGAAGATCAAGATAGCAATCAGACAAGCTATTATAGCCACAGATGTAGGAAAGAGTACATGAGGCACCGGCAAGCCATCAACATTCATGCCGTAGAAACTAAAAATAATATTCGGAATAGCCATAACAATCGTAATCACTGTCAAGACTTTCATGACAATGTTCAAGTTATTCGAAATCACGCTCGCAAACGCATCCATCGTTCCACTCAAGATATTGGAGTAAATATTACACATCTCAATGGCCTGATTGATTTCAATCATGACGTCTTCCAGCAGATCTTCATCTTCTTCGTACAGTTTGATCATTTTCCCTCGCATGATTTTATTTAAGGTAATCTCATCAGCCTTCAATGAGGTGGAAAAGAATACAAGTGATTTTTCCAGCCCAAGCATCTGAATCAATTCCTTATTCTCCATTGACTGATGTAGTTTCGCTTCCGTACGACTCGATAACCGATCGATCTGGCGCAAATATACTAAATATTGTTGTGAGATGCGAAGAACTAAAAGCAACAAAAACCGAGTCTTCAGTCGCGTATCCATTTGACGAACTCGACCTTGTGCCATATCCTGCAAAGACCAGTTTTCATAGAGGCTGATCGTCACGACATAACCTTTTAAGATTACGATACCCATAGGGTTGGTCTTATACTGCAACGTCGTATAATCTTCATTTTTATTTGCTTCGCTATCATCAGAGTCTGGATAATCGACGATCACAAGAGTCTGATCAAAATCATCATCATAATCAATATGTGAGCTTTCTTCTTCATCCAATGAAGATTTGACAAACTCGGGCAAAACTCCAATTTGTTCTATCAAAAAATTTCTTTCTTCTTCCGTTGGCGCAATTGCATTGATCCAGCATCCTCGTTCTGGAGCATCGATCAAACGCGTTCCATCATCAAAAGTTTTATAGAATTCCAGCACAGTAATCCCTCCTTAGCGGCGAAGACTACTGGTTATGTCCCCGCCCTTTTATTTGATTCATTATGTGGTGTTTATTACAACTTAATGGGTCCGGAGACATAAACTCACCTACTTTCTCTCATGCTTTAGTATTGTATCACAAAACCAGGAAAGCCACACACACTTTCCAAGATTTTAACAAAAGAAAAAACGGGAAGTCTCCCGTTTTCTTCGATTTCATAAGCCATGTTCTGTATTAGACAGTCATTTATCTATAGTTTCCTATCCGGCCTTCCTTTCTGATTCATTCCGGCCGATTCCCCTACCAAATTTGGGTTTCTCGCTTGTGGGGTTTACCCGTTCCACCCATTCTGTTTCCAGAATGGCTCGTCTCTGTGGCACTTTTAAAGCCTTCCTTCCCTAGTTTCCCTTAGGAAGTCAAGCAGCCGTCAGGTCAATGACCTGCCTGGATTTATGACTTCATCCAGCACAAACACTACAGTCATCACAGACTGTGCGAGCATGGACTTTCCTCTAACTTTCGCCAGCGACTGTCGAAATCGTAACTGTTTATTCTTCTGTTTCTTCTTCCGTATGGAACACTGCTTTTTCCAAACGAGCAATGCGTTTTAAAATATCAATCGAATCACTGTTTCCATTGACATAATCCGCATTGACTTTTTCTTCAAGATTGATTTTTTCACTTTGTAAAGTATAAATCTCTTGTTGAAGTTCTTTTATTTTTTCTTCATAACGACTCAATGCCTGGCCTAATTCTTCCATCTTTTCATCGTAAACTTGATAGTCTTCAATGATCTGATCTAAGAATTCATCAACTTCTGCCGGTGCATAACCTTTGATATCAACATGGAATTCTTTTTCAAATATTTCTTGTGCAGTAAGATTCAACTCTTTTGCCATGGTTATTCCCCCTAAACACTACATTTAATTATGCCGTCTTTCCCCATAAAAATCAACCATATTTGAATGTTCCCCTCATTTCATATATAATAAAGCCGATGAGTGTAGTTCGATATCCAACAGCGATTTCACCGATAAAAAATCAAGGAGTGCAAGACCGCCATACGCATCGCGGAATGCGTTTAGAAGCAGATATCAACGATACGAATGCTTACTATCGAGAATGCGACAAGGCCTTGATTTACAAAAAGCCAACACCGGTTCAAGTAGTCCACGTTGACTATCCGGCTCGTAATAAGGCTAAGATCGTCGAAGCCTATTATAAGACTCCGTCTACAACTGACTACAATGGTGTATATCGGGGGCGTTACATTGATTTTGAAGCAAAGGAAACCAAAAATAAATCACAGTTTCCAATCGGCATCGTACACCCTCATCAGATTCAACACTTAAAAAAAGTACAGCTTCATGGAGGAATCGGTTTTTTTATCGTACGATTCACCAGCTACAATGAAACGTATTTGATCGATGCTCCTTTGATGATCCAGGCCATAGAACGTACTACTCGAAGTTCGATTTCATATTCCTGGTTTCAGAAAAATGGTCATCAAATTCAAGAGGGATATATTCCCCGTCTTGATTACTTACGAATAGTTGATCAAATCTATTTCAAGGAGGAAAATTCATGAACAAAGGGGTAAATAAAACGCCAGCTATAAAAAAGCGGCGAAAATTGGATGTTTGGAATAAACTAGCAATCGGAGTTCTTTCTATCTTTTTAGTAGGATGCATCTCTGTTTTCTTTATTTTGGTCAATATCATCAACGATCCGGAAGGCATGCAGTTTGTAGAGGGCGATTTGACGACCATCTCTAACTCACGCATTTATGATCGGGACGGAAATCTGGTGACGGAACTAGGAGCCGAAATTCGTGAAAATGTTACATACGATCAAATTCCGCAAGATGTGGTCGATGCTTTCTTAAGTATCGAGGATTCTCGTTATTTCGATCACAGCGGTTTCGACTTGCCGCGTTTCTTAGCTAGTGCATTGACCAATTTGCGAAGCGGCTCCTTGGCCCAAGGTGGTTCTACTTTAACCATGCAGTTGATCGACAATACATTCACGACTCAACAAAAAGAAAAACTTTGGAATGAACAGGGCGGAATCTCCACCTTAGAAAATATCAAATTAAAGGTCCAAGAGATTTATTTATCTTTAATTGCCGAACAAACATTAGATAAAGAAGAGATCTTTGAGTATTATGTCAATCATATCTGGTTTGGTTCAGGCGATAACACTCGAGGCATCCAAAAGGCTGCAAATTACTTCTTTAATAAAGATGTATCTGAATTAAATTTAGGAGAGTCTGCCTTTTTGGCCGGAGCCATCAATGCGCCGGATACCTATAATCCGCTCAACAATCTGATAAAAACGGATCAGGATTATTTAGCCAATGCGACAGAACGAAGAAATACAACATTGGCTATGATGCTGCAGCATGGATATATCACAGAAACGGAGTATCAGTTAGCTGTAAACACAAAACTAGAGTTTGCCTTAGATTATCAAGAGGTTTCCAGTTCTGATCCAAATGCACCGTTTATCAGTCAAGTTCTTACCGAAGTCACAGAACTGACCGGACAAGATCCAACAGTCGTTCCGATGGATATCTATACAACATTGAATCAGGATGTACAACAAGTCGCCTATGATATCTGTGCTGGAAATATCATTTCTTTCCCGAACGATGTGATCGATACCGGATTTGCCGTTGTGGAAAATCAAACTGGTGAAGTAATTGCCGTAGGAGCGGGAAGAACCTATTATTCTGATGCGGTCAAAAACGACTTGTCAATCACAGAAAGACAGCCTGGTTCTTCTATGAAGCCACTCTTGGCTTACTCATCTACATTTGATCTATTAGGTTGGTCAACCGAACACAAAATCAACGACCATGCAGATGATTACTTCAATTCTGGCAGCAATCTTCAAAACTCGGATCGACAGTACCATGGGGTCGTGAATTTAAAAACCGCTTTAGGTTTATCTTTAAATACCCCGGCAGCTCAGGCGATGATTGAATTAGTGGATCAAACCGGCTATGATTACTGGATCGAATTCTGTAAAAAGTTAGGCTATACTGAAGAGCGTTGTGAAGACTTTGTAGAACAATATGCAATTGGTGGAAGCAACATGTATGCTTCCCCTCGTCAACAAGCAAGTGCCTATACGATGCTGGCCAATGGGGGAACACGTGTTAACGATCATACCGTACGTAACATCATTCGACGTTCGGACAACAAAGAAACAACCGGAGATACGACCGAATACGATTTGATCAGCGAAGAAGCAGCCTTTATGACATCCTATCTTTTGGAAAATGTCGTATCGGGTAATTATCAAAACTTCAATGAAATCTTATACAACCAAAACTATACTGTATATGGAAAATCCGGTACATCAGACTGGGGAATCGAAGGTGCACAATATGGCATTCCAAACGGCAATTATCGTGACGAATGGTCTGTGGGTTACACCAGTGATATTACAGTCGCAACATGGCTAGGTTACACATTTGAAAGAGAAAAAGAAGGCTATTATTTTACTACTAGCGTGTTATACCAGGCAACAGGTTTCTATATATCAGATTATTTGATTGATTACTGTGCCCAGTTCTATAACTACCATGATATTGAAAAACCAAGCGGCGTATCAAGTTATAACGGCGGCTACATTAAAACTGAATTCTTATCTCAAGGCGATACCAAAGTCACAGGTGGTAATGCCAAGGTAGAAGATGACACTGAAGAAGAGGAAGAGGAAACCGAAGAGGAAGAAGAAACAACAGAAGATCCTGAAACTGAGACCAATCAGGCAGAACAAGATTGTCTCAATCAAGGCGGCACATGGGCTAATGGCGCATGTACCTGGCCAACAGATCCTGGCACTGGTTCCGGAGGATCTGGAACTACGGATCCTGGTACAGGTTCTGGAGGATCAGGAACTACAGATCCTGGCACGGGCTCCGGAGGATCAGGAACTACAGATCCTGGCACAGATCCCGGTACAGGTTCTGGGGGATCAGGAACTACAGATCCTGGTACTGGCACTACACCACAATCCTTGCAAACCAGCGGGCTTCTCGGCCTTCCAAGAAAGTTTCTGTTTAACATCTTTAGTTGGTTATAACCTATAAAAGGCATCTGATCGGGATGCCTTTTCTTATGCCGTCTTTCTCTTTATTGCTGTAAAAAAAGGCGCTTTAAATTCTGTTGGGGTTTTCCTAAATTCAATTTAAATCAAATTGGGGTGATTTCACCCCAATTTGTTTTTAAAGGCTCGATTCTATG
>NZ_JACHHD010000021.1 GCF_014202635.1 Faecalicoccus acidiformans
ACCAGAAGAGACATACTCTTCACTTTTAAACGCATAGCCATTTAAAATATCACACGCTTCTCCTATGGTGATTGTTTCCATAACCCTACAAATCCTAATTTAACAGTATAATATCCAGTATTACATGAAGCAGTTAGTCTATATGATTAACCGTTTTCCTTATTCAGAAATGTGAAGGGAAACATATCATAGTCAGTGATATCTACCTCCATTTCCCTTGTTTTAAATCAAAACAGAATACAAATAGTATTTCATCTCCTCAACTCGCATTTACTCAAAAGTTCAAAAAATTATTTTTCAGGTCATTTTTGAATTTATTTTCATAAAGCGGCATAAATAAAGGGGAAACGAAACTTTTTTCAAATTTCATCTCCCCAATTTAATAGTACAGTTAACGCTCCAGAAATAACGAGCTTTTTAAAATCCATATCGTTCTTTAATTATTTCCTGCTGTTTCTCCTTTAGTTCCTCGACTCTTTGTTCTCTTGCCTGATTAGAGAAATGCATCGGGATAGCGGCGATTGCCAATATGATCGCACCACCGATAACCATGATGAGCAGCCAACGTAATCCTGATTGAAGCATAGGCTTTTCCATCATGTAGTTCAGCTCATTTACATTGAGTACCTGAGCATATCTCTTCTTTTTACACTTTGGACAATACAGTTTTTTGGCATAATAACTATAATGCGGCCGATTTATCAAAGCTCCCTTTTCAACTTTCGTCCTTGTAACGCTTTTGTATTTTGAAACAAAGCTTTTCGAAAAATCTGACGCACTGACATCATAATGCATACCGCATTTTTCACATTGCACATGCGCAATAAAATCTTTAGAAACCATCACATCTCTGCTATGCCGTATAAAATTGATTGCACAAAAGATTACCCATAGTAACAAAACAACTGCCATCACAATCAATAGAATCACATCGAATCCTACAATCATATTTTATTCCCTTCTATTCTTTTTAATTTCTTCTTCAAAATCAATCATATACTTAACTTATATTTGATGATACTCTTTTTAGAAAAATCTATAAATCTTTTTTTATTTTACCCATAAAATCTTGTTTCACAAAAAAGCCCGAATGAAAGTCTTTTATGGATTTGAGTCTATTTAAGTTTGTTGCTGGAACACCATGCAATATTTTGAGAACTGTATGCTTCTTTATACGAGCCGATAAACTAGGATCATCATAATTAAGTATTTTTATTTCGTTTAATAAAGAACCAATATGCAAATACAATCATAGCAAATACGCATAACATACTATCCATACGGTCATCCTCCTATATAACTCTCTATTGATCGTCCTTTTTCTTTTTTCGTTTCTTATAAGCTTTATTCCTTAAAGGAATGCCGATACACAAGAGAAGCACGACTGCCAAAATGGTAAGATCCATAGTTTTGATCCTTTTAAAATTCCTTCTTTTGCATGATTAATTGGCTGATATTCAAGGATATAACTAAAATAATCAATGAAATGATAAATTCAATGATCACAACTGTACCGAATTCCAGGGATTGCAGCGAATTTAACCATTGAAGAATATCAAAGTTAAAAATCCATTTCATTCCTTCATTGATTCCTATCCCGATCAATGCGATCAAAGCAAATGCAACGATCAATGCAAGCCTTCCATTTTCACTTCCAAACTTCAGATGAAACGGCAGCATTATTGATAAAATGACAAATACCATCGGAAGAATCGCAAGCGCTAATAAGAAAAGATCCGCTAACGGCATTGGAAACTCTGGTTTAATGCTTTTGGCAATGAATGCCAGAAGCATGGCTAAACACCAAGCTAAACAACCTAAAATCAATCCAAGTGAATATTTTTCTTTTACATAAATCCTTCTTGTGACAGGTAAAGTAAATAAGAACGCATTGCAATTATCAAAATCATCATAACTGATCGTACTGATCGCGAACAAAGAAACAACAAAGCTTAAAAATCCTAACGGAAAGATAACATCATCTGAAAAAAACATCATTCCCATTGTGATGAGCAGAATCAATATAAAGAAATTTTTCTGCATCATCATCAATTTTAGATCTTTAATCAACAATCCTTTCATTTTTGCAACCCCCTGATCATCATAGTTATCACTTCATCGATCGTTCCTTTTTCAATCGTAATCTTAGGATAATTCTCGATATAAAACTGTTTTTGATTCGTTAAGCAACTGTATCCGAACGGTTCCTTCTTTACGCGTAAGATATACTGCTTGTCGATTTCATGATATTGATCTTCATCTACTTTCAATAATCCATAGTCGCTCAATAAAACATCTGTATCTTCATGAAAGACGATTTTTCCATTATGAATCATATAAAGATCATCACAAATTGATTCAAGGTCACTGGAAATATGTGAGCTGATCAAAATGGAACGATTCTCATCCTTTTCCATAAATTCTCTCAGCATTTCAAGTAATTCATCTCTTGCCACCACATCCAATCCGGCTGTTGGTTCATCCAATATCAATAATTTCGCATCATGGGAGATAGCCACTAAAACCTTTAATTTGGCCTTCATCCCAGTAGAAAAATCTTTTATTTGCTTATTTAGCGGTAATTGAAATTTTTGAACCTGCTCTAAAAAATATGATTTATCAAATGTGCGATACATGTTATCAAGCACTGGAACAATATCTTTGATTCTTAAATATCCGCTGAATCCAGAATCAGATAAAACGACTCCGATATTTTCTTTTTCTTTAGTGGTTAAATCATGATAGTCTTTTCCAAAAACAGTAATATTCCCTCCATTTGGATATACAAGTCCTAGAATTGATTTAAAAGTTGTGCTTTTACCAGAACCATTTTGTCCAATCAGGCCGGTGATTTGACCTCTATTCACTTCTAACGAACAATCTAGAAAAAAATCTCCGTAATTCTTCTTTAAATCCTTTATCTTTAGCATGCTTACCCCTCCAAAATCAATTCAAACAGTTCTCTTATATCATCATCATGAATTCCATAACGTCTTCCTTTTTGAATCGCCAGATCAAGATCTTTTTCTAATTCTTTTTTTTGTTCTTCTAAAAGGAGTTCTTTATTCGTGGCGGCTATATAAGTTCCTTTTCCGTGAACCGTTATCACAAAGCCTTCACTTTCTAACGAATCATATGCTTTCTTTACAGTTAAAGCGCTGATCTTTAATTCCTTAGAAAGAGCACGGACAGAAGGAAGAATATCATTTTCTTTCAATTTTCCATCTCTTATGCAAACTTTGATCTGATCAACAATTTGTTCATAAATGGGAATCATAGACGATGTATTAATAATAAAATTCATGATTATCGGCCTCTGCTTTCATAAACAGTATATAACAGTTTATAACTGCTATCAAGTGTTATATAGTGTTTATTTACGAAATAAAAGGTATTGATACTTTTTTGATCTATATTGTCTCTAAGATATCATTCTCGCCTATTGTCTTTTAACTTAGAAACTTTGTTCTACAAAATGACAAGAAAGGATAAATTTTTAATCTTTACAGTTTCTAAAAAAAGAAGTATCCAAACTTCTTACAAAGTCTAAATACTTCTTTGATCTTCTCAATACAACGATTTTAATTTTTAGTCCCTTTTATCAATAAAATACTGACAAAGAAAATTGTGGCAGTCTTTCAACTTGCCTGGTTTGCCGTTATTTTAATCGATTTCCTAGAATGTACGCTTGCTTGAGATACTGGGAATGCTGAGTCATGGAAGGTGTGCCGCAACCATAGCCTAACACCCTACCCATATCTTCCAGATTCAGATAGCGCACCAGTGTTTTATAGTGAGCTTCCAGCGCATCAAAGGTCCAGTCATCACTGTTCCAGGCCACTGTTAACAGCGCAGATTTCATATGTTTGCGTTGAATAGAACTGTTAAACGCACAGAAACGATCGATCATGGTCTTCAGCTGAGCACTCATGCCGTAGTAATACAAAGGCGTCACAAACACCATCATATCTGCAGACAAGATCTTCTTGCGAATCATCTCTACATCATCCTTCTGCACGCAGGGCCCCTCATAACCACAGTGGATACATCCGGTGCAAGGATGGATGTTGGCGTGCGCTGTATCCACAACTTCCACACTGTGTCCACCTTCTTTGGCACCCTGCTTAAAGCACTCTGCCAAAAGGTTTGAAGATCCGTTTTTGTTAGGACTTCCTTCCAAAACAACAATGTTCATAAAAAGTCCCTCCTATTCACTCTGCAATTTCAATTGTGATCGTTCCAGACATCTGATTGATGAGTTCCTCTCCTGAAACAATCTGACCTAACTCGAACAACCCTGGATTTTCATTATATTCCCCATAGAAAAAGACCACATCGCCCCAGGGTTCATAGTAAGCCAACGTTCCACTTCCACCTTGTGCTAAAGGGGAATTACTGGTGTCCAGGCCTTCTTCCGGATAAAAAATTTTCTCGTTCGTACTATAATCTTCTACTTCGACACTCAAAGGCAGCATCTCATACAAAGAATCTGCAGCACTGCCATCATTGAGTGCGTAAACAATGGTATTGTCATCAATACGAACAGAGATCTGTCGCTGACTTGCCGTATCATCCCTATCATTTGGTTCTTCTGAAAACGAATACCCCAAATCGTTCACCCAAGATCGGATCTCATCCTCAGAAGAAGCTGCTTCTTCCTCATAACAGTCAAAGATACTATCAGAGATAATGGCTTCCGGGGAAGTTTCCACGATTTGTTCCACACTGTTTGCCAGTCCTCCGGTTCCATGGGAGCAGAATAGATACACGTCTTTACCAGAAAGATCGTTCTGTTCCAAGAAGCTTAAAAGTGCCATGGGGACACCATACCACCAATTCGGATACCCGAGAAATACGGTATCGTATTGATCGATATTTTCTACATTCTCCTGAAGCTCTGGCCGGACATCACTTCCTCTTTCTTCATTGGCACGTTCCAGACACGCATCCCAGTCGCTTAGATATGGATCGGTTACCCGAATAGAAAAAATATCGCCTCCGGTTTCTTCTTGTATCCATGTCGCCAGCTGCTGCACATTTCCAGGAACTACAACGCTTGGCGAAGTAACGACATCCACATCTTCTTCTAAAACCGCATTTTCTGCCCATGTAAAATAGGCTATCAGGATATTTGCTCCACCGCCTTCAACGGTCGTTTCTTTATTGCGTGAAGATTCTTCTATTTCAACACTTTCTTCAGCTGTCCTGCAAGCTACAAGAGTAAAAGACATTGCCAGCGTTAATAACATTGTCAGTATCTTTTTCATAAATCACCTCTTAAATTCTCTATCGCCAATATTTCTCTTATTCATCCTGGGCAAGTTTTTTATCTTCCTTGAATCTTTTGATTTCCTGTCGACCAGACATGCTGCTGTTTGGCAGCGGCAGGTGTATTTTGCGCCATGACTCCCACCAGCTTATGAGGGACATAAGGTTCTTCTAAATAAGCACATTCCTCTGGAGTTAAGATAAGATCTACCGCTTTCACGGCCCCTTCGATATGATGCAGCTTAGTAGCTCCTACTATCGGAGTTGTCACCTTGGTTAGCAACCATGCCAGGGAAATTTCCGTCATAGAAACACCATGCTTTTGGGCCAGTTTCACTACCCGGTCAATAATGATTCCATCCTGTTGAGCCATAGTATCGTATTTGAATTTGGCGTAGCTATCCTCTTCTAAACGCTTAGAAGTCTCTCCTGGATGTTTGGAAAGACGTCCTCCGGCAAGTGAGCTGTAAGGTGTCATGGCGATATTATCCTCAAGACAGAGCTTTGCCATTTCTCGCTCCTCCTCGCGGAAGATCAAGTTGTAATGCCCTTGGACTGAAATAAACTGGGCAAAGTCCTCTTCCTTGGCTAAGGCATTGGCTTTCGCCAATTGGTAGGCAAAGCAGTTGGAAATACCAATATAGCGTGCTTTCCCTGCTTTCACGATGCGATTGAGTCCATCCATAATGTCATAAAGAGGCGTGTTATAATCCCACATATGATAGATATACAGATCTACATAATCGAGTCCTAAGTTGCGTAAGCTGGTGTCGATCATATTCTGGATGTGCTGTTGGCCAGAGATGCCGGCATCGATCTCCTCTTGGGTACGAGGCAAAAACTTAGTAGCGACCACGACATCCTCTCGTTTGGCAAAGTCTTTTAAGGCACGGCCAAGGTACTGCTCGCTGGTACCGCTTTGATAGCCTACGGCAGTATCAAAGAAGTTTACACCCAGTTGTAACCCGCGGCGAATGATCTCGCGTGAGTGTTCTTCATCCAGTGTCCAGCTGTGCTGACCGTTCTTTGGATCACCAAACCCCATACAGCCCATACAGATACGGGAAACGATTAAATCTGAGTTACCTAATTTTGTATATTGCATTATTTTTCTCCTTTTTTTTCAACCATTTCAATAAGTAATGAGAAAGAAATATCCAAAGTCCCATTAAGCTGACGTAATCAAGATAGAATGACCAAAGCGGTTCTCCATAATCCAAGAAAACAAATTCTGATCGCAAGAACATATAAGTAAGAAAATTACGATCTATGAAGACAAATACACCATAATCCGCAATCAGAATACTGAGAATAAACAGACTTGTTCTGACAAATTTTGCAGGATTTGTTTTCCCAACTATTCTTTTTGCCATACCTAAAACCATGTTCCAATGTAGACCCAAATGAATGCTCATCAGAATAAATCCCCAATAAGCTCCGAGTATATGAAGTCTTCTGGCTAATGCCATACCGCCATGCATCGGCAAGAAGGAAAATATATGGCGCGACATGGCGATGCCGCTATACATCTGCAATAGCATCGTGATCAAAAGTAACATATTCACAACGATCTGGAATATTCGCATACAAGTGAATCTACCCTTAAAAAGGTTCGAATACCAATGCCGGTTTAATAAATGGTGTGCTATAAACAAGAGCATCATCAAAGTACCAACCCATTCATGAGCTATATCTCCCCAAAGCGGATAACCCATCAAAAACAAGAGCACCAGCGTCATTAACCCATCAATAATGATTTTTATAACAGCCTTTGGCTTCATCTTTTTCTTCATAATTTCAAAGAATTAATCCAGGAAGATACTTCATCTATGGAAGCAAAAGGACTCATTCTTTTTCCTGACAATACTTTTGCCTGACAGCTTTTTTGTAAGATGGAAGCCGTGTTTCCTATTCCGCTTCCTCCCGATGTCGCAAATGGGATCACTATTTTTCCGCTTAGATCATAACTTTCTAAAAATGTTTGTATGATTCGAGGTGCTTCATACCACCAAATCGGGAAACCTACAAATATCGTGTCATATTGCGCCATATTTACTACAGGCTCAAGAATCGAAGGACGTGCCGTTTTATCATTCATCTCTAGACTGCTGCGGCTGTTTTTATCATTCCAGTTTAGATCCGCGCTGGTATAGGGAGATGCTGGCTTGATCTCGTATAGTGTACCGCCTGTTGCATCGGCAAATGTTTTGGCCAATTTGGCCGTTGATCCACTTGCCGAAAAATAGGCAATCAATGCATTTTTCATGATTAGTTCTCCTTTATTTCAACTTATCGTATTCTTCATCACTGACCATCTCCAGCCATTCATTGGATGTATTTTCGCCAGGGACCTCAATCGCTAAATGAGAGAACCAGCTATCCTTGGCTGCCCCATGCCAGTGTTTTACCCCAGCTGGAATTTCGACAACATCACCAGGGTGAAGTTCTTGCGCTTCTTTGCCCCATTCCTGATACCAGCCTCTTCCTTCCATACAAAGCAAGATCTGGCCGCCTCCCTTTTGAGCTTGATGGATATGCCAGTTGTTGCGACAACCTGGTTCAAAGGTCACATTGGCAACTGGTAATTTCGAAGTGAGCATTTTTAAATAACTTTGGCCTACAAAGTACTGAGCATAGGCATCGTTAGGATCACCTAGACCAAACATTCCTCCTTTAGCATTGTTTGTTGCGTCTTCATCACTCCAGACATCCTTTGCCATACGGAAAGCAGCCCATGCCTTAGGCCAACCGGCATAGAATGCTGCATGCGTCAAAATTTCCGCAATCTCTTCTTTTGTGATTCCATTCTTTTTAGCACTTTCCAGATGATATTTAAAAGATGAATCCACCAACCCTTGTGACATCAGTGACACTACTGTCACAAGTGAGCGATCACGCAAAGAAAGCTTATCTTCTCTGCTCCATACTTCCCCAAAAAGCACATCATCGTTTAATTCCGCAAATTTAGGGGCAAATTCCCCAAGGTCACGTCGACCCGCTGTCTGTTTTACTGCCATATTTATTCCTCCTTATGTATATTCCAAGACAAATTGAATTTTGGTTGAATACCGACGATATTCATCCCTTTTTCAAAACAACATTATTCTGTCCCATGCTGCTAAGCCATTCTGATACAGCATCTGCCGGTTCGCTTGCTTCAGAACTTCCAAGGGAAAGCCCCTCGACTACAACTGCATCGGGCTCCATACTTTCTATGGTGCTAATGGTTCCCGAAAATCCGCTGCTGCCAGAAGTAACAAAAGGTGCGATGGTTTTCTCACTAAAATCATAGTCATCTAGAAAGGTATACACGATCATCGGCATATCGCCCCATCAGTTGGGATATCCCAGATACACCACATCATATTGTTCAAAGTCCTCAACGGTTTCGGCAATTTCCGGTCGGGCATTATTTGCCTGTTCTTCTTGGGCAATATCCAAAAGAGCATCGTAATCATCGGTATATGATTCTTCAGGTATGATCTCAAAGATATCCGCACCAGTTTGATGAGCAATTTCGTTTGCGACCGATTCCGTATTGCCTGACCATGAAAAATATACGATCAAAGCTTCCGAATCCATCGTAGCTTCCGGTTCAGAAGAAGTACTGTTTTCTTCAGAATCATTATTTGCACAAGCAACCAGGCCAAAAAACATCATAAAAGTTAAGGCAAGAGAAAATAATTTTTTCATTTTGAACTCCTTTCTATTTCTCAAGAGTCATACATTTGGCAACGGTTTCTCCAGTTTTTAAATAGGTGTAACCGGGCATTTCGAATAAAATTGGTTTAAACACGTCATAGTTGATTTTCCCGGCTTCATTCAGGATACTTTCTTCCGCATAGGTGTGATCGATGGTCAGAATAAAATTATCAAACCCATCTGTTTCGTAGATATCTTCCACGGAACACTCCATAGAAAGCTTCGCCATATCAATCATGGGTGCGCCATTTTCACCTTTGCTAAATGTAAATACCTCGGATTTATCTGTTTGGTTTCCACTGACGCAGCCAACATACTCCGCCTTTTTAAGCAATGCCTCATCCACAATATGGACAGACAGAGCTTTTGTCTCTTTAATTCCCTGATTGGTATAATGCGCTTTGGCCAAGCTCACCATGATATGATCATGTCCCATGATTCCTACATGGCCTGCCAAAACCCAATTTGGTTTCCCGTTTACCATCGTTCCAACCACCACAAGCGGTGTCGGATAAAGTGCTAATACAGAACCTAGATCTTTTTTCATTTTGAATCCTCCTTTCTTATCGTGCTGAATCAGAAGTTTTATTGATGTCGAAAATAATGTAATCAAGCTGATCCAGTGATTTTTGTTTTAAGTGAATACTTTCTAAAAGTTTTTGCCGCTGAGCCCGCAAATAGCGAAGCTTCTCCTCTTTTGTGATTGAGCTTTGCATGAGCCCATGCATAAAACTGCGCAAAGTTTCTGCTTCAGCTCCGGCATTGGTTAATACATCAATGATCCCGATATAATCCATAAGATCATCGGTATATTCAATATGACCGTTTGCTCCTTTGTGACAATCAAATAATCCTTGATCTTCATAAAGACGCAGTTTATCAAATGAAATACCAAAGTGTTCGCTCGCCTCTTCAATGGTCATGCGCATCCCTCCTTAATAAAAAAGTGAGTGTCCAGAAGATCATTCAGATCCTTGGTACACTCACATTCTAGATTTTCTTTTGAAATAAGTGAAATACTTAGTTTCTCTGCTTTCTATGCCTTTTAAGCATTTCAATTGTATATTTATTCATCAATTGATATGACGATTGTCTCTAATCCTTATAGGTGTCTTTTGCCAGTTCAATAAATTTTTGAACCGCTGTGCTTGAAGGCTGGTATTTTTTCCATACTAATACAGAGGTATTGCTGACTTCTGGGGAAAGCGGTCGAAAGACGAGATTCGGAAAATGTTTTAATGCACCCTCAATCACAAAAGCATAGCCAATACGGCGCTCAACCAAAAGTGCAGCATTATCAATTAAATCATATGTGCAAACCACATTTAAATGGTCTGTATCCCCGCCAAACCACGCCTTAGCTTCCCGTTCCACAATGCGCCAGCTTACGATCAAAGGCAATGTTCTAAGATCGGCAGACGTGATATTACTTTTCTGAGCCAAGGGATCTTCTTCAGGCATAAGAATTCCCCAAACATCCTTTTTGGGCAAACGGATAAAATCATATTTTTCCACTTCGACCGGTTCCATCAAGATCCCGATATCTAAAAGACCTTTATCGAGTTGATCTTTGATGACGGCTGCCGTCCCTGTATGCAGTTCAAAACGCACTTGCGGGTACTTTTTTACGTAAGTCTCTATAAGATCTGGCAAATTTTTAGAGACTACCGCTGACACACCGCTTCCGATTGAGATCAATCCTGAAAGCTCTTCGCCAGAATTCTTGAATTCCAATTCCGTTTTCTCTGCCAGAGATACCAGTTCTTCGGCCCGACGGCGTAACAGCATACCTGCTTCCGTTAATACAATTTTCCGATTCGTACGCTCAAACAGTTTTGTATTTAGTTCGTCCTCTAATTCTGCCATTTGACGGCTGAGGGTCGGTTGCGTGATATGTAAGATCTCGGCGGCACGGGTGATATTTTCTTCTCTTGCAACAGTCAAGTAATAGCGTAAAACTCTTAGTTCCACGAACATCTCCACCTTTCATAATAATACTAAAGTAACAGTGTAGTCTTTGCAATAATCCAGAAAAAGACCATCATAAATTCTATTCTTTGTATTTTACGTGTCGTATACGTTCGCTTACCCTTTAAAAGCTCAATAAACACAAAAATTTTTCAAAATGAAAAGATCACCCTTATGAAGTGATCTTGGTTTCTCTTGAAGATAAATTGATTAATCTTTTGTTAACTGCGTAGGCCTTTAAATAAAGGCTATTTAAAGACTTTTGCGTGCTACTGGCGTGCTTAAATGATTTATAGTGAACTATTCTAACTTTTTATCATTCTGTAACGAGTGCTTCTTGCCTTACCATATTGTTTCAACAAGCCAGATCTTACCAATCTTTGAAGGATTCTCGATGCTGTTGATGTACTCACCTTCAATAATTCAATCACATCATTTCTTGTTATAAATTCGTGGGATCTGGCATAATCTAGAATCAATGCTTCTTCATCTAAAACATTTTCGCCAACTGTAGCTGAACCTATGATTGCATCTACATTTGTTTCTTTGTCATTTCTCGTTTCATTTTTTGTGTTTATGTTAGGCAGAATAATCTTAAAGGCATTTTTTGTTGTTTCGATTTTTGGCTTTTCTTCTTCACCTTCATATGCCTTCATTATCTTTCCCATTCCAGTACCATAAGCTTCAATCAGATGCAAGCGATAAAACACATTTGCCAAATCTTGATTACGACATACCGAAAGGCCAAGCATAATATCTTCAAGTTCTATTCCTGGCATGAGCCCGCCGATGGACACAAATTCGATTCGATCTGTATAAATGCTGATCAAAGAACTTGAACTGAAGGAATAATCACGGTGGACAAGTGTATTTAAAAGCGCTTCCCTAATAGCGACTTCAGGATAATCCCGCACATCGATCCTCAATAGTTTTTGTATGGTTGCGCGCGTCTGATTGTGTATGTCAACATAATCATACACTTCATTCATTTGACGTAGAAGTGATCCACCAAATTCTCGTCTATCCTTAAATACCATTTGATCTGTCCCTTGAAAAATGGCAACCTTAATTGTATGAACGCATTGATCCGATAAAAGTAAACCTAAATTAGTATAAAGCCCATCTTGATCAGTTAATTTCAAGGTTTGAATTTGTTTTGGACCAAACTCTAAATTCCGAATATCAAATTCTTTTTTTGCAGCTTCAAAAGTAAGATCTTGATTTAAAGAGCGTATCGCTTCAAAACGATCACCATCAGTTTCTTTGATCATGTATCGTATAGCGGTATCAGTAGCAGGTACGGAAGAGTAACCTTGTCTAACAAATACGCCTTCTGGACGCATTCCTTTTTTTGCAAGATAATAAGGACGGTCTGTCCCTCTTTGAACATCTATGGCAATTATTTCTTTTCCCTTTTCTTCGATGGTTTCGTAATGAACAAACATCGTAATATCGGGTTTGATTGTGTCTCTGATCATATTGCTTATTTGTAAGGAAATACTATCTGCATCCTCCACGCCAATGATGGTTCCATCATCTTGAACACCAACATACAGTTTTCCACCATTACAGTTCGCAAAAGCAATAATTTCTTTTTTGATATCGTCTGTAACAATTTCTTTTAGTTCAACTGTCTCACTTTCACGAAAAAGCATAATAGCTACCTCCTTCGTATTGATTTTACACATATATTGTATCGAATCGTATCAATCGAGTCAATCGTATCATTTTGATTCAATTACATGATTCTATTGATACGATTTCAACTATATAACTCTATAATATAATGACGACATTTGTATCAGCATCAATGACCAGTAAAGCCACTACAAATAAAGAGAATAATATATGAACTAAAATATATGAACTAATACGATCATTCTCATCACATACATAACCAACTGTTTTTGTCATATTTGCTACTTATAATCAATATGTCAAGAGATCTTTTTTGTATCTAATATGTTATAAAAATAAATGCTCAAAGTTGTAAAATCAAGAAAACAGCAACACGAAAAAAGACCACCCATAAAGAGTGATCTTGGTTTCTCTTGACGATAAATTGATTAACGTTTTGAGAACTGTGGAGCACGACGTGCTGCCTTTAAACCATACTTTTTACGTTCTTTAGCACGTGGGTCACGTGTAACGAATCCGGCTGCTTTTAATACTGGACGATAGTCATCACTTGCTTCCATCAAAGCACGTGTTACACCATGACGCATAGCGCCAGCCTGTCCTGTGTATCCACCACCATGTACATTGATAACAACATCAAACTGATCTAAAGTATTAGTCAGTTCCAATGGTGATTTAACAACCATACGCAATGTTTCTAATGGAAGATATTCTTCCAAACTTTTTCCGTTGACTTCGATATTTCCTGTTCCTGGGCGTAAGAATACACGAGCAATAGATTTTTTACGACGTCCTACACCATGATACTGAACGATGTTTGTTTTTGCCATCTTCTATTCCTCCTTATCCTTTCACCTTTAATTCAACAGGTTTCTGAGCTGCATGTGGATGTTCTCCTCCTGCATAAACAAACAAGTGTCCACGCATTACATCACCTAATTTAGTGTGTGGCAACATTCCCTTGATAGCTCTTTCTACCCATTCTACCGGATATTTTTCCTTCATTTCTTTGGCGGTACGAACACGCAGACCTCCAAAATATCCAGAATGGTTGTAATACTTCTCTGTGTTCAATTTGTTTCCTGTCATGTCGACTTTGTCGGCATTGATCACAATTACATAATCACCACAGTCAACATTTGGTGTATATGTAGGTTTGTGCTTACCTCTTAATACATGAGCACAAGTTGTAGCCAAGCGACCTAAGGTTTGTCCTTCGCCATCAACAACATACCATGTACGTGTTACGTCGGCTGGTTTAGCCATTGTAGTTTGACGCATTCTCTTTTCCTCCTTGTTTTGAGCGTTACCGGGGCTCAAACGGCCGAAGATTAGCCAAGTAATATCTTAAGAAAAAAAGAAGTAAAAGTCAATGTAAAAAAAGGGCTTTTAGCGAAAAAAAGCCCTTCTATCAATAACAAACTTCCATCAAATAAAGTCCCTGAGGACTGGCATTGTATCGACAAGCCTCTTTGTCTTTCAGATCCAGCATTTTCTGGACATCCAGAGGAGCAATCGTTTGTTTGCCTACCTCGATCAATGTGCCTGTCATCATTCGAACTTGATAACGTAAAAAGCCATTGCCTTCAAATGAAAAGTAATAATCTTGGCCTCGCTTTTCAATCGAAATCATTTTAATCGTTTTAATGCGCGACTTTCTAGGATCAATACGACTGCTGGAAAAAGTAGTAAAATCGTGAGTACCGATCAAAAATTGGCACGCATCCAACATTTGTTCGACATTCAAATCCTGATATAAGATCCCTTTGGTCCGACAGGCAAATGGATCCTTTTGATTTCGTGTAGCAATATATAAATATCTCTTGGATCGACATGAAAACCGGGCATGAAAATCATCTTCTGCCTTTTCTGCCTTTTGAATTCTAATATCCAAAGGCAACAATGAATTTAATGCTCTCACATAAGAAATTGGTTGAATCTTTCCGTCGCTTTCAAAGTGAAAAACTTGTCCCAATGCATGCACTTTAGCATCCGTTCTGCCGCTTGCCACGATCGATGTTGGTTTTTTATGAATCTTTTCCAGCGCAGATTCTATGATTTCCTGAATTCCTAAAGCATTTTCCTGTTTTTGCCAGCCAGCATAGGCCCAGCCGTCATAGGCTACCGTACACTTGACAATCATAGGATCCAAATTCCTACACACACGCCCAAGATCATTACACTCAGTGCCATTCCAAAGATATCGAGAGTATTCATTTTTAAAACTTTGTAACGCGTTCTTGTACGATTAGGGTCATATCCCCGTGCTTCCATAGCATTGGCAAGCTGTTCAGCACGATCAAAACTAGAAACAAACAATGGCACGATCAAGGATAAGATGGAAAAGATTTTCTCTTTTAATCCCCCATTTTCAAAATCAACTCCTCGACTCGCCTGTGCATTCATAATTCGCTGAGTTTCCTCGATCAGTGTAGGAATAAACCGTAATGCAATGCTGATCATCATCGCTATAATATGTGCAGGAAGCCCAATCTTTTCAAAAGGCTTCAATAACTTCTCAATGCCTAAAGTTAAATCTAAAGGTTTCGTAGTTGCGGTCAAGATCGTTGTTAAAACAATCATGAACATCAGACGTACCACAATATACAATGTTTGATAAATGGCATCCGAATAAACACTCAACCAGCCCCATTGAATCCATGGAGTTCCTGTTTTTATGACCAGCACATTGATTACCAACAAAAAAATCATCATCCAAATCATTGGTTTCATGGCTCGCAACGCATAAGATAACTGGAGTTTGGAAAGCAATAAAGCAACGATGATAAAAGCTGCAATGACTATGTAGCCAATAGCTCCTGCCGGAATGAACACCGCAATCATCAAAAACAAAAGAACCATGATCTTAGCTCGGGGATCTAAATGGTGAACGACAGAATCTAAAGGCATATAGCGTCCCAATGCAATATTATTCATAATCGTTCACCTGCCTTTTGATACATTCCACTAAAGACGGCATATCTAAGATAGAATCCGGAATTTGAAATCCTTTATTTTGTAACATCATCTTTAAGCGGATAATGGCCGGCGGATTGATTCCCACTTCGATCATCCATTCTGGATGTTCAAAAAAAGTGTGGACATCACTTTCTTGTAAAACTTTTCCGTCATTTAAAACAATCACATGATCACAATAACGCATCACATGCTCCATATCATGAGATACTAAAAGAATTGTCTTGCCCTGCTTCTTGTTAAGATCCATAAATAAAGTCATCATCTCTTTGGCTCCTTGCGGATCCAATCCGGCAGTTGGTTCATCCAACACCAAGACTTGCGGATCTAATACCAAGATGCCTGCAATAGCTACCCGCCTTTTTTGTCCCCCTGACAATTCAAAAGGAGAGCGTTGAAGATAGCTTTCATCTAAGCCAACCATAGGCAAGATCTTGCGCGCCAATTCATTAGCCTTTTCTTCTTCGATTCCAAAATTTTTAGGTCCAAACGCAATATCTTTTTCTATTGTCTCTTCAAATAATTGATATTCTGGGAACTGAAAAACCAATCCGACTTCTTTTCTAAGTTGTTTGATATCTTTGATTTTTAATAATGGTTGAATATGAAATCCGCAGATATCCAATGTGCCTGCACTAGGAATCAAAAGTCCATTCAAATGTTGAACCAAAGTCGATTTCCCCGACCCCGTCTGTCCAATGATGGCCGTCACTTTCCCCTCAGGGATCGATAAATCGATTCCTTTCAAAGCTTGATGAGCAAAAGGAGTCCCCGCATTATATGTATGTTCTAGATGGTTGATCTCAATTGACATAACTGATTCACCACCTCTTCCAACGTACAGACTTCTTGATCCGTAATTTTTTCCTTCACCAGTTCTTTCGAAACTTTTAGTGCAAAAGGAATATCTAACATCATGGATGCCAGTTCTTTTTCATGAGCAAAAATCTCCATCGGAGAACCTGTCAGAACAACCTTGCCATCTTTAAGAACGATCACATATTCACTTTGAGCAACTTCTTCCATATCATGCGTAATAGAAAGAATCGTTCGATCTTTTTCACTATGAAGCTTTTGAATCTGCTCATTGATGCTGGCTTTGCCTTGCGGATCCAGCATGCTCGTCGATTCATCAAAAATTATGATTTCCGGCTCAATGGCTAAAATTCCGGCAATCGCCACTCTTTGTTTTTGTCCGCCAGACAGTTTTGTCGGCTCGCTATTTAAAAAGTCCAGCATGCCTACACGCTCTGCCACATCTTCAATGATCTCTTGCATCTGTTCCTGAGGCACACAGTGATTCTCCAATCCAAACGCAATATCATCTGCCACCGTTGAACCAATAAACTGATTGTCCGGATTTTGAAAAACAATTCCTACATGATCCCGAAGTTCATAGACACTGTCTTCATTAAGGGATTGTCCTAAGATTTCAATAGACCCTTGTTTGGGACTCATCAGCCCTATCAATAATTTTGCGATCGTACTTTTCCCTGATCCATTATGGCCGATGATCGTCGTATAACATCCCTTAGGAATGGAAAAAGAAACATTCGATAAAACATCTTTCTTTCCATCATAAGAAAAAGACAATCCTGAGACCTTGATAGCATCCATGGACACCCCTCCTTAACTCGTACATTATATCGGAATCCGATTCAGTTTAAAAGAAAAAAGAGAGCTAAGAAAGTACATTCTTTCGCATCTCTCTAAGAATCTTCTTAAATTCAAAATAAAACAACAGGCTGGTGGTAAACACCGCAATGAGGTCAGCAATCGGTTCTGCCAAGAACACCGCAAAGACTTTATCTTCAAAGAAGTTTGGCAAGATATAAATACACGGAATCAAGCAAATGATTTTTCGGAAAACTGCCAAAAAAGAACTGATCTTTGAATTCCCCAACGCAATAAAGGATTGTTGACAAGAAATTTGAATTCCCATCAAGAAAACTCCAGATAAATAGATTCGCATTGCCCAGCAACTGATCTCTGTCAATTGTGGATCACTGGTAAAAATCATAACAAACACAGAAGGGACACACATGGCCAAAGCCCATAACAACGTAGAATAACTCATACAGGCAATTGTCTGTAATTTAAACGCTTTCTTGACTCTCGATGCCTGACCTGCTCCATAATTATAACTGATGATTGGCTGGCCCCCTTGCGTCAATCCCTGTAGAGGAAGCATGGCAAACTGCATAACACTGGATAAGATCGTCATGGCCCCTACTGCAATATCGCCGCCATAAAGTAGTAATGAAGAGTTAAAACAAAGAACCAAGATACTTTCTGTACCTTGCATCAGAAACGGAGAAATACCTAACGCAATGCAAGGAAATAAGATAGCGGGGCGTAAACGAAGATTTTGTTTTCGGATTCGCAGTAGACTATTGGAACTACATAGAAAATAAACGGCCCACACAGCACTTAAAGCTTGTGAAAGAATAGTTGCCAAAGCCGCTCCTTTGACTCCCATATCAAATAAGAAAATAAAAATTGGATCCAAGATAATATTGGTAACAGCCCCAATACAAACTGTGAGCATGCTGATCAAAGAAAAACCTTGACAAGAAATAAAGGCGTTCATTCCAAGAGTCACCTGCACAAAGATCGTACCAATGGCATAGATCCTGATATAATCTTGCGCATAGCCTATCGTATTCTCACTGGCACCAAATAAATACAATAATGGTTCATTAAACAGCAACATTCCAATTGTCAAAAGAATCGAAATTAAAACTAAGGAAACAAAACAAGTTCCTAATATTTTCTCCGCCATGGAATTATCTTTTTTCCCCATGAAAATACTGGCACGCGGAGCACCGCCCATCCCAAAAAGATAGGCAAACGCACTGACAATCATGATCAGCGGGAAACAAACCCCGACGCCAGTCAATGCCTGACTTCCAACTTCTGGTATATGACCGATATACATACGGTCAACCATATTATAAAGCGCATTGACAACTTGAGAAGTAATCGAAGGTACCGCTAGGACCCATAGCAGACGGGATATTGGCTCTTTACCTAAATCTACGCTTTTTGAAAGAGATAATTTCAAATCAATCCCCCCTATAATAGAAACAAAAGAAAGTTTACGCCTGAAATAGAAAAATGGCAAGACATTATGCCCGCCATTGATCAAGCTAAGAACCCTGAATCATTTTGTTGATCAGGAGAAGTTTTTAAAGGAACATCCATCACAACTGTATCTTCTTCCGGAAGTAAGAATTCATCTAATTCTTCCCTCTTTTTCTTATCCAAATGCAGTTTGATAAGAATTGCACTTAAACAAGCTGCAAAGGCGGATAACGCCACAATGATCTTGATCCACTTTTTCATTATTTCCTCCTTGCCAAAGCCATTCCATCCCCCTGGTCTGTAAACTCAACAATGAAATCATCCAATTGTTCTAAAAAATCATGATATTCTTTCAATTTACGAACTAACTGTCTCGTATTACGATTTTTAGTTCGTTCAGGATGCTCCACCAAACCATGGAATTTCATATTATCTGAAATGATTATACCATGACGGGATAACAGTGGCGAAAATTTATGAAAAAACCGTGTATATTGCGCTTTTGCCGCATCAATAAAAATACAGTCAAAAGTTTCATTCAACTCCACATCAAATGCATCTTTTTCAATCAGGGTGATTTGACTTTCCAAATGCATCTGTTGGATATTTTCCCGGGCAACGCCAGCCCGTTCAGGATCTCTTTCTATAGTGACGACACGCATGGAAGGATCTAACTGGGCTACGCGAATCGCAGTAAATCCAACGGCAGTCCCTATTTCTAAAAACGAATGACAGTCATACGCAAGAATCTTATCTCTCAAATATTCAAATCCTTCATCTTTAAGAATTGGAACATTTTGAAGTTGAGCATATTCTTTGATATCACAAATTGATTTCATAAGTTTCTCCCTATAAAAAAGGAAGTAGATTGCTCTACTTCACAAATTGTACGATTGCCATAGGAGCAGCATCCCCTTTGCGGATCCTTGTCTTGATCACGCGAGTATACCCTCCGTTTCGGTCTGCATAAGCCGGCCCTATCTCATTGAACAGCTTCTGCAGTGCAGTCGTTCCTTCTTCATCCACTTCCACGTTTCGTACAAAGCTTGCGGCCTGACGACGGGCATGCAGATCATTGCGCTTTGCCAATGTCACTAACTGGTCCATAACGGCACTAAGTTCTTTGGCTTTCTTTTCTGTTGTCTCGATCTGTCCGCTCTCGATCAGTGAAGTCGCCATGTTTCTCAACAAAGCTTTTCTATGATCTGCGGTACGTCCTAATTTACGATTCCACATACGACTTCCTCCTACTCATTACTTGACTTGAAACTCAATCCAAGTGAATATATCTTATCTTTTACTTCTTTTAAGCTCTTTTTCCCCAAGTTACGAACATGAATCATTTCATCTTCTGTCTTCTGGCAAAGTTCTTCTACAGTTGTGATTCCTGCGCGTTTCAAGCAGTTATAAGACCGGACAGAAAGTTCAAGATCCTCAATCATCTTATGCTGGATAGAAGAAGAATCCTCTTCTACTTTTGTTTCTACGGTCTCTACATGTTCCAGCTGACTTTCATCGATATCTTTTAAAATTTCAAAATGATCGCGTAAAATCTTAGAACTGATTGAAAGACTTTCCGAAGGCGAAAGACGCCCATCGGTTAAAATCTCCATAGTTAAACTTTCGGTTCCATCTGTATTCTCATCAACACTGTAGCTCACTTTTTTCACTGGAGAATAAAGAGAATCTGTATAAATAATACCTAGAGGCTGTCCTTCATTTTGATACAAATGTTTATTTACATCGGCCGTTTTATAACCACGTCCTAAGCGAGCTTGCATGTCCATATTGAAATCTGCACCTTCCGCTAAGGTACAAATTACCAAATCAGGGTTCAACACTTCGACACCGGTTGGGCATTCAATATCGGCGGCCGTTACGGTACATGGTCCTACTTTATTGATGCGCAATGTATAGACATCGTTGTCATGAATGTCAATTTTTAAGATCAACTGTTTTATATTTAAAATAATCATTGCGGCATCTTCTTTAACACCTTCAATACCCGTAAATTCATGATAGATTCCATCAATGCGAATACTGAAAACAGAGCCCCCTGGTAAAGAAGACAACAATACACGACGTAGTGCATTGCCCATCGTTACTCCAAAGCGATTCTGTAATGGTGTAAAAACAAACTTTCCGTAAGTTGAAGATTCTTCGATCGTTTGAATGGTATAGTTTGCCATCGGGACACCTCCTATTTTCTAATTTCTATCCACGAGGTCGTTTTGGCGGACGACATCCGTTATGTGGGATCGGCGTCACGTCATTGATCATCGTGATGCTCAGTCCGGCTACCTGTA
>NZ_JACHHD010000022.1 GCF_014202635.1 Faecalicoccus acidiformans
ACCAGAAGAGACATACTCTTCACTTTTAAACGCATAGCCATTTAAAATATCACACGCTTCTCCTATGGTGATTGTTTCCATAACCCTACAAATCCGAATTTGGAATTTTATCTTTTTGTTATTTGAGTTACCGCTTTTCTTAATTCTTCGCTAAATTCATCTAAATCTTCCAGATTTATTACATGATCTTCTAATAAATCCAATATATTTATGAACATTCTCGATCTTCTCATGTCAACCGCAACACCTACTCTTCTTTTATCTTTAAACACTCTGTTTTCAAGATCCCAAAAATTTTTAGCTGCTGAGCCATCCCTACTCAATATATCGATGTATTCTTCATTTAGTTTTTTCATGTAATCTTCTTGCCATTGAGGCACCCTTTTTCTAAAAATTTTCCAATCTGATTCCTTTGCTTCATACATAACTTTTCTCCTATGAAATATATCTTCTGTGAGATTCTTTTACATTATTTTGGTTTATCATGGCATAATGCATGGTTGTATCTATTTGAGAATGCCCCAATAAACTTTGAACTTGTTCTATAGGCATCCCTTTATCAATAGCTTTTGTTGCAACTGTCCTCCTAAATTTATGTGGATGAACTTTAGGAACACCTAATCTTCTACCTAATTGCCTTAACCTTATTTCAACACCACTGATATTTAATCGGTTATGTGGTTGATCTAGTGAAACAAACAAAGCTTTATTTGAATCCGTCCTGGAATTTAAATAATTTTTTAAATGAATCTTAGTTCTTGCGTCAAAATAAACTGGTCTTTCTTTGTTTCCTTTACCAAATACAACACATTCCCTATTTTCAAAATCTATATCATTAATATTTAACTTTACAAGTTCTCCAACTCTCATCCCAGTGGAAGATAATATATCAATAATTGCCAAATCTCTTAAACAATTGCAATTATCTCTTAACAGTTCTAAAGTTTCATCAGAGTATGTATCTTTAATAACTTTGTCAGTTTTAATTTTATGAATTCTTTTCATAGGACTTTTTAAAATATAGTTTTCCTCTTCCAACCAAGAAAAAAAACTACTTAAATTACGCCTAATGTTATCAACACTTGCTTTAGAACAATTATTGATCTTCTGATAATCCGTCAAATACGTTCTCAAATCATCTGTTGTCATATGTGTAATTCCCTTATTCATTTTAGAATTCATCTTTACCAATGTAGACTCATAGTATTTTGTAGTTCTACTACTACATCCTTCAATTTCTTTAGCAGAAATGAATTTTTTGATCAATTCTTCATTGGTAAATTCACAAATTTCAACATTCTCCTTTGAACGAACTTCAACGCCATCAAGGCAACGATTTAAAACTTTGTGCAACACTTCCATCTGTGCGTTATCCAAATAATTCAATAAAGATTGTTCAATTTCAGTAATAATTTCTGTTTTCATGTTAGTACCTCCGTTACCAACATCCCTACATCCATTATTTTTTATCCAAAATATTCTTGCATTAAGCTATCAAACAGTTGTTGTGTTTTTTCTAAAGATTTCTGTACTGCTAATTTTGATTTATCGATCTGAGCTACGATATCTGCAAATTGTCGTTGAAGCTCCATAGGTGGTATAAATCCCCTGAGCTTTTTTATCTTTCCTTGAAAAAGATTCGCTTGTGAAGACATTGTCTTACATCTATTAATTTGCTCCTGTAAATAATCTGAAGCAATCATGTATTCAGCAAAAAATGGATTGATTTCATCATTGAATCTAATCAAGGCGACACTTCTTACCATCTGAAATTTAAAATTTGGTGGAACACTACAACAACGACCAACGGTTCCTGAACAAGAAACTAAAACATCACCTGTTTTCGGAACAATTCTATGCGCTATTCTGTCATACTCTTTTTGATCAATGTAATCCACATCTTCAAGTTGAAATGAATGGTTTAAGACATTTCGAGCAGACAATAAATATATTCCTTCTGCTGTTCTTCGCGGCGTTGCGTGCTCTCCATCAGTAATCAAATCAGACATCTCATTGAATGTTTTACTCTTCCAATTTTTTTCATTTATTTTCAAATCCCCAAACATCTCGACAAATCGGGCTTTGATTAGTTCATCCAATTTTTTCAATTCTAAATTTCTGCGTTCGACTAGTTTTAAATTTGTATCAAGGATATATGCGATTCTATTTTGTTCTTCCAATGAATACATCGGAACCTCTAGGTTTTTTACATATCCTTGTGAAATATGCGCTTGAGCTCCTCCAACGCAATCTGTTAAAATTCGTTTTCTTCTAGAGATCAAATAATAGAACAAAAATCTCTGGTTTATTGATTCACATGGTAATATACCAGTAATTGACTGATTTCCACATGCTTCAAAATTAAGATACCCTATTTTCCCGGCAGTAGCACCAGTTAAGGCTATCATTACTGTACCTTTTGGCATAATCCGAGCACTGCTGTTATCATATCCTGCTTGTGTAATATATTTTTCTGTATTATACACATCATTGTTTTGGCAACACCCTGATTGTAACCATGGAATATTTCCATTTTGCCAATACTCTTCAACGGTGGTTGAAGGAGTTCCACCTGTAACTACCGTTGTAAGTTCGCTTATTTTCTTAAATTCCATTTCTCGTCCCTACAAATCCGAATTTATCATTCAGATTCTTCCTCCTTTCTATCCTTTTAGAAGGGTTTTAAGTTCTTCTAAGTTCTTATCTATTTCTTTATTTAATTCTTCAATATCCGCAAGTATTTCACTAGTAGGAGGATATTCTACCTTTTCATAAACAATCTCCTTGTATTTATTGATCGAAAGATCATAATCATTATCAACTATTTCTTTCTTATCTACCAAGAAACTTTGTTCAGTTCTCTTACGTTCTACTTCTTTATCCAAATGATTAAATCTTTCAATAATATCTGGAATATCATTTTCATTGATCGGTGATCTCTTATCATCTAATGAATATCCATCTGCTTTCATATCGTAGAACCAAACTTTATCAGTTCCACCATGTCCCGTTTTTGTAAATATCAATATCCCTGTTGATACGCCAGCATATGGTTTAAATACACCAGATGGCATTGAAATAACCGCTTCTAATCTGTTATCTTCGATAATCGCTTTTCTTATTTGCTTATGAGCTTTACTTGATCCAAATAATACGCCATCCGGAACAATACAAGCACATCGTCCACCGATTTTTAACATTCTGATAAATAAGGCTAAAAACAATAGTTCTGTTTTCTTTGTTTTAGCTACTTTCAATAGATTAGCAGATACTGAATCCGCATCTAATGTCCCCTTAAATGGAGGATTGGCAAGAATCAAAGAATATTTATCGGTATCAATATTTTGATCAGATAAACTATCCCTATATTCAATAAATGGAGCTTCTACACCATGAACCATCATATTCATTGCACCAATACGAAGCATAGTTCTATCCATATCAAATCCATGAAACATATGATTCATATAATGATCTCTATTATCTTTATTCATTAAAATATCATTACGATATGTCTCTCTTAAATAATCGCTCGCTCCTACTAAGAAACCCCCTGTACCACATGCCGGATCACAAATAGTTTCTTCTGGTGTTGGTTTCATCAACTCTACCATCATACGAATAATATGTCTTGGTGTTCTAAACTGTCCGTTTCGTCCCGCTGTAGAAATCTTAGATAATAAATATTCATATACATCACCACGAATATCAATTTCTGTTGATTTCCCCATCACTGAATAAATATCGTCTAATGAATCAACGACTTTAGATAAAACTAACGGTGTAGGTAATTTAAATATCGCATCATCCATATATTTTGAATATGCACTATTCTTATCAGAATGAAGATTCTTAATAAATGGAAAGACCCATTCTTGAACCACTTCGTACATTTTGTTTGCTGAGAAATCTCTAAATGTCGACCATTTTAATTGTTGACCATCTATAGTTCTTTCGCCAATCTTAATTTGGTCAGAGAAAATGCTTTTGAATGGTAAACCCAGCATTGCACATTCTTTTGCGTTTTTATTATCTGTGTCATCCAAATCATGGATAAACATTAAATAAGTAATTTGTTCAATTACTTCAAGAGGATTTGTTAATCCACCAGCTGCAAACACATCCCATAAACTATCAATTTTATTTTTCAATTCACCTGTAATCATTATTCGTTCTCTCCATTCCATACATATGAAGTATATCTTCCACCACTCAATTTAATAATTTCATTATTTTTTAATAAGTCAGCTAGCGTTCTTTGAATTGTCGTATCACTTATATCAGGACATTTATCCATGATTTGACTCTTTGTGATTTTACCTATATGTTTTCTTATGACTTCACGAATTCTTTCCGGTTTACTCATTCCGGACTCAATCAATGTCTGTACTCTACTAGAAAACTCTTTATATGCTGCAATAACTACTCCAAGGTAATACTCTACAAACGGTTCATAATCATTTTCGTTCTCATGCCATCCATAAGAACTCGCCTGTAACGCTTCATAATAGGTATCTTTTGATCTTTCAATCAATTTTTCTATACTTATGTATTTACCAACTATATATCCAGACTTGTATAAAAAAAGTAATGTAAGCAGTCTGCTCATTCTTCCGTTTCCATCATTAAAAGGATGAATACACAAAAAATCCAGTATAAACATTGGCATCAGTATCAATGGATCAATCCCATCATTAATAGCATCATTGTATGCAGTGCATATATTAGCCATAGCTTCTGGTGTGGCCCAAGCCTCAATAGGTTGAAACCTGATTCTTTGATTTCCAACAGAATCAACTTCTGCGATTATATTATCTGAAGATTTAAATTTCCCTCCAAAACCTGAGCCATTATATTTATATAAATCCCCATGTAGCTGAAGAAAATAATTAGGATTAACAGGAATATATTCATAACTTTCATGAATTGTATTTAATACATCACGATAACCAGCTATTTCCTTCTCATTTCTACTCTTAGGCATTGTCTTATCCATAACTAATTTCTTTAAACGATCATTTGTGGTAATAATTCCTTCAATCTTGTTCGAAGCTTCGGTACTTTGGATTTTAGCTATCTCTAATAATTCAGTCAATTTATCAAAATTAGACTCGATAAATAAATTTTGTTCTCCTTTATATTCATGAATAGAAGTCAGAAGCGAAACTATATTCGGAGTTAATAATTTCTTCCAACTTTCTTTGTATTCAAACTGTCTCATTGCGTCCCCCTTTAACGTTATTTTAGATTCAATTTAGTCATTTTTCAATTCAATTTAGTCATTTTTTTAATAATGACTAAATTGAATTGCTTATGACATGATTAAATTTGTATGTGAATTCGGACTTTCAAGAATAAAAATGATTGAACATTTACCTTTTAAAACTTTCTCAAGGAACACAACAGCAAGAGCATAGATAATAAATATAAAACTGTCGCTGTAGAAATGAAATCGAAAGAAATAGAAAAAGTATAAAAAGGGTATGAGTTTGATTTATTTTGATGCAATATATTTTTCAACTGCGTCTTCTAACATTTTTTCATTTTTTTCTGCCAACGTTTTATTAAAAAAATACAGGTTTTTCTCCCCATCAAAAACATATCCAGATAGTATCAATAACGAAATAGCTGTTTCTTCATTATCTTCTAAATCAAATTCAAACTTAAATACATCAAGAGACCAATAATCTTGATTTTGGATAGCTTTAATCACAGTTTTTATAGATACACACCCTCTTTTATGATTAACAAATTTATCCTTAATAACTTCTCTTATTTTTGAAAACACTTTTTTTGACACGTAGCCTATTCCAAATACAGCACCAGATTGAAGAAGAGAAATCGCGACCTCCCATACAACTTGAGAAAAATCAACGCAACCAACCTCACATGGTTGATAAAATATAATATCGGCTATTTTATATGTATCTAAATAATCTTGAATACTGCATTCTGGCAACGAAACATACCATTTAACTTTTCCATTTTGAACGATGTAATTAAAAGCTACTTGATAATTGTTTTGTTCATTTTTAAAATGAGTAATAGATTGGACACTATCCATATAAATGTCTTTAATCTCTAAAAAGTCAGATAGTCCTTGAACTGTGGTATTATTCGAATAAAAAAAGTCTACTTCTCTAAATTTCTCGTTATACTTCCCAAATTTTTCATCATAAACATAAAACACATATTTTGCATGAACATTATGAATTTTTTCTACCAATGCTAAATCCGCTGGCAACCAATCCACTGTGTTAAGTGTATCCTTAGTTAACCATTTGGCGGCTTCATGCTCTTTTAAGATGAGGTTCCCCTCTTTGATTCTTGCCCAGAAACAATGCATTGTAAGATGGAAAGCTGGATAATCATACTCCACAGTATCAATGAGTTCCTGAACTTCAATTTCTGTATCCAATTCCTCTTTGATTTCTCTGACTAATGCTTGTTGTGGGGTTTCGCCAGGTTCCATCTTTCCCCCAGGGAATTCCCATCCATCTTTAAATTCTCCATAGCCGCGCTGGGTCGCAAAGATCTTATCTTTGTCTCTTATCACAGCTGCGACAACTTCTATTCTTTTTAATACCATATTCTCATCCTAACTAATTCACAATATAATCGTATAAATCTTCTTTTACTGGTGTTTTTAATTGATACTCGATTTCTACGGCTGTGGTATCTGTGTTGGGCATCATAAATTGTTTGAATTCTCCGGTTGGAATTATTTTGCCCATGTAATAAAACTCTTTGGAAAGCTTATCGTCCTTGTTTTTACGAATAAAAAGCTCCATATCGACTCCTAATTCTTGTGAATGTAAAGCCGTTTGTACATCTTCTGATTGAACTGTTCTTTTGGATTTTGAAATCGCAATCAATTTGTTTTGCGAAATCAGATGGTCCTCGTATTTGACGGTATCCGCAATATCTTCGGATTTATCATAATTGATAAAAATTGGATAGGTATTCGTCGCTTTATCAAATTTATAACCACCAATATTAAGAGCGACTTCGCCTTTTTCCCACTCTAATAAACGACATACATCTTCATAAGTGTATTTTGAATATAATTGGAAAGACGTATTCTCATAGCGTTTACTATATTCTTGCCGATTCCGGTATAAACCAAATTGAACTACTTCTTCAACTTGTCTTTTAAACTCTTCATCTTGTAACAACGCTTTAAACCGATTAGATATTTTGTAGTCATCTCCATCTGCTTGAATAAAGATACATTCTTCATATGTCTTCTTTCCCGAACCGGTCGCAAATTCATTAGTCAGAATATTGATCAAATTCTTCTTTGTCTTTTCGGTGATTTGAATTTGATAACGCTCTTTTAATTCCTTTTCTAAATAGGCAAAAAGACCTGTTTCATGAAGCATTAAATGATAAATCGCCAATAGTTCATGAGGACGTTTTCCAGAGGCAAATTTTCTAGAAATAAACTCTAAGAACTTTTCTTGAATGGGTGAGAATTTTACTTGATATTCTTTTTTCTCGTATTTCTTTAAGAACATATGATATGAACCCAAACTCTTATTATCAAAGATACGAAGTGGGTCTATTGCCCCATAAACATCAAAATCCATTAGATGTGGAATTCTTCCGAGTTTAAATTTCAATTGCGTATAGGAATCTTTAATTAAACGAACATCATTAAAATTGGCTGTGTCGATGGATTCATAAATTCGTTTTTTTGTGATTTCATCAAAATGGATCGTTGAACTTCCTGGAATGATTTTAGTTCCTTCTTGAAGATATCGACGAACGGTATCTTTGTTGTAGGTACGATCGCCTGACAATGCCAAAGGAATCAAAAAGTTATTCTTATAATTCCCAATAAAATCGATAATGACTACAAATTCTTTATTGTCAGTTTTTCTAAGTCCTCGTCCTAACTGTTGAACAAAGATAATAGCGCTTTGCGTTGGCCGAAGCATCAAAATTTGATTGATTTCAGGAATATCTACACCCTCATTAAAAATATCAATGGTGAAGATGTATTCTAAATAGTCTTCTCTTGTATCGCTCACTAACCGGTCTATGCATTCTTCACGATAGCTTTGTGAATCTTCGCCAGACAAGGCAACCGAAGGGACACCGCGATCATTGAACTTTTTCGATAATTCTTTGGCTTCTTGCTTGCTGCTACAAAAGACCAATCCTTTTGGTCGATTCCCTGAATAACCATAAAAATTGGCACGATTTAAAATATAATCCACACGAACATCACTGACTAATTTAGAGAAATTTCGAAGTCCTGTTTCATCATCGAAAACCTCTCCATCAATTTCTAGATCCCGGATCCCAAAATAGTGAAAAGGACATAATAAATTTTCTTCTAACGCTTGTTGAAGACGAATCTCATATAAAATATTGTGATCAAATAAAGAATAAATATCAAAGTCATCCGTTCTCTCTGGACTAGCACTCATGCCAAACCAGAATCGAGGCTGAAAATAGTTCATGATTTTTTGGTAACTGTGTGCTCCAGCCCGGTGGACTTCATCAATCACAATCACATCAAAAGCATCTCTCGAGAAATGCGCTAAGGATTCTTCTTTTGCCATCATCTGCATCGTTGAAAACAAAGTATCTACATCATATTCCTTGGAATTTCCCGATAACAATCCAAAGCTCCGGTTCCCTTGGAACACCCTCTTATAGCTTTTCAACGCTTGTTTGGCAATTTGTTCCCGGTGCACCAAAAACAAGACCCGCTTAGGTTGAATATTTTTTAGTGCAAATGCCGAAGCATACGTCTTCCCTGTACCTGTTGCCGATACTAAAAGACCACGATTTTCTCCTTCTTGGATCGCCTCTTGTAAGCTTCGGATCACTTTTTCCTGCATCATATTAGGATGTAGCTCTTGCGTTTGTTCTTCTTTGACAATTGACTGGAGTTTGGTCTTTAAGGGTTTTGATTCATTATACTTTTCTTGGTAACTCGATTGGATCTGTGAATAAGATTTTGTGTAATTGGAATTCCACAATTGTCTAAATTCTTGAAATAAATGATTTGTATATGATTCATCTTCTTTAACTGTAAAGTTTGTATTCCATTCAATATTTTTTGTTAACGCACTTAACGTTAAATTAGAGCTACCCATTAACACATGATAGTTTTCGGGATTTTCAAAGATATATCCTTTCGTATGAAAGCCTTCTTCTCCTTCTTGGCAACAATACATTCGCAAATCAACATTTGAAAATTGATCTAGCTTTTCCAATGCTTTGGGATCACTAAATAATAAGTAATCTGTAGTCAGGATTTTTCCTTGAATTCCCTTTTCTTCTAAGTTTTTCAACGTTTCTAATAAAGGCGTTAATCCTCCTACTGTAATAAAGGCAACACTCATAGAAAAAGAAGTACATTTTGACAATTCATTCTCTATTGTCGTGAGTACTTTTCTTCCTTCTAAAACATTATTTGATACAAACATCATTTCCATAGCGTTTTCTTTCTTACCAAATTGTGACAATCTACGAGTATTATTATACCATTATTGCCTCGGATACAAAAAAATCCCTATGCACTTTAGGGATTATTTAGACTTCTTCTTATCTTCGTGAATTCGTTGTATCCCGCGGATCATTCCTGTTTGAAAAGGAGTCAGTCCCGCTTTCTTTCCTTTTTCAATCGCAATCGAGGCAATCATCCCTTCACGAGCTATTCTTTTATGATCGTTTGTTTTCTTCATAGTAAAGATCTCCTTTAATCGCATTATAGTAAGCTGAGAACCATAGCGCAACATATCCATTTGTTACTGGGAGATTTTTTGCACTTTAACTAGAAACTTTTCGTGTTTTTATGAAATGATTTAACAAATAGCGAACCTTTCGAAAAGTATATAACTATAAAAACATCAAATAGTAGATGGGAAGATAGATGATCTTTCCTTTTACCGTGATCTGTCTTTCATTTGATAACACAATCGCTTTCTTTACTCCATACTCTTCATTTTGGACAAAAGTATTCAGGGCACTATGAACAGTATAATCCTTTCCAGATTTAACCTCGATCGGGACCACAGAAAGACTATCATAGTCATCAATCAAATAGTCTACTTCCCCTTTATTGCGGTTGTCATAATAGAAAAGCTTGTGCCCATGGGCAATCAATTCACTCGCAATCACGGTTTCATAAACAGAACCAAGATTGATGCTTTTTTGATCATCCAAGATAGCCCGGATATTGTTTCGATAAAGAATACCCGTTAAGATACCCACATCATTGAGATACAACTTCATCAGATTCTTGCCGGCCGATTCAATCAGAGGAAAGGTCAGATTGGAAATCGCCTGTACATTTAAGGCGATGCCTGCCCCGATAAGGTACTCAAAATCATCGCTGTAATCGTTAAAGGTTTTCCCTTTTTTATTTTCAATTTCTTTGACAATGATCCGCTTCTTCTTATTTTCCATATTCGAAGGAATAAGATCATAGATTCGGCGAATCTTCAATTTATTGTCCACATCATATTTGGAAGCATCTACTGCATAATAATCATGGATCTCATTTTGAATCTCCCGTACAGCTTGGATGTTTTTTGTCTCCAAAAAGGCGTTCACAGCATACGGAAGTCCACCTATAAGAAGATATTTCTTAAAAAGATCCATCATCTTGTGGTGTGTTGTTTCATCCAATGTCTCCAGATTCTCAAACTTCTTGCGGATATTCGATAAAAATATTTTGTTCAATCCGTTGGCATAAAGAAATTCTTCAAAATCCAAAGGAAACATTCTGACTTTTCGAATACTTCCCATAGGAATGGAAGTCGTTTCCTGCAGTGCCACCCCTAATAAAGAACCGCTGGCTATAAAAGTAAAATGATTGTCTTGCGACAAAAATTTCAGAAGCGTTAAAAGATGCGGATACGCCTGAATCTCATCGATGAAAATCAATGTATTCTCTTTTTCTTTCATTTTATCGCCAGCCAACATACTGACTTGCAGATAAAAATCTTCCACAGTTTTAACATTTGAAAAAAGCTGATTGCCCAAAACATCTTCAACCATATTGATTTCAATGAAATTTTCGAACAGTTTTTGCCCCACATATCGGATGATCGTTGTTTTTCCGACCTGACGAGCTCCATCAATCAAAAGAACTTTTTTAGATTGTGATTGGAAATGCTCCTCGATGACAGTTTCTATTTTTCTGTATAACACAAAAATCACCCTTTTCTGACTTTTCAATAACATTTTCCCATATAAAATATGACTTTTCAATAAGATTTCCTGCTATTTTTTATGACTTTTCAAATAAAAAGACCCCGTTTGGGATCTTATAAGAATAAAGATGCAAGATAAACCACTACCGATGCCGCTATGGCTACCGTGATCAGACTGCGCTTTTGATAAGCCAGGATGATGGCTGTGCCGGTTCCTAACAGAGAAGGAATCAGTTCTCCTCCCGAAGTAAAGATAGCAGGGAATGTCATGGCCCCTAATACCGCATAAGGAACATAATAAAGAAACGATTGTACAAATTGATTTGTGATCTTTTTTCGATAAGCTAATAACGGAATACAGCGGATCAGATAGGTCACACCCGCCATGACCGCAACATACGTAAAAAGTCTTGTCATCTTGTTTCCTCCTGTTTAATCGGAAACAAGAAAGCGCCAAGTCCTGCTGCCAGTAAAGTACAGAGAATGATCACAAAGCCGCTGCCGATCTCAATCGGTAAGAGTTGAAAGATACAGCTTGTGATGGCCGCAATCAAAACGACAACCAGAATGGACCTTTCTTTTCGGGCCGGCGGAATAATGATGGCACAAAACATCCCATAGATCATAATCCCTAAGGCATCACGTATTGCCATGGGCAAGATCGAACTGGCTGCTCCGCCTAAGATGGTGCCTAATGTCCAGCCCAATACCGGCAAGGCAATCAGTCCCATCATATAGGCAAATCCTACCCCGTTATATTTGCTGGAAGAAAGCGCAAAGATCTCATCCGTGATCCCATACGCAACGATGGCCCGCTCGGGAGTGTTCATCTCGGGATCTACTTTCTGGGTCATGGTCAGGGACATCAAAAAATAACGAAGATTGATGATGAACTGAGATAAAGCCATCTCTAATAAAGAACCGCCCGCTGCCATGATCCCCAGTCCCGCAAACTGTCCGGCACTTGTCAAATTGGTCAAAGAAATCAAAGCGGCAATCCAAACCGGGATGCCTTGATTGACACACATAATGCCAAACGCAAACGAAACGGAACAATATCCTAATGCGATCGGGACACCATCCTGTAGACCTTGTCGAAAATTATTTTGAATCACATGATCACCGTTACGATTTTATCACACTTTAGTCTTCCATTGAAAAATAGAAATACGTTTCTCCATACGGTTCATAATTCTCTTCTTCCTGCGTGATATAACCGATATGAAAAGCCTCCAGAGATTCCCCCGAGAAATCTTCATAATAAGAATGACTCATAAACTTATCGATGATTGCTGGAGGGAAATACGGTTTAACGCGGAAGTTTTCACTGGTCATCTCTACTTGAGTCTCCATCAGTAAACTATAAAGTGTATCTAACTCCTGCTCCATTCTCACTAAATTATTTTCCTTTGTATCCAAAATATTCACACCAAGTCGATAGTCTACACTTTCAATTTGTCCTCGATTGTTCACCTCGATTGAAATATGAGAACTATCATACGTGATCATGTCTTCTTCATAGAGATCAGCGCTTATAGTGTAGCCATCCCGATCAAATTTTTCTAATGGATCCTGGGCATATATATCCGCACACGTTGTTTCAAAGATATCTTCAATATGATATATGACTTGCGCTGTTCTTTGTGCATCCGCCCGATTGGTTTGAATGATATCAACATAGCGAACACCATATAGACTAAGCATGATTCCTGCCGGTACTAAGACAAGAACCAGGATATATGGTATACGGTTAGGAATCTTTTCCCGAAACAGAATGCACATCTGGATGGCGGTATTGCGAATCGCTTTCATGCGCTTGAGAAGACGAGCCTCGGCCGCCATTCTCGCTCCGGCATAAAAACCTTCCGGCGTCATCAGGGAAGCGGTCAAAAATCCCACATTGGCAGCCTTCTCTAAAAGCATATTCGTTTCTGGATCTTCCAGTTTCCCCTTGGCCATTTTGACCATCTCCATCCAGTCTTCTTTGCGCGTGGCCCTTTGAATATAAAGGCCCTGCGCCATCAGGATGATCAATAAGATAAAGACTAAGACCGGCATCGCGTAAAACCCCACTGTAAAGAGTTCCTGCCCCTGCAAGACAAGATCATCGATCATGATCAAAAGAAGCCATAAGAAAGGCAACAGGAAACACACAAACATTTCAGTGATGACCATGCTTGGATATAAAACCGCTCTTCTCAGCAGTTGCTTCTGTTTTGTCGTCAACATCTCTAGCCCTCCTTCTGGTTCTTGCGATATTCTTTGCGATAGACATTCGGCAACACGTGCATGACATCTTTAAAGGCCTGGGAAAACTTGCTTTGGGAAGTGTAACCCACTTCCTGGGCAATCAAGGCTACCGGTTTGTCAGTTTGGCGTAACATTTCCGAAGCCTGATGCATGCGATACTCTTTCATATACGCCGCAATCGGCATCCCGTAAACCGCCTTGAACCCCGCCTTTAAAGAAGACGTATTGATCAGAAATCGTCTGGCAAGCTCTTCGATCGTATGGCGCTGGTGATAATGCTGGATCAGGAAATCATGCATCTTTTGAATGATCTCCATCTGTTCTTCTTCCAGCGGATCCACTTTCTTTTCCTTTGTCCAATCTGTCTGCGAGAGCACCATCAATAACTCAAAGATCTTGACCTTCTGTAAAACCTGATTCTCCGGCCCTTCTTTTTCTAATAAATAAAAGATGTCATGGATCATCTCATTTTGTTCGATCGCATAAACCTCATGCCGACAATACCGGTCTTGGATCATCGCAAGATCAATCCCCAGTTCTTTGAAATGCGCAACCAGATGATTTTCCATCTGTTCAAAGTCAAATTCCACCGTGATTCCTTTATAATATCCCGAAGGAAAATTCATCTTCGATTCGCTGCAACAATCCATCGGATGAATCGCCAGATCCCCCTGACCCAGATAGATCGAGCGCTGATGCATATCCCAGCCGACACGCCCCTGGGCACAATAGGTGATCTCTAATGAAGACGCATTGGAAGGATGCGTAAACAAGATCCCGTCCGCATGGATTTTGTCCCAGCGCATACAGATTCCCGGATACACTTGTCTTTCTTTCGAACGACCCTGTCCAAACGTCGTTCCTTCCAGATGCGGACAGTCACTTTCATATTCCCAAGTGCCGGGCAAGATCTCTTTTAACTCTTTGACGATTTGATCATGCGCATTCATTGTTCTGTTTCTCCCGGACAGGCGATATTCAAAAGATCTTCGATCATATCGTGTAAGAATTTGGTCTCTTTTGACTCCGCCACCTGATAATACACTTCCTTTTTCTCGCGTCTTGCCAAGATCAGGCCCGCTTCTTTCAAGGCCTTTAAATGATGCGAGATCGCCGCACTGGTAATCTGCATCATCTTGGAAAGCTCCAATACACATTTTTCCCGATGACATAAGATCCAAAAGATCTTCAGCCGGGTGGTATCGCTCAACAAGTCAAATCGCTTGGCCACGATTTGAAAATCGTCGATATTCGCAATATGATCCAGGATCTCATCATCCTGATGTCCATGAATATGAGGAAAAGACATCTGCATAAAACTCATCTCCTACTGTAAACTCACTGGGTTTAACAGGTATTCTTATCTTAATTTTACTGAAATTCATAAATAAGTGAAATGAATATAAAACAACTGAAATGATTTCGCTAAAACTTCTAAATAAGTGAACTAAACTCAAGAATAAATGAAATAATTTCACTTAAATGCCAAAATAAGTGAAATAACTATAGAAATAACTGAAATGATTTAACTTATATACTAAAATAAGTGAAATGATTTCACTAAAACTCGAAATCAGTGAACAAAAAGAAAAAGCGCGATTTTTGCGCCTTTCTAGAAATAGATCTCACAATCGGATTCGACCTTGCGGCAATTCTTTAAGACCTGGTCCATGACCGCTGGAATGTCGGCCCCTTCTTCAAATTCAACCTTCATTTTCAAGGTCATGAAATTGACCACGGCATCTTTGACACCTTCGGTCTTTTTGGCGGCCTCTTCCATCTTGTTGGCACAGTTGGCACAATCGACTTCGATCTTATACGTCTTTTTCATAGCAAGTCTCCTTTACGATTAAACAATCATTTAATTGATACCTTTACTGTATCGTATTTCTTCCTTTTTTCAAGAGCCGAACCCGGTCTATTTCTTTTTGGGAGACTCCTATTTCCAAACAGGCGATTGATTTCTCTTCTGGTAGCCCAATCAGAAACAATGTTCCCCCAAACAGAAATAGGCGGTGCCCATCTCTTGATTTTCTTTTCAGAAACGATATATTGAAATTGTCAATTAAACAACCGTTTAATTGTTGAAGGAGGAAATTCCGATGACCAAAAAACAAAAAAAGATGTTGATTCGCATCATTGTCTCTGCCGCTTTGATGATCGCATTCTTATTCATACCGATGGAAGGTGCCCTGCGCTTTCTTGCCTATATGATCCCTTATCTGATCATCGGCTATGATATTTTGATCAAAGCTGTGAAAGGCATCCTCAACAAGCAAGTCTTCGACGAAAACTTCTTGATGGCCATTGCGACCGTCGGGGCCATTGCCTTGGCCATTGTCGATAACGGCGACTATACCGAAGCGATTGCGGTTATGTTGTTTTACCAGATCGGCGAATGGTTTCAAAGCTATGCCGTGGGCAAAAGCCGGAAAAACATCAGTGATCTGATGGATATTCGCCCCGACTATGCCCATATTGAAAAAGGCGGACACTTAGAACAAGTCGATCCCGATGAAGTCGAGATTGGTTCGACGATCGTGGTTCAGCCCGGAGAAAAAGTCCCTTTGGACGGCATCGTGCTTGAAGGTTTTTCCACCTTGAATACCAGTGCTCTGACCGGCGAAAGCCTGCCTCGCGATATCTGCCCTGGCGAAGAAATCATCAGCGGATGCATCAATATGACCGGGGTCTTAAAGATCCAAACGACCAAAGAATTCGAAGAATCCACGGTCTCCAAGATCTTGGATCTGGTGGAAAATGCCAGTTCGCGCAAGTCCCGTTCCGAAGACTTTATCTCCAAGTTTGCCCGGATCTATACCCCGGCCGTATGTTACAGCGCCTTGGCCCTGGCCATCCTGCCGCCTTTGGTTTTACTGTTCTTAGGTTCGGATCCGCAATGGTATTCCTGGATCTATCGGGCATTGACCTTCTTGGTTATCAGCTGCCCTTGTGCTTTGGTGATCTCCATTCCTTTGAGCTTCTTTGCGGGCATCGGCGGTGCTTCGAAAGCCGGGATCCTGGTCAAAGGCTCCAACTATTTGGAAACCCTCTCGAAGACAAAGATCGTTGTCTTTGATAAGACTGGTACCTTGACCCAAGGCGTCTTTGAAGTCAGTGCGATCCATCATAATCTCATGGATCAGGAAAAACTGATCGAGATGGCCGCATTGGCCGAGAGTGCTTCCAGCCATCCGATCTCCAAGAGCTTACAGAAAGCTTACGGAAAAGAGATCGACCGCAGCCGCGTATCCGATATCCGCGAGATCAGCGGCCACGGCATCCAGGCAAAAGTGGACGGTCACGAGGTTCTCATTGGAAACGACAAACTGATGAAAGAAAACCAGATTTCCTATATCGAATGTCATCAGACCGGTACGATCCTGCATATGGCCATCGATCAGACATACGCCGGCCATATCGTGATTGCCGACCGCATCAAACCAACCAGTAAACAAGCGATGCAGGCACTGCGAAACTGCGGCATCCAGAAGACCGTGATGTTGACAGGGGATATCCAGAAAGTAGCCAAAGAATTTGCCGGCCAGTTAGGTTTGGATGCCTTCTACAGTGATCTTTTGCCGCAAGATAAAGTGGAAAAAGTCGAAGAGTTATTGGCGCAAAGACCCGAAAAATCTGTCTTAGCCTTTGTCGGTGACGGCATCAACGATGCCCCGGTGCTCTCCCGCGCCGATATCGGGATTGCCATGGGAGCCATGGGAAGCGATGCCGCTATTGAAGCTGCCGATGTGGTCTTGATGGATGATGATCCGCTGCAGATTGCCAAGGCAATCAAGATCTCCAAAAAATGCCTGAGAATCGTCTATCAAAACATCGTCTTTGCGATCGGCATCAAATTGGCCTGCCTGCTCTTAGGGGCCTTAGGACTGGCCAATATGTGGCTTGCGATCTTTGCAGACGTCGGCGTCATGGTCTTGGCTGTGCTCAATGCCATCCGCACCTTATCCATTCCCAAATAAAAAGTCAGAGCTTTCTGACATTTTTTGTTCAAAAGATAATCGTTTATGATTTATTTTTGAAAAGGCTATGTCACAACAAACAGTTGATAAATAGCCATTTTTATAGGGGAGTATCAGAACTCCCCTACAAACTGTTATTTGCAGTTATCTATACT
>NZ_JACHHD010000023.1 GCF_014202635.1 Faecalicoccus acidiformans
AAAAGGGGTCAATTCACAGACCCCTAAAATGGTCCCCTAGATTGACCCCTAAATAGACCCCCAAATTGAAGACCCCTAATTATTTTGGATACCCAAATGGCTTCCCGCCCATTTCAATTATGAGAAAAGAAACACTCCAAAATCAGAAAGAGAGCGGCCAAGCACTTTGAGGGATTGGTCGCCTTGTTCACCCATTCAGCGGAACGGCGGGTGGCGGTCAAGGCCGGGTGTAAGCCCGTTCATTTCAGCCTTGACGGTTGCCCGCTGTCCTGTTACTTTTCCGGGAGTGTAGCCACAACTTCGGGACACTTTGTCCACAAGTCGGAGCGTAGGACGAGGGACGGGGGCTTTCATATACGCCCAGTCTGCTGTTGAAACCAGACCTGTGCTTACGGCTCTACGCCACGCAAGCACAGCCCTGTTTTCCTGCCGCTCCAAATGCCCTTGCCCTCCCCGGCGGCAACGGCATTTTCACGGCAACGCCGACAGAGCGTATAACACACTACACTTTGCTTCGCAAAGTCGTGTGCCAAATGGGGGCGTTGCCCCCTTTGGAAACCCCCACAAGAAAAGGCGGTACGCTACCCCTCCACGGGGCGCATACCGCCTTTTCTTGTTATCCAGCCCTCCGGCTGTATCGGTTGAGCAAAAGTCAGCGTGGGATTGATGTGGTATCTTTATCTAAGTGAACCCCCTCTTTCCCATTTACTGACTGTTTTGTCCGACACAAACAATTTATCCGCCAATTCCTTTTGAGTCATTGATTTTTCTTTTCGTATCTCACTCAGAAACTGTCCAAATTTTTCATTGTTGATTTGATACATCTATTTACACCTCTTAAGGCCATTTTAGCCACTTATGAGGCAATAGGCAATCTACTGGCAGGAGAGTCCCTTTTTCTACAAGCCTTTAAGGCATTTTCTTATTTTTTCTGCTGTCTGCATGGCTTTGTAGATTGGCTGACCGTCTTTGTTTTTTGCATAATATCACTTTCCTTGATAAGCCTTATGAAATTATGATCAAGGAACAAGACATCATGAAACTGCTCTCTTTACATAGATTAGATCTGTCATGCCATTATAAGAATGAACCTTGACTAGCCTCAGCTTAATTTCACGGCCTATATTTTCAAAGAGCCGAATCCCCGCCCCCAATAAAGTAGGAATCACTGTGATGTAATAAACATCTATAACATCTTCTTTGATCAATTGTTGGACAAGATTAGCACCTCCACATATCCATATGCCTTTGCCCTTTTCTAATCGAAGTTTTCTTAAAAGTTCAACTGGATTTTCATCGGTGAAAATCTTGTTCTTAAAAGACGCTATTTTATGGTGGGTTATGACATATGTCGTTAAATGATCATAAATCCATTTATTAGGCGAAAGTTCAGTAACAATTTGATGATATGTATTCCACCCCATAATGACCGTATCAATATCGCTAATAAAATCGGAATAAGAATCCATATCATCATTGCCGAAATCTTGATCGTTGTTTTGTCCTCCAAGCCAGTCAACACCGCCTTTTTCATCCGCGATATAACCATCCAGGCTCATAGCTATATACAAGTTTATTTTTTCATATATGCCGATCTCCAAATCAATATCGTATCTTTTCAGTATCTTTAAGATAGAATTCAAGATACCCGCATTCAGGGCATACAGCCACATTGACTTTGCCAAGATTATCCTTAAAGATCCCTTGTTCTGTTATTTTCAATCCATTGGCGCCTCCCTCTACTTTAACATCAAAATTTTCAACCATATCACAGTTGCATCGGATACACTTTCTCATACGACCCTCCCATATTTTCTATAGCTTTAGTATACCATTTGATCCTTGAGCAAAAATAAGCAAAAAAAACGAAAGCCCCATCCATTTAGGCTTTCGACAATAGTTCATGGCGTCGCCAAGAGGATTCGAACCTCCGACCTACCGCTTAGGAGGCGGTTGCTCTGTCCTGCTGAGCTATGGCGACAAATTTGAATGAAGCCCAGCTTACGCTGAGCTTTTTGACTATGGCGCGCCTGATAGGGCTCGAACCTACAACCGCCAGAATCGGAATCTGATACTCTATCCAATTGAGCTACAGGCGCATTTGCCTAATCATTATACAATAAAAATCAAATATTGCCATCATTTTCCTACTTTCAGGAATTGACAGACGCAGGCGTGCGTGATAAAACGTGGTTTGGAAAAACTTTGATTATCAAAGAAAGGAGCTTTACATATGAATCCTGTCCAGAAGACATATTGTCGGGTCTATCAAAATATATTACATATAGCCTTGCCATTTTTACCTTATCGCAAGCCAGAGATTTTACCCAGTATTTTCTCTCTTTCTCATCTGTTTCATTCAAAACAGATCAATACTGTCCTTTTGATCACAGATCAAAGTATTCGGTCCTTCGGATTATGCACTCCTTTGGAAAAAGACCTAAAAGAGAACGGTATTCAATGTGTCGTTTACGATAAAACCGTCCCCAATCCAACCAGCGACAACGTTGAAGAAGCCTTGGCCCTTTATCATCAACATCATTGTCAAGCTTTGATCGGTTTTGGCGGCGGATCTTCAATCGATTGCGCCAAAGCAACCGGAGCCCGTATTGCCCGGCCCCATAAGAGTTTGGCAAAGATGGAAGGGATCTTAAAAGTCATTAAGAAGATCCCTCCTTTAGTGGCAATTCCAACGACAGCAGGAACGGGAAGTGAAACCACATTGGCCGCAGTGATCGTAGATTCAAAAACACGGCATAAATATCCCATTAACGACTTCCCTTTGATCCCACAATATGCAGTCTTGGATCCTTACTTAACCAAAACTTTGCCCGCATCTTTAACCGCCACAACAGGAATGGATGCCTTGACTCATGCGGTAGAAGCTTATATCGGAAATTCTACAACTAAAGAAACCCGAGCCGATGCGACAAAAGCAATCACCTTGATTTTTATGAATCTTGCCAAGGCAGTCAACGACCCCGGTGATCTGGATGCCCGCAAAAATATGCTGGAAGCTGCATTCATGGCAGGAAATGCCTTTTCTCAATCTTATGTCGGCTATGTCCATGCGATTGCCCACTCGTTAGGTGGAAAATACAATATTCCCCATGGTTATGCCAATGCGGTGATCCTACCCATGATCTTAGAGGCCTATGGGGACAAGGCAACCAAAAAACTGGCCGAACTTGCCCTCATTTCTGGGGCTTCTCGCGATCCCGATGAAAAGATTCGCGCGCAAGGATTTATCGATGCCATCAAAACCATGAAAAAGACATTTGGTATTCCTGATACATTCAAAGAGATCCAGGAACAAGACATCCCCTATTTAGCATCCCAAGCGGCAAAAGAAGCCAATCCCCTATATCCAGTCCCTTTAGAGATGAACGCGAAGGAACTGGAATCCTATTATCGCGCATTGATGGAGGTACATAATGGAAACGAATGAAATTCGCCAACGAATCCAAAAACAACGACATTACTTTGAAAGCGGTGCTACCCTGCCTGTAGAAAAAAGAATCGAGACCTTAAAAAAACTAAAAAAAGTAATCGAAGCCAATGAAGAAAAGATCATCGATGCTTTAAAACTGGATTTGGGAAAATCCTCGACCGAAAGTTATATGTGCGAAGTGGGCCTTGCCCTAAGCGAAATCTCCTATATGATTCGTCATACAAGATCATTCGCCAAAGAAAAACGAGTTCGAACCCCTTTAGCCCAATATGTTTCCCGCAGTTTTGTGAAACCTTCTCCTTATGGAGTCGTATTGATCATGTCTCCCTGGAACTATCCATTTTTATTGACGATCGATCCATTGGCAGATGCGATTGCCGCCGGAAACACCGTGATCTTAAAGCCAAGCGCTTATTCGGTACATACCAGTGCCATCTTAGAACGCCTGATCCATGAATTCTTTGAACCCGAGCTGATCACTTGTATATCCGGAGGGCGAAAAGAGAATCAAGCTCTTTTAGAACAAAAATTCGACTACATCTTCTTTACCGGCAGTAAATCCGTTGGAAAAGTCGTCATGGAAAAAGCCAGCCATTATTTAACGCCGATCACTTTAGAGTTAGGCGGAAAAAGTCCATGTATCGTAGATGAGAGCGCCGACATTGCTTTGGCTGCCCGACGCATCGCTTTTGGAAAATATCTGAATTGCGGACAAACGTGCGTCGCCCCAGACTATATTCTTTGTCATGAAAAGGTGCACGATGCCCTTGTCCACGCATTGCGAAAGGAAATTCAAAAACAATACACAGAAGATCCTTTGCACCAGAACCCGAATTATGGAAAAATCATCAATGAGAAACATTTTCATCGCCTTTGTTCTTTGATAGATCCCAAAAAAGTCATCTACGGCGGAAAGGCAGACCCTTCTTCCTTACAAATCGAGCCGACGATAATCGATGATGTTGCCTGGTCCGATCCCATCATGCAAGAAGAGATTTTCGGACCTCTTTGCCCGATTCTGACCTATTCTGACCTGAATCAAGCGATTCAAACGATCCAATCGCACCCGGATCCTCTGGCCCTATACATTTTTTCTTCACACAAAGAACATATTGAACGCATCAAAAATCATTGTTCCTTTGGCGGCGGATGTATCAACGATACGATTATCCATTTAGCCACAACACAAATGGGATTCGGCGGCGTTGGAGAAAGCGGCATGGGAGCCTATCACGGCAAAGTAGGCTTCGACACTTTCTCGCATAAAAAAAGCATGGTCGACAAAAAGACATGGCTGGATCTGCCTATACGTTATCAGCCATATACAAGGTTATACGATCGCATGATTCGTTTCTTCTTAAAGTAAAAAGAGTCCATTTCGGACTCTTTTTTAAATGATATTTTTTAAGGCACGCAAAGATTTGGCTAACTGATCAAAACGTTCAGGCTTTAAAGATTGAGGGCCATCGCACAAAGCAGATTCCGGATCATTATGCACTTCAACCATGACCCCGTCACACCCGGCAGCTACACTGGCCTTGGCCATCGGCTCCACTAACCACCATTTTCCTCCAGCGTGACTCGGGTCGATCACGATTGGCAAATGCGTCAAGCGTTTAAGCACCGGAATCGCCTGCAGATCCAAAGTATTGCGAGTGTAGCTTTCAAAAGTACGAATTCCTCTTTCACATAAGATCACATTGGGATTTCCATGAGACAAGATATATTCCGCAGACATCAGCCACTCCTCATACGTGTTCGATAATCCTCTCTTGAGCAGAATCGGTTTCTTGACTCGTTCCCCCACTTCTTTTAACAAGTCGAAATTCTGCATATTCCTTGCTCCGATCTGAACCAAATCTACTTTGTCATTAAACTCATCAATATGTTTTTCCGACATCAGTTCACTGACGATCGGCAAGCCAGTCTCTTTTTTGGCTTCGCATAAGTAATCCAAAGCTTGTGATCCCATTCCCTGAAAAGAGTAAGGAGATGTTCGAGGCTTATAAGCACCCCCTCGCAACAAGTCCGCTCCACTCGATTTAATATCCCGTGCAATCTGAAGAACCTGCTCTTGCGATTCCACTGAACACGGACCGGCAATTAGAGTCAAATGATCATTGCCGACTAATACACCAGATACATCTACGACCGTATCTTCAGGGTGAAACATTCGGTTTGCCAATTTATATGGTTCGCTGACCTTCACAATGCGATCTACACTCTCTTCAACTTCGATTCGTTTAGGGTCGATTCGTGTGGTATCTCCCACCAATCCGACGACAAGAGTATTTTCCCCTTGAGAGATATGTGTTTTCAATCCTAATCTTTCAACCTTATCTAAGACACGTTTAACCTCTTTTTCTTGAGCCTGAGGCTTAAATACGATGATCATACCGATCCCTCCTCTATACAAAAATCCCTTCCACCTTAAGGGCGAAAGGGACGATCGCGTTACCACCTTAATTCAAGAAAACTTCACAGTCTTCTCCTCATTGAGTCCAGACAGACTCTATCACGATAACGGGTGCAGCCGGAAAAACCTACTCGATTCAGTTTTCTACTCCAAGATGTATTCTATAAAGGTCCACCCTTCTTTTCACCAGCCAGAAGGTCTCTACCGTTTCTCCTTTATATACTCTTTCTTATCGCTGTAGTTGTCTATATTTTATTGAACAGAATTTTCTTTGTCAACGAAGAAAAAGCGTAGATATCGTCTTTTCGTTATATTGCGTAGAAATGATACCGCCATCGCTCAATCGAGAATAGACACCCGCAAACTCTCCATTATAGACATAAAGCCCCGTCATATTAGAATATTCCATAAAGACTTCCTGATTCACCAAATCTATGTTGGTTGTATGGTAAGGAGTCACATAGCGCTGTACGATATAATTTTGATCCAGATGGGCCTCCAAGACTGTTTTCCATTGTTCCAAATGCAGATCCACACCAGCCCAGACACCTTTGGAAGCATAAGAATCTTTAGGCTTGATGATCCATTGATCTTTATTAGCCGTAACTTTTTCTAAAATACTTTCTGTCAGATCATAAGTTAAAGGACAATGGGCCTCGATAAATTTTACTTCTTCCTGGGTAAAGTATTTCTGCATCCGCGGATCCATCAGAACCTGCGTGATTTGTTTATGATGAACCAGCTGCGTCTGGAATGCCCCGATACAACAAATCGCATGGTCTTTATAAGCTTGGATAAAGGGTTGGATCTCATCATAATGATCCATTACATCTCGTGTAACAGCCCTGCGGTATATCACATCGATCGTTTTTTTTGTCTTCTTTGAAATCAGTTTTCCATTCGTATATTCCAATTGACGGATATCGATCACTTCACAGTCATATCCCTTTTCCTGGAATACTTTTTCGAAAACATAGAGTTCGGTATAATAGGCATTCTCTAAAAAATCACAAATCCCAATTCGCGAATTTCGAGAAACAATGGGATCCTGGTTCATCGTTTGGATCAGAGCATCCGCCCAAGAATCGACAAGTTCTAAAATTTCATATGCATGCGGATCTTTTTGATAGATATTATTAAGTTTCAGAAAATCGTTCAGCCGCTTATTTTCGTTCATAGCTGAAGTTCCATCCGTATTAAATTCACAAAACGCAAAATCTTTTGTATTCTCTTGATAAAAAATATCGATACGACAGATAGGGATCGGACTGGCATAGGCCGGTTCGCAAAGGATCAGTTCTTCCAGATCAGAAGAAAAACCAAAGCATTTTCGAATCTCGGCATCTTTTTTGTAAGCCTGGATCACTTTTGTAAAGATTCCATATGTCGTTTTGACAATTGATTGAAAAATCTGCTTGTCTTGTTGCGTAAAAATTTTAGGGATATGTAAAGTTCGAGTATACATATTCCCTCCCAGATTCAATTCGCTTTTCTGAATCGCGTGGGTGATTGCCATTGCACTCTCTTTGGAAGAAAGCCAGTGAGTTTCGATCCATTTTCGATACGATTCTTCAACGGAAAGATCCATACGATGCGAACGCATGGAAACCAATTCTTCCAAAGGCATCAAATATGCCTGTTCTTTCGGATCCAGTCCCTTTTTGGCATCCTCCAACATCGTCTGAAGCAGATCTTTTGCGCCATATCCATAAACCTGCGCATCATATCCATCTTTGCGAAGATGATCAAGAGCTTCTTGAATATCTTGGACCTGCGTGGTCAATGCCAAATACTTCTGGATTGTGCTTTCTTGATAAAAAAGTCCTTTGATCAAAGCACAATAAGCCTGTGTATATAAAGGCGGCATCGAATCCGCACTGCGAATCTCTATAAATTGTTTCAGCCTTACGTTCCAAAAGACCATCGAGAGATAATGAGCAATCGCTTGATGATCATACCCATAGATCTGAGCGACTTCTTCACAAGTCTTCGCCTGAGTATCAATAAACTGTCCCTGGTCATTCATCAAGATCAAAGGCATCTCTTGGATGGCTTGCGCATAAGTTTCAAAGCCAAAATCCGAATCAAACAACTTAGGGAAAATCCCGCAGCGAGCAGAATCGGTATCTTGCCAAATAGAATCTCGCAACAAGATATCTTCATTTTTTATTCCGGCATACATTGGCGTGTGCGAACACAAGAAGGCAAAGAGAGGGTGCAGAATATTGGCTACTCGATACTTTCGAATAAAATCTTCCTCATCTTGATAATCGACGCTGACATGCACTGCCGCCGTGGCTTTCATCATTTCCTTGCCGCGCGTCCCTGTCTTTTCAAACCAACGTTCCATTAATTCATATCGTTTTTTATCGATACGAACCACTTGTCCGGCTGACACCGTGGGCAATCCTCCGCTCCAGCAGCATTCATACTCTGTCTTGGAAAGTACATTTAAGATTGGTTTTAAAGAACGCAGATAAATTGTGAGAATCTGATCCAAATCCGCCATACAGGCAATCGAGATCTCTAATTGCGAACCCGGTTCTAAAGTGATCAAAACCTCTTTGGATTCCAATCCTATGAGTTGTCCTTGTTCATAGTAATGCTTCGGGTAGTCATCTTTTAGAGTTTCTAAAAGCCACCCTACTCCATGGGACCCATGATAAGGCATCGGTTTTCCATCCTTTTTAGAGATCAGAAAATGTTCCACTTCCAATCCAATTTGCCCAGTCTGGCGATTTTTGGCCCCTTTTTGAAAATAATCAATGAGCGGCATCATAATAGATCGATTGTTTGACTTCGTCACACTTTTCCTTTCCCATCAGCTTTTCAATGATCGCAAACGCAAATTCGATACTGGCAGCTGCCGAAACTCCCGTAATTAAATTTCCGTCCGTTACGGCATAAGCATAGATATATTCTCCGCCAAAATCCTCATCCATGCTTTTGAAACAAGTATATCTTTTTCCTTTTAACAATCCGAGCTTTCCCAAGATCGTCGGCGACGCACAAATAGCTGCCAAGATCTTGTCCTGGGCAAAGATTCGCAGCTGTTCAAGAATCTTTTCATTTTTTTCGATCTTTTGCCAGTGGGGGCCTCCTGGCAATACTAGGCAATCGGCTTTTGAAAAATCATAAGCATCCATTGGGATCACCGGTGAATAAGTCACCCCAAAGCGACCCGTTACAGAATCATTTTCTATCCCAATCAGATCCACGTCCAGACCCGCTCTTCGCAATAAAGCAATGGGGCCCATGGCTTCTAATTCTTCAAATCCATTATCCATCACAACACAAACTTTCATCATTCTCACCTCGGTATCAGTATACAACGAAGCCATTTATACTGCCAATTCGTTTACATCTTTTCCGCCCCTTTCCTAAAAGTGTTATAATTAAAAAAACGGAGATTATACTATGGATTTCGCAAAAACCTATACCGATTATTGTATCCAGGCCTTCTCGATGGCATATCAGAAGAATAAGGAACCGATTCAAAAAGCGGCTCAACTGTGTTACGAAGCCACCATTCATGATCATACTTTGTATACCTTTGGAACCGGTCATTCCCATATGTTGGGACAAGACTTGTATGCCCGTGCAGGCGGCTATGCCAAAATCTATCCCATCGTAGAAATTGAATTGACTTTGGCCACGCACCCCACAAAGAGCACGACGATCGAGCGCACAGCAGCCTATGCCGATGTTTTGGAACATCTGTATGATGTAAAAGAGGGCGACGTTGTTTTCTTTGCGAGCAATTCCGGAAGAAATGCTTTGGTGGTGGAATATGCTTGCCGGCTAAAAGCCAAGGGCGTTAAGATCATCGCCATCACAAGTATGAAGCATTCATCACAAATTGCCAGCCGTCACGCTTCTTCAAAGCGCTTGTTTGAATTGGCAGACATCGTACTGGACAATATGGCGCCTTATGGAGATGCCGGAATCGAGATCGACCCAAATCATCGCATGGGCCCGATCAGCACACTGACAGGTTGTTATCTGTCGCAATGCATCATGGGAGCATTTGTCGATCTTTTGATTCAAAATAAAAAGGACGCACCGGTCTTTCGCTCTTCCAATGCCGATGGAGCCGATGCCTATAATAAAGAGTTGTTTGAAACCTATGTGATTCAAAAAAGGAGATGATCGCATGAACCATTTAATCAATCCCACGCAAAAAGAAGTGCGCATTCAGGCACTCCTCTATCTGATTGGGGGAATCCTTTTATTCATTCTGAACAATGATCTCCTGACGATCGCCACCCGGATCTTAGGCGTGATCTTGATCGCCATAGGCGGCACCCTTCTTTATATGTATTTTATAAAACGAGCATCCATAGATGCCGGTCCTTTATTTACGGGCCTTCCCGCTGCCCTGATCGGTCTGTTGATGTTGATTTCTCCAGAATCTTTGATTGCGATTTTGCCTATCTTAACGGGAATCGTTATGATCATCAATTCCATCATGCAGCTGCAGAAGGCATTTTTATTGAAAGATTACGGCTTTTCTAACTGGACGATCACCGCTGGAATTGCTGCCATAGCTTTACTGTTCGGCGTTTTATTCTTATTTCGGCCTTTACAGTCGGTCGCCTTCATTTTGCAGATCATTGGGATTGCTTTGATTGTAGAAGGATGTCTCTTGTTTGGATTTGACCGCACTTTACGGAAAGCAAAAAAAGAATATGAAAAGGATATGCACGATTATCTATAATACTATTGATATGTAAGTTCACAAAAAAAAGCAGGATCCCTGCTTTTTTATTATAGTGCTTTTAAGAAAGCCTCTAAAAACTCAGATCCGTCTTTTTTCAGGCCATATTCTCCCATGCGGATACTTGGCTTTTTCTCTCCGTGAAAGTCGCTGCCGCAAGTAATCAGCAAATGATTCTCTTTAGCCAGTTTTTCATAATATTGGTTATGGAACGGTTCATGATAGTTACTATACGCTTCTATTCCGTCGATTCTGCAATCCAAAGCGTATTGAAAGCGTTCTTCTTCCTGATAAAATGTCCGGAACGGATGGGCAATCACAGCCAGACCGCCCGCATCGTGTATGTGCTGAACAGTCTCTTTAAAATCCGGCGAATACGCAGATACATGAAGATCGGTTCCCGGCCCGCACAGATCATAGAAGAAATTGACCGGAGCCGGATCGCAACGCTTCCCGCCGGCGATGTAATCTTGAAAATCCGGAATATCTTGATAACGAGGATCCGAAAATAAAGAATCCATCATATTGAACCAGGGGTTTTTACCGTGAGCTTCCTGAATCACTTTTTCTTCGTCGATCTCAACATGGTATTTTGCCCGTAGCTTTTCGACTCGCTGATGAAAAGTTCCTTCATTTTCTCGATCGATCCTTTGTGCCAGACCATGAAAATAAGGATCCTTCAAATCGATACCATATCCTAATACATGCACTTCGTATTCTCCCAAAAGGGTAGAACACTCCAAGGCCGGAATGATTCGAATTCCTTCTTTCTTTCCTTCTTCAATCATTTCCAGTACGCCCTCTACCGTATCGTGATCACAGAGGGCAGCCGTTTTTATTTTTGCTTCCTTCAGCATTTCAACAAGTTCTTTGGGTGCAAACTGGCCGTCTTTACTGTAGGAAGAATGCATATGCAGATCAAAATCGTTCATCTTAGCCTTCCTTTCGCATTTCTATTTTAGTCAAAGAAAGGATCGACTGCAATCTCAGAAAATAAAAAAAGACTGACTCATTGTCAATCTTTCATCGTATCCATCAAAGCAAATACTTCTTCTTTGGTAGCCAGGTTTTCCGAAAAAGCGCTGGCGCTTCCGCAACAGATTCCTTTCATGAAAGCGTATTGCGTATCCTGGTTAGATTCAAGATATCCGGATAGGAATCCGGCAACCATCGAATCACCAGCTCCTACAGAATTGATTACTTCTCCTTTCGGAGCCCGGCTTTGATGCACCTCTCCTTTTTCATCCAGCAAGACCGCCCCTTGCCCGGCCATCGAAACTAAAATATTCTGTGCTCCCAGTTCTTGAAGCTTTTTCGCATACGGAATCACTTCATCACGTGTCGTTAAAGAGACCCCGAAGATCTCGCCTAATTCGAAATTATTGGGTTTGATCAAGAATGGATGATACTTTAAGACCTTCATCAATAAAGTATTGGTCGCATCGACTACAACTTTGCATCCTATAGGCTGAACTCTTTCCAAGATCTGCTCATACATCGTATCTGGCAAGGTATTTGGTATACTTCCTGAAATCACCAAGATATCTTGGTTTGTCAGCTGATCCAGTTGTTTAAATAACTTTTCAATATCTTCGCGCTGAATCTTAGGGCCTTGTCCGTTGATTTCGGTTTCTTCATTGGATTTCATTTTGACATTGATGCGCGACAGTCCTTCCTGGACTTGAATAAATGATGAAGCACAGCCAAAATTCTCCAATCGATGTTCGATCTCTTTTCCGGTAAAACCGGCCATGAAGCCAAGCGCCGTGCTTTCGTGGCCCAAGTTGCTTAAAACGATCGCAACATTGATGCCTTTGCCGCCCGGCAAGATCTTTTCATAAGTTGTTTTGTTGATCTGGCCAGTTTGAAAATCTTTCACTTGAATGATGTAGTCTAAAGATGGGTTAAATGTGACAGTATAAATCATAATATCCTCCTATGATCTTTTCTTTCTAAAAACAGAATACCACTCAGATTGTTGAAAGTCAAACTATAAATTGTTGAATTAACAGTTGACAAGTCAAGAAATCGTGATAAACTACAATTAGAACTTTTGTTACAACAGTTAAAACGAGAAAGGAGTTGTTAAAATGAAAGTTAAAGCGGTTCGCCTCCACGGTGCCAACGATCTGCGCCTGGATGAATTTGAATTGCCCGAGATCAAAGACGATGAAATATTGGTCAAAGTGGTCTCTGACAGCGTTTGTATGTCTACTTACAAATGTGCTATTCTAGGTACAAAGCATAAACGTGTGCATGAAGATGTGGCCGATCATCCAGCGATTATGGGGCACGAAATGGCAGGAGACATCGTACAGGTAGGAGCCAAACATCAAGACAAATTCAAGCCGGGCATGAAATTTACTTTACAGCCTGCCTTGAACTATAAAGGAACGATGTGGTCTCCAGGATATTCTTATGAATTCTTCGGCGGGGATGCGACCTACTGTATCATTCCGGCAGAAGTCATGGAATTAGGATGTTTGTTAGAATATAAAGGAAAAGCGTATTACGAAGCTTCTCTAGCTGAGCCGATGTCTTGCAGCATTGGTGCTTTCAATGCCGCCTATCACACACAGATGGGAGTATATACCCATCAGATGGGCATTAAAGAAGGCGGAAAACTAGCCATCATGGCAGGAGCCGGCCCAATGGGATTAGGCGCTTTGACCTATGCTTTACACCGCGATGTTCGTCCTTCCATGATCGTAGTGACCGACGTCAACCAGGACCGTCTGGATCGGGCAGCACACTTGTTTTCGCCAGAAGAAGCAAAAGCCGACGGCATCGATCTGCATTTTGTCAATACTGGGGATAAAGAAGATCCGGTTGCTTATTTACGCGAGCTCTCCGGAAATACCGGTTACGATGACGTCTTCTGTTATGCGCCGGTCGCTGCTGTCGTAGAACAATGTAGCGGCATCTTAGGACGCGATGGATGTCTTAATTTCTTCGCCGGTCCTACGGATAATCAATTCAGCGCCAAAATGAATTTCTATGATGTACACTATAATTCTACCCATGTAATGGGTACTACCGGCGGCAACACGGCCGATATGATTGAATCTCTGGAATTGACAGCGCAAGGCCGAATCGATCCTGCCGTTATGGTCACACATATCGGCGGTCTGGATGCGGCGGCCGAAACCACTTTGAATCTGCCAAAGATCCCAGGCGGAAAAAAATTGATCTATACGCATATCTCTATGCCATTGATCGCATTGGAAGATCTGCGTTCCAAAGAAGCAGAAGATCCTCGTTATGGAAAACTTGCCGATATCGTAGAAGCCAACAAGGGCTTATGGTGTCCTGAAGCCGAGGAATATCTGCTGGCACATTTTAAAGAAGAAGCTTAGTTTACTGCCTCCTGTTTTTTGCCCAGGAGCAGTAAATAAACAGGAGGACTCAAATGGAAGTAATGGAACAGCGACGAAATGATATCGTCCGTTTTGTCAATGATCAGGGAAGCGTCACGTTTGCACAGATCAAGGAACGTTTCCCGAAAGTGTCGGATATGACTTTACGTACCGACCTGAAAGTCTTAGATGCGAATCAAAGGCTGGTACGGATCCACGGAGGCGCAAAATCTCTCGAAACCGTCACCGGAAACGATGATTTTTTGAAGAAACGCTATATCCAAAATACAGACGAAAAAATGTACATTGCCCGCAAGGCTTTAGAACTCGTTGAAGCCCATAAAACGATTTTTATCGATTCAGGAAGTACGACCACGATGTTGTCCAACATCTTAAAAGATCAGCCCAATACTTTTTTTACCAGCGGAATCACTTGCGCTGTTGAAATGGCTCATTTAAAAGATGCCCAGTGTTTTTTAGCCGGCGGTATGATCAATCGTAATTCCTTGAGCGTCACAGGGATGGATGCCGTTCGTTTTTTAGAAAACGTCTCGTTTGATATCGCATTTTTGGGAGTTACTCGTTATTCCGAGAGAACCGGTTTTACGTGCGAATCCTTCTTAGATGCCCAGCTCAAAAGAGCTGTTGTCCAACGATCGAAAAAAATCATTGTCCTAATGGATTCATCCAAAGTCCAAAAAGACGGTACATATCGGATCTGTGATCTAAAAGATGTCGATATCGTCGTCAGCGACCAAAATCTTCCTAAAACATTAATAGAAGAATGCGAAAACCAGGGGGTTTTGATCTTATAAACTTCTTCCCGGTTTTCTAGTAAGGAAGAATAATATGAAAAATGCACTTCAGAGATTTGGTAAATTCCTTTCTGCCATGGTAATGCCCAATATCGGCGCCTTTATCGCATGGGGATTTATCACCGCTCTATTCATAGCGGATGGATGGCTGCCCAATGAACAGCTGGCATCGATCCAGCCCTATATGTTGAACTATCTGCTTCCTATACTGATCGCCGCAACCGGTGGCCGTATGGTAGGAAAAGATCGCGGTATGGTCATGGGTGCCATTGCGATCATGGGATGTATCGCCGGAGCCGAAGGGCAGACCATGCTGATGGCGGCCATGTTCATGGGTCCGTTGGCCGGATGGATCATAAAAAAATTCGACCAGCTCATGGAAGGTCATATGCCGGCCGGTTTTGAGATGCTCATCAATAACTTCTCTGTGGGTATCTTGGGTATGATTTTAGCCATTTTCGGCTACTATTTGATTGGACCATTGATGCAGGGAATCTTGGTTGTTTTAACTGCCGGCGTCAATATTTTGATCAGTCACGGACTGTTGCCTCTGGTTGCCATCTTTGTGGAACCAGCCAAAGTTCTATTCTTGAACAATGCAATCAACCACGGAATTTTTACTCCTATCGGCATTGAGCAAGCTGCCGAAACCGGACGCTCGATCATGTATATGCTAGAGGCCAATCCCGGCCCTGGCCTAGGTGTCTTATTGGCTTATTGGGTCTTCTCGCAAGACAAAGCAACCAAAGATTCTGCCCCAGGAGCTATCATCATTCACTTCTTTGGTGGGATCCACGAAATCTATTTCCCATACATTCTGATGAATCCGATCGTGATTATCGCGCCGATCGTAGGCAATATTTGTGCAATCACATTCTATTCCATCACAGGATGTGGCCTGCAAGGCCCTGCTTCCCCAGGATCGATCATCGCCTTCTTGTCGATGGCTCCTCGAGATGCTATTTTCACGACCTTGTTAGGTGTCGTATTGGCAGCCGGTGTCTCCTTTGCGATTGCCGGACCAATCATCAAATTGACAAGTTCAAAAGTTAAATCGCTGGAAGAAGCACAAGATCAAGTCAGCGATATGAAGGCTCAGTCTAAAGGCTTGATCACCGACCAAAACATTTTTGCGGCCAAAAAAATCGTCTTCGCCTGCGATGCCGGTATGGGATCCAGTGCCATGGGTGCCACAAAATTCCGCAACCGTTTAAAGGCTGTACGACCCGATATTACAGTAACCAATACTTCGGTTGATAATATCCCGGCAGATTGTGATATTGCTGTTGTGCAGACTGTTTTACAAGAGAGAGCCAAAACATGTGCTCCGCAAGCCATTTTAGTCACTATTAAAAACTTCTTGGCAGACCCGGCCTTGGATGAGCTCTTCTTCCAGCTTTCGACAGGAGATGCTCTTGTGACTGAAACCAGCGACCAGACAGCAACCGAAGATAATTCTTCTTCCCTTTTTGCTTCCGATGTATTGATCGAAGAAGGTATCTTATTGAATCAAACCTCTGTCACAAAAGAAGAAGCTATTACGGCAGCTGGTGAATTGTTGGTAAAACTAGGCTATGTCACGCCAGACTATGTCCCTGCAATGTTAGAGCGTGAAAAGATCGTCACAACCTATATTGGTATGGGATTGGCCATTCCGCATGGAACCACTCACGGAGATGGCACGATCAAAAAGACCGGAATCGTCTTACTACAATATCCGCAAGGCGTTTCGTTTGGAGAAGAAAAGGCCGAACTCGTCATCGGTATCGCCGGCAAGGGCGGCGAACACATGGAAGTTCTTTCCAAAGTCTGCACCGCTCTGGAAGACGAAAGCGTCTTAGAAAAAATGAAAACGACAACAGATAAACAATGGATCTTGGATATCTTGACCAAATAGTCTGTCTTTCAAACAAATATATGATATTAAAAACCCAATCGACGATTGGGTTTTATCTTTATCAGCTGAAAATATTTACATTATCTCATCTCATAAAAATTATCTTAAGTTCATCCGCAAAAAAAAGATATATTAAATTATGTTGGGGTACACCCTAGCCTTTAAATTGGTTGGGGTGTTTTTCTTGTATCGCTTTAAATTTAAGTGGGGGTCTC
>NZ_JACHHD010000024.1 GCF_014202635.1 Faecalicoccus acidiformans
GATGCCAACAGATGATTTAGCTGTTTCCTTCATGAGTTTGATTTTAGAAGGACTGTATCTACCTTGTGAGGCATTGGATGCAATATTCTTCAATCAATCGATCCGTGTGTTAGCTATATCTCTGGCAGTTGGAAATTCCTTTAGGATGGCCCTGATAGCCTTAGTATGTACATCGACGATTTTTTCGAGTTCTGGGAACACACGGTCAAGGTAAGACTTAAGCTTGATCTTCATCTTGGATGAATCTGTCATGAGAAAACTTCTTTCCTTAGCCAATTCTTTTAACTCATTAACTTGATATTCTTCATCAATGAGATTTCTGTACTCAAACGATAAGAAATGAGCGATGGCACGAGAATCGATATTATCGTTTTTGGTGTCACGTAATGAGATGGATCTAAACTTGTTTGTCATGTAAGGATTGATAAGATAACACTTAAAATGATGAACAGTTAGAAAATGGAACAAGGTCTGATGATAGTGACCGGTAGACTCAAAACCGACCAATATCTCATGATTCTTGTTCTTCTTCAGAGTCTCTAATAACGTTTTGAAGCCTTTATCGTCATTAGAGAAATGAACTGAATCGAGAATGATCTCACCTGTGGATGGATCATAGATACTGGCGACGTGTTCAAACTTGGCCACGTCGATGCCGCAAAACAGAATGGTCATAAGAAAAGACCGCCTTTCTAGAAACCTTGTCATTCTATAGCGGTCTTATCCTGTAACCTTGCGAGACATAAAGATATCAAAACCTATCCAGCTATCAACAGATGAAATAAGATCCTATAGATTCACTCTCCTCAAAGTAGATAAAACCACATAAATCAATCAGAGTATTAAGGTTTCATCTATATAGTACAAAAGGTTAGAAAGGAAATTGATATAAATGTGTGACAAGGTACATTTGTATCATACAAGTATTTTAATGGACTGGGAAAATAATTACTACCGTTGGAAGAATTTCGATAAGCTTGAACCAAAATTACAAATTTTGATGGAAAATATGACAAGAGAAGAGTTGGCAGATGCTTTCAGTAAAAATTTGACTTTTGGGACAGGAGGATTAAGAGCTCTGTTAGAACCAGGTACCAATCGGTTAAATATATATACAGTAAGAAAAGCTACTGAAGGATATTCACGATGGTTAATTAAACAAGGAGAAGGAAACTATACTAAAGGTGTAATAATTGCCTATGATAATAGACATATGTCCAAAGAGTTCGCATTGGAAACTGCGAAGGTTTTGGCAAAGCATCATATTCCATCTTATATCTTTGATTCATTACGCCCAACGCCTATGCTAAGTTACGCAATTAGAAAAATGAATGCATTTGGAGGTGTTGTGATTACAGCTAGTCATAATCCCCCTAAATATAATGGATATAAAATTTATGATTATACCGGTTGTCAGTGTGTTCCTAAAATTACGGATTCTATTTCATTGGAAATTAATTCTGTTTCTGATGAGTTATCAATACAACTTGGTAGCAATCAAGAATGCTCAGATTATATTGGAATTGTTCCTCAAGATATTGAAGAATCATATTATGAAGATGTATTAAAAATACAAATGCATTCAGAAATTGATAAAAGCGATACTAAAATTGTTTATTCATCGCAGCATGGAACAGGCTATTTTCCAATGATGAAGCTTATGAAAAAAGCAGGATATTCCATTACTCCAGTCATTAGTCAATGTGAAATCGACCCAGATTTTTCCTATACTAAAGATCCTAATCCAGAGAATCCTGTAGCATTTGATGAAGCTTTAAAAACTGCAAAATCCATCAACGCAGATTTGATATTGTGTACTGATCCCGATGGAGATAGAGCGGGAGCAATGATAAGATATGGTGATTCGTACTATCATCTTTCTGGAAATCAAATTGGGATAATTCTTCTAAACTATTTAATTGGCCAAAGAAAAAAAGAACTAATAAACAAAAATTTTGTAGTATATAACACAATCGTAACTTCAAGTTTAGGAGATATTATTTGTAAAAAAAACAATATTCAAATTGAAAAAACATTAACAGGATTTAAATATATTGGTGAAAAAATTGAACATGAAAAGAAAATTAATGGGAAAGAGTTTCTATTCGCTTTCGAAGAAAGTTATGGCTATTTAATTAGCGATATTAATAGAGACAAAGATGGTCTCCAAGCATGTTTGCTAATCTCAGAAATGGTTGCATATTATAAAAAGCAAAACAAATCATTAATTGATGTTCTAAACAATATATATGATGAATATGGACACTATTATGATTATCAACTTTCATTTGAAATGCCTGGAGAATCAGGACAAGACAGAATGAAAGAGATTATGGATGATTTTCGCAATCCTAAACTGAGTGAAATAGGCAACTGTAAAATTATAGCCAAAGACGACTATTTAAATGGGATTCATATAGAAAGCGATACGTCTTCAAATATAAGTTTTCCTTCATCTAATGTATTAAAATTCTATTTTAAGAATAATGAATGGGTAGCTATACGGCCTAGCGGTACAGAACCAAAGATGAAATTCTATTTCTTTTGCAGATCAAGAGAATTAGTTTCACAAATGGAGGAATTTTTAAATGCCAAAAAATAGAATAAAATTTTTAAATACTTATATAGATAATGTTACTATGAGTGAAGCGGTTGAATATATTGATACAATGATTCAGCATAAAAAAAAAGGATATGTTGTAACTCCTAATGTGGATTTTATTGTTCGTATGGAAAAAGATGTTCAATTCCAAAAAATCGTAGAAAATGCTGATTTAATTGTTACAGATGGAAAACCGTTGATTTGGATTTCAAAAAAAATAAAAACTCCAATAAAAGAAAAAATTTCAGGTTCGGATTTATCTCCAAATATTTTTAGATTAGCTGCAAAAAAAGGTTATACTGTTTTTTTGCTTGGAGGTAAAGAAGGCGTAGCTGAAAAAGCAAAAATGAATATGGAATTAAAATATCCTGGTATTAATATTGTTGGTGTTTATTCCCCGCCATTTGGATTTGAAAAAAATCTTAAAGAAGTTAATAGAATAAATGAAATGATTAATAATCTTTCTCCAGACATTCTATTAGTTTGTTTGGGATCTCCAAAACAAGAAATGTTTATTGCAAAAAATATTAATAAATATGAGGCTTGTGTTTCTTTAGCTGTCGGGGCAACAATTGATTTTGAAGCAGGAACTATAAAGCGAGCCCCTAAATGGATTAGTAATATTGGAATGGAATGGTTTTATCGGTTTCTTAAGGAACCCAAAAGACTTTTTAAACGTTATTTTGTTGATGATATGAAAATTTTCTATTTATATCGTAAATATAAAGATTAAATAGTTCCATATAATTATGTAAACGATTTTTTACATAATTTAGATAATGATGATAAAAATACGAGAAAATGTTAGAAGGTTTAAGAAATGCTAAAAGATAAAAATGTTTTATTTATAGTGAGAACTATGGGACTTGGCGGGACTGAGAATGTAGTTTTACAATTGTGTGAAATATTAAAAAATCATGTAAATAAAATTGTTGTATGCTCATCAGGAGGAGTTCACGAAGTATTTTTAAAAGAAAACGGAATAAAACATTATACAATCCCGGACATCGCTTCAAAAAAACCATGTGATATTGTTAATTGTATTTTAAATATTAAAAGAATTGTCAAAGATGAAAAAATAAATATTATACATTCTCACCATAGAATGGCGGCATTCTATGCTCAATTCATTAACTGTAATAATATTGTAAAAATTGCTAGTGTACACAATACTTTCTTCGATAAAAAAATTCTGACTCGTTTTGCGTATAAAAATACGCAAATCATACCAGTTGGAAATGTAGTTTCTGATAATTTGAAAAACTTTTATGGAATTGATTCAACAATGATTCATATTATACATAATTCCGTTAAACCATTTAATGGATTACAAAAACATATTAGAATTTTGAATGATGCTAGATCATCTGGGAAAGCTCTAGTGGGAAATATAGGGCGGCTTTCTGAACAAAAAGGGATGAGTTATTTTATTAGAGCGGCTCAAATAGTTCTTCAAAAACATTCGAATGTTGTATTTTTTTTGGTCGGAGAAGGCAAACTGAAAGAATCTTTAATACAATTAGCTGAGGAAAAGGGGATTTCTAAAAATATTGTTTTCATGGGATATCGCGATGATATTCAAAATGTTATTTCTCAGATGGATTTTGTAGTTTTAAGCTCTTTATGGGAAGGGCTACCATTAACTCCAATTGAGGCGTTTTCTGTAGGGAGAACTGTAATAGGAACTCGAGTAGACGGTACACCAGAAATAATTTCTGATGGTATTAATGGATATTTAGTTGAGCCTAGAAATGTAAAGGAATTGGCAAGTAAAATTTGCTATTTATTGGAACATCAAGAAATCAAACAAGAATTAGAGAAAAATGCGATGAAGACGTACTTAGAAAAGTTTTCTTTTGAGAGAATGTCCTTAAAATATTTAACGTTTTATCAAAATTTTTAGCATTATTTTTGTGAGTAGATTATATATCTATTTATTATATACGATTATTTATTTTATACGATGAAGCGAGGAATTGTATGTAGCAAAGGGAAAATCATAAAAAGAGTTTAGGAAATAGAATTCTAAAACTTTTAAATGTTTGTATTATGCTATAACTTTTTTAGAAATTCAGTGCGGAATAAAATGTCTAGTAGTCATTTATGAAAGTGATCCTATGTTTATTAGAAGCAAAAATTGGAAAGTGTAGTTTTCCATATAGCCGGGTTGAAGGTTAGTTTTTCTATGGCTGAAACTTAGAGAAATCATCTAATATTTCTTATTACCGAATCAATACTTAGTTTAATAGCAGAATAATAGTATTGATTATTTGAAAACTCCTGGATAATCAAGTAATCATTTACCAGAGTGTTAAAATAAATTTATTGTAGATAGTTGAGGTGAGAGAATGTTGTTAAGTGTAGTGGTACCAGTTTACAATGTGGAAAAGTATTTAAGACAATGTTTAAATAGCTTGTTATCTCAAACTCTTACGGATTTTGAGGTTATAATGATAGATGATGGATCCTCTGATACTAGTGGAGATATATGCGAAGAGTATGCATCATTATATTCTAATTTTAGAGTAATTCATAAAAAAAATGAAGGATTAGGATTAGCAAGGAATACAGGATTAGAATATGTCAATACCGATTATGTCATGTTTCTTGATTCAGATGATTACTTAGATTTTGATTGTATCGAGACATTGTATAAATATTTAAAAGATAATGCCGTTGATTTATGTAAAGGCGGATTTAAAAGAGTGAATGATGATGGTGAAGTCATTAATAGAATAGATTATAATTATCAGGTGTTTTCAGGGAACTATGCCAAATCTCACTTTCTTCCTCGTTTGATTGGAAGTTCACCTTCATATCATGATAGTTTTGAAATGTCTGTATGTGGTTCTATATATAATATGTCTCCTATCAGAAATAATAATTTAAAATTTCAGTCAGAAAAAGAGTATATATCTGAAGACTTGGTATTTAATATTGATTATTTGCAACATGCGAATGGAGCATGTGTGATTAATTCTTTAGGGTACAATTATCGGCTTAATATGCATTCTTTAACCACCAGTTATAGAGAGGATAGATTTGATGCATGTAAAAAATTTTATTTATATATGCATGAAAAATTAGAACAATTACATTATTCACAGTCTACATTTTTGCGCTTGGATAAGATGTTTTTTATTTATTTAAAAATGTGTATAAGTCAAGAACAATCGAAGATATCTAGTTTGGCGAAGAAAGATAGACTTAAAAATATATCCAGTATTTGTCGAGATTCACTGGTCCAAAATATTATTTCTAATTATCCTATTGAAAAATTAGGTTTTAAACAAGCTATGTTTTTAAAATTGGTCTCTTATGATTTGAATAGATTTTTACTTTTTTTTGCTGAAAGAGGGATATTTTAAAACATACATCTCTTTAATCAGAGAAGTTCAATAAGTTTTTATAGATTGATAATAGAAAGCAGAGGGAAACACATGAGAACCAAATTGTCAGTAGTTGTTCCAGTGTACAATGTAGAGAATTATTTAAAAAAATGTATTAATTCTATACTTAGCCAAACATTTAAAGATTTTGAACTTATATTGGTAGATGATGGTTCCACGGATAATAGTGGACATATTTGTGATGAATATGATCACCAATATGAAAAAGTTAAAGTGATTCATAAGGAAAATGGTGGTTTATCATCTGCAAGAAATGCAGGAATAGAAATAGCAACAGGGGAGTATATAAGTTTTATTGATAGCGATGATTATATTGATTTTAATATGTTTTTAACTATGATAGAAGCATTGGAGAATACTGGGAAAGATATAGCTGTATGTGGAAGAGTGATAGATTTATGGGGAGAAAAAGAGAAAATTGAATTCTCATTAAAAAAAGAAAAAGTTTATTCTCGTGAACAAGCAATAGAAGAAGTTCTTTTATTAAGGGATATTGATGTTGCAGCCTGGGATAAAATCTATAGAAAATTTTTATTTGATAGTATCAGATATCCAGAAGGCAAAATTAGTGAAGATGCGGCAATAATCTTTCAAATGTTAGATATTTCTAATGGAGTTGTTCATGTAGGAACCCCCTTTTATCATTACATTTATAGGAAGAATAGTATTAGTAAATCTGAATATAATCGACGACAATATGATAGCTATATAAATTGTGTTAACACTGAACAATTTATTTCTCAATCATATCCTCAGTTTCTAAAGCAGAACAAAATTTATAATACTCAGGTGTGTGGGGCACTTCTTCAATCATTATCAGCAGATTTAGAAGTAAAGAAAAAATATGAGTCAGATTATAAAGAGTTCAAAAGAAAATTTAACGAAGGTTATTGGACATTTCTTTTTACTGAAGGTATATGTATAAAGAAGAAAATAAAACTTTCATTTGTGTATTTAAACCTATATCATGTGTTTATAATTCTAAAAAAATCATTATCTAGAAGGGGGTATTTATGAAATTTAAGATTAATGCTCATAGTATTGATGTCATTCTCATGATGTTGGCTTTACTTCAGTTTTCGTTTATTCCAAGGACAGTGTTTTTGGTATTTAGATATGTAGTTACATTATATTTGTTGTATCGCTACAGAAAAGTAATAGTAGGGATGAAGATAATACCTATTTTGTTAGTGTTATATGCTGCGGTTTTATGCTTTTCAACTCTAGTAAATACTTTTAGTTTAACATGGGTTATTTCTGCGTTTATGTTAATTATGCAATATGTAACTTTTTTTGGTGTGTTTTTAGGAATGGTGAAACAACATGGAGTAGAAAGACTCATTACACTACTATGTATTATCTTTTTGATTTGCTTGATAGTAAATGATAGCTTATTTTTGTTAATTCCATATGATTTTACTGATCCTAACGAAACATATTTAATAGGAAATAAATTTTTAGTATCCTATTATCATTGTTTATTTGGAAGCCTAATTTATGTTAAGTATTTTTTTTCTAAAAAAAAGTATTATTCTCCTCTATTGATAATCTATTCTGCCATTGTTTCTATGATTGTTCATTGTACAACGGGAATAATTATTGCTCTTTCTATCCTCATGATGATGTTATTCCCAAAAAAAATTAGAAAATTCATGGAAAAAGGTTCAACTTTCATAGGTTCTTTGATATTAGAGAATTTTTTAATCTGGGGCCCTTTTCATCTCTTTACGAATCCCTTAATAGTAAGTTTTGTGGTAAATGTTTTGCATAAATCTCCAAATTTGACCGGTCGAACACAATTGTATAATGCAACAATGGATCTTGTAGAAAAAAGCCCAATTTATGGTTATGGTCATAATACTGATATTTATAGAGATACGTTGGGTTATGGGAATGCACAAAATGGTTTATTCCACATCATTACTCAGGCGGGTATTTTAGGAACTGTGATCTATTTTACAATGGTATACTTGAGCTTAAATCACAAAATGTTAGAAAGAGTTTATGGTCTAATAATGTATATTTATGCAATGTTGATAGGATCCGCTGTTGAGATTAATCTGTCAACTCAATTTATCATTGCAATCGCAATAATATATGCTATTACAAATAACCAGGGATGCAGTATAGATGGAGAAAAGGAGGACGACAGTAGTTTATGAGAGTAGGAATAATGACAATGCACAGAATACCGAATTATGGTTCTTTTTTGCAAGCATTGAGTTTGAAAATGATAATTGAATCGTTGGGACATGAAGTCATTTTTGTTGATTTTAAAATTGATCCTGATGTGGAACATAGAGGCGATTTATACAGTTTAATTCAATGTAAGAAAAAATCCATAATGAAAATAATTAGAGGCACAAAAATAGGAAGTCAACTTTTTTATTTTCTTAAAGAACATTCTAGTTCAAAGGATATAATAAAAAAACAACTAATATTCTCATCATGTAACGATATGTTAGGTGTATCAAATAAATATCATTATCGATGTAAGGTCGATGTATTAATTATTGGGAGCGATGAAGTGTTTAATTGTACTCAGTTTGGGAATAATGTTGGATATTCACTTGAATTGTTTGGGAAAGATAACAAGGCAAAAAAGATTATTACTTACGCAGCATCCTTTGGAAGTACAACTATGACGAAAATAAATCATTATGGTATTGCAGATGAATTAGGAATTTTATTAAATAAAATGCAAGCAGTTTCAGTTAGAGATCATAACTCATTTAAAATTGTTCAATCCATTTCGAACAAGAAACCTTTTTTACATTTGGATCCGGTGTTAGTTGGCAATATTGAGAATCTATTTAATTTTGTCCCTCAGGAAAAAGGATATGTCATTTTATATGGTTATACCTATCGTTTCACAAAAGAAGAATGTAATGCAATTCTTGAATTTGCTCATTCGCATAACAAAAAAGTTATCGCATTGGGAGAACCACAATATAAATGTGATAATTATATTTGTTGTAAACCTGATGAGGTGATGGGGTATTTTAAAAATTCTGACTACATTTTTACAGATACTTTTCACGGAACTATTTTTTCTGTTATTAATCATAAACAATTTTTAACTATTGTTAGAACTTCTGGACAATCAGATAGTTCTAACCAAGAAAAACTAGAGAGCTTGTTAAGTGACTTGGGTTTAGAAGATCGCCGGCTTTCAAACTTAGATGAAATTTCTAAGGTCTTATACAATATAGATTACGATAGGGTAGATTCTATAAGAAAGTTAGCTAAGAACAATGCGATAAGATATTTATCTAAATTTGTGAATTAATTAACCAACACTTTAATTGGAGGGAACTATATGAAAGACAGATTTTTTATTATTAATTTAATTTGTCAGTTAATAGTGTTTTGCTCTAATATGATAATCAATTTTTTCTTAACACCTTATGTTTTAGAAAAATTAGGAACAGAAGCTTATGGTTTTATTGGACTGATAAACAATTTTGTGAGCTATATTAACATTATTACAATTGCCTTAAATTCGATGGCTGGTCGATATATTACTCTTTCATATCATAAATCAAAGAAAGAGGAGGCAGAAGAGTATTTTTCATCAGTGTTTTTTGCAAATGTAGTATTATCTTTATTGGTCTTTTTTGCGATGATTGTTTTATTGATAAATGTAACTAGTTTATTAAATATTCCATATAATTTAATAGAGGATGTACAGATAACTATTATTTTTTCTTGTATAAATACTATAGTATCTTTATTAGCGGTGGTATTTGGTATTGCGGCATTTATTAAAAATAAACTTTATAAAAACTCAATTACTCAGATGGTTTCAGCTTTAGTAAGAGTATTTGTGATGATATTTGCATTTGTTTTATTCCAAGCTCATATGTGGTATTATTCTTTGGCTGCATTAATAGCTACATTTTCTATGATGTTATTACAAATGAAGGTGACAAAATCTCTTTGCCCGGAGCTATCAGTAAAAAAAAATAAACTCAGATGGGAAAAAGTTATTCGTATTGTCAAAAGTGGCGTATGGGTTAGTGTTGAAAGTTTTAATAAAATTTTACAGACCGGTCTAGATTTATTGATTGCAAATTTATTTGTCGGCGCAAATGCTACAGGAGTTTTATCAGTTTCAAAGACTATTCCGAATGTCTTAGTACAAATCACTACGACTATTACTAGTGTTTTTAATCCAGAACTTGCAAAATTATATGCTGAGGGTAAATTTGATGATCTTAAAGACGGCTTCTTATTCACTATTAGATTTTTATCTTTATTAATGATAGTCCCACTTGTTGGGTTTATTGTCTTTGGAAATGAGTTTTATTCATTGTGGCTCCCTGAGAGAAGTTTATCTGAAATTGATTTGATTCAAACGTTATCCGTTTTATCGCTTTTGCCTCTTTTGGTAAATGCATATGTAGAAGGTTTGTATTATGCAAATACATTAACTAATAAAATAAAAGGGTCTGTACTTATAACATTATTCTTTAGCGTAATGAGTATTGTTGTGGAATTTGTTTTATTAAATATTACAAATATTAATCCACTATATATTATTGCGGGAACAAGTTCGTTTTTTCTTATAATACGCTATTTGTTGGTTACTCCTCTGTACTCTGCATATGTATTGAATCTACCATTGTTGTCATTTTTTCCTGCTTTATTGAAAGCCATATTGGTTTCATTGATTGTTTATGGTAGTTTTTATTTGGTTAAATCATTTGTAATGATTGATTCATGGATTACTTTTTTGATAGTTTGTGGCTCTTGTGGAGTTATTGGATATTTGATGGTTTTTATTCTGTTATTAAATAGTCGGGAAAAGAAAAAGGTTAAAACGATGATAGTGAGGAGAAAAAATGGAAACAGTATGTAATAAGGGAGAATGTACAGCGTGCAAAGCATGCATCGAAAAATGTCCTGTGTCATGTATTTCTGTTAAAGATAGGCTTTCCTTATTTGAAGCCGTTATCGATAAAAATAAATGTATAGAATGTAATCTGTGTCACAATGTATGTCCTTCAATAAATCATAATGGATTATTAGCTCCAAAAGTGTGGAAACAAGGTTGGAGTCAGGATGATACGATTAGATCTAAGGCTTCCTCTGGGGGGATAGCAACTTCAATAGCATTAGATTTTTTAGAAGATGGTGGCATAGTTTACGCTTGTATATTTAAAAATAGTAAATTTTGTTTTGATAGATTAAGGACAGAGGAAGATATTTTAAGTATGCAAGGATCTAAGTATGTCAAAAGTGATCCGGAGAAAATATATTCTCGAGTGTTATCTCATCTAAACGAGAATGAAAAAGTATTGTTTATTGGTTTGCCATGTCAAGTACAAGCCGTAAAAAATTTTGTTGGACAAAAGAATTTAGAATCATTGTACACTATTGATTTGATTTGTCATGGCTCTCCGTCCCCAAAAATGTTAGAAAAGTTTTTGTTGGAATGTGATATAAATTTCGAAACGGTCAATAATATTAGTTTTCGTAATAAAATGACTTTTGGATTGTCCATAGAGAATAGGGAAGTCGAACCGATTCTTTTATTAGATAGTTATATGATGACTTTTTTGTCTGGCATCAGTTATACAGAGAACTGTTTTAAGTGTAAATTTGCTCAAATTGCAAGGCCCGGTGATATTACCATTGGGGATTCATGGGGAAGTGAGCTATGTATTGATGAGCAAAAAAAAGGAATTTCATTAATATTGTGCCAAACCACAAAAGGTATAGAGCTTATTAAAAAGAGTAGAATTTGTATAATGGACGTTGATTTAGAAAAAGCAATTTTATCAAATCATCAATTACAGCATCCTACTATCAAGCCAAAAAGATACGATATTTTTTGGGATGGCGTAGAAAAAGGTCGCTCATTTAAACAACTTATTTTTAGATGTTATCCAAAGACAGCAATAAAGAATTTATTAAAAAGAATAAAAATAAGGGTGCTTTAAGATAAGGTAGGGTTTCACACAATGTACGCATTCAGAAATCGTAGGGTTTCTGATGTGTGAACTATCCTTTACGAAATCGTAGGGTCAAGAAAATAGGGATGGAATCCCCACTTTCATGTAGAGCGGGGTCCATCCCTTTTTGGATGCTCACATATTCAATATATACCCTTTTTAATTGTGCATACGTAAATCTTTTGTACATCCTGCTAGATTAGGGGTGATGTCAGGATTCATTACATATAAACATCGATTCCTGTATCTAGCGAAGTTTCGATAACCGTTCGCATTATTCTTGATTTCCTTGGCTATGCCGTTTCTTGATTCCATGATTCCGTTGGATAATCGCTTTCCGTTAATGATGAAAGAGTTCTTGATCTCTTCAAACCAGTGTATAAGAGTTTTACGCATTTTTTGGATTTCTGGGCAAGGCGAACCTTTCATTTCATCAATGAAAATCCATAGTTTCTTGTCAGCTTCGTCATATCTTGTATAGCGATTAAGATGTGCATATTTCTTCTTTAGTTTATATGCATTCTCTAATTCCGGCGAGATCTTCAATATAAGATCCAATATTTGAGGATAAATGATATAACGTCTTAATCTTTTATTGAATTTTGATCGATTTTCTCTGACATCACTTGCTTCCAGTAACCAGCTGAACTTTTTTAGAAGATAATATTCATCAGATTTTTTATCAAATCGTTTCATAATGCGTATTCGAACATTCCGAACCGCCTGATTTAAAATTCTTGATCACATGGAAAGAGTCAACAGCGATTTTGGCATTGGGTAGTCTCCTATAAACGACGGTGCGGTAGGTCTCATACATGTCGATGATGACAAATTCGACTCGATTTCGTTCTTCTTTCGGTATTCTCTCAAAATAGTTGAGAAGAGAATACTTTTTTCTATCATATACGATATCTAAGAGACGATTTGTCAGAAAATCAAGGATCAGACAAGAATATTTGTTTTTCCGACTGGTCTGGGTATAAACTTCGTCCATGCACAGGACTTTGGAAAGGGGTTGTCTGGAAATCTGCACAAAACGATCAAATATTTCCTGGGTTTGGGTCACAGAAATATGATGATGTTTAGCGACGGAAGAAAAGTGATTATTTCGTTGTGATAAAGCCAACATTTCGTTTTAATTTGAACCAGTGTTTCGCAATAAATGGACCACCATTTCGCTCTAAATTGTACCAGG
>NZ_JACHHD010000025.1 GCF_014202635.1 Faecalicoccus acidiformans
AAGAAATAACGAAGACATTGGATAATGTAAGAAAAATAATTGATGATAAAGAAAGTCAATTACACAAATATGATGAACTAATCAAAGCCCGATTTGTCGAGATGTTTGGGGATCCGGTATTAAACTCTTATGAGCTACCTGAGGCAACATTACCAGAATTGGGTGAATTAGGCCGTGGTGTATCTAAACACAGACCAAGAAATGACCCTAAATTATTAGGTGGAGACTATCCATTGATTCAGACAGGCGATGTAGCAAATGCAGATCTATATATTTCTTCATATAACGCCACTTATTCAGATTTTGGTTTAAAACAGAGTAAAAAGTGGGATAAAGGCACTCTTTGTATTACGATAGCAGCTAATATCGCTAAGACGGCAATATTAGAATTTGACGCTTGTTTTCCAGATAGTGTAGTTGGTTTTGTTGCTAATGACAAGACTAGTAATGTATTTATTCATTATTGGTTCTCATTCTTTCAGAAGATACTAGAATCCCAAGCTCCAGAATCTGCGCAAAAGAATATTAATCTGAAAACACTTAGCGAATTAAAGGTTATTGTTCCGCCGGTAGAACTACAAAATGAATTTGTTTTATTTGTCAGGCAAGTCGATAAATCAAAATATGACGATATGTATATATACAAATGTACTAGAATATAGATATGAATAAACATAAGGAAAGCGAGGTGCACTATGACAAACTTTGATTACCTGAAGAAAGAAAGTGAATTTGAAAGTTTTATCGATATAGCGATTGTTGCGGAAAAAACATATAAAGTTGACAGTAACACTTGTATCATTAATTGTCGTAGGGCAATGGAAGCAGCTATTAAGTGGATGTTTTCAGTTGATTATGAATTAAAAGTACCTTATAAAGATAATCTATATACTCTGATGAATTGTGATACATTTAGACAAATTATTGGAGATGATTTATGGAAACGTTTGGAATTTATTCGACGTTATGGAAATGAAGCAGCTCATAATAGTAGAGATAAGGCTAAAAACATTGCGGAAATATGCCTAAAGAATCTTTTCTACTTTATGGATTGGATAGCGTATTGTTACGGTAATGAGTATGAAGAAAGAGAATTTGACGCATCTCTTTTGGATAAAGAAGACGTAACAGCAGTCCCTGAAGTGAATGCAGATATTGATTTGAAGGCATTGATTGAAGAAAATAAATCATTAAAAGAAGAACTAAGCAAGCGTAGAGAACAGCAACAAAATACATATGTTGCGAAACCTTTGGATTTGTCTGAATATAAAACACGTAAATTATATATTGATGCAATGCTTCTTGATGCTGGATGGGTGGAAGATAAGGACTGGGTTAATGAGGTAGAATTGCCGGGCATGCCTAATAAATCAGAAGTAGGATATGCTGATTATGTTTTGTATGATGATACGCAAAAACCATTGGCTGTCATTGAAGCTAAGAGAACATGTGTAGATGTTTCTAAAGGTAGACAACAAGGAATTTTATACGCCAATATTTTAGCAAAACAATACGGACGCAGACCTGTAATTTTCCTTACAAATGGTTTTGAAACTAGAATTATCGATAATCATTATCCGGAAAGAAAAGTGTCTTCTATTTACTCTAAGAGAGATTTAGAAAAGTATTTCAATTTAATGAGTACTAGAGCTCATTTGAAATTTATTAATATAAACAAAGATATTGCGGGTAGATATTATCAAGAAGAAGCTATTAGAGCTACTTGTGAAGCTTTTGATCAACGAAATAAAAGAAAAGCATTACTAGTTATGGCGACTGGTTCTGGTAAGACTAGAACGGTTATTGGACTTGTAGATGTACTTTTAAATGAAGGCTGGATCAAGAATATCTTGTTCTTGGCGGATAGAAATTCATTAGTTACCCAAGCAAAAAGAAGTTTTGTAAATATGCTTCCAAACTTATCGGCTACAAACTTAGTGGAAGATAAGTCTAATTATAATGCACATGTGGTCTTTTCAACGTATCAGACAATGATTGGATGTATCGACACTGTTAAAGAAGATGATAAAAAGCTTTTTACTTGTGGGCACTTTGATCTGATTATTTGTGATGAAGCGCACCGGTCTATCTATAACAAGTATAAAGATATCTTTACTTATTTTGATGCTCCGATTGTAGGGCTTACGGCTACTCCTAAAGATGAAATTGATAAGAATACTTATAAGATATTTGAACTAGAAAATGGTGTTCCTACGTATGGATATGAACTTGCTCAAGCTGTAAAAGATGGGTACTTAGTCGATTTTCTTTCAGTTGAAACGGATTTAAAATTTATATCTCAAGGTATCGTATGGGATCAGTTATCAGAAGAAGAAAAAGAGGAATATGAGGAGACATTTGCGGATGAAAATGGGAATGTACCAGAACATATCGATTCTTCAGCGTTGAATTCATGGGTATTTAATGAGGATACAATACGAAAAGTATTAAAAACTTTATTTAATTATGGTATTACAGTTGATTATGGTCAAAAAATCGGAAAGACAATTATCTTTGCAAAGAATCATAAACATGCAGAAACAATATTTGAAGTATTTAATAAAGAATATCCAGAGTTGAATGGTTATGCAAAAGTTATTGATAATAAAATCAACTATGTCCAAAGTGCGATAGATGAATTTTCGGATGCTAATAAACTTCCACAGATTGCAATTTCAGTGGACATGCTTGATACAGGAATTGATGTTCCTGAAGTAGTTAACCTTGTTTTCTTTAAAAAGGTCATGAGCAAGGCAAAATTCTGGCAAATGATCGGAAGAGGCACTCGATTATGTCCGGGATTATTAGATGGAAACGATAAAAAAGAATTTTATATCTTTGACTTCTGTGGAAATTTTGAATTTTTTAGAATGAATAAAGGTAAAGCTTCTGCAAATGCGATAGCTGTACATGGGGCGATCTTTAATTTGAAGTTCCAAATTGCATATAAATTGCAAGATTTGACTTACCAAACAGAAGAGTTGAAAACATGGCGAAAGCAATTAGTTGAAGAAATGGTTAGTAAGGTGAAAGAATTGGATCGGAATAAGTTTGATGTCCGGCAACACATTAAATATGTAGATTTATATTCTAATCCTGATAATTATACTTCTTTGACCTATGAAAATTGTTTAGATGTGAAAGAGGAACTTGTGCCATTGATTAAACCAGATGATGATGAAATTAATGCAGTTCGTTTTGATGCATTGATGCATGGAATTGAATTGGCTTATTTAGCACAGAAAAAATATTCTAAATACAAAAAGGATCTTATCAAGAAGGTGAAAGGTGTAGCAAGTGTTGCGAATATTCCCGAAATACAAATGCAGTCTGAACTTTTAGATAAAATCTTGCATACGAATTATTTAGAAGAAAGTGATATTGATGATTTTGAAATTATTAGAAAGAATCTTCGTGATCTGATTAAGTATATTCCTCAAACAGGAAAAATATACATGACTGATTTTGAGGATGATATTTTGTCTGTTAATTGGAATGAATCTGATTTGGAAAACGATGATTTACAAAATTATAAAGAGAAACTTGAATATTATATTAAACAACATCAAGAAGATAATCCAGTAATCATGAAGTTAAAAGGGAATAAACCTTTAGATAAAAATGATATGGATGAATTAGAAAAAATTATATGGAATCAGCTTGGAACTAAACAAGATTATTATTCTGAAGTTGGAGAAAAACCACTTGGTGAATTTGTACGTGAAATCGTTGGTTTGGATATGAATGCCGCAAAAGAAGCTTTCTCAAAATATTTGGATGAAAGAGAAATGAATAGCAATCAAATCTATTTCGTAAATCAAATTGTTGAGTTTATTGTTCGTAACGGAGTAATGAAGGATTTGTCTGTTTTGCAAGATTCACCTTTTATTGATAAAGGAAATGTTGTTGAATTATTCGGTGATAACATAAATTTGTGGAGTGGTATACAAAGCGTTATAAGTAGTATCAACAAGAATGCAATTTGTGCCTAGCAGAATATTGAAAAATGGAAAGTTGAGTAACTTTATTTAACTGATACTAGATCCTTCTACCATTTTGCTACCACTAGAGTTATAGAATAAATATACAGTAAATAAAACGGTTATGTTATGCATTGAATTCAGATAAGAGAGAAAAAGAGTATTTTGTAGCTGAGACCATGAGCACAGAAAATACTTGGTTGGAGAAAGTAATCAAATATAATTCTGGTTTATTATAAAATTATAAATTTAATGTGTTAAGAGTAGAGCGAATAAAAAATTGAAGAGAGGGATTTTTGTGTTTTTTTCAAAATTGTCACACGAGGATAGATTAAAGTATCTCATAAAACCTATTCTAGTAGTTTTACAAGAAGCAGGTGGGCAATTAACTCGTTCGGAAATTAAAGAAAGAATTAAATCTATGGATGATAATATTGCTGAATATGGCTCCTATAAAAAGAAATCTGCAAAATCTCATAATGAATATTACGAATTCGATTTTAAATTTAACTTTGCAATTAAGGATTTGAGTTTTGTAGAACTTATAGAATTTGAAAAACGAAATCCAACTATTTATCTAACGGAAAAAGGGATGAATCTAGATTTATCAACGTTGGATGTTGATCGGGATATTATTCAACCGTCACAGAAATTTTGGTTGGAACTCAGCAATAAAAATAAGAAAAACAAAGCTGAAACAGAATATGAAAGCTCAGACGATGGTGATTCCACAGAGAGTTACATGGATGAGTTTAAAGAAAAGTTTTTATCAGCTATCGCCAAGATGTCTCCGAAGAAATTTGAATCTTTTTCTCGATTACTCTTAACAAAAATGGGAGTGGAATTTACAGAAAAAGGTGTTCAAGTCAGCAATGATGGTGGAATAGATGGTTTTGGATATCATAGAGATTCAAATGATTTTAGAACAACTCGGGTAGTAATCCAGTGTAAAAGATATAATACATCCCCTGTATCTGAACCTGAAATCAACCAGTTTTTAGGAGCAATGAATAAATTTAAGGCAGATTATGGTGTCTTTATTACCAACAGTAGATTTACTTCAAGTGCGAAAAAGGCTGCTTTTGAAGGAACGCCTCTTACATTGATTGATGGGGATGAATTAGTTAATTTAGCAATAAAGTATCAACTGCATGTTACCCCTATCATAACGTATCATTTAGATGATTTTTATGATTTAGATGATTAGTTAATAAAATTCATTTATGGAGGAGTTTATGGTACCGGAAGCTATTTATAAATATAAATCTATAGCGTTTAAGAAAGTGGACTATACAAAAGCTAAAAAGATTATTGATTCAAATGATAAGGACTATGACAACTCTAACATTAAATATATATTAGATATTATTCAAAATCATCGTTTATATTGCTCTACTCTTGAGGAATTGAACGACCCATTTGAAGCAATGCACCTTTCGATATTTGGGGATGTTCCTGCGGGAAGCTCTTTATATTCAAGTAACGGGATAGTACCACCTTATATGTATGAACGGTTTGAAAAATACAGAATATTGTCTTTAACAGATAATCCAAAATCTTGTTTAATGTGGGGGTTATATGCGAATAATTATTGTGGGGTATGTATTGGTTTTAACACAAAGAATTCATTAAATCACATAAAAAAAGTATCTTATCTAACAGATCAGGATGAGAAACCTTCGTGCTGGGTTAATGATTCTTTGTTAGAAGAAAAAATAGTAGATGCCTTGCATAAAAAATTTAAATGTTGGGAGAATGAATCGGAATATAGAATTGTTCAAAAAGAAAAATATGTTCAGTTTAACCAAGAAGAAGTCGAATGCTTGATTATTGGACATAATGTACCTGAAATATATAAAAATTTATTAACTAAAATTTGTGAAGAACAAAATATTCCTGTATTTATTACATATCCGAATAAAATTGAAAGACAAGTTTTTATTAAAGATATTCATTTTCAATTGACTTTTGATGGTAGAGAGATTGAATCAGATTTTTAAACTTCTATCGTTTATGATTCATGATTAATTTTAGAAGAAATAATTCTGTTTTAGACTTGATAGTCAAATTAGACAAGAGATGAAATTAAGTATCATTTAATATTTGCTTATGAAATCATATAATACATTTATGATAGAGAAATTAGTTATAGTAGGCAATGGATTTGATTTGGCACATGGTTTGAAAACCTCATATGATGATTTTAGAAAAGCTTATACAGATAACGAATATATGAAAAAATTCAAACAATTATCTAGTATAGTTTTAACAACAAACAATAATTCTCAAAAGTGGTATGATTTCGAATCGAACATTGAAGCAATATCAAGAACAGTTTTTCAAAAAACTTTTAAAGATCTTGAAAATGATGAATTTATTAAAAGCATAGATAAGGAAATGGAAATATGCAATTCTTTGTTTGAGGAAATAAAAAATTTATTAAAAAGTTATTTAATGAATGTTGCTGAAGGGAAAAAAGTGCTTAAAAAGGAAGTCCTAAAAGAAGAATTTAAGTCTGAAAACACATTTGTGATTTCTTTTAATTATACAGATATTGTTAAGCAATATTCAGATAAAGTAGATTTTATTCATGGATCATTGTCAGATGATCCGGATATAATTTTAGGGTTTGCCAATGATGTTCCTCCAATGGATTTGGTTTCTGGTGTGTATACAAAGTATATGAAAGAAGTTCAAAAATTTGAATTAAAATATCTAAGATATTTGGCTGAGATTAAAGATACAGTAAATATTAAAAAAAGATTAAAAGAGTTTCAGCCTCATTTATGGCAGTTATTTAGTGGAAAAGGTGGTTGGGCTTTTCCACTGGCGAAGAATAGTGAAGGTGTTTTAGAGTATGATCTTTCCAGTGCTTCAAGGTCTTTACAACAGTTTTATCAGAATAATAAGATATTAAGTCTGAATTCATTTGAAAAGTATAAAAATGTAAAAGAATTAGTAATAATGGGTCACGGCCTGGAAAGCGATGAATTATTTTTTTCTCGTTTGAGAGATAGCATAGATAGTTTAAGTAAGATTATTTTATATACATATGAAGGAGAAAGTGAAAAAGAAGTGAATAGGAAAAAAAGTGAATTAAGAAAATGGTTTGGGATGAGGGAGATTAAATTGAAAAAATATTGATAATTCATTTATTGTTATTTACTGATTTTTTGAAGCTTATAAAAATGCTTAAAATGAAAATGTTATATTTTATGAAACCACGCATTGAAAATATCGGTTGAAGGATGGGTTAAGCGCTAGAAAATCTTACTGATTTTTTAGTTATACTAATCAGAACTCATTTGTAACTCTAAAGTTTCTAATATGATTTTATCGATTTTTTATGGAGGGATAGATATGCAGTATTTAGTTAAAACAAAAGGAGATGTAATAGATAAGCAATCAAAAGCCTATATTGTAGAAGCTTCAACTAAAGAAGAAGCGCAACTCATAGCTCAAAATAGTTTTAAAGAGGATTTTTATAATGTTACTGGGGAAGTGATTACTAAACCTTATTCGCGTAATAGATTAGCTTATATCTCTTTTGTTTTAATGACTTTTGCGATATTTCTTTCTTTTATCGGTTGGAAATTAGAACATGATACGATATTAATTCGGCCAGATTTAACATCTTGTATTTATGCAGTGATTATTTATTCCGCTTTTGTTATACGAATTAAAGGCGTAGAAAGAACACTCGGATCATGGATTGATGTAGTATATTGTTTATTAAATATTTTGCTATTGGCTAGTTTTATTAAGATAATTTTGTTTAATGATGAATTAAGTTTCTTAGGTTTTTTCAATATTCCTATTGACTCTACTTATTTAATGATAGGAGCATTAGTGCTGTCATGGCTAGGTCTAAAACTTGTCAGCGTAATTTGCATGGGATTAGTGTGTATATTGGCTCTATTCAACATAAATTTACTAAATGAAGCAATGGGAAGTTTATGGGGGATAGTTTACGTGTTATGCTCCTTCTTTGGTATTTTAATTTATTTTAGAAATGAACCAGCAATTTATGAATTAAAACAAGGAACAAAAAGTATTACATCTCGCGGTATGAATTATATTGACAATGATTTACATGAGGCTCATACTCAGGCCTCTCATTTTGAAAATCATATAAAAGATAAGTTAGAAAAGAAGCGAATAGTGAATGATAACTGTGGAGAAGATAAATCATGAGAGAATCAAAAAGAAATAAATCAAACAAAGGTAGTTCACATAAGATAATCGTTTGGGTTTTGCTTATCGTAATAGTTTTGACGGGTGGATTTATTGTTTATAAAGGTTTTTTCGTTAATAAAATAGGGGATGCAGACGTTTTGAATGTTGAAGCCGAAAAAAATAAGGAGAATAGATATTTAACAATCATAAATGAAACCAATCAGGTTATCAACGAAGTTTATGTATATTATGGAGATGGGGAAGAAGCTGAAACCATGCAAGTACACGAACCTGAAAGAGATAGTTTCTCAATTGAAATCCCGGAAGAATTAGTAGAATATGATAAATTTACCGTGACAATGATTGATCGTTATGGATATAAATATGAAAAAACGGTTAGAGATGTTGGATCAAAAGGGCGTACAAATGTCAAAATATCTGAAGAAAATAAGGTTAAACAAAAAGGAGATTTCTTTCGAGGAATAGAACAGTTTTTTAATAATGATTAAAAAGTATATGAAAATATGAATTCAGTAAAATACACAAGTTAATAAGATCTTCAGAATTTAAGAAAAGAATAGAGAAAATTAATATACAGGATTGGATAAAAAACAAATCAGTTTTAAAAAGTGTAATTTACAATGTATTAGCCTTAATCGGAAACAGTTCCTACTTTTTGCTAGTATTACTACAGCTAATTTTTATATTAACGCTATATGTATTTGATTTGGAGGATTCAAACATGTATGAATTAACAAAATGGGATGGACAACTGATAAATGAAACGATAATGATTGATTCTATTTTAGTTGACGATCCTTTGGAAGATTTATTGTTCCGTAAAACAAATACGAAAAAGGCTGCGGATGTTTTTGATGTCGAATTTGAAAAAGGAGTAAATAAAGCGGATCGCTACGACTATTTATTTGCCCTTTTTTCTGGAACTTTTGCATATGGCATAAGCAAACTATTAAAAGAGTTCCAAGAAGAAGATGAAGTTAATGATCAGAAGTGGATTGAAATATTATCCAGTTTTTTAAAAGATTATAATCTATCGGAAAAAGCTGTTGAGGGGACGAAGGAAAAAATAATTGAAGTCTTACTTGATGCTAAGAAAAAATTGATAAAAAGGAAAAATATGTTTCTGCATTAAAAGATTTCTCCAGCGGTTTAAGTTACAGAGCTTTAATTATTTCTATTGCGGAGTCTGTTCTTGGAATCAAAATATGGGAAGATGAACAAGGGAAAATTGAGGTTGAAAAGATAGATGTCCTAGAAAATGAAGTCGAGCTTTCATTGTTGGATAGAATTGAGATAGGAATCATAAACTGGATTACAAATCAAATAATAGTTTATAAATTGACGGGACAATTCAAAGAAGAATCTGATGATATTATCAAAATCATAAGTGGAATGTCATTTGTTTCAAAGTGTATCAAGGATTGGACCAAAGGAATAAAAGTAGATTTGTTAAAAGATTCAAATCTAAAAAAATGGATCAACAAAAAAAATATACACTTAAACCATTCTCGAACAAGTTGTGATAGTTTGAAGGGCTTTGACAATATTCTAGTTTCGCAAATCAATAACGGATTAGTAAATAGTTATATTTTTTTACGTCATTTTTTGTCCTATGTTGACGAACATAATATTTCTACATTAGAGGGTTTAGAAGTGTTGGATTATTCTAACTTTGAAGAAGAAAATCATCAACTTATTTTACGAATCAATACGGTATCCACAGGTATATTTAGTCTGTTGAATTTATTGATTGATGTAGGGGGAGAGTTTGCAAAAAAGGATAAGAAAATTAATAGAATTTTAGCAGCAATCAATATTCCAAACATTTTAAGATTTAAGGTTCTGCTGCAAGAGGATATGGATTGTATTATAGAAGATGTTAAAAAGTCTTTTAATCGTTCAAAAGTAGTAGAAATTCATAAACAAAGAGAAGTGCCAAAGGAAGAATTAGAGTATTTTGTCGGATTGAATTCAGTTGAGACGAAATTATTATATTCCTTGGAATTGCATTTACTCAAAGAAGATATCCAAGCAACTAAGGAAAACTCTATTCAAATCAAGAAAAATAATTGGCGAAAAGTATGGATGAAAAAATGCGAAGAATCTCTTGAGTTAAATAAACTATTTGAAGAAAAACCAAGAAAAGTTTACCAAGCCATTGCTACTTTGGCGGCAAATACTCCAGATCTGATTTGGCTTTATAAAATAGCTCTAGAACTAGCTTTATTTAAGCCATATTATCTTTTTGACAAGGATGATAAGGATTATAAAGGCCTTAAACTTTCAATCGATTATATTGAAGATTATTTTTGTGAAAATCAAACTTATATAACTAGTAAAGAAATGAAGGAATTCACGAAATGTTACCAAAACTACAAAAATGCTTTAGGAAACAATTCTGTTAAAATTGCAGGTTTTGCTTTAGGGACTCTTGCAATCACAGCGGCAACTGGCTTTGCAGCTTTTACTTTTGCACCTCAAATTGCTGTGGCATTATTAGGGGGAGCGTTTCCAGCTCTTCATGGAGCTGCGTTAACAAGTGCTTCTTTGGCAATGGTAGGTGGTGGCGCTTTGGCTGTTGGAGGGCTAGGTATGGCTGGTGGAACTGCTATTATTGCCAGTGGCGGCGTACTTTTGGGATTAGGGTCATCTGGAGTGGCGGCTACAACATTTACGCTATTATCCAATCCTGATTATGTACAAAATGACTACGCTAAGCTGCTGACAAAATGTGAGTATGTTTATTTAAATAAGTATTCAAAAATTGATGAAGTGCAAGCTGTTTTTGATCAGATTAAATCGGACTTGTCTTCATTAGAACTTCGATTATCTGTGTTTAAAAATACTAAGAAAGATTTAAAAGAATACGATAAACTAATCAACGATTTAGAGAAAAGTTATAAAGCAATGGGAAAAACAGCTAAACTGCTTGAAGATTTACTTGAAGATGCTGAAAAAAATCATAAATGAATATTACGGAGTGACAAGTCCAACTAATACGGAAAAATAAGTCCATGCATTACGGTGACGAAGTCCACCTAATCCGTTATACAAGTCCACCAGAAAATAAATCTATCATCACGATTATCTATAAGTGGCGTAGTCTAGTTTTATTCTTACCTCTTATTCTTTAAGATATGTATGCGATGTTTATCGCACTTTAATATCTTGTGGAATGGGAGGTGTTTGGGTAACCAAATAATTTAGGGGTTTCCGTCCGGAATTTAGGGGACAATCTAGGGGGCTGATGTTTCTTGAAGTTGTTTCCAGACCCCTAAAT
>NZ_JACHHD010000026.1 GCF_014202635.1 Faecalicoccus acidiformans
TTTATTCAAGGATCGTATCGATCAGTACATACGGCTTTAAGATAAAAGCTCTATAAAAAGTAGCCAGGCAACTCTGAAAGAGCTACCTGGCTTTTAGTGCATATGCGAGATTGGTTTGTCCAAAATAAGATACTTCAGATAGTGTCAACAGGTAATTAAAAAATTACTTACACACTTTTCTTGACAAACCCAAATGCCCGATCTTGACAACCTCTTTGGAATTCATAATGTAATCCATCCCTTGTACAACTCTAATTCATCAACAGACATGACAGTTTTCATGTCTATTTAAAAATTCGGGATCAAAATAGATTTACGATTCATTATTGATTATCGCATTAAAATCATACTTTTTTTGATCTGGAAACTGTTGAGCAACCATTTTTACTCCCAACCTATCCAGTTCTTTCCAGTCTTCAATTTCTTCTTTTGATGCATTTACACCTTTAAGTAGCTGCTTTCGATTTGGAGTTGACCTAATATTTCCAATATTGATTTCTTGAATAGTTATTCCCTTATCAATCAATTGTTTAACTGTTTTAGGATTCTTCATTAATATAATTAGATTTTCATTTTTATATTTATCTTCTTTTAAGTTTTTTACGCTTTCTTCAACTGTAAGAATATCCGACTGAACACCTGTTGGAGTTGCAAATTTCAAAAGTTTCTTCTGCATCGTATTATTTGCCACCTCGTCATCTGCCACTAAAATGTAAGTTCCTTCTACAGTTCTAGTCCATCCTACGACAACTTGTCCATGAATCAGGCGATCATCAACTCGAATTAATACGATCGACATTTAAAACACCTCCTATTGGATAATACCTAATAATCCCAAAACAAATCCTACCACAACCAGAATCAACATTAACATGTTGACATTTTTTCCTTTTCTTACATACTTGAATAAAATCAACGTAATAACAAGCGGAAGAATTCCTGGCATGATTCCATCCAAGAGGCTTTGAATTTCAATGGTTGACTCTTCCACAGTGTAAACCAGAGGCGTTGTTACGTTTAACCAAGAAGCTACCAAAGCACCCACAACCATTAGTCCTAATATTGTCGCTACCTTCATCCATTTACGAATCTGGAATGATTCCATACTTTCCATAAAATTATCTGCCATATCATAACCTAAAAATACACCTTTATACCGGATAAAGAAATGCAAAGCATTCGGTACGATAACAAATAACAATGGTGCAAAAATATTTCCGCTTCCTGCTAATGAAATTGCAATACCTGCACAAATTGGTCTTAAACATCCCCAGAAAACAGAATCTCCAATTCCGGCCAACGGACCCATTAAACCACTTTTAATAGCTGAAATGGCCTCACCATTATCTGTATTAGGATCATTTGCATTCTTTTCTTCCATGGATGCCACTATCCCCATGATAAAACTAGTAAACCAACTATGGCTATTAAAGAATTCCATGTGTCTTTTTAAGGCAACACGTTTTTCTTCTTTATCTGGATACAACTTATTAATCAATGGTAACATCCCAAAGCAGAACCCAAATCCAGACATTCTCTCAAAACTATAGGATCCCTGTATGCAAAATGATCTCCAGAATATTTTTCTTAAATCTTTCTTTTCAACTTTCTTTTCCATAAACTCCCTCACTACCTAAAATACAGAATCGCTTTTTTCTTCATCTTTGTCATTGAATACGTATAATAAACCAATAATCACACCAATTGCGGCTACACCGATTACATTGACTGCCGGCAAATACGCCACAATCAGGAAACCCGCAAAGAAGAATGGGAACAGTTTTTTATCTCCCAAGCTATTAAGAAGCATCGCAAATCCAATTGCCGGTAATACATTACCAACCGCAGTAATTCCGTTCATGATATTTTCAGGTATAGATTCCGTTAATCCTGCTACTGCATCCATACCAAAGTAAATTGCTACGAATACTGGTACAGAATATGCTAGAAAATGAATAAAATTCCCAACAAAGAACATAAATGAAATCCCTTTAGAGTTCCCATTATCCGCATATTTATCCGCTCTTGCCAGTACTACAGAAACTACTGTTTTCGCAAATATTTCAAAAGTAGAAGACACGACACCAGCCGGAATTGCCACCAACAACGCTTGCTCTGTACCCTGACCTGTAGTAATTGTAAATGCTGTTCCCAACACACTGGCCACCACCATATTTGTAGGTACCGATCCTCCGATAGTTTGAGCGCCCATAAAAATCAGTTCAAATGTTGCTCCCAAAGCTAAACCAGTTTGATAATCTCCGAGAATCAATCCAATCAATGGACATACAACGATCGGACGTTCCAACATCATATCGCCACATAATCTTCTAGTCAGATAGAGCATTCCTGCAATTACCGCAAGAATAAGAGACATACCAATACTCATAATCACTTCCTCCTTTATAAATAGTTAAATTGTATGGATGAAACTCCAATCCTTTTAATTGATTTAATCATATCATCCGTAAATGCTTTCCCCTCTACAATGCATTCCAATGTATATTGAAGCATCCTGGGAGTCACTCCCATTAGGATTGGAATATCTGGATGATTCCAGAGAGAGGAAATACACACATTTGCTGGCGTTCCTCCTTTCAAATCAACAAAACATAAAGAATAATCCTTCAAATTAATTTCCGATATTTTTTTCGCTAAATCTTCAGCTCCTACGTTTTCATCAAAACCAATAAAATGAATCATTTTTTCTGTACTTATTATCTTCTGTGAAACGATTTTTATTAAAGCTTTTCCATATGTCTTGTGTGTAATCATTAATACTTTCATCATATACTCTCCTCCTCTGGCTTCACTTTTGAATAAGCAACTAGCATGCCAAGACACTAAAAATTTCAAGACACACAGTGTCTTGGCACGGCATTTGCTTGTATATCATTGAAGGAGGTTATAATGAGCAGATCACTGTATTATCTGGAAACAGAAAATGAATCCCAAGATATAAAAGATACCTTACTAATGATTATGGGAACCTGCCCTATTCATTTTATAAATGTAGATAATATGAACAATGCGATCCAAGCCGAAGATGAAAAAATAATTTTTACATCTGGTCTTCTATCAAACGAAATAATTAGTCAAGATATCAAATCAATTTCCAACATTTGTTTTATCTCAGGATTTAATCTTTTTATGCTTCTAGATGCAATTTTAGGAATAGATGCTGATCATTCATTCGATACATATGTAAGAAACATTGTGAAGAATGGACAAGCCAGCATTAATATTGTTGAAAGAGAGGATATCACATGAAAAAAGTACTTGTTACAGTCACGAATTACTCTAAATTCTGTAAAAGCAGTAAAAACTATCTGCAATCTTCTGGATTTGAAATTGATGAAAATACATCCGGAAAACGATATTCTGAAGAACAATTAATACAACTTGTCCCTAATTATGACGCGGCAATTGTAGGCATGGACCCTTGGACAGATCATGTACTTCAAAAAGCTAATAAAATGAAAATTATTGCGAAATTTGGCGTCGGCTATGATAACATCGATATTTCTTCTGCCGCCAAAAAAGGAATATCCGTTACTTATGCCAAAGGTGAAAATGCACAATCGGTAGCTGAGCTGGCATTAACACTGATTTTAAATGTATTAAAAAAAGTTTCTGTATTTAATCGACACATTCGAAGCGGAATCTGGGATCGTGAGCTCCAACATGAACTGCATGGAAAAACAGTGGGTTTATATGGATTTGGTAATATCGCACAAGCTCTGGCGCATATGTTAAAAGGATTTGACGTACATATACTGGCATATGATCCTTACTTCAATAAATCCATTGCTGATAACCTCGGTGTTCAGTTTTGCCAGCAAGAAGAATTACTTAGACATAGCGATGTCCTTAGTCTTCATCTTCCGGGATTTGAAGAAAATACACATATTATAGGTGAAAAAGAACTAAATCAGATGAAAGCTGGTTCTATACTAATCAATACAGCTCGAGGAAACTTAATCGATTTAGATGCATTAGCAATACATCTACAAAATGGGAATATTCTGGGAGCAGGACTTGACTGTTTCGAAACAGAACCAATTTCTAAAACTCATCCTATATTTGAATTTGAAAATATTGTTGCGACTCCTCACTGTGGAGGCAAAACATTTGAAGCTTATGACCGAATTGGCATGAGTACAGCGCAAAACATAATCGATATGTTTAATGGGATTACCCCAAAAAATATAATTAACGCAAAGGAGGCCAAATAAAATGAAAAAAATGTATGGGATTACTACAGCTATGCTTACCCCTCTAGATTCTGACGGAAATATCTTGGAACAACAACTTAAAGACTATACAGATTTTTTAATCAATCACGGTGTACATTGTTTATATCCGTTAGGCAGCATGGGAGAAATGAATCTTTTAACGGTAGACCAACGAAAAAAGGCAGCTGAAATTATCATTGATACCGCAAAAGATAGAGTTCCTGTATTTGTTCATGTTGGAGCCACTAGAGAAGAAGACACCTTGTTGTTGGCACATCATGCCTTAGAACAAGGTGCCGACGGTATCGGAATCGTTACGCCTTCCTATTGGCCATTCAAACAAAATGAAGTTATTGGATATTTTGAAAGAATTGCAAAAACGCTCCCTGATGACTTTCCGATTTACATCTACAATATCCCTCAATATACAACAATCGATATGACAACAGACATGATGAAGACATTAACAACTCGTTGTAAAAATGTTGTAGGAATGAAATATAGTGTTGGAAATATGGCAAGAACACAAGAGTATCTAAAAATCAAAACTAATGATTTTTCTGTCATTCAAGGAGGAGATCTATTGCTGACCCTTGCTATGACATTAGGATGTGACGGTGTGATCTCTGGTTATTCATCTGCATTTCCAGAATACTTTGTTCAAATTTGGGATCTTTATAAAGAAGGAAAATTAGAAGAGGCCAAATTATTACAAAATAAAATCACAGATATTGTCTCTGTTTTGAAAAAAGAAGTTTCCACTATTCCAAAATTAAAAACAATTCTAAAACTAAGAGGAATGGACATTGGGGTATGTCATAAACCCTTCCTAATGCCGACAGAGGAACAGGAAAATCAGATTATTACACACTTAAAACATTTTGAGGTATTATAAAAGTATTATCAAAATATATCTGGTATTCATTTTTCAATCATTTGCTCTCTAAACAAAAGGTAATTCTATGGGACGTAAAGAAAAAATCTACAATTTTTTAAAAGATCAACGCATTTTTTCAGAAGATATGGGGTTAACCACATTAGATATCGCAAATCAAATGAATTTGCAGCGTCATAATGTCAGTAGTGATTTAAATGAATTATGTAGAGAAGGTCTTCTTAACAAAACGAATGGAAGACCTGTTCGCTATTGGGCTCAAAAAAGAAACGAATCTGCATTTTCAATAGTCATTGGGTTTAACGGAAGCCTAAAAAAATCCATTGAAATCGCTAAAGCTTCTATGATTTATCCGCCAAATGGATTAAACACCATAATTAGCGGTCCATCTGGGTCTGGCAAAAGCTTTTTGGCTGAAAGAATGTATGCCTTTTGTATTGAAAAAAACATAATACCTCACGAAGCTCCATTTACCATATTTAACTGTGCTGATTATGCCAGCAATCCTCAGCTCTTACTATCTCAACTATTTGGCCATGTCAAAGGTTCATTTACAGGAGCAGATGCTGATTATGAAGGAATTATCTCAAAAAGTAATGGCGGTGTACTGTTTTTAGATGAAGTACATCGCCTCCCTCCAGAGGGGCAAGAAATGTTATTCCTGTTTATTGATAAGGGTTATTTTTTTCGCTTGGGAGATTCTGTACACCCAGTCTATGCGCAGGAGAGAATCATAGCAGCTACATCTGAAGATCCTCAAAAGACAATGTTGACAACTTTTTTGCGACGATTCCCTTCACAAATAATGCTTCCATCACTTGTACAAAGACCTATACAAGAGAAATATGAGTTGATCAAATATTATTTTCAACTGGAGGCAACACACTTGGGTATTTCTTTACTTGTTCGCTCTCAATGCATCGTTGCCTTAATGGCACACAATTTCACAGGTAATATCGGTGGATTGAAAAACACGATCCGTCTTGTATGTGCCAATGCCTTTTTAAACTATTTATCTTCAAACAAGATTGATGATTTAATTCGTATTTATATTATTCATTTACCTAAAGAGATCCAAATTGAATATCTAAATGATTCCGTAGATAATAAACTTTTGATTGAAATGTTCCCAGAAGACGAAATTATGTTCTTCCATCAAAGTCAAGATAAATTACACTCTAGTCTTTCTAGTGCATATTCCTCTGAAATCGAGAACATATTCAATAGTTATTACGATAATGGTCTAACTTTTGAGGAAATTAAAAAGCTGTTTAAAAACGATATACATGGGTTTATTAAAGAGTTAGAACATGAAGATTATCCATTTGATGAGAAACTACATCATGAAATGTCATCTTTAAAATATCGTTTGGAGGTAAATGAAGATATATCTTTATCACAAGATTCAATCAAAATATTAGAAAAGTATTTTATATGGCTGAAAAAGAATCCTGTTACAGAAAGTGACATTCAATCCCCAAAAAGAACATTATCTGCGAGTGATCATTTCTTTTTGATTATTTCTAAAGAGTTGCATGAAATTGCAAATAACCATGAAATATATATAAACGATTTAAATTGTTTGATTGCCTACTGCATACTTGATCAATATAAACAAGATAAAACAGAATTCACAGAGATTTTAGTCATCTGCCATGGTGAGTCTACAGCCACCAGTTTAGTCAACGTAGCCATTCAGTTGATTAATTATCCCCATATCCATGCGATTGATATGCCATTAGATCATACATTGAAACAAATTGAGGCAGAAATTCTGAATAAATTTAATTTCAAAAAAGATTCAGATATTCTCCTCATTATTGATATGGGATCTTTAAAATCTTTAAAAGACTTCATTCGGTCTAACTATCAAGCTCAAGTTTATTCGATTGATATGGCTTCTACTCTTATTGTTTTAGATGCTTGTAAGCTTGCCAAATATGATGAAAAAAAAGCTTATGAAATCATGACAAAGATTACGGAAAGCTACAACATTCGTTCAGACTACGACAAAGAAAAAAAAGTAATTGTTACCAGTTGTCTAACCGGTGAAGGAACAGCAGAACGACTCGCCTGTTACTTAAAAGACTTCTTAGATAAAAATAACATCCGTGATGTTGAGATTTTAAGCTATGGTTCTGAAGATGATCTTTCTTATATACTCACGCACAAGAATGTCATTGCCATTATAGGAACCGTCAATCCTCACTTCAACAATATTTCTTCTATCCAAAAAGAAATACCTTTTATTGGAATCGAACGTTTACTTTTTGGAGACGGAGAAAAGCTACTGCAAGATTTAGTATGTAAGAAAAAGGGGAAAATGGTTGAATATGAAAAACCAGATCAGATAGAAAGCCTAGATGAAGTCAAACAACTTGCCACACAATTTATATCTGAAAATATCGACAAAGCTTATAAAGAAAAGATTTTAACGTGCACTCTTCAAACGCTAGAGGATATAGAAGAATCATTGCAGATACACATTTCAGTGAATCAGACAGCCAGATTTCTTATACACTATGCATTTTGTATAGAACGATTGATCGATAATGACCCTGTAACGGAATGTGCCGATTTGGATGATATTCAAAGCAAGCATAGTCAACTATTCTCTTTGGTGCGTCAAGCAATAATCAAAAACTTGCCATCTGATATTACACCAATAACTGATGCAGAAGTTGGATACATAACTATGATTTTTCTGTAGAGGAGATATTTTATGGAACTCAAACTCAATAAATATCAAAATCAAACACAAAATCAAAAACAACGTTTGTCACAAATGCAACAGATGTCCTTACGCATTCTTCAAATGAATGTTGAGGAATTAGAAAACACACTTCAAAAAGCAGTTGAGTCCAATCCAGCAATCGATATTATTGATGATTCACCATACCAAGAGAAAAAGCAGATTGACTATGACTTATTGATAAACTACCAGATTCAAGAAGAAACATTAGAACAAAATTTTCTTTGGCAATTACATACATATCCTGAATCCATTGATATTGACCTTGGTGAATTTTTGATTTATTCAATAGATGATAATGGTTTCTTAACTTTGTCAAAAGAGGAAATTTCCAATATCACAAATAAAACAACACAGGAGATAAACAAAACAATTGAATTACTGAATACTTTTGAACCAGTTGGATGTTTCTGTACTTCGATTAAAGAATCATTGCTTACACAACTCAAAACCAAAGGATATGAAAACTCTCTTAGTTTTGCCATAATCAAAAATCATTACCGAGAATTGCTTGATGGAAGTTTCAAAGCCATTCAACAGCAAACAAGATGTACGCAAGTTGAAATCAATGAAGCATTGAAAATCATAACCGAATGTAATCCAAAGCCTGGTTCCTCTTTTGCGAATAAGACAAACTATATCCATCCCGATATAAAGATTGAAATAATCGATGGAGATTTTGTTATCAAAACAACTCAGACAACGCAAATTCGATTAAATACACAATATGTTAACAATAAAGATTTACAACAATACATCAAACCGCTTCAAAAAGAAGCCAAAAGATTGATAGAATCTGTTACATTACGCAATAACACTTTAATTCGTTTATCTGAATATATTATCCAAAACCAATATTCGTTTTTTAAAAACTATGGCAATATACAGCCACTTATGATGAAAGATGCGGCAGACACATTACAATTACACGAATCTACCATTTCACGTTGCATCTCTCATAAATACCTTGAATTTGGAAACAGTATATATCCTCTTAAGTCATTTTTTCCAGGCAAATCAGGAAATGCGTATTCAGAAAATACAATTCTAACTCATCTAAAAACAATCATAAAAAACGAAAACAGAGAATCTCCATATAGCGATCAAAAACTGGCTGAACTTATAAACAAAATGGGATTCCAGGTTGCTCGTAGGACAATCCAAAAATACAGAAAAATGTTAAATAGGGTAACCAAATAATTTAGGGGTTTCCGTCCGGAATTTAGGGGACAATCTAGGGGGCTGATGTTTCTTGAAGTTGTTTCCAGACCCCTAAATTGA
>NZ_JACHHD010000027.1:0-2321 GCF_014202635.1 Faecalicoccus acidiformans
AGATTTGGTAATATAACTGAGCACGGCGCGGGAAGCGGCGTGAGAGATCTTTGAAAACTGAACAAGAAACGAAACCAAGAAGGAACGTCAATTCAAGGAAAAAAGAAAGATGTCAGAGGACATCTGAGAGCTAAATCAAATGGAGAGTTTGATCCTGGCTCAGGATGAACGCTGGCGGCATGCCTAATACATGCAAGTCGAACGGACGGAAGGGAAGCTTGCTTTCTGGAAGTCAGTGGCGAACGGGTGAGTAACACGTAGGGAACCTGCCCATGTGCCCGGGATAATCTCTGGAAACGGAGACTAAAACCGGATAGGTAAGAGGACCGCATGGACCTCTTATTAAAGGAGCTACGGCTCTGAACATGGATGGACCTGCGGTGCATTAGCTAGTTGGTGGGGTAACGGCGCACCAAGGCGACGATGCATAGCCGGCCTGAGAGGGCGAACGGCCACATTGGGACTGAGACACGGCCCAAACTCCTACGGGAGGCAGCAGTAGGGAATTTTCGTCAATGGGGGGAACCCTGAACGAGCAATGCCGCGTGAGTGAAGACGGTTTTCGGACTGTAAAGCTCTGTTGTAAGAGAAAAAGGGCAGACATAGGGAATGATGTCTGATTGATGGTATCTTACCAGAAAGTCACGGCTAACTACGTGCCAGCAGCCGCGGTAATACGTAGGTGGCGAGCGTTATCCGGAATGATTGGGCGTAAAGGGTGCGTAGGTGGCACGTTAAGTCTGGAGTAAAAGGCAGCGGCTCAACCGCTGTTGGCTCCGGAAACTGGCGAGCTGGAGTGCAGAAGAGGGCGATGGAACTCCATGTGTAGCGGTAAAATGCGTAGATATATGGAAGAACACCAGTGGCGAAGGCGGTCGCCTGGTCTGTAACTGACACTGAAGCACGAAAGCGTGGGGAGCAAATAGGATTAGATACCCTAGTAGTCCACGCCGTAAACGATGAGAACTAAGTGTTGGGGGAATAACTCAGTGCTGCAGTTAACGCAATAAGTTCTCCGCCTGGGGAGTATGCACGCAAGTGTGAAACTCAAAGGAATTGACGGGGGCCCGCACAAGCGGTGGAGTATGTGGTTTAATTCGAAGCAACGCGAAGAACCTTACCAGGCCTTGACATCCCCGGCGAAGGCATAGAGATATGCCGGAGGTTACCCGGGAGACAGGTGGTGCATGGTTGTCGTCAGCTCGTGTCGTGAGATGTTGGGTTAAGTCCCGCAACGAGCGCAACCCTTGTGATATGTTACTAACAGTAAGATGAGGACTCATATCAGACTGCCGGTGACAAACCGGAGGAAGGTGGGGATGACGTCAAATCATCATGCCCCTTATGGCCTGGGCTACACACGTACTACAATGGCGGCTACAAAGAGCGGCGAACCCGTGAGGGCAAGCGAATCTCGGAAAGGTCGTCTCAGTTCGGATTGAAGTCTGCAACCCGACTTCATGAAGTTGGAATCGCTAGTAATCGCGAATCAGCATGTCGCGGTGAATACGTTCTCGGGCCTTGTACACACCGCCCGTCAAACCATGGGAGTTGGTAATACCCGAAGCCGGTGGCATAACCGCAAGGAGTGAACCGTCGAAGGTAGGATCGATGACTGGGGTTAAGTCGTAACAAGGTATCCCTACGGGAACGTGGGGATGGATCACCTCCTTTCTAAGGAGAAAGAGTGTAAGAAAAAGGTTCCTTGAAGGGGAAGTTTCTTGTTTAGTTTTGAGGGATCTTGGAATCTCTCAGGATCGATCTTTGAAAACTGAACAACATGAAGAAGACATAACAGAAAAGGTCTAAACGAAAGTTGTAGACTAAGATTTTTAACGAGAAACAGTTAAGAACAGTTCTTTGAAGTGTGAACATCTCGAAGAAAACACGAGAACCACTGATTAAGTAAGGAAGGGCGTACGGAGGATGCCTTGCCACTCCCGAATGAAGAAGGACGCGCCAAACTGCGAAAAGCGTCGGCGAGCTGTAAGGAAGCGAAGACCCGGCGGTGTCCGAATGGGGGAACCCGGCAGCTGTCATAGGCTGTCATCCATGGATGAATACATAGTGCATGGAGAGGAACCTGGGGAACTGAAACATCTAAGTACCCGGAGGAAAAGAAAACAAAAGTGATTTCCCGAGTAGCGGCGAGCGAAAGGGAAGAAGCCCAAACCGATCTTAGGGTCGGGGTTGTAGGACCGCGAGAAGACAAGAACGAGGATAGGAGAACACGATTGAAAGCGTGACCGAAGAGGGTGCAAGTCCCGTAACCGAAATCCGAGGGAAGTCGAGCGGGATCCTGAGTACGGCGAGACACGAGG
>NZ_JACHHD010000027.1:2411-5078 GCF_014202635.1 Faecalicoccus acidiformans
CGAGACACGAGGAATCTTGTCGGAAGCAGGCAGGACCATCTGCCAAGGCTAAATATCAGGGAGTGAGCGATAGTGGACCAGTACCGTGAGGGAAAGGTGAAAAGAACCGCGGGAGCGGAGTGAAATAGAACCTGAAACCGTATGCCTACAAGAAGTCAGAGCCCGTCAAAGGGTGATGGCGTGCCTTTTGTAGAATGAACCGGCGAGTTGTGATGGAGTGCGAGGTTAAGCGGGAAAACGCGGAGCCGAAGCGAAAGCGAGTCTTAATAGGGCGAGAGTAAGCCATTGCAGACCCGAAACCGGGTGATCTAGCCATGAGCAGGTTGAAGTTGAGGTGAAACTCAATGGAGGACCGAACCGACCACCGTTGAAAAGTTGGCGGATGACTTGTGGCTAGGGGAGAAATTCCAATCGAACCCGGAGATAGCTGGTTCTCCCCGAAATAGCTTTAGGGCTAGCGTCGTGGAAAGGATATCGGAGGTAGAGCACTGAATGTGTGATGGCCCCATCCCGGGGTACTGAATACAATCAAACTCCGAATGCCGATATCCTGTAGCGGCAGTCAGACCGTGAGTGATAAGGTCCATGGTCGAGAGGGAAACAGCCCAGACCGCCAGCTAAGGTCCCGAAATGCAGGCTAAGTGGAAAAGGATGTGGGGATGCCCAGACAACTAGGAGGTTGGCTCAGAAGCAGCCATCCTTCAAAGAGTGCGTAACAGCTCACTAGTCGAGTGACCCTGCGCCGAAAATGTACCGGGGCTAAGCCTGATACCGAAGCTGCGGATTTAAACCTAGTTTAAGTGGTAGGGGAGCGTTGCATACGGGTAGAAGCCGTACCGGGAGGGACGGTGGACTGTATGGAAGTGAGAATGCCGGTGTGAGTAGCGAGATGTAGGTGAGAATCCTACACACCGAAAGCCCAAGGATTCCAGGGGAAGGTTCGTCCGCCCTGGGTAAGTCGGGACCTAACGCGAGGCCGAGAGGCGTAGTGGATGGCAAGCAGGCGGAAATTCCTGCACCCGTATATGGAGCGAAGGAGTGACGGAGACGGCTAGTATGACCCTCTTAACGGATTGAGGGCGAAGCGAGGTACCTGATGGTTAGGCAAATCCGGCCATCGAAAGGGGAAGACGTGACAGGGAAGCGAACGTTTCGGCAAGTAGCGAAGCATATGAGGCCGGCTTCCAAGAAAAGCTTCTAAGCATATGCATATGCGGCCCGTACCAAAACCGACACAGGTGGGCAGGGAGAGTATCCCGAGGTGAGCGAGAGAACTGTTGCCAAGGAACTCGGCAAAATGGCTCCGTACGTTCGCAAGAAGGAGCGCTCATGAGAAGTGAGCCGCAGTGAAGAGGCCCAAGCGACTGTTTAACTAAAACACAGCTCTCTGCGAAGTCGCAAGACGAAGTATAGGGGGTGACACCTGCCCGGTGCCGGAAGGTTAAGAGGATCTGTTAATCGCGAGATGAAGCAGTGAGTTGAAGCCCCGGTGAACGGCGGCCGTAACTATAACGGTCCTAAGGTAGCGAAATTCCTTGTCAGGTAAGTTCTGACCCGCACGAAAGGTGTAACGATTTGGGCGCTGTCTCGGCAGCAGGCTCGGTGAAATCTTAGTACCTGTGAAAATGCAGGTTACCCGCAACTAGACGGAAAGACCCCATGGAGCTTTACTGTAGCTTGGTATTGGACTTTGGTCATGCATGTACAGGATAGGTGGGAGACGAAGAGACGTGTACGCCAGTATACGAGGAGTCGCCGTTGGGATACCACTCTTGTGTGATCGGAGTTCTAACCTGGTCCCTTGAAGCAGGGATGGGGAGAGTGCCAGGTGGGCAGTTTGACTGGGGCGGTCGCCTCCCAAAGAGTAACGGAGGCGCCCAAAGGTACGCTCAGATTGGATGGAAACCAATCGGCGAGTGCAAATGCAGAAGCGTGCTTGACTGTGAGAGCAACAACTCGAACAGGGACGAAAGTCGGGATTAGTGATCCGGCGGTGCCGAATGGAAGGGCCGTCGCTCAACGGATAAAAGCTACCCTGGGGATAACAGGCTGATCTCGCCCAAGAGTTCACATCGACGGCGAGGTTTGGCACCTCGATGTCGGCTCATCGCATCCTGGAGCTGGATTCGGTTCCAAGGGTTGGGCTGTCCGCCCATTAAAGCGGTACGCGAGCTGGGTTCAGAACGTCGTGAGACAGTTCGGTCCCTATCTGTTGTGGGCGAAGGAGATCTGAGGAGAGCTGTCCTTAGTACGAGAGGACCGGGATGGACCTACCGCTGGTGCACCAGTTGTACTGCCAAGTGCATAGCTGGGTAGCTAAGTAGGGAAAGGATAAGCGCTGAAAGCATCTAAGCACGAAACCTACTCCAAGATGAGATCTCCCATTCGTGAGAAGTAAGACCCCTTAAAGACGATAAGGTAGATAGGCCGGAGATGGAAGTGTAGCGATACACGGAGTTGACCGGTACTAATCGGTCGAGGACTTAATCAGGGAGTCTTTGGAATGTTGTTTAGTTTTGAGGGAGCGATCCTTCAAAGAAAAGATCCGGTGACGATAGCGAAGTGGACCCACCTGAACTCATACCGAACTCAGAAGTTAAGCACTTCCGCGGCGAAGATAGTTGGGCTTGCCCCTGCGAACATAGCTCGTTGCCGGGTCCTTTTTTT
>NZ_JACHHD010000028.1 GCF_014202635.1 Faecalicoccus acidiformans
TGATTATTTCGTTGTGATAAAGCCAACATTTCGTTTTAATTTGAACCAGTGTTTCGCAATAAATGGACCACCATTTCGCTCTAAATTGTACCAGGTGGCGTAGCCTTCGAATATATTATGAACTCCTTCTATAATATAGGCCGTAGATACTTGATATCTGCCCTGTACATAGAAAGGAGTTTTTTTATTATGGTCAAAAGGTACAAGGAAATTCTGCGGTATTTCGATAATGGATTTTCGCAGAGACAGATTGCAGACCTCACCAATGTATCAAGAGGGACTGTGATCAAAACTATCGACGCATTCAAAGCGTTGAACGTTCCATGGAAGGAGGTGCGGTTTTTAAGTGATCAAGAGCTTGAGGAAATTCTATTTCGAAAGTCGGATAGCTTATCTAATTCTTTATATTTGGAACCAGATTTTGAATCGTTATCTCGTGAACTCTTGAAAAAAGGAGTCACAAAGAAACTTCTCTGGGAAGAGTATGTCCAATACTGTGATACTGTTGGGAAAATCCCTTACAAGTACACGCAGTTCTGTGTTCGATTTAATAGATTTTTAGAAGTCAGTAAGGCAACAATGCATTTTGAACATACTCCTGGGGAGAAGATGGAAGTTGACTGGGCTGGTCAGACATTAACTGTTGAGGATCCATATACCGGAGAGATTCATAAAGCTTATCTGTTCGTTGGGGCCTTGCCTTATAGTCAATATGTGTATGCCGAGGTAACAGAGGATATGAAACAAGAGAACTGGATCATGGCTCATGTTCATATGTTTAATTACTTCGGTGGAACAGCACCTGTGCTTGTTTGTGACAATTTAAAGACAGGAGTAACAAAACACCCTAAAAATGGAGAGATCGTATTAAATGATTCATACAAGGAAATGGCTGATTATTATGACATAGCGATTATTCCTGCCGCTGTAAGGACACCAAAAGGAAAGCCAAGTGCTGAGGGGAGCGTCGGGAAACTGACATCGGATATATTAGCTCGTCTGAGAAAAGAAACATTTCATAGTGTTTATGAAGCCAATGAAAAAGTGAAGCAACTGTTAAAGGATTTCAACAGCAGGCCGTTTCAAAAAAGGGATGAGTCCAGGATCACAGTGTTTCTTTTAGAAGAAAAAGAAAAGCTAAGAGAACTTCCTAAGGATCCTTTTGAATACGGATATTGGAAGCAGGCAACGGTACAGTACAACTACCACGTATCGATTGAGAAAATGTATTATTCCGTTCCCTATGAATACATTCACAAAAAAGCAAACGTAAGGGTATCTAAAAATCTGATTGAGATCTATATCGATCATCAGAGAATCTGTTCACACCCAAGATTGAAAGGAAGAACCGGGCAGTATTCGACCAATCCGGATCATATGCCACCTAATCATAAGATGGCATCCGAATGGAATGGAACGCGTTTTATAAGATGGGCATCGAAAATTGGTTCCAATACGGAAACGGTTATACAAAGACTGCTCGGCTCCTATAAAGTTGAACAGCAGGCATACAATGGATGCCGGTCCATATTGAAGTTGGCAGACTCAAATACACCGGAAAAGCTGGAAAAAGCTTGTGTAAAAGCTTTATCCCTGATCCATTCACCCCGCTACAGAAATATTAAATTAATCATTCAGCATATTCAAGATAACAAGGAAGAGCCCGATATAGAAGATAACGAAGGAGCCATCCTAAGAGGAAGCAATTATTATGGAGGAACAAACAATGAATAAAGACACGATTGAAAAATTAACACAATTAAGATTACCAGGGATGTTGAGAGCCTATAAGGAACAAAGTGAAATAAACGGAATCAATGATCTCACCTTTGAACAAAGATTTACTCTTTTGGTAGACGCAGAGGTGGACAGTCGTCATAACCATCAGATAGAACGATTGATCAAGAATGCTCAGTTTTCAGATAAAGTGGCGTCCATAGAAGATATTAAATATTATGAAGATCGCAGACTGAACAGAAACTTAATCGAGCAACTGGCAACCAACCAATACATAACCGAAGGAAAAAACATTATTATTATAGGAGCTACGGGAACAGGGAAAAGTTATCTGGCATGTGCTTTAGGTAACTGTGCCTGTCTGGAAGGCAGGAAAGTATTGTATATTCGACTTCCGGATCTGATTACTGATTTAACACTTGGAAAGGAACAGGGAAACTACAAAAAGATATTAAAGAAATATGAGAAAGTAGATCTTTTGATAATCGATGAATGGCTATTGATACCTGCCAATGATGTGGCACAGCAATATATATTAGAAATCACGGAAAGAAGATACAGATCAAAAGGAACAATATTCTGTTCCCAATTCTCGAGTGATTCATGGCATAAAAGATTAGGAGGTGGCGCCTTGGCCGATGCGATATTGGATCGTGTTATATCTAAATCAGTGACCATCAAGATAGAGGGATCCCAATCCATGAGAACCAGATAACACAAAAATAAGATACCGGACAGTTTCAAAACCGGTATCTTTTTATCTGGTATATTTTCGCCGAAATAGTGGTACATGGATGCGAAATATTCAATGACCATCAATTGGTATATTTTATGCGAATCGGTGGTACACGCACAGCGAAATCATGGCCTAATTATAGGCGAAATATTCA
>NZ_JACHHD010000029.1 GCF_014202635.1 Faecalicoccus acidiformans
AAAGGCTATGTCACAACAAACAGTTGATAAATAGCCATTTTTATAGGGGAGTATCAGAACTCCCCTACAAACTGTTATTTGCAGTTATCTATACTCATTTGGAATTTCGATATGAAGTGTCTCACACAATAACTTCACATCATGTGCATCATTTTCATCAAACTCGTATCCCAGATGGAACATTACTTGACTATATGGTTCAATACAGGAAACCTCTATTTCCTCAATTCTTCCTTTACCCGAAAAAGTTTCTACCGGAAAACAATCCCCATCATAAAGAATTTCACCTTCGTCCGTATATTCAAAACAATGCAAATCAATAATTCTGTTTTTCAAATCTTCCCATACAGTATGGTTCAATGTTGTATATTCCATCTTAATCTCATAAAAGCCATTAGCTTTCATTATTTCTATAAAGTTCTGATAATCGATCTTTTCTACAAAAATGTCAATATCATTATGGGCTCTTGACTGATATCCAAGAAGAGCATCTACACCCCAGCCACCATCAAGAAAGACTTTAATCTCCGCATCTATTGCAAATTGAAGAATCTGTTTTACATCTGTTATATTGACCATCTTATCATCTCCACAAATTCTAATTAGGCGACCAGAGGAACTGCTGGTCTGTTTGATAAATCTCTGCATTTAGCAGTTTTCAATGTTGCCAAAACGAAAGTTAAGAAGATGTTCCTTTTCTCCATGTCGCTTTCTTTGGCGTAATTTACAAGGTTATTCCACACAAGATAGTTGTTCAGATACTTGGTAGAAACACCGTTAAAGCCACGCATAAACCTCTTTAGCTGGCTATGGTAGCTATTGATATGTTGGATATTATAAATGCCTTTCTTGGCTTTGCCAGTCTTTAACTGCACAAGGTCAATGCCATTGGCATTTGTAAATCTCACATAGGAGTTCATCTTGTCCGTAACAAGAGTGGAATTGGTCTTAATCCTACCATCATAAATATGATGTAAATCTATTGTAGAAACTCTACCAGTATTCGTAATCTTGGAGATAGACAAGCCATTCCTATTAACCGCACAAGGAACACATACCTTTTCTTGGGACAAGCCTCTGATATGTGTAGAATGACCACGCTTATGAGCCTTGCGTGGCATAGCAAATGTCTTACTCTTGCTATGATTGCCCTTGTACGAGATGGCGAAAAAAGTTTCGTCAGCCTCAATAATGCCGTCAAGGGTAACATCGTCTGCCATATTCTGAAGTGCATCCAAAATCTTGTGTCTCCAAAGGAATGCGGTGTTTCTGTGAATCCCACAAGCAACAGCAGTCTTACGAATGGATAAGCCATTCATCATACAATCAATGTACTGCTCCCACACGGACAAGTCTTTTCTTGTACCAGACACAATGGAGTTCGTAGCAATCACGAAGGACTTGCCACAATCCTTACATACATATCGCTGTGTGCCATCTTTACGATGACCATTGCGAACCACATGGATACAGCCACAAAGAGGGCATACACGACCATTTGCAAAGCGTTCCTTTGCTACGAAATCTTCAATATTCAAAGACTTTACAAAGGCAGGACTTAAAAGCATTGTTTTAAGGCTTTCCTGCTCTGCGACAGTCAACTTACCGATAATATCTAATGCGTCTTTGATAGTAGGCATATCCAATTACCTCCTTCGGTGGTACTGTTTCTTACTATTGTTATACGCTATTTCTCGTCAAAAATCAACCATTTGTTGTGACAGAGCCT
>NZ_JACHHD010000030.1 GCF_014202635.1 Faecalicoccus acidiformans
GGGTATCCAAAATAATTAGGGGTCTTCAATTTGGGGGTCTATTTAGGGGTCAATCTAGGGGACCATTTTAGGGGTCTGTGAATTGACCCCTTTTTTTCTTGTTGGCATATAATATTTCCGTTATGCTCCCTGCTTTGATTAGGAGGTTAGTGTAATGGATTTCAATACTTTTGATCAGGAGCAGATCCTATCTCTTCTGGATATACAAAATGACGGATCAATTGTTATCGAAGGAATCGAAGTCATCGATAATATTAAATTTGTTCATATCTCCAAAAAACTCGAACCAGTTTATTGTCCCAAATGTATGTGTCGCATGCATTCCAAAGGTATCTATACCAGAAAAGTGAATCATCATATCATGCAGGATACGATGAAACTCTTTCTTATGGTCAAGCAGAGAAAATGGTACTGTAAACACTGTGGCCTATATCTGAACGATCAGTTTGCCTTCCTGGAAAGGTATTCTCACTCTTCAAATATCGTTCATCTTCTTATCCTTGAAATGATGAAGGATCTTTCTGTGTCTGCAGCCTACGTGGCACGGCAGTTCCATATCTCTGATACCCAGGTCCATGATATATTCAATGCCTATGTCAATCTTCCCAGGCTTCCTCTTCCTGAATACATTTCTGTGGATGAGATCTTCCTGGATATCGGTGAAAAAGATCGATTTGCTTTCGTCATCATGGATTTTTCCAATGGAGAGATCATTGACATCGTGCATAATCGCTGGGGATCCACTTTAGAAGATTATTTCCTGAAGATCCCTTATGAGGAACGAAAGAATGTCAAAGGATTGATCTGCGATGCATATAGGACCTATCTGCAGCTGCCGGAAAAATACTTTCCCAACGCCTGCACGATACTGGATTCGTTCCATGTCGTTCGCCTGATCACCACTCAACTCCAGGTCTACATCAACAAGGTGATGAAGAAATATCAAAAGCGAGATGAAGAAAGACGGAATCAAAAGAATCACGATACGAACCAGGATCATAAAAAGATAAAGCCTTCCAAGGAGGTCATTCTTCTGAAAAACTATCGGTGGGTGCTTCTTAAGAACCGGGATGAGATCACCTATTCCACCAGACGGTATTATCACAAGCTTTTGGGAATGAATGTCGATACTTTCACCATCGAGAAAATGTTTCTGGATCTGGACAAGAACTTTAGAAAGCTCAGAGAGATGAAAGAAGACTATATCCGATTCAATGATACAGAATATGAGAACAGTGATCAGATCTACCTGGCAATCAATGCGCTCATCGACAAATATACGAAGTCTGAACAATATATCTTCAGTAACTTTGCCAAGTTTTTGGAAAGGTTTAAAACACCGATCATCAATTCCTTCATCCAGGTGAAGGTAAAAAGAAAAAGCGCACGTGAAGAATCCGAATACTACGCGCGCCTTTCAAACGGTCCTATGGAATCATCTAACAGAAAGCCAAAGGACTTGAAAAGAAACTCTAGAGGTTTCTCTGATTTTGATTATACACGAAACAGGATCTTATGGAGCACCAGAAAAAATACCGCTGTTCGAGGGGTCCCGAGACATCGTGAAGAATTCAAGAAACCCGGC
>NZ_JACHHD010000031.1 GCF_014202635.1 Faecalicoccus acidiformans
GTGATCTGATTGAAATCAAAATACTGTTCTTTCAGCTCATAAGCTTTTTTCAAATTTGAATCAATATTTAGTATAGTCTTCACGATCTCCCGTTCCGTAATATGATATTTCATCACATGGTCATATCTAGGTTCCGCGTACTCCAGTTGTGAATATCTTTTAAATAAGAGTTTTCGCCGCTGCTTCAATAACCGGTATTCTATTGATCTTTTGTCTTTGGTGTACCGATTCATCACCTTCTTCCGGATCCTGTTTAAAGCATCATTAAAATACTGGGATACATGAAAAGAATCCACGCAGACTGTCGCATTTTTAAAAAAAGCGTGCGCTATATCTCTGTATGTAGAATTCATATCGATTATAATAATCTTGACCCTGTTTCTTAGATTGGTTGGAATTTGGAAAAAATAATCGCTGAGGAACTGGGTCCTTCTTGATTCCAGGATATCGATGATCGCTTTGTTCTTGAAATTGAGCATGATGAAGGCATACTTATTTTTACGATGTCGGCTGAAGTAGAATTCATCCCAGCACATGATCTCAGAAACAGTTCCAGGTGGTATCTGGACATGTCCGTCAAAAAGATTCATAACAGAAGTGACAGAGACATTATATTTTCTGGCAACCGATGAAAAGGTGGAGTTATATGGTTTAAGATCTTCCAGAATACTGGCGGCAGTGTTCTGGGAGATTGTTTTTTTATCTCCGATAAGAGTGGTCCTTTCTTTAAAAGCCTTTCCACATTCTTTACAGACGTACCGACGACTTTTATAAAAAACGGTGGTTGATCCATCATTGAAGATCTTGGCTTTCACTTTTTGGATACGGTAGTCCTTAACACGGTTGGTCAGGCATCCGCATTTCGGACAAAAATGATCTTTTATCTTTAATGTGATCAAATAGTCGGAGTGGCCGTTTTTTGATGAAATAGGAACTATAGATTCCACATCCTCTGGGGTAAGATTCAATGATCTTAATATATACTTTTCCATTGATACCTCGCTTTCTGATAGAATCGAACGTACCCATTCTATCAAGAGCGATGAGATTTTCGAGACCCCCACTTAAATTTAAAGCGATACAAGAAAA